>NZ_CP016771.1:0-611544 GCF_002288005.1 Candidatus Nanopelagicus hibericus | reverse complement strand
ATGGGCGCCAATCACCCTCCAAACAAGCAACCAATCTTTTTGGCTGATACTTAACCAACAATCGAGATGTCATATCGAGGTAGCCGCGAATCGCATTGACTGGCTCACCTTTTGGCGAAAGTAATGTGTCTGGCATACCAAAATATGCCCGATACCAAAGCGATGCACTATCCAAAAGCATTAATGTCATACAGCCGCTCCGGCGTAGGTAATAACCCCACGATCAATCTTTGTCAGCGATTGATCGATAATGGGTTGTAATTGCGGCGCTGCAGCTCTTAACTGGCGCAGCAAATCAATTATTTGCTTCATTGACCTAACGAAATCGCCCACAGTCAAATCACTTCCTTTCAAAATGGAGGTGAGTGATTGACCAGCCGCCCATTTTTGTGAAGCCCAACAGAAACCGAAATCGGGTGCTCGCATCGGCTCTAAATTTAATTCACTCTCCGCCTCATGTATTTTTGCATAAATTTTGGAAATCGATGCTAATGCAACTGCAACCTCTCCACGGGGAACTTTAGCCGCTTCTTCATTTCTTGACTCATAAACATAGGTAGAAACAACCGCGACAAGGTCAGCAGGTGTGAGAGTATTTAAAATGCCAGCTTGTACAGTCTCAGCAACAAGCAAATCAGTTTCACCATATATCTTTGCCAACATTTTTCCTGATTTAGCAATTTCATCAGCTTTTATATATCCAAACTTGTCAAGAATAACCTTAATCAAATCAAATCTCTTCGCGATAACATTTGTGCGAGAGTTAATGCGCTCGGTCAGTCCATCAATTTCTCGCTGTAGCCTCTGAGCTCGTTCTGCAAATCTGGAGTGATTCTCTCGATCTGGACAACTGTGACAAGCATGATTCTTTAGAAGTTTGCGAATGTTTCCAATCTCTTCCTCGATTTCATGCCGCTTACGTTTGCTTCGCTTGTTATCACTCTCCAACTTCTTAATTTGAGATCGCATCTCTGAGTACTGCATAAAATCTCCAAGATGGCATTTTGCCTGCTGATATAACTCATCCCGCAATTTTTCATTCTTGCGTATTTGCTTCGCAAGACCTACTACCGCTTTGTCGGCTTGAAACTGGGCTAGTGAGGATTCCAAGGAGGTTCTAGCTCTTTCGGATCCAAATTGTGAGATTAGATTAATACTCATATTGTATGTTGGCTTGAAAGAACTCTTCAGTGGATAAGTTCTAGTTGAGGCTAAACCACCAACAGAGGTAGAGTCCAAATCGTTATTCCAAAGAATTACCGCATTGCCCTCAATATCAATGCCTCGGCGACCGGCTCTTCCAGTCAATTGTGTGTACTCACCTGGTGAGATTGCCACATGAGCCTCACCGTTCCATTTGCTCAATTTCTCTAGAACTACTGTTCGCGCTGGCATATTAATTCCGAGTGCCAAGGTTTCTGTCGCAAACACAGCCTTTACATATCCTTTTTGAAATAACTCCTCAACAGTCACTTTAAAAGCTGGTAGTAATCCAGCGTGATGGGCAGCAATCCCACGTTCTAACGCATCAGCCCATTCATAATATCCAAGAACTACTAAATCCTCCTCCGCTAAATTCTTGATATTTCTAGCTATCACTGATCGGATTTCAGATCTCTCTTCAGTGTTGGTTAATTTAATTCCAGCGGCAAGACACTGCCTAACAGCTGCATCGCAATTGTTTCTAGAAAAAATGAAAGTAATTGCCGGCAGCAGATTTTCACGATCAAGTTTTTCAATAATCTCAGATCTAGATAGGGGTTTTGGACCTTTCGGCCGATCGCGCCAATTTCCACGAACTTGACGATAAGTATCGCGTTCTAACCGGGTTAACTCAGGATTGAGTTTTTGATTTTCTCCAAATAGATCCAATAAGCGATTACCAAAAAGTACATGCTGATAAAGTGGAACTGGCCTTATTTCACTTACAATAACCTCGGTCTCTCCTCTAACTGTCTGCAACCATTCACCAAACTCTTCAGCATTTGATACAGTCGCTGAAAGTGAAATGATCTGTACTGCATCTGAGAGGTGAATCAATATCTCCTCCCAAACGGCGCCACGAAACTTATCGGCAAGGTAATGCACCTCATCCATAACCACATACTTGAGATCATTAATTGTTTGTGAATTGGAATAAATCATATTTCTCAATATTTCCGTAGTCATAACTACTATTTGCGCTTCAGAATTTACTGAAGTGTCACCAGTAAGCAGGCCTATTCGATCCTCACCGTATTTAGCAACAAGTTCGGTGTATTTTTGATTACTAAGGGCTTTAATCGGTGTCGTATAAAAGCATTTGCCACCTGAATTTATGACTAAATCAACAGCAAATTCACCAACAATTGTTTTACCTGCACCGGTTGGTGCAGCAACTAATACCCCTTTACCACTTTCTAATGCATGACAGGCATCAATCTGAAACTGGTCTAGTTCAAAAGGAAAACCTTCCGAGAATTTGCGGGTTTTAGGAAACTTCCCCGCCTGCTTACTCTTTGCGTAGCTTTCTGAAGGTGAAAGCGTCACAATGAGTGCCAAGTACTTAATGCACCTTTAACATTACTGATTTCGATCGGTAGCTCTGCGATATATTCACCATCTGCATAGGCACTTCCGGGTGCAGAAATTTTTACATTACTGCCTCGAAGGACATCTACCTTTGGATGAAAAATATGTTTACCAGTGAACACCTTTGGAAATATAGTAAGCAAAACTATTTTGGAAACGGGACTCACAACTAAGATATCAAAGACGCCATCGGTATTTGATGCTCCAGGGCATATGCGCATTCCCCCACCATATGTTGGACCATTTGCAACTGATACAAGCATTGCTTTCCGCGAGACCACCTCACCATCAATCTCAACCTTATAAGGAAGCGCCTTAAACTTGGAAAGAATAAGCAGCATGGCAATTGTGTATTTTGATTTACCTCGAAGCCAGGTGATTCGATTCGCTAATGAATTTACTTTGGCGTCAAAACCGGTGCTTAGTACTTGCACATACCATTTTGTTCCGTGATTAGTTTTAATACTGCCAAGGTCGATCCTGCTTGGCATCTGTTGTGTGAGTATTTGAAATATCTGCTTGACTGTTTTCCCATGAAATCCAATTGATCTTGCAAAATCATTACCGGTTCCGGCTGGAATGACGGCTAGAGAAATGCTTGAATCAGCGACTTGCTGTAAACAAAGATTTACTAAACCATCACCTCCTACCGCAACCACTGTGCCAAATTCTCTACTTGATATCGCCATTTCTAACGATTTTTTTGTTTGTAGTAGATCAGGAAAATCAATTAATTGGAAACCAATATTGTTCAACTTGAGCAGAAAACTTAACTCTTGCGCAAGCTCTGATCCTTTATGTTTACCACTTGTTGGATTTACAACTAAGAGCCACATTACAAAGCTTCAGGTTTTTCAATATCAGTGGATTGAATCTGATCATCGGAATTTCTCTTTCGACGTTTATCAATTAGCAAGGCGAAGATTCCGCTTCCAAAATAAAGAATACATAAGGGTATTGCCAGCACTATCATCGTTACCGGATCAGGCGTAGGGGTGAAAATGGCAGTAAATAAGAAGCAGATAAAAACAGCAACTCGCCACGGCCTCAAAATAGCGGCGCCTGACAAAACTCCCAAGAGATTTAATGCCACCAAAAATAATGGCAAAACGAATGCAATGCCGAATATGAGAATTAAACGTAGAACGAAATCCAGGTATTCATCAAACCTCACCAAATTACCAAGATTATTTGGTGTGAACCCAAGCAGTACATCAACCGCGTGCGGCAAAATAAGGTAAGCAAGATAAGAGCCGGAAGCAAACAAAGGAGATGCTATCGCTGCAAATATAATTGCAACTCGACGTTCCCGCTTGTGCAGTGCCGGTGTGATGAATGCCCAAAGCTGGTAGATCCATACCGGAGCAGAAAAAATCACTCCCGAGAGCAAAGCGATTTTGACTTGCAAATTAAATGGACCCAAAATCCCATTTACATACAAATCTCCGCATTGCTCATTACTGGGCAAACTAGACTTTTCTAAATCACAAAATGGCAACGTGAGTATTCTGATTATGGGCTGATACAAAATCCAACCAACGATCGCACCCAATCCAATTGCCAACACTGACTTGAGCATTCGATCTCGAAACTCACGAACATGTTCTAGCAGTGGCATCTTGTCGCCACGGCGTTTACTCATATGAGCTATTTTTCAGAACTTGAGTCTGGTTTTTTATCCCGCTTATTATCGTCTTCATTCATTTCATGAACCTCGCTTTTAAAAATACGGAGCGATCTACCAAGTGCTCGAGCAGAATCCGGCAATCTTTTCGCCCCAAAAAGAACTAAAAAAACCACCGCTAAAACAAGAATGTGCCAAGGTTTAAATGCGTTCATACCCAAATACTACACTAAGCCAATTTAGCCCTAGTACAAGGCGAGTAAATCTCCTGCTGTTTCTTTAATCTCAATGACAAGGGATTCTGGCGAAATAACCGTAATACCAGGTGCATTACTTAAAACTGCTCGCATAATCCATTCAAGATTGCTCACCTGCAAATGTACCCTGGTTGATTTCCCCCGCTCCTCCATCGCGGTGATTATCGAAGAATTTCGTTCAATAAAACTTTGGTTTTCCCGTTGGATATCTAAGATCACAGTTGTTTCAACCGGTGCTGCAACAGACTTTTTCACATTAGCTGGGGCGCCGATTTCACACTCCTTAATCAGCTCAACCTTGAATACTCGATCAGAATCAATGTTAATATCCATTGCTAACAAATATAGGCTTCCATTTAGAAAATATAATTTCTCCGGCAAAACTAGACGATTAGTAACTTGATCCTTAATTAATGAGTGGTACTGCAGATTTAATACACGTTGTTGGGAAATAGCCTTCGATATGATCTCAAAAAAAGGGACCTGACTTACATCTCCAGCCATTAAAATTGAATTACTACCACCCAATTTTGCAACCTTTTCCGATAGTTTCTTTAATTTAGAAGTAGCAGTCGGGTTCATTTGATTTATGTCTATCAACATCTTCAACCCCAGCGCTATTACGACAATCTCATTACTCGAAAAATTCCGTGGTCTATTTAAAACCTGTGGATCGATTACCGAAACAATCCCATCTTCAAATGCAACATCAATCAAGTCGTAAGGTGTGTAACCCGGAAGGCCACACATGAAAACAAGTTGAAGATCGCTCTTAATTTGCTCCTGTGTGACTGAAAATTTTTCAGCTAATTCCGCGATTGATACCCCTGGATTTTCTAAAACGAATGGGATTAAGTCCATACTGCGAAGTGCTCTTATAGCTGCAGTTTCAACCATTTGCCAACACCTGTAATCGAGATTTAATCTCTAATCGTAATTTTTCTGGCTTTTCAACCAACACATTTGGGCCATACCAGAGAATTGTTTGAATGATCTCTTGATCAAATCCATATTCAATATCCATCTGATCCCATTCATCGTCAATTTCTATTACCGAATACTTACTCCTAAGTGCATGTCCCTGATTTTTGCGCACGCGTAAAACTGCGACTTCTTTTTTTTCTAATCGTGATTTCGCAAGAAAAATTGCTAGATCAAATTCTGCGGGCTTTATAAAGGCAAATTCCTTGCCAATTTTGCTTAACTTTCCTTCAATCCGCTGCATCTTAAAAGACTTAATGTCCTCCTTTTCCTTGGCAACTAGGTACCAAAAGCCATCTTGGAGATAAAGCCCATAGGGTTGAACATTTCGTTCACTGCCTTTGTATTGGAAGTTAAGGCCGTATCGCTTTTCCACAGAATCAAAAGCGGTGGATAAGGTTTTAGAGTTCTCGGTATCACTAATGACAGGCAGATTTACTGCATCCGATTCAATTGGGCCACTTAATGATTGGATTTTCAGTAAGGCAGCCTTGGAGTTGGCCTGTAATGCAGAGTTATGCCAAAGATTTACAGACATAGTTAGATACAGCAACTCTTCATTTTCGAACTGGTTGACATCTAGTTGAAAAGTTTCACTTCTAATTAAATAACCTAGGTCATCTTCAAATAACGGATCAAGCCCACCCACCTCAATCTCGATGCCCAATTCGCGCAACTCATCTTTGTCTCTTTCAAACATTCGTTCCATGGTTTCAGGAGTGCCGGTATAACCAGCTACAGTGGTAAAAATCTCAGCTTTTGTTAAATATTTTTTCGTCGCAAGCAAGGCGAGGGTCAAGTTAATCAGCCGCTCAGTTTTCTGCGCACTCATAGGCATAGGCTAGCGATTACGAAAATCTTTGCTACGATTAGATGTGCGAAAATCTTCCAAATTTGCCTTGTTGGTTGCGCCAATACTGCTGTTAACAGCCTGTACAACTGACGGAGGGGTAGAGCCAATGATAAATGAGGGTCAAAATTCATCTTCTGCACTTCCACAAGTCACTGGAGATAAGGGCAAAAAACCAACTATTGGAACACCATCTGGTACTCCCCCAACCACGTTGCAGAAGCAAGATATTTATCTTGGCACCGGTAAAGAAGCGTTAGCAAACTCCACCCTTGAGGTTCATTACACATTAGTAACTTGGAGTGCTGGACAGATTGCTGACTCCTCATGGGAGCGCGGTCAGAGTGCAACATTTCCTTTAAGTGGTGTTATAGCTGGTTGGCAAGAGGGAATTCCTGGAATGAAAGAGGGCGGACGAAGGTTGTTAGTCATTCCCCCGGATTTAGGTTACGGCGCTCAAGGAGCTGGTGGTGCTATAGGCCCAAATGAAACTTTGGTTTTTGTTGTAGATCTAATTGCTGTCTCTTAATTACTCAATAACTCCGTAAGAACCCTTTGATGGCCGGCGACGGCGTTGCAGGACCGGAACACCAGATGCCACTCGTCTCGTAAAAATCAAAAATCCTGTGTGACCAATAATTCGATGCTGCGGCCTGACCGCTAAACCCTCATGATGCCAACCACGAACAATCGTTTCACTGGACTCTGGTTCAGTGAAATTTCCGTTCTCTTTTATCGCTTCAGCTATTTTTGACAATTGAGTTGTAGTAGCAACATAAGAAATCAATACTCCTCCGGGAACCAAGGCCTGCGCCGCTGTTTCCACGC
Source organism: Candidatus Nanopelagicus hibericus (assembly GCF_002288005.1). Classification (NCBI taxonomy): domain Bacteria; kingdom Bacillati; phylum Actinomycetota; class Actinomycetes; order Candidatus Nanopelagicales; family Candidatus Nanopelagicaceae; genus Candidatus Nanopelagicus; species Candidatus Nanopelagicus hibericus. The sequence continues at coordinate 604,433 of NZ_CP016771.1, read as the reverse complement.
ACTCCCAGGGTGAGAGCATGTCTAGCACCACTCGATCATAATCATTGTCTAGCTTTTGCTCCTGCAATGCTCCAACTGTTAACACCCAGTTCTTAGGCAAGTTGCCAAAGTAATTCTGCACATTTTCCTGAGAGATTTTGGCGAAATCTTCTCTAATTTCAACAGAATGTAAATGACCACTTTCACCAACAGCACGTAAGATTGAAATACTTAAGGCACCTGAACCTACACCGGCCTCTAAAACCCGAATTCCAGGTTTAATATCTGCGATCCCAATTATCATCGCGGCATCTTTGGGATAAACGATAGTTGCACCTCTGGGCATTGAAAGCACATAATCTGCAAGGAGTGGTCTAAAAGCTTGGAATTTCAATTCACCACTTGTTGCAACGATTGATCCCTCAGGTAAACCAATCAGATCATCATGTTTCAATACACCCTTATGTGTGTGCCACTCCGAACCTGGATTCAAAGTTAACGAATAAAGCTTTCCTTTTGAATCTGTTAACTGAACTCGATCTCCATTTTTAAAACTACGGTCCATCATTTGGATACGACTTTACTGTTTAAGTTGGGGTACCAAGAAATTATCTGTTGGATGTCAATCTGAGCAAGTGAATCAATGACTCTTAGCTTTGGGTCAGATGGCATTGTGACCAGATGTGGAATCCCCACCACCTGTGCCCCAGATCGCAATGCAGATTCAACGCCAGTTAATGAATCTTCAAATACCACGCATTGAGTAATATCAACTGCTAATCTCTCTGCGGCAAATAAATATGGCGCAGGATCAGGTTTAGTTTTAACCACATCATCGCATGAGATGGTTGCGCCGAAAATATCTTTAGGAAATCTAGTTAGCACTGATCTCATTAACCTGCCGGTACTAGCAGTTACCAGCGCTGTCGGAATCGAAAGATTTTGACACTGAATTAGTAGATTTAAGGCATTGGGCAATAATTCCAATTTTTCAGCAAGTTTAATCTCCATTACCTCTTCAAGCCTTGTTCCAAAATATCCATATGGTTTCACATTTTTACTTCGTTCCTGCATGTATTTTTCAGTTCGGTCCATCGGGCCGCCTAAACAATTGATTTGATCATCTTGGTCCCATTTACAACCAACCTCAGCCATAACCTCAATTTCAGCCTCTAACCAAATGGGTTCAGAATCAATAAGTGTGCCATCCATATCAAAAAGAATTGCACTCATGAGGCGTTGAAGTACTTAGCTTCTGGGTGGTGTAAGACGATGGAGGAGGTTGATTGCTCTGGATGTAGTTGGAACTCTTCAGAGAGAGAAACACCAATTCTTGCCGGTTCCAATAAGTCACATAGTTGAACCTGTTGCTCAAGATCTGGACAAGCTGGGTAGCCAAAAGAGTACCTAGAACCTTGATAACCTTGATCGAAAATCTCTTTCAAATCTTTCGAATCGGCTTGATTTATTGCAAGCTCTTCTCGAGTTCTAGCATGCCAATGTTCGGTTAACGACTCGGTTAATTGAACAGAAAGACCGTGTAACTCTAGATACTCTCGATAGAGATTCTCTTTAAACAACTTATTTATCGCTTCACTAATTGACTGGCCCATTGTGATTATTTGAAAACTCACAACATCAACTTCTCCCGAATCCTTATTACGAAAGAAATCCGCTAAACACAACCTGCGATCTCGACTTTGTCGAGGAAAAGTGAACCTTACCCGCTCCTTACCTTTCAATTCGCCCTCATGATGCAAAATTACTAAATCATTATTTTCGCTGTAACAAGGGTAATATCCGTATACAACCGCAGCATTAAGCCATCCTTTTGACTGAACATCATTGATTAGGGATCTAAGCTGAGGGCGGCCTTTATCATTTGCCATAGTTTCAAAATCTTCGCCCTTCAAACCCCATTGGCCAAGAAAAAGTGCTCGCTCATCTAACATGCCAACATAATCAGCAAGTGCAATGCCCTTTACAACTCTAGAACCCAAAAATGGTGCAGCAGGAATCGGATTACTCGCTGAGACATCACTGCGCTTAATATCTATAGAATCTGATTGATCACGATTAGTTTTGGCGGTTCTTCTTGGTTTTAATGGTGGCAAGGTAGCGCCAGGTACCCCCCGCTTAATTCCCATTAATGTTTCCATTAACTTCAATCCTTCAAAAGCATCTTTGGCGTATCGAACAGTGCCACTAAATTGTTCACTTAAATCCTGCTCAACAAAGGAGCGGGTGAGTGCCGCTCCACCTAAAACCACTGGCCACTTACTACCTAGTCCTCTGGAATCCAATTCCTGAAGATTTTCCTTCATGATAACCGTTGATTTAACCAAAAGACCAGACATACCAATTACATCAACGCTATTTTCATTAGCTGCATCAATGATCTGATTTACTGTCTGCTTAATACCGATATTAACAGTTTCATATCCATTATTGGACAAAATAATATCTACTAGATTCTTTCCAATATCATGAACATCTCCTTTGACTGTAGCAAGCAATATTTTGCCTCTACCCTGATCATCTGTTTTCTCAATGAAAGGTTCTAGAAAAGCTACTGCGGATTTCATTACCTCAGCTGACTGCAAAACAAAGGGCAGTTGCATCTCACCTTTCCCGAATAACTCACCGACCGTCTTCATGCCTGCGAGCAAATAATCATTAATAATTACCAGCGCAGTCAAACCTGATTCCATGGCAGTTTTTAAATCTTCATCTAGGCCCACTTTTTCACCATCTATGATTCTGCGTTGCAATCTCTCCTGCATCGGCAGGGCCGCCAATTCAGCAGCTCGGCTTTCTTTAGTAGTCGTTACTTGCACATTTGCAAATAAATCCAAAAACTTCGTTAGCGGATCATAGGTAGTGTTACCAGACTCATCTGTTTTTCGGCGGTCATAAATGAGATCAAGTGCAACTTCAAGTTGTTCTTGGGGAATTCTGTTTATTGGAGTTATTTTGGAGGGGTGAACTATTGCAGAGTCCAAACCATTTTTTACCGCTTCAGCCAAAAATACTGAGTTAAGCACAGTTCTTGCGGCAGGATTTAAACCGAAGGAAACATTGCTCACTCCTAAGGTTGTTTGAACCGCTGGGAACTCCGCCTTCAATCTCTTTATTGCCTCGATAGTTTGTAGGCCATCACGCCTAGTTTCTTCCTGGCCGGTTGCGATCGGGAAAGTGAGGCAATCAATCAAAATATCTTCAACTCGCATCCCCCATTTTTTTGTAAGATCATTAATCAAACGACGTGCTACTTTCAGTTTCCACTCTGCATCTCGTGCCTGTCCTTCTTCGTCAATTGTTAACGCAATTACCGCGGCACCATGTTCAACAACCAAGGGCATAATTCGTGCAAATCTTGATGTAGGGCCATCACCATCCTCATAATTTACAGAGTTAATCACTGAACGCCCACCAAGCTGTTTTAGTCCCGCCTCCAATACTGCTGGCTCGGTTGAATCCAAAACAATTGGTAGCGTCGAAGTAGTAGCAAAACGGAATGCCAGTTCCTTCATATCTGCCACGCCGTCTCGACCAACGTAATCAACTGACAGATCGAGCATATGCGCTCCATCTCTAATCTGATCTCTAGCTATTTCAACACAACTTTGCCAATCTTCGGCGAGCAATGCATCTTTGAATGCGCGAGATCCATTGGCATTTGTTCGTTCTCCAATAGAAAGATAGGTATTTTGTTGTCGAAATGGCGCAAACTGATACAAAGATGATGCACCAAATTCTTGATTGATCTCACGCTCTATCAACGCCAATCCATTTACCGCCTCTACTACTGCTTTCATATGCTCTGGAGTTGTCCCACAACAGCCACCAATTAAATTTACTTTATAATCAGTAACAAATTGCTTCAGCGATTTAGCTAATTCAGACGGGGTCAACGGATAGTGAGCACCACCATCGCCGAGAATTGGCAAGCCGGCATTAGGCATTACGGACAAACCAATCGAAGCACCTTTACTTAAAACTCGAAGATGTTCACTCATCTCTGCTGGACCAGTGGCGCAATTTAATCCAATTAGATCAATGCCAATTGGTTCTAGTGCATTTAACGCGGCTCCAATTTCAGAGCCCATCAACATCGTGCCATTGGTTTCAATTGTCACCTGCGCAATAAGCACAATATCCTTTTTAGATTCTGCTATGGCGGTTCGCGCACCATTTGTAGCAGCTTTAGCTTGCAGTAAGTCTTGAGTAGTTTCGATTAAAAGTGCATCGCAACCACCTTTTATCAAACCATCTGAGGCAGTCTTATAAGCATCCTTTAATAAGTCATAAGTTGTATGTCCCAATGTTGGCAGTTTTGTCCCGGGACCAAGGGAACCTAGTACCCACCTTGGTTTATCCTTTGTAGAAAATTGGTCCGCAACCTCTCTGGCTATCTTTGCCCCAGCCAATGCCAATTCGTATATCCGATCTTCAATTCCATACTCAGCTAGATTGGCAAAATTTGCGCCAAATGTATTGGTTTCAATCGCATCAACACCAACCTCCAGATATTTGCTGTGAACCAATTTCACGATATCAGGCCTTGTGACATTGAGAATCTCATTGCATCCTTCATGATTTTGAAAATCCGCCAAGCTGGGATTTTGGGCTTGCAACATTGTTCCCATAGCGCCATCTGCTATTACTACACGCTTAGATAGTGCATTTCGCAGAGAATTCATTTGGCTTAGTTTACTGCAATTAATCAGGCTAAATCATTGATTTATAGTGCTAAACCTAACAATGAATCGATGCCACGAGATACTAAGCCACTTTGATTAACTGAACCAGAATTTATGGATTGCTCAGACCAAGATATCAATCGCTTTAAGGCAGATGGGGTATCGAGGTTATTTGCGAGGTCATTGATGATCCCATTAATCAAATTCTCTGCGTCACAAACCTCACTGCGTGCAAGGGATTTTCGAACAGTTTCAATTTGCATTTTGGACTCTTGCAGCAAATCTTCATTCCATTCGCGATCCTGTTGATAATGACCTTGCAGCAGGGCCCACCGAATCAACATTGGATCTGTGCCAGCGCTGAGCAATTTCGAAACAAAAACCAAGTTTCCCTTGGATTTACTCATTTTTTCACCATCAAAACCAATCATGGCTGCGTGAATGAAATACTTCGCAAACTCTCTTCCGTAAGCAGCTTTTACGATTTGGGCACTCATGAAATGATGTGGAAATATCAAATCAGATCCACCACCTTGCAGGTGCAATATTGGATCATTTGAATCCTTATCTAAATAGTGACAAGCAATTGCTGTGCATTCAACATGCCAACCTGGTCGACCATAGCCAAAACTGCTTTCCCAACCTGGTTCACCAGCGGTATTAGCACTCCACACCAATGGGTCCAATGGATGCCTTTTTTCTTTACGATTTGGATCACCACCACGTTCAGCGAATATTCTTATGGCGTCGTCGGCTGGAATTGGTAAACCAGATAGAAATTTCTCGACCGAAAAGTAGTGATCACCGGATATTTGATACAAATATCCATTCTTATCCAATCTCTTGATAAACCCCTCGATGACAGGAATTGATTCAGTAACCTTCACCAAATTTGTTGGTGGAAGTATTCGTAAAGCTGACATGTCTGATTTAAATAATTCGGTTTGAGTATCAGCCAGGTTGCGCCAGCTTGAATTATCTCGCCTTGCTCGTTCCAGCAATGGATCATCAATATCGGTAACATTTTCAATAAAATTGACCTTAGCTCCAGCAAAAATTTGATACCGATTTATCAAATCAAATGCAAGATAGGTTGCAGCGTGACCTAGATGAGTTGCATCGTATGGTGTTATCCCACATACATACATTCGAAATTCACTGGGGGCAGATATGGTGACTAAGCCTTTATTTGAATCAAAGAGGTTTAAGGCTGGGAATTTGAAACCAGTAAAAATTGGCAGGGAGTTACGAGGCCAACTATTCATATCTAATTATCTCGCATTAGACCGGAGGCCAAGGCACTGCAGGCCACTCTGCACTAGGTAATGGAAACTTCCCCAAAGCCTTCAATCCATCGATGCGAGATTTTAGTGCCGAAATCTCCTGGCCAGTGAGATATGGCGCAAAATGTGAATCTAGATCCAGCAGAGCTAGTGCATTTAATAATTCAAATTCATCCTCTGTAAAGGGCTGCTCTGCAAATTGCCAGATCACTGTGCGCAATTTGTCTTCGCTATGGAAGCAAACACCATGGTCACAGCCTTTAAGGGAGCCTTCATTATTAATCAATAAATGACCAAATTTTCGATCGGTATTATTTATGATTGCATCAAATAATGCCATTCTACGAAGTTGACTATCTGTACCCTGCCCGTAATCAACCACATCAATATTTTCGTCTACCTCTACCCACTCCTGCACCATTCCGAAACCAAATGGACCATTTCGTAACACAGTAAAAGGCACCAAGTTAAAATTACCAAGATCGCTTAATAAAAAAGCTGCATACTCCCGATGAGCTAAACTGCCATCTGGAAAATCCCACAATGGACGCTCACCCGCTACTGGTTTATATATCACTTGAATTTTCGGATCAGAATCTTTGATCTGGGCTAATAATGTGGCATTTGATGCATCAACTAATCGGCCAACCACAACCATCTCGCCATTTGTTATCAAATCCAAAGTTGCTCTCATCTGCGATATCCATTTGCCCTAGGACAAAGGTGACCAAGTGGATCTACTGGTAGTGCGCAAAATGGGCAAGCAGCTCTGCCAGCATTTACTATTCGTTTGGCTCTTTCACAAAAACCCCTGATCTGATTAATTCTGAGCGTGGCAATTATCAAGTCTGGACCAAAATCAACATCATCTAAAATTAGTTCATCATCCTCGGTGGCTGCCTGAATATTTACCACGACTAAATTCTCTTCCCAGCTAATACTGATTACACCAACCCTAAAATCCTCTTCAATGGGTAGCTCCATAGGATCGTTATCCTCAGTTGGCGTCAGATTAATTTCATCTAACGAGGCCATTTTTCCACGACGAAGTTCTCTTATCAGCTCTTCAAATCTTTCAGTTAGTGCCATAACCTGAGTTTTCTCAAGAGTTACAGCATTGATTCCAACTTCTGACTTAATTTGTAGGAAAAATTGGCGCTGACCCGGTTCGCCTATTGCGCTGACAATAAATCGTGTGGCCGGCTGGTGGCGATAGACAATCCTTGGCACTACTTCTGCCACCATTTTTTAAGATTCTTAAGAGAATTGCCACCACCAAGGTGATTTGCTTTGAACCCAGTCAGATCAGTTGGAGTTAATTTATAATTCATTTGCAAAATCGTATTACGTTTATTTCCAAGGCTAATAGTGGTGATTGAGGCTGGTTCGGCTATAAAACTTTGAAATCTATCGATAGGTAAGTCAAGGCAGGTGGCAATAAACATCTTAATAATGTCGCCATGAGTTACTAGTAAAAATGGACCTTTTTGAGTTGATAAGTCATCTAATACCGATTGAACGCGCTTTCGCATTCCCTTGAAGCTCTCCCCTTGCGGAAAGGTGAATGCAGAAGGCTTTGTTTGAACAGTTTTCCAGCGACGATCTCGAGCCAGAGTGGCCAATTTTCGACCAGACCAAAGGCCATAATCCATTTCAATAATCCGCGGTTCAAATTCAAACTTCATTTTTGGATTGCTGATCATGAAGGGGTCAATAGTTTGAAGACAGCGTTTGAGTGGGCTACAGAAAACTTTTTCGAACTTAATGCTTCCCAGGTAGGAAGTCAGCGAGTTTGCTTGTTTTTGGCCAACTTTTGATAATGCCACCGTATCGTCTTGGCCTGCCAATATCCCTTTCAAGTTGGCCACGGATTGGCCATGACGCAGAAGATAGAGGATCGGCATTTGGCAAGGTTACCGATCTTTTCTACCTCTTGTTGCTAACCTGCCAGCCATGGAACGCCGCAAATTAGGTGGAGTATCAATCTCCCGTCTTGGTCTTGGCACAATGACATGGGGCAGAGACACCGATGAGAATGAGGCTGCGCAGCAGTTACAGGAGTTTGTTGAAGCTGGCGGAAATCTAATTGATACTGCGGCAGTTTATGGCGATGGCGATGCCGAACGTGTTTTAGGTGGTTTCATTGGCGCATTGGTTAAACGAGACCAGTTGTTTATTGCCACTAAAGCCGGTGTTTCATTTAAAGATGGCAACAGGCAGGTAAACAACTCTCGCAATGAATTAATCTCAGATCTTGATAAATCATTATCCCGATTAAACATCGATTATATTGACCTTTGGCAGATACATCACTGGGATGCAACTACCCCACTGGAGGAAACACTATCCGCTTTAGATTATGCAACTAGTTCTGGGAAAGTACGTTATGTAAGTGTGTGTAACTTTAATGGATGGCAATTAGCACGTGCTACTACATTACAGAATCCGATATTTGGTAAAGCAGCTATTACATCTGCACAAAATGAATACTCCTTATTAAATCGCAAAGCTGAAGATGAGGTAATTCCAGCAACTGGTGCACTAAATCTTGGATTTCTTGCTTGGTCACCACTTGGGCGTGGAGTCCTAACTGGCAAATATCGTGGCGGTGTGCCCTCCGACTCCAGAGGTGCCTCTCCGCACTTTGCAAATTTTGTGGATCCATATTTATCGGAGCGAGCAAAAAAGATCGTTGAATGCGTATGTGTTGTAGCCGAGGGACTAGGTTATTCACCTCTTGAGGTTGCACTTGCATGGGTGAGAGATGCACCCGGCGTTACTAGTGCTTTAATCGGCGCCAGAACTGGCGCTCAATTGCGAGGGATTTTAACTGTCGAACAAATCAGCTTGCCAGAGACGATGCGACAAGTGCTAAATGAAGTTTCAATTAACTAAATTATTAAACGTTATCCAGAAAGTCATAGAGAACTCGAACGCCAAACTTTAATCCATCGATGGGTACCCGCTCATCGACTCCGTGAAAAAGAGCAAAAAAATCAAGATCTGCCGGCAATCGCAATGGTGAAAATCCATACCCGATGATCCCGACATCATTTAAAGCCTTATTGTCGGTGCCACCGCTCATAAGATAAGGAACAGGTATGCCACTTGGATCTTCGACATTAATTGCCTTACACATTGCTTCAACTAGCGGTCCCGCAAAATCTACCTCTAATGCGATATCCCGCACCAATACCTCTACTTCAATCTCATCTCCCGCCAATTTCTTTAGCGTTTCTTGAAGTTGATTTTCATGACCAGGTAAAAATCTGCCGTCAATAACTGCACTAGCACTTTGTGGGATGACGTTCGCCTTATACCCAGCTTCAAGCATTGTCGGGTTAGCCGTATTGGTAATAGTTGCACCAATCATTCTTGCTGCTGCCCCAAGGTGATGCAGTAATGGTTTAACATTTTTTGAATCATACTTATCTCCGGTCAACTCTGCTATTTTGCGGAAAAACTTATTATTGGTTTTAGTCTCTAACTCAGGCCATTCATGATTACCAATTCGCGCGACTGCATTTGATAATTTTGTCACTGCATTATCCCTATTTACAAAAGATCCATGACCAGCGGTGCCTTTAGCGGTTAGCTTTAACCATTGAATTCCTTTTTGAGCAGCTTCGATCAAATAGAGTCGATTATCACCCGTGATTGTGACGGAAAATCCACCAACTTCAGAAATCGCTTCGCTGTATCCTTTAAATAATTCTGGTCGATTTTTCACCATCCAACGAGATCCAAAATTTGATCCTGCCTCTTCATCCGCAAAAAAGATGAGTAAAATATTGCGTGGAGGCTTGTAGCCGATTCGCTGCCACATTCTTACAGTAGCTAGCATCATCGCGTCCATATCCTTCATGTCAACCGCTCCGCGACCCCAAATAAAACCATCCTTAATAATTCCGCCAAAGGGATCAACCGACCAATCTTCAGCTTTAGCTGGAACAACATCGATATGTCCGTGTAAAACTAAACCTGGCCTGGACTGATCTGCCCCGGCAATCTTTGCAACCACGTTCACACGGTTCGGAGCACTAACTATTGATTCAGTTTCTATCCCTAATTCGGATAATCGTTTAACCACATATTCGGCCATCGCTTTTTCATCACCACGACCTTCGCCATGATTCACACTTGGTATCCTGATCATTTCCTGGCAGAAAAGGATGGTTTCATCCTCAAGTTCACTGATCTGCTGAGGAGTTAGCTTCATGGATGTATTCTCCTACATAAGTTGAATTTCCATCGAATTCAGATAGAAGTTAAAATACTGATTAGGTCCGGGTGGCGGAATTGGCAGACGCGCTAGCTTGAGGTGTTAGTGCCCGTAAGGGCTTAGGGGTTCAACTCCCCTCCTGGACACCATCAGATTATCAACAAAACAATAGGATTCGCAGATGGTGGTCACAACGCAAGGGTTAATTCGAATCATCCCAGATTTTCCATCCCCAGGAATAATTTTTAAGGATATAACACCGCTACTTGCAGATAAAGAAGTTTTTGCGCAGTGTTGCAAAGAAATTGCGTCGCTGGCACAAGAGTGTGACTATATTGCCGGAATAGAAGCACGGGGTTTCATATTTGCGGCGGCAGCAGCTGTTATGGGCAATAAAGGATTTATACCAATTCGTAAATTAGGAAAATTGCCAGGTGAAACTATTTCGAAAAGCTATGAACTCGAATACGCAACAGCCACTCTTGAAATCCATGCAAATTTAATTCCGCAAGGCAAAAGGGTATTGGTGGTCGATGACGTTCTAGCAACCGGTGGAACCGCTCTTGCGGCTGTTGAATTAATCATCGCCGCAAATTTGACGCCTACGGGGGTTGTTTGCCTCTTAGATATTCCTGCGTTAGGTGGCAAATCACGAATTAATGAAGCCCATCCTGATCTACAAATCCAAACATTATTGGCAGAATGAGCACATGGCTGAGCTAATTTATTATTGCGGAACAATGGATAGCGGTAAGTCAACGCTTGCGCTGCAAACTGCACACAATCATCGCTCACGTGGACGTGAAGGAGTCATCTTCACCAGCAAGGATCGTGCCGGTAAAGGTTTAATTTCATCCAGACTAGGTTTACAAATCGAGGCATTAGAGGTTGATGCTGATTTGAATATACACAAATTAATTGTGGAGCGATTATCAATTGGCGGTCGGATAACTTTTATAATCTGCGATGAAGCCCAGTTTTATACTCCCGAGCAGATTGAACAGTTGGCGAAGATAGTTGATGGCCTCGGAATAGATGTTTACGCCTTCGGAATTCTCTCTGATTTTAGGACAAAACTGTTCCCTGGAAGCGCTCGGTTGGTTGAATTAGCTGATCGCGTACAAAATTTACAAGTAGAGGCACTTTGTTGGTGCGGTGAAAGAGCAACTCATAACGCTCGTATTATTGATGGCAAAATGGTGACTGAAGGCGAGCAGGTAGTTGTTGGTGATGTGAGTACCGCATCGACAGTTGCATATGAGGTTTTGTGCCGTCGCCATCACATGCGCAATGTGACCTCAAGAGTTTCAAATCCAGCAACAGACCAATCCTTACCATTTAATGGATCGGAACGATGAAGGCCCAGGGCTATGTGGTTCACTCAGCTGGTGCACTGTTAGAACCTTTTGAGTTTGATCGACGCGAATTAAGACCACGAGATGTTGGGTTAGAGATTTTATACTCCGGTATTTGCCACTCCGACATACACCAAGCTCGAGAAGAGTGGGATCCAGCAATTTTTCCAATGGTGCCTGGCCATGAAATTGTAGGCAAAGTAACTGAGATTGGATCGCAAGTAAGTAAGTTCAAGGTTGGCGAATTAATTGGCGTTGGGGTATTCATCGACTCCTGTCGCAACTGCTCAAGTTGTCTATCCGGCCTTGAGCAATATTGCTTGGAGGAGATGACTGGCACCTACAATGCAAAGGAGCGAGATGGCAAAACAATCGCTTTTGGTGGCTACTCAAATAGATTTGTAATCGATGAAGATTACGCAGTCCATGTACCGACAAACCTAGAACTCTCTGGCGTCGCACCACTTATGTGTGCTGGAATAACGCTTTACTCACCACTTAAGCATTGGCAAGCTGGCCCTGGCAAGAAAGTAGCCATTATGGGACTTGGTGGATTAGGACATATGGGAGTTAAGTTTGCTCATGCGCTAGGAGCTGAAACAACTGTATTCTCTCACTCCGCTGAGAAAGAGCAAGACGCCAAAGCAATGGGCGCGGATCATTTTGTGATCACAAGTGACGTTGATGTCCTTAAGAAATATCAAAGAAATTTTGATCTAATTTTAAATACTGTATCCGCACAGATTGATTTAGAGCCTTATTTGCAATCCCTGAAATTGGATGGCACTTTGGTAGTAATTGGTTTGCCAGGTAAACCCTACGCAGTCAAAGCCGGAACATTGCTCGGACAACGCAGATCTTTGGCTGGATCGATGATTGGTGGGATAAGAGAGCTACAAGAAATGTTGTATTTCTGTGGTGAACACAATATTTTATGTGATGTTGAGGTTATTGCCGCAGATTACATCAACCAAGCCTACGATCGAACAGTTGCTAGCGATGTTAAATACCGGTTTGTGATTGACGCGAAAACCTTTTAAATAAATTGCTTAGCGAGTAATGCCAACAATGGAGCTATTGCCAAAGCTGGTAGAAGATTTGCAACTGCAATCTCCCGAATTCTAAGTAAACGAAGTGATATACCGATTAGCAACACTCCTCCCACAGTTGTCATAGCTGCTATTTGATATGGCGCCAAGATGGCGCCAAGGAATAAACCAATCGCTGTCCAAAAAAATTGATAAATACCAACTGGCAAGCAAGAAAGTGCTACTCCCCAACCTAGTGAGGCCGCAAAAGCAATCGAGGTAAATCCGTCCAATGTGCTCTTAAGCACCAACTGATCGATACCAGTTCCCATCCCATCGGAGATACTTCCTAAGATTGCCAGAGGACCGATCGCAAATATCAATGAAGCAGAAACAAACCCCTCAACAAAATTTGAACCGCCTTGTGGGCTGAATCTTGTCTTTAATTTTTTACCCAAATTTTCCAAGGCATCTTCTATCTTGAGCCACGAACCAATTAAAGCTCCTGCAAGTAAAGAAAAAATCACAACCAATATCGCACCGCCATTTGGCAGAGATTTCGTCAGAGAGGGGTCCCAATATGCGGTGAGGGCATCAGCTGCAGAGATCACAGTTATACAGCCCAACACATCAGTGATGAGATTCCTTAATTTCTCATTTAATTTTTTTCCAACCAATATTCCTATAAGTGAACCTATTATTATGGTTGAGATGTTTAAAGCTGTTCCAATTCCAGGAAACATTTAGGTAAACCTTAAAAAAGATAATACGCCAAATACCAAACAATATACCGCGAACGGATATAGGGTTTTAGTTTTAAACCAGCGAACTAAAAAAGTTACGCTGATATAGGTAGCAATAAAAGATATTATTGATCCAACGAAAATTTGCCCAAGTAATTCATTAGCTTTTGTCGTGAAAAGTTCAGGCAATTTCACTATTGAAGCCCCAACTATTACTGGGAGTGAAAGTAAAAATGCAAAATCCGATGCTACGGAATGATTTAGCTTGCGCAGCAAGCCAGCACTCATAGTTACGCCAAATCTGCTGATACCAGCAAATAGTGCCAAGCTTTGACCAAAACCGATCGCTACCGCAGTTTTCACACTTACTCGCCTATCTATCTCTGAATCTGAGTCTTGTAACTCCTGGGCAACATCACGCCGAGATAACCGTTCTGCAGTTATCAGTAGAAGACCATTCAACACCAGGAATAGCGCCGAATATTGTGGTTTGCCAAAAATACTCTGGAAGTAATCCCCAAATGCTAAACCCAAAAATCCAACTGGTATCGTGGCAATAACTATGTAACCCAGTACCCGAAATGGAGTCGATTGATAATTTCTACTTGTGATTGCACGATAACTACCTGAGATTAATCTGACCCATCTTTTACGAAACACCAAAAACAAAGCCACAGAACTTGCTAAATGCATAGCAATTGTAATCAATAAATAGGCTTCGTTTTCATCACTTATAAAATCACGGAATGAGCCACCGATCCAAGCCGGAATGAGAATTGCATGACCAAGACTCGAAATTGGAAAAAGCTCTGTAATTCCTTGGATAAAACCAATTATGATCGCTTGACTGTAAGTAAAATCCAAAATGTACCCGTCTTGACTCTTTGTTTTGGTAGAGTTTATCAGTGAATAAGGCTTCAGATAGCGAAAATCCATTAAATAAGCTGTTACAGATGCTTCGTCCTTCGCGCACCATTCCAAATACTCCCTGGCGCGCTGATTCAACTTGGTCAATCGGTGCTGGCAGACACCATTTAGAAAGAATTTTTATTCTGATTTTTGGTTTGTCTATATTTGGTCTTGGAGATTCACTACTAATAATCACTGGAATCGGTAATGCACCTTGGTCAGTATTAGCTCAAGGAATATCACTGAATACACCGCTTAGTATCGGTGCAGCAACTTTTTTTATTTCTTTGACTGTATTAGCTCTTTGGATTCCACTTAAACAACGGCCAGGGCTCGGCACGGTAGCAAATATAATTGTTATTTCAGTTGCGATTGAAATCGGTCTCGCTTTTATACCAGAGGTTAATGACTTATATTTAAAATTCTTATATATATTTTTTGGAATCGCACTAGTTGGTGTTGGTTCTGCTTTGTACATTACTTGTGGATTAGGAACTGGTCCAAGAGATGGATTAATGACCGGACTACACTATAAAACTGGGGTACGAGTTGGCAGGGTGAGGCTTGGAATTGAGCTAATTGCTCTGAGTATTGGCGCCCTCCTCGGGGGCACCGTAGGCATTGGGACCGCCTTATTTGCACTCCTGATCGGGCAATCGGTAGCCATTTCTCTAGGTGTCGTTGAGCGTCTTACCACCAGGTAGCCAATAGGTTTCTCCTATCCCCCTCGGCTTGTCAGACCGCATCTGACAACATGTCGAAAACACCATGTTAAAAAAACAGAAGGGTCTATTCCATGCTTGATAGCTTCTTTAAAATCAGTCAGCGTGGCTCAACCGTAGCTCAAGAAGTTCGTGGCGGAGTCGTCACATTCTTCACAATGGCCTACATCGTTGCGCTCAATCCACTCATCATCGGTCTTGCTAAAGATGCTGATGGAAAATATATTGGCGGAGGCGATGCTCCTAATCTTGCATTAGTTGCTGCTGCTACCGCACTCATTGCCGGCGTTATGACCATTTTGATGGGCGTAGTCGCTAACTTTCCATTAGCCATAGCAACCGGATTAGGTTTAAACACCTTTGTTGCTGTTGGTATCGCCTCAAAAATGACCTGGGCAGATGCCATGGGACTTGTTGTCCTAGAAGGCTTAATCATTCTAATTTTGGTACTAACTGGATTCCGTACTGCGGTATTCAAGGCTGTGCCAACCCAATTGAAGATCGCAATCTCAGTAGGCATCGGTCTTTTCATTGCACTTATCGGTTTAGTTGATGCAGGATTCGTTCGCCGTACTGGCTCCGGACCTGTTCCGGTAACTCTTGGCGATAATGGAAACCTTGTTGGTTGGCCAATTATCGTTTTTGCGTTCGGTCTCTTCCTAACCATTGCATTACAAGTAAAGAAGGTTAAAGCAGCAATTCTGATTGGAATTGTGACTTCAACCGCCCTTGCTGTTGCTATTGAATCTGCATTCAAAATTGGTCCATTATTTAATGGCGCAACTGGAGCAGTAAATCCAAAAGGTTGGAATCTAAATGTTCCAGCTATGCCAGAGGCAATTGCTGCAACACCTAAATTTGATATCCTTGGTGATTTCAACTTGCTAGGTGGATTTGATCGCATCTCATTAGTCGCAGCCGTTCTGCTTGTTTTCACGCTTTTACTAGCAGATTTCTTTGACACCATGGGAACGATGACCGCAATTGGTAAGCAGGCTGGCTTAGTTGATAGAGATGGCAACGTTGAAGGTGCTAATCGTATTCTTCTCGTTGACTCTATTGCTGCAGCAGCAGGTGGTGCTGGTTCCGTCTCATCAAATACTTCATACATCGAATCAGCTGGTGGCGTAGGCGAGGGTGCCAGAACAGGACTTGCTTCAGTAGTAACTGGAGTTCTGTTCCTGCTAACTACATTCCTAGCTCCACTTGTAGCAATCATTCCTTACGAAGCAGCAACTCCTGCTTTGATAATTGTTGGTTTCTTAATGATGACCCAAATAAAGGGCATCGATTGGGACGACCTAGGAATAGCAATCCCCGCTTTCCTAACAATTATCCTAATGCCATTCACCTACAACATCTCCGTAGGTATTGGAGCTGGATTTGTATCCTATGTTGTAATTCGAGTTCTGCAAGGTCGTACCAAAGAAATTAGTCCATTGATGTATCTGGTCTCTGGATTATTCATGGTTTACTTCTTGCAATCTCCAATAAATATCTGGACTGCTTAAAGTTAAATCGAATAAAGGGGTGGGCCGTTTGGTCCACCCCTTTACCATTTTATCGGTGTTAAGCCTTTTTCAATTAGTCGGTTGTTAATTTTGCTAAACGGTTTCGATCCGAAAAATCCTCGATAAGCAGATAACGGACTTGGGTGAGGTGCGGTAAAGAGATCACCTTGCTTGAAATATTTGCTCATCTCTTGCGCTGTATTCCCCCACAAAAGGCCAACAACTCCCCTACTGGCCAAATACTCAACTACAGGTTGGGTAAATTTCTGCCAGCCAATTTTTGAGTGTGCTCCAGGATCACCAGGCACCACTGATAGAGACATATTTAGCAACATTACGCCTTGATTAGACCAATCAGACAAGTCACCGGTGCTTCGCTTGATACTTAAATCATTCTCCAATTCCTTAAAAATATTTTTAAGGGATGCTGGTAGTAGGCGGACATCACCGGTGGAAAAAGCCAATCCAACTGCATGTTTAGCATTCGGGTATGGATCTTGTCCCAGTATCAACACTTTTACTTGCTCTGGTGCCAACTCAAAAGCTTTAAAAATTAGCTCCTTCCTTGGCAAATAATCCTCAGTGAGTTTTTCTGAGATTTCAACCAGACTAGAGATCTCGGCAAGTATCTGCCAAGAAGGTGGAATTAATGAATAAAGGTCAACGGGCACGAGCGAAGAACCGACCACCTTCTACTGAGACAGAAATTGATATTCCATAGGCAGCGGATAAGTTGGCATTAGTAATCACTTGCTCAACCTCCCCTTGCGAAACACATAAGCCATCTTTGAGTAAAAGTGCATGGGTAGTCCCAGCTGGAATCTCCTCAATATGATGGGTAACAATTACTGTGGCCGGGGCTAATGGGTCTTTAGCAAAAACTTCAATTCGTTTTAACAAATCCTCCCGGCCACCTAGATCAAGCGATGAGGCTGGTTCATCTAGCAGCAATAATTCGGGATCCGCCATTAATGCCCGGGCTATTTGTACCCGCTTTTTTTCGCCATCACTTAGTGAGCCAAAGGTTCGAGTACCCAATTCGCGTACTCCTAGTGCAGTTAGCAACGCCATTGCCCTTGATTCATCCCATAAATCATATTTTTCCTGCCATCTACCCAACATTGCGTAGGCTGCGGTAAGGACTACATCCATAACAAGCTCATCTGCAGGTAGCTGCTCCACAAGTGCGGATGAGGTTAAACCAATTCGCGTGCGCAATTCAAAAACATCGACTCTGCCGAGAGTGGTGCCAAGTATTTTAATTTCACCGGTTGTTGGATGTATCAAAGAGGAACATATCTGCAGCAATGTGGTCTTACCAGCACCATTTGGACCAAGTACTACCCAGCGTTGACCATCTAATACTTGCCAATCAAGGGGACCAAGTATTACTCGATCTCCCCTGCGAACGCTGATATTCGATAACTCCAATATTGCGCTCATAGGAGTGAAAGATACCGCCCCTTGCGCCTACTTATGGTTAATCTGAGCCAATGCCGAATAAAAATGTCCCCAAGTTCTCTGGCTTGATTCTGGTTTCAGGTCAAGATCGTCCTGGAATAACTCAGAGGTTGATGCAGACTCTCTCTCAATTCACGATAAAGATTATCGATATTGAGCAATTAGTTATTAGAGATCGTTTGCTTTTGACCGTGCTTATTTCACTTGATCCTGATCATGCGCAGGCAATCTCCGATGATTTAGCTTTGCTCCAAGATGAGATCGGCCTAGATATCGCTGTTGATTTTGTGCAACATGATGATGCAAAAACAGGCGCTGAAACTCTTCGTGTGGTTATGGTTGGAGACGGAATAAAACCAACAGGTTTAGCATCAGTGGCTTCAGAGATTGCATCATTGGGTGGAAATATTACGGCGATAAAGCGGACGGCAACACTACCAAATATTGCTATAGAACTAGATCTAACTATTCCAAATGAATCTATTAAAAGTGTTCAAAGGGCGTTAGCAACTGTTGCTGTAAAGCATCGAATTGATTTGGCAGTTGAGCCTGGAGGATTGTCGCGTGCCGCAAAACGAATAATTCTGCTGGATATGGATTCCACATTGATTCAGCAAGAGGTGATTGATCTTTTGGCACAACATGCTGGAAAAGCAGAAGTTGTCTCACAGATAACTACTAAAGCGATGACTGGTGAATTGGATTTCACTCAAGCTCTGGTGCAGCGAGTCCAATTACTAGCAGGGCTTGATTCAACGGTACTTGAAAAGGTTCGCCAAGAAATCACTCTTACTCCTGGAGCAGAACGATTAATCGAGAGACTACATGAGCAAGGACATAAAGTTGGCGTGGTTTCAGGTGGATTTATAAATGTCATTGAACCATTGCTAAAGTCTTTGAAGCTAGATTTTTATCGAGCAAATATCCTTGAAATCAAAGGTGGCAAACTTACTGGAGCAGTAATTGGTCAGGTTGTCGATCGTAAAGCCAAAGCGGACGCACTTTCTGAGTTTGCTAAATCAGAAAATGTCTCAATGAATCAAACCGTTGCTGTAGGCGATGGAGCGAATGATCTGGATATGATCGAGTCTGCTGGACTAGGGGTAGCATTTAATGCCAAACCGAAGGTAGCAGCCGCAGCTGCGACAACAATAAGCAATAATGATCTTTCTACGCTCTTGCTGCTGATGGGGATAAGTAGTTAGCCAGAGAAGTTAGTTTGAGCTTTTTCACGTAGTTGCTCAACCATACCCGCAGGATCCGAAGATTTGTAAACAGCGCTGCCGGCAACAAAACAGTTTGCACCGGCCGAAGCTGCTTCTGCAATAGTCTCCAGAGAAACCCCACCATCAATCTGCAATAACGGTTTTGAATCCAGCATTTGTTCAATACGTTTACGAGCCATAGCCACTTTAGGTATCTGATCATGCATGAATGATTGACCACCAAAACCAGGTTCCACAGTCATTATCAACAACATATCAATCATTTCAATGAATGGTTCGACCTCTGAAAATTTGGTCGCGGGCTTGATTGCAATACCTACCTTTACGCCATTGGACTTGATATCTTCAATAGTACGCAAGACATTTTGAGCTGCTTCCAAATGAAAGGTGACAGAACTACAACCATTTTGAGCATATTTAGGCGCAATAGAATCTGGGTCCTCAATCATCAAATGCGCATCAACTGGCAACTTTGAAAATCCAATAATTTCAAACGCACGCTTTATGTCAAAGGTGAAGTTCGGGACAAACTTGTTATCCATAATATCTAGGTGAAGCAAGTCAGCAACAGCTGATATCTTTCCAATTTCTTTTTCCAAATCATCAAAATTGGCGTTCAAAATACTTGGTGCGATAAAAACTTTGTTAGCCATATTGGTCCTTATCCGACTTTTTCAAACATTGCCATGAACATAGCATCGCTCTGATTATGGTGGGTCCAAAGCTGGACGGTGCCATCAGATAAAACTCCTTCTTTATGTGCTAATTCCAGCTTGCCCATAGGCAACATCTTCATATCAGAATGAGCTGATAGGAAATCGATCACTTGCCCTTTAGTTTCAGCTAAATGTGGTGAGCATGTTACATAGGCGATAACGCCATTGGGTGACAACAGTTGATAAGCGCTGGCCAGTAATTGTTTTTGTAGTAGCACCAGCTCCTTTAGATCTTGCAACGATTTGCGCCACCGAGCCTCTGGTCGCCTGCGAAGCGCACCTAATCCGGTGCAGGGAGCATCTATTAAAATTCGATCAAATTTTTGATTAAAATTATTGGCTACGGTGGCATCAAATGAGACAACCTGCTGATTATTGACCACCCGTTTTACCAGTTCGGCGCGGTGAGAGGTGGGCTCGTTAGCTAAAAAGGTTGCAGATTTATCCATGCTTAAAAGAGAATTAAAAAGATAAGCAGCTTTTCCTCCTGGCCCAGCGCACATATCAAGCCATGATAAACCGGGCTTAAAGGATGCTAAGAAATTCTCTACAACCAGTTGAGAGCCACGATCTTGCACTCCAGCTCGACGTTCAACAATTGGCGAAAAATCCATTGGAATCCCTGGAAGATTCACTCCATTAACAAATCCAGGTATTGGAGTTGCACCGAGAGTGAGAAGTTCATCTGTACTCGATTTTCCCGGCCAGGCTACAACATCGGGAGTTGCCGGATTGTTGTTTGCTGCAAGAAAAAGTTCTACCTCTGCCCAATCCTTCATCTGATCAAAAAAAGAGGAAATTATCCATTCAGGGTGACTATATTGAATTGACAATCTGCGCAAAGTTGTAAAATCTTTAATTTCTAAAAGATCATTTGAGTTTGCAGATACCTTACGCAGGATAGCATTTACATAGGAAGCTTTTGATTCACCTGCTACTAATTTAGCTACTTCAACGGTTTCTGAAACTGCAGCGTGATCTGCAACCCGCATCTGGGTTATTTGGTGTATACCCATTCGCAAAAGATCAACAATTTTTTCATCTAACTCGGCAAAAGTTCTATCTATGAATTTTGACGCAATGTAATCATGCCGTGCTTGCATCCGTAAGGTGCCATATGCCAATTCTGTCGTGAAGGCTCTATCGGCTAGATTCATTTTCGTCTTAAGCAACAATTCAGGAAGCCTTAAATTTGCATAGGCACCTTGGCGATTTACCTGGGTAATTAGCTCATATGCAACCAGCCTCGAGGGAGCTGGATTAGGCTTAGCCAAGAGTTAATCCACTCTTCTGTGGTAATCCACGCACAAACTCGGCAGCACTCATCTGATTTCGACCTGCTGGAGTTAAACGTTCAATTTCAATAACACCATTCTTAGCCCCAACAAGCATCTTCTCTTGATGAATTAGTAGTTCACCAGGCTTGATTACATGCGAGGTGTATGAGATTCGCATTGCATCTATCTTAATCCGCGTCTGCCCTAGGTTGCTCCATACTCCAGGATTTTGTGACAATGCTCGATAGCGATTAAAAAGAGTGCCTACCTCGAGATTCCAATTCAACTTTCCATCCTCTTTACTAAATTTAGGCGCGAAAGTCACGCCAACTAGTTCTTGAGGAGTAGGAACCACTCCCTGCTCGACAAGTTTGATCGCATCAAAAGCAAGCTTTGCACCAATAACACTCATAAGCTCCAGCAAACTATCCGTAGAGTCCGAATCAGAGATATTCACCGATTCTTTTAAATAGATTGGACCAGAATCCATACCTCTGTCTAATTTAAAAATAGTAATACCGGTCAATTTCTCGCCATGAAGAATTGAATGTTGCACTGGCGCAGCGCCACGCCATTTGGGCAATAGCGAAAAATGAACATTTAACCAGCCATATTTTGTCACCTGTAACAACTCCTCAGGAATTAAGTGGCCATAAGCGATGGTGATTGCCAGATCTGCTCCCCCATCAGAAACCATCTGCGATAACTCTTTTGTATTTTCTGGTTTAAATACCTTCAACTTTTTTTCTTGACACCAGGCGGCCAACTCATTTGGCTCAAGTAATTGGCCTCGGCCAGTTGCTTTATCAGGGTTGGTTATTACTGCAGACAACTGGTGTTTTGTAGAGCCCTCTAACTCTAAAATAATTGGAATTGCAACCCGAGAAGATGACGCAATGATTATCTTCAACTCTTACAAACCCAGTCCAAAAGTGGAATGAGGTGAAATTTTAATATTCGGTAGTTGTCCATTTGCCGACGCAAGTCCAAACCATTCCGATTCTCGAATTTCCTTCATAGCAATTTTACGCTGTTGCGATGTCATTCGATCAATAAATAGGACACCATCAAGATGATCCGTCTCATGTTGCAAGCATCTGGCGAGCAACTCGGTTCCTTCGATAATCACTGGTTCACCATGCATATTAAACCCTTTTGCAACAACCTTGAATGCGCGAGGAGTTTCATAAACAAGATTTGGAAATGAAAGACACCCCTCTTCTCCTTCTTGCATCTCACTACCTAGATCCAGTGATGGATTAATCAGATGACCTAGCTCGTCATTAATATCCCAAACAAACACCCTTAAAGGCACGCCAATTTGTGGAGCTGCTAAACCGGCACCAGGGGCTGCTTGCATAGTTTCGGTCAGATCGGCAACCAACTGACGAAGTTCTTTGTCAAAATCGATAACGACAGATGCTGGTGTGACCAAAACTGGGTCTCCAAATAATCTAATTGGTTGTATAGCCATAAGGCAATGATACTTTAAGTACTAAAGGTTATAGATCAAATGGATCGAACCTAATATTGAAGATTTTTCTCCCCTTAACTCCCTGGATCTTCGTAATGTCATCTAATAGGTCCACCAACATCGATCCCTGTTGCAAAGTAGCACGTATCAGAAGTTTGCTCTGCATCCCATTAATAGATGTAGGTCCGGTAACTTCAAAACTATAACTATTTTTCAAGTTTTCAGAAAACTTCGAAATTTCCAATTTTTCTCCGATCACTACCGCGATTCTGTAGAAAGGAGGCAACTTGGCTTTCTCTCTATTGATTAAATCTTCTGATACGCCATGCCTTGATTGACCCCGCAATATTGCCTGAACTGCTGGATGATGGTTTGGTAACGAAAGAAAAACCTCGGAGCTTGGTTTTGCTTTGCTTAATAAATTAAACCAAGAGAATTTTGCCATCTCCTCAGCCCTAAGGGAAGGACGATTGAATATCTTTTCACCATCTAACATCACAACTGCTGCAAATGTTTCATTTGGTTCAGACCCAGCAGTAGCAATTACTACATGGTTGCCCTTAGGCAAATTTCTTAATTGTTTGTTACCTGAAGATACCAGAATGGATTTCTTGGGTAAGGCTCTACCAATCTCCTCTGCAGTTCTGTCGATGCCTCTGGCAATTACAAACGGCCTAGAGTCCCCACAATAAATACATTGCCAATTCTTGTAAATTTTTTGACAAAGATAGCAGCTAGGAATCCTAGGTTGAGCAGCGATTTGCAATTTACCTCCACATTCACAATTCGCGGTATTACGACATTTGGTACATAGAAAAAGATTTGCATAGCCTTTCTCAGATACAGATACCAGCACATTGCCCTGATCTAAACCCTTCTTAATTGTGAGAATGGAAGAATGGTTATCATTGGCACTTACAATCTTGATAGCGGATTTATTCTCGTATATTTTGCTTTCCAGCCAACCAATCTCAACTAATCTAGCTATCTCCAAAGAATGCGAGACCGAGGCGAAAACTATAGAGGTGCTACTGTCTCGGAGTAGGCAAACATCCCTGGTATTCCATCCGGGTGCGTGCTGTTCATAGTGTGATTCATCCAAATCTGACAAAACTATTACAGTTGAGTTTGATTCCAATTCGGTAAAAGCGCCACTTCTTGAAGCAATTATCACTCTCTTGGATTGAAAAGCAGCTTTCAGATAATTTCGATATCGGAGATTTTTACTTAAATGCGATCCAAGTTCAATCACCTCATCTCCAAAATACTTGGATAACTGCGCTAAATAATTGGTCAAATCTTTTTCATCTGGAACGATCAATAGCACTTGATTGATTTGAGCTCGAACCTTAATAAATTCAGTTAGGAACAGTTCAGGCTTGATGCCGATTGGAAAACTTAGCGCCCATTTGATTTTTTTGGAATTTCGTATTTGATCGTAATCTGCGCGACCAACTAACTCCCTCAGTCTTGGTGAATCGTATTCGGGGAAATTAATGGAAGATGCTGAACTCCGTTGAAAACTCTCTTCTTTAATAACTCTTGCCGGGATAGCTGACTTAATGATATTCCAAATGCCACCTCCAAATCGATCTCTCACCGCTTCAATATGTTTGATTACACTCAGGCTCACTAAACCACTCGGTGAATTCAATCTTGTAATAGTTTTCATGTTTTTCTGCTTATCACTACTCTTTTTTCGCGCGACAATCAATCCCTCAGTGGTGGTGTTGCCAAATTCAACTATTGCCTTTGTCCCAATAGTTGCAGAGGCGTGAAGTGATTCTGGTACAAGATAATCGTAAACACCTTCTAAGTGCGAAACTGGAGTATCTACTAGGACTGCAGCAATCGGCAATTCTTGTGCGACTGAAAGATCTTGCCTAACTACTTTTGGAGAGCTTTGTCGCTTTAGTTTAAGTGGAGCGGCCACTGATTACTTAACTAACGCCTTAAGTGCGGCAGCACGATCAGTTTTTTCCCAAGTGAAATCCGGTAATTCACGACCAAAATGACCATAAGCAGCAGTTTTACCGTAAATGGGGCGCAGTAAATTTAAATCACGAATTATCGCTGCCGGACGCAAATCAAATACCTCTTTCACCGCATTTGCGATTTTTGCTAAATCAAATTTTTCAGTACCAAAGGTTTCTACAAATAATCCCACCGGTTGCGCCTTACCTATGGCATATGCAACCTGTACTTCACATCTATCTGCAAGACCAGCAGCAACTACATTTTTTGCCACCCAACGCATTGCATAAGCAGCTGAACGATCCACTTTTGAGGGATCTTTACCAGAAAAAGCGCCACCGCCGTGCCTGGCCATTCCCCCATATGTATCCACAATTATCTTTCGGCCTGTTAAACCAGCATCTCCCATTGGTCCACCAATTACAAATCGCCCAGTTGGATTAATCAGTAATTTCACCGATGAAATATCTATTGATAAATCTTTAATAATTGGATCAATCACAAACTTTTTAATTTCGGGAGCTAACTTCTTTTCTAAATCAATTTCAGGAGCGTGTTGGGATGAAATAACTACCGTGTTTAACCCCACCGCCTTATCCCCCTGATATTCGATAGTCACCTGTGTTTTTCCATCTGGGCGAAGATATGGCAATGTGCCGTCTTTTCTAACTTTTGTAAGTTGTTGAGCTAATTTATGAGCTAAGGAAATTGGTAATGGCATTAGTTCCGGAGTCTCGTTAGATGCATAGCCGAACATCAATCCTTGATCACCGGCTCCTTGTAGATCTAAAGGATCGGCTGAGGCTGAAACCCGACTTTCAAACGCATCATCAACACCTTGAGCTATATCCTGAGATTGCTGACCAATCGATATAGATACGCCACAACTATTCCCGTCGAAACCTTTATCTGATGAGTCATATCCAATTTCTAAAACCGTATCTCGAACGATACTCATGACATCTGCGTAACCATTGGTTGTAACCTCCCCAGCAACATGTACCTGTCCAGTGGTTATTAAAGTCTCAACAGCAACACGACTTTTCGCATCTTGCGATAAAAGGGAATCCAAAATTGCGTCTGAAATTTGATCTGCAATCTTGTCTGGATGTCCTTCAGTGACTGATTCGGAGGTAAATAATCTATTCTTCATTGGATTAACCTAACTTATGTACTAATTGGTCAAGCAATATATCAGCGAGCGTGTCCTTACTTATTTCTGGAACTTTAATCACGTTGCTGAACTTGTCAATGATAATTCCTTTTGTCTTTTCCTGCCCAAAAATGGCCCCATCCGAGACATCATTTACATATATCAAATCCAAATTCTTACTGCTTAATTTTTCATGACCACTTTTTTGCAGTGCATCCAAGCTGGTGAACGTCTCAGCAGCGAATCCCACTACAACCTGTCCTGAGCGTTTGATTTGAGCGAGTGATTTCAAGATATCAGGGTTCTTTGCCAACTCAACTTTGTCCAGTGCTTCTTTCCTGATTTTGCCTTCTGAATAATTTAATACTTTGGCATCGGCAACCGCTGCGCTCATTATCAATGCATCACAATGTGGAAATTCCAGATTTAAAATTGCTGCCATTTCTTCAGCGGTTTCACATACTGTGGTAGTGATTCCATCAATATTTGGTAGATCTGAGTTAGCGATAACCAAATGCACCTGCGCACCCCTACTAGCCGCTGCCATGGCCAGTGCAAAGCCCTGTTTGCCAGATGATCGATTACCAATAAATCGAATCGGATCAATTGGTTCTCGAGTGCCGCCTGCGGTAATTAATATCTTTTTTCCAATAAGATCAGCAGTTTGGACACTAACCTTGTCTATCTCAGTAATTATTCTTCCAGTCTCTGGGTAACGACCTACTCCAACATCAGATCCAGTCATACGTCCTTCATCAGGATCTATTACAACAAATCCCCGTTTTCGCAAGATTTCAACATTCTCTACCGTTGCCGAATTTAGCCACATCTCAGTGTGCATCGCTGGTACTAAAATCTTTGGCGCTGTTGATGCCAACACAATATTTGTCAGTAAATCATCAGCTCTACCAGATGCCAGTTTGGCAATAAGGTCTGCAGTTGCTGGGGCTATAATAATAAGATCATTGGCTTTTGCCATTGAAATATGTGGTACAGATTCGACTTCACTCCATAAATCTGTAAGAACTTTGCGGCCAGAGAGTGCCTCCCAGGTGGCTTTACCAACAAAATTTAAACTAGCACTAGTTGGCACTACATCGACTACGAACCCTTGTTCTTGCAAGCGGCGTAATAAGTCACAGGATTTATAAGCAGAAATTCCACCAGCTACACCTAGTAGAAGTTTTCGACCACGGGGAAACATGGTAATTAATTAGCCAGCTGTAGGAGTTTGCTTTGGTTCTAAATTCTCAATAGTAAGCAAGCCATCGTTGATTTCTCTTAACGCAATAGATAATGGTTTTTCATGCACATAAGTTTCGACCAGTGGCCCCACATATTCCAATAATCCCTCACCAAGTTGTGAATAGTATGCATTAATTTGGCGGGCTCGCTTAGCTGCATAAAGTACCAAGCTATATTTCGATCCAGCTTTATCTAATAACGCGTCGATTGGTGGATTAGTAATTCCATCTAGTGCTTGATTGCTCATGCGGTAATGCCCCTTTTTTCAAGAATTATTGCCTAGCGAAGGGCTAAAGATACCAGTTCCGACACAGATTGATCTACTTGGTGGTTTATTACTACATGATCAAACTCAGAGGCGGCTAATAACTCCTCTTTAGCCCGATCTAACCGAGCTTGCGTTGATTGTTCGGACTCTGTCCCTCTTTTGATTAATCTAGCCGTTAACTCCTCCCATGAGGGAGGTTTGATAAAAACCAATATCGCGTTCTTTGAATTTTTTCGCACTTGACGTGCCCCATTTAGCTCAATTTCCAAAACCACATTTTTGCCATCCATTAAAGCATCATTAACAGCTTTCTTAGGAGTTCCATATTTAGCACCAGCAAAACTAGCCCATTCTAAAAACTCATTCTTAGTAATCATCCGGTCAAAATGCTCATTGCTGACAAAATGGTAATCCACGCCATTTTGCTCACCAGATCTAATTTCTCTTGTCGTTGCTGAAACCGATATCCAAAATCGATCATCATTGCGTAATTTATTGGTGATGGTGCTTTTACCAACACCACTTGGCCCAGAGACAACCAATAGACGCCCACTTTTAGGAGAGTTCTTGATCAATAAAAACTCCTGACGTAGTAGTTCAAGTTGTCTATGCCCAACACCGCCAATTCTACGTGAATGTGAGATTCCAGTTCTATCTAAAATTACCTCCGCTCTACTCTTGCCGATGCCTGGAACCGATTGCAGTAGATCAATAAGTTTCATCCGTAAAATTGATTTGCGCTCATCTTTGAATAGATCAAAGAAGTAAATCTCACCTTTTGTAATCAATTCCTTTACTCTGGCACGCTCCTGTCGTGCTGATACTGCAGCTTCACCCGCTTTGCGTCTGGATCTGCGGCTTAGTCTTGGCGGTAACATGGTCATTCCAAAGATTTTGCTATGAGTTCAATTTTCTTCCGCATTTTTTTGTCCGTGCCATCCCATTCACCAGTAATTGAACGACCTATCACAACAAAATTTGCCCCGGCAGCAAGTGCGCTCTTTGGCGACATCACTCGGGCTTGGTCCCCCACATCATCGCCCTCAACTCGTACACCAGGAGTTATTAAAATGGCAGAACCAGCAATTGACCGCAATTGTGAAACCTCAAAAGGTGAGCAAACTAATGAAGTTGCCCCCGCTGCAAGACTAATGCTCCCCCAATTTTTTGCTGTTTCAGAAATACTCCCAGCCATTCCTAATCTAGAGAAATCCTCTTCTGAAAACGAGGTTAGAACTGTGATTGCAGTTATTGAACCATTAGGCAGAGCCGCTTTAGCAGCGGAAATCATTTTACTGCCGCCGGAGGCATGAACTGATAAGAATTTTGGAGATAAAGAGGAAACTGCTTCAACCGCACCTTTTACTGTGTTGGGGATATCATGCAACTTTAAATCAAGAAAAAGATTAAAATCATTCTTTTGCCTTAATTGTTCAATTCCGACTCTTCCATGTTTCAAATAGAACTCTAGTCCAATCTTAAAATGATCAATTGAATCAATGCTGGCTTCAATCCACTCTGAAGCTTGAGTTAGATCCTTGGTGTCAAGTGCGAGAATTACTGGCAGTTTCATTAAATTCCTCGATGGGCAAAACCAATAGCATCACGAAAATCATTAAATCCTCGTTCCGTCAGTAATGCAGATAATTCATTTTTAATGTTTATTGCGGCTGAAGGATTGGAAAAATTAGCTGTTCCAATAGAAATTGCGCTTGCGCCAGCCAATACCAATTCGAATGCATCACGGCCACTAGAAACACCACCCATGCCAACAATTGGAATGTTGGGAAAGGCTTGGTGGACTTGATAAATCGCACGCACTGCAATTGGCCTGATTGCGGGTCCAGATAATCCACCAGTCTTTCCCGTAAGCTTTGGTTTCATAGTATTTGTGTCAATCACCATGCCAAGTAAGGTATTTATTAGCGCTAAACCATCTACACCCACATTGATTACTGAAGCCGCGATTGCAACGATGTCTGTGACATCTGGCGATAATTTCGCGACAATTGGTAGCTCACCCCCAATATTTCTTCTAACCGCTTCTATCACCGCTACAGCACTTTCTGGGTGGCAAGCGAAAACCTGACCTCTGTTTTCAACATTTGGGCAGGAAATATTGACTTCGACAGCACTAATACCTGCCACCGCTCGTAACCTTCGTGCCAGAACTCCATACTCATCAACAGTTTCACCTGCGATTGAAACTATTACTTTTACTTTATTCTCAACTAACCAAGGAATATCCCTCTCAAGAAAAGTATGGATACCAGGCCCTTGTAATCCAATTGAATTAAGCATGCCGCTGGGGGTTTCAGCCATTCGAGGAGTTGCTCTACCGGTGCGTGGTTTAGTCATAATAGATTTTGTAACAATCGCACCAAGTTCGGTTAATGGAAAGAATTGAGCCAACTCTTGGCCTGAACTCGCACATCCACTGGCGGTAAAGATTGGATTAGAAAATCTCTTGCTACCGATCTTAGTTGAAAAATCCAAAACGCTCATTTTATAACGCATCCAATACATCTTTTTTATCCCAAATGATCTGTGACCCATCCATTACAGGCCCATCGATACAAGACCTAACCATCTTGATGCCACTTGGATCTTTCACAGGCACGACGCATGTCATGCAAACACCAATTCCACAAGCCATGGCCTCTTCTACAGCGCACTGGTGTGCAATATCAAACTCATCTGCAATTTTGGCAATCGCTGAAAGCATTCCCATTGGACCACATGAATAGATCACCTCTGTTCCAAACTCTCTTAAAAGTCTGGGAATCGCCTCACTTATTTGACCATGTATACCTGCACTACCATCATCAGTAGTCAGCGTTAGTGAGGAGACGCTACGTTTTCCTTCAAGCGGTGCGTAGATTTTATTTGCAGTACTCGCGCCCAAAACCATATCAACTCGGCACCCGCGATTTTTTAACACCTCTGCCAGTGCAAAAAGTGGGGCTGAACCATATCCACCACCAATCAACATGGTGTTTGCATTAGTTGTTGGTAATCCAAAGGATGTTCCAAGCGGACCAACTAGATCAACAAAATCTCCCACATTTCTCGAACACAACCATTTGCTACCTTGCCCGTATGGAGCAATTACTAATTCAATGCTGCCTCCCATTACACCTTTATCGATAGCTCGATAGATTGCAAACGCTCTACGCAAAATTAATGAAGTTGCTTCCCCTCCAATAGAGATAGCAACAAAATTACCGGGTCTAGAGTTTGAAGCCATTTCGCCAACTGCAAAAACAATATGGTGATAAGGTCCGACTTTTTTGTTACCTATAACTTCAGCCTGCATTTGTACTGCACTTTTGTTAATTTTCTGCATACTCATCAACTCATCCACTCTTGCAGTGATTTGATGGAAAAATCAGCATCTTGTAATGCGGTGATGCCTGCAACCGCTGCTTTAAATCCAGGGATGGTGGTAATGCAGGGCACCGATCTAGATACTGCTGCTGTTCTAATCAAAAAACCATCCTGCCGAGAACCACGTCCAAGCGGAGTGTTGATAACCAGCTGCACCATTCCATTAGTGATTATTTCACTCGATGAAAGTTTATCTGATGCTGGATCCGAATTCTTTCTAACTTTTTCAGAGGGAATACCTTTTTCTTGTAAAAAATCATGGGTGCCTGCCGTGGTGTAAAGCTTGAAACCAATTTGGTGCAAATCCCGAGCAGCTCTCCAACCTTCCTCTTTGTCATTTTGCGATAGTGAGATGAAGACTGAACCAGATTTTGGAAGCGGGCCAAATGCTGCTGTCTGACTTTTAGCAAATGCTAAGCCGAAATTGTTAGCTATTCCCATTACTTCTCCAGTTGATTTCATCTCCGGGCCTAGGACTGTATCCACCCCCGTACCATCTACTCTTCTAAATCTATTGAATGGCAACACCGCTTCTTTTACTGATACTCCATTTGGCTTACCATCACCGGAAGCAGGTAAAACTTTTTCTTTACGTAGATCTACTATCTTTTTTCCAGTTGCTATTAATGCTGCTGCTTTTGCAAGTCCAACTCCAGTTGCCTTGGCAACAAAAGGCACCGTGCGGGATGCTCTTGGATTCGCCTCTAAAACATAGAGTTTCCTCGAAGCTCGTGTTACCGCAAATTGAATGTTAATCAATCCTTTAACTCCGACATCCTTCGCAATCTTCTCCGTTGCTTGTCTAATTTCAGATAGAACATCATTATCTAAAGATGTACTTGGCAGTACGCAAGCAGAGTCCCCCGAGTGCACTCCAGCCTCTTCAATATGCTCCATGACACCTGCTAGGTAGAGTTCATCGCCATCATATAAAGCATCAACATCTATCTCAATTGCATCATCAAGGAATTTATCAATTAGAACTGGATGATTTGGTGTAATCGCAGTCGCCTTTTCAATGAAACCCCGCAAGGATTCCTCGTCATAAACAATCTCCATACCCCGGCCACCTAAAACGTATGAAGGTCTAACCAAAACTGGATATCCAATCTTGGCCGCAATCTGTACTGATTCATTATATGAATTAGCCATTCCAAATTCTGGTGCTGATAAATTATTTTCGTTCAGCAATTTTCCAAATGCTCCACGCTCTTCAGCCATGTCGATAGCATCTGGTGAAGTTCCCAAGATTTTTACGCCAGCATCTAATAACCCGCGGGCTAGTCCTAAAGGAGTTTGCCCCCCAAGTTGTGCGATAACACCTAATACAGGACCAACTGCTGATTCAGCTGCAATAACCTCTAAAACATCTTCTAAAGTCAAAGGTTCAAAATACAATCTATCGGAGGTGTCGTAATCGGTTGAAACTGTTTCAGGATTGCAATTAATCATGATCGTTTCATACCCCGCCTCACGTAATGCAAATGAGGCATGCACACAAGAGTAGTCAAACTCAATACCCTGGCCGATTCGGTTAGGACCACTTCCTAGAATGATGACAGCAGTTTTACTCCTTGGAAGCACCTCACTTTCATCATCGTAAGCTGAGTAATAATATGGAGTCAACGCCGCAAACTCACCAGCGCAAGTGTCAACCGTTTTATAAACTGGATGCAATTTAAAATTATCTCTAGCATTTTTTATTTGGCCTTCTTCTGTATTCCGCAACGCTGCAATCTGCGAATCTGAAAACCCCATCATTTTTGAGGCTCTAAGCAAATCTTTCGTTAATTCAGCTGATTTTGATATTAGATCAGCTTGCAGGTTAATTAGATTGATTTGCTCCAAAAACCAAGGATCTATTTTGGTAGCTTGGTGAACCTCCTGCAATGTTGCGCCATTTGCCATCGCCATTTGAACTTGTTGCATCCTAAACTCAGTTGGGACCCTAATTTTGGTCAATAAGTCTTCCTTATTCATCTGCTGCCACGTAAAAACTGCACCAAATTTTTCTAATGATCTCATTGCCTTTTGTAGCGCCTCTGGAAAACTTCTTCCAATCGCCATTACTTCGCCGACACTTTTCATGGTGGTCGTTAAGCGGATGTCGGCTTCGGGAAATTTTTCAAAGGCAAATCTCGGCACTTTAACCACAACATAATCCAGTGCCGGCTCAAATGATGCCGGAGTTGACTTGGTAATATCGTTGTCAATTTCATCTAATGAGTAACCAATCGCCAATTTAGTAGCGATTTTTGCGATTGGAAATCCAGTTGCTTTAGAGGCAAGTGCAGATGAGCGTGAAACTCGGGGGTTCATTTCGATAACAATAATTCGACCATCCTGTGGATTAACTGCAAATTGAATATTACAGCCACCAGTTGCAACGCCCACTTCGCGAATAATTGCAATAGAAAGATCTCGTAACTGTTGATACTCAACATCGGTTAAAGTCATTGCTGGCGCCACCGTAATTGAATCTCCTGTGTGAACACCCATCGGCTCAACATTTTCAATACTGCAAACAATCACTACGTTGTCATTATGATCACGCATTACCTCAAGCTCATACTCTTTCCAACCGATTATTGACTCTTCAAGCAACACCTCAGTTGTAGGACTATGACGTAATCCAGCTCCTGCAATCTGTTGTAGATCAGACTCGTTGTAAGCAATACCAGAACCCAGACCACCCATAGTGAAAGATGGTCGCACTACCACCGGATATTTTAAATCAGTAGCGGCTTCCAGACATTCCGGCATCGAATGACATATTTTAGATCTAGCTGATTTGCCACCAATTGTCTCAACAATTTTTTTGAAGACCTCACGATCCTCCCCACGTTTAATTGCATCAACATCCGCTCCAATTAGACGAGTGCCATATTTTTCAAATGCGCCACGCTCATGTAAGGCCATTGCCGCATTTAGCGCGGTCTGGCCACCTAATGTCGCTAATACAGCACTAGGTCGTTCTTTTTCTAAAATTTTCTCAATTACTTCAGGTGTAATTGGTTCTATATAAGTAGCATCAGCAAATTCTGGATCGGTCATGATTGTTGCTGGGTTCGAGTTAATCAAAATAACTCTAATTCCTTCCGCCCGCAGAACCCGGCAAGCTTGCGTTCCAGAATAATCAAACTCGCATGCTTGACCAATGACAATCGGCCCACTGCCTATTACCAAAACACTTTCAATAGATTTATCTCTAGGCATTTATGTCCTTTAAGCCTAGTTTGGGAGCTTGCATTAAATCTGCAAATCTTTGAAATAAATATGATGCATCGTGTGGGCCGGCACATGATTCTGGATGATATTGAACGGAAAAAGCCGGTATTGAAATTAATTCAAGACCTTCTACTACTGAATCATTTAATGAAATATGAGTAACCCGCCCATTTCCATATACGGTGTTGAAATCGTGATCCTTAGGCGCGGCCACTGCGAAACCATGATTCTGAGCAGTAATCTCAACTTTGCCAGTTGTTAAATCGATTACTGGCTGATTAATACCTCTGTGTCCAAAAGGTAATTTATAAGTTTCAAAGCCTAAAGCTCGTCCTAAAATTTGATGGCCAAAACAAATTCCAAAAAATGGAATCTCATGCTGTAACACCTGTCGCACAAGTTCAACCACCGATGTCATAGTCGATGGATCACCAGGGCCATTTGAAAGAAACACTCCATCTGGTGATAAGGATTTAATTTGTTCAAATGTTGTATCAATTGGCAAGACATGAACCTGCATGCCTATTTTAGACATCGCGCGTGGAGTTGCCGACTTTATCCCAAGATCAATCGCTGCAATTTTAAAACGAGTAGCTACACCCCTTGGTGGATTTACTATATAAGGTTTCTTCGTTGAAACATCTGCTGCAAGAAAAGCGCCACTCATTGTCGGTGCTTGTCTTACTTTAATCACCATCTCCTCTCTTGATAGGGAAGTTTCACTAAAAATTCCCACACGCATGGCGCCACGATCTCTAAGATGTCGAGTAATTGCCCGAGTATCTACGCCTTGAATTCCAACAACTTCGGCATCAATTAATTCTTGCTCTAAAGTTTTCTCACTCCGCCAATTGCTTGCAACTGGCGATGGATTTCTAACCACAAAACCTGAAACCCAAATTTTCTCTGATTCCTTATCGCTCTTGTTGACGCCAGTATTACCAACATGGGGAGCGGTCATGATCACTACCTGCTTGTGATATGAAGGATCAGTTAAAGTTTCTTGATATCCAGTCATCCCAGTTGAAAAGACTGCCTCACCAAAAGTTTCACCACCTTTTGCCCAAGATAACCCTTCAAAAATTCGGCCATCATCTAAAACCAAATAAGCAGGAGTTCTTTTACTCATCAATTTTCATTCTTGGTTTACCAATTGTCGATTTACTACTACCTGTTTTCCACCATAAAAAACATCAGTGACAGTTGCAGGTAACTGCATCCCACCAAAAGGAGTGTTTTTACTTTTCGAATGCAATTTCTTCGCATTGACCTGCCAAGTGGCGGTTGGATCTATCAATATTAAGTTTGCTGGTTTATTTACTGCAATCTCTTGGCCCTGTTGTTGATAGCCGGCAATTTTTGCTGGTTTGATCGACATTCGATTTACCAGATCAGACCAGCTCATTAAATTACTTTGAATCATGGTTTTAACCACTACCGACAATGCAGTTTCAAGACCAACCATTCCGAAGGCTGCTGAGTGCCATTCACAATCCTTATCCTCTGTTGGGTGTGGTGCATGATCTGTTGCCACAATATCGATGATTCCTTCAGCTAGTCCCTCACGCAATGCCATTACATCCTTTTGAGTTCTAAGTGGTGGGTTAACCTTATAAATTGGATCATAATTCTCAACTAATTCATCGGTAAGTAACAGGTGATGTGGCGTAACTTCAGCTGTGACTTGTATCCCACGTGCTTTAGCCCACCTAATTAGATCAACTCCCCCAGCGGTTGTCACATGACAAATGTGCAATCTTGATTGCACATGTTCGGCCAGCAAAATATCTCTAGCGATAATTGCTTCCTCGGCAATCGCTGGCCAGCCTTTTAAGCCAATCCGAGCCGAAACGCTTCCTTCGTTCATCTGTGCATTAACTGTAAGACGTGGCTCCTGCGCATGTTGAGCAATAATTCCATTAAAAGTTTTAACATATTCAAGTGCTCGGCGCATAATTAACGGATCTGATACACACTTACCGTCATCACTAAAAATCCTTACATTTGCGATCGAATCAGCCATGGCACCAATTTCAGATAATTTCTCACCATCCAACCCCTTGGTTACTGCGCCAATTGGATTCACATCACACAACCCTGCCGCTTTCCCTAATCTATAAATCTGTTCTACAACTCCCGCTGTGTCCGCCACAGGATTGGTATTTGCCATGGAAGAAATAGCGGTGAACCCACCAGCTGCTGCTGATTTTGATCCTGTTAGGACCGTCTCAGCATCTTCTTGTCCTGGCTCACGCAAGTGTGTATGTAAATCCACTAAACCAGGTAGAAGCATCTTGCCGGTGGCATCTATGCCCTCTTTTGTTTTGCCTGCAGATGCTGCAGTAACTTTGCTGATCAAACCATCAGTAATCTGCACATCAACCAAATCACCACTTGCGAGCTGTGCGTTATTGATATTAATCATTTGCTATCTCCTAGCGGTGCGCCGCCAAGTAATTCATAAAGAACCGCCATTCTTATAGCTACGCCATTTTTAACTTGATCAATAATCACCGATTTGAGATCGTCCGCACTTTCAGCTGATATTTCCAAACCACGATTCATCGGGCCTGGATGCATAACAATTGCATCTTTGCCTAACTTTGACAGTCGAGCTGAATTTAATCCGTATCTACGGGAGTACTCCTGTGCGGATGGAAAGAAAGAGTCAGCCATCCGCTCTAACTGGATACGAAGCATCATCACTACATCACATTTGGAGATCTCATCATCGAAATCGTAGGAAACTTTGACTGGCCAATCTGAAACTCCAACTGGTAATAATGTTGGCGGAGCCACCAATGTTATCTCTGCGCCAAGCTTGGTAAGCAGCAAAATATTACTTCTCGCCACTCTTGAGTGAAGGATATCTCCCACAATCAATACTTTGATCCCAGATAAATCTTTTGAATCCTGCCTTAGATGCTGCTTGATAGTGAAGGCATCTAGCAAAGCTTGCGTTGGATGTTCATGCGTTCCATCACCAGCATTTATTACAGCTGCTTGTATCCACTGCGTATCAGCTAATCTCTTAGCTGCGCCAGAGCTGCCATGCCTGATCACAACCGCATCGGCCCCCATTGCTTGCAAGGTTTGAGCAGTATCCTTCAAACTTTCTCCCTTACTGACCGAAGATCCTTTCGCCGAAAAGTTAATCACATCTGCAGATAATCGCTTTGCTGCTGTTTCAAAACTTATTCGAGTTCTGGTTGAATCTTCGAAAAAAAGATTTACTATTGTTTTGCCACGTAAGGTTGGTAGTTTCTTATTGGGACCATCAGTGATTTGCGCCAACTCTTTTGCAGTGGCTAACAAATTTAACGCTTCATCCTTTGATAAATCTGCTGTGGAAAGTAGGTGCCCGGAGATCATTTGATTAACTCCACAAGATCCTCTTCGTCATACTCTGAAAGGTGCACCTTCACACTCTCAGTTATAGAGGTTGGAATATTTTTACCAACATAATCTGCCCGAATCGGTAGCTGCCTGTGTCCACGGTCCACTAACACCGCGAGTTGGACACTCTTTGGCCTACCCAGTTCACCGATCGCATCTAATGCTGCGCGGATTGTTCTACCAGAGAATAAAACATCGTCGACTAAAACTAGATCTTTACCCTCAATCCCTCCGGGTGGGAGTTTTGTGGGAAGTAGGGGCTTAGGAGGTCTAAGTCGAAGATCATCCCGATGGAGAGTGATATCAAGAACACCCACTGCCACTGAACCTTCAATCTCGCCGATAAAAGTAGCAATGCGATCAGCGAGGTAAGCCCCCCGAGTGGGAATGCCCATTAAAACTAAATTATTTATCCCCTGATTGTGTTCAAGAATTTCATGTGAAATGCGTTTGATTGCGCGATCGATATCTGCGCCAGATAGCAATATACCCATTTACTTCTCCTTCGCCGCCTCTCTGGACGGATCGTTAAAGGAATCGCCGTATATTAGCAGAAACTCTGTGGATAATAAAAATCACCGAAATCCTGGTGTGGCTACCCTGAGCAGATGAATAAAAATAACCCCGCAGATCGATTAAGAATAATCAGAAAATCAAAAGGGTGGAGCTTGCAAGATGTCGAGCTTCACTCAAATGGAAAATGGAAAGCGGTTGTGATCGGTTCATATGAAAGAGCTGATCGAGCAATCTCTCTAAAAAAAGCGGTATCACTGATGGAGTTCTATCAAGTGCCTATCACCGAACTATTCCCAGAGGCTTCGCCCCAGGTGGCTGACAGAAGTTTGAGTCTAAATTTGCATAAATTGAGTAAAATTGAGAACTCAACTGCCCAAAGCCTTCGCAAATTTACTAAATCCATCGGTGATCGCCGAAAAGATTGGAATGGTCAACTCCTGACCATTAGGGCAAATGATTTGCAGTTTCTGGCTTTATTACTCGGCATAGATGAATCTGGCACACTTGATTACTTAGCAGAGGCGGAGTTACTCAACGCCTAAATAGCGATCGAATCCTTAAGCTTAATAATCCTTCCTAGGACACCATTGATATAGCTTGAGGATTCATCGGTAGATAGCGATTTAGCCAATTCCACCGCCTCATCACATGCAACCTGTAAATCAACACCAGTCTCCCAAAGAATTTCATAGATAGCGATTCGAAGAATATTGCGATCAATCGGTGGCATTCGATCCATATCCCAACCTTGGGCATAGGTAATGATCAACTCATCTATTTTATTTATATGTTCAGCTACACCATTTAGTAAAACCAGAACATACGGCTCCTGGGAGAGGCCAGCTGCCCCTCTTACTCTGAAAAGTTCTGACGCTGCGGTACTTTTGATATCACCTTCATAGAGAAAATCTAAAGCCCTCTTTCGAGCCTTACTTCGGGCAGACATTATTAGTTGGCGCGTCCTAGATAGGCGCCAGTTCGAGTGTCTACTAAAACTTTTTCATCCTGCTTGATAAATAATGGGACTTGAATGGTTATTCCGGTCTCAACCGTTGCTGGTTTAGTACCCCCTGATGAGCGATCACCCTGCAACCCTGGTTCGGTATAGGTAATTGTTAACTCCACCGAGGCTGGCAGTTCAATGAACAATGGATTTCCTTCATGCATTGCCACAATTGCATCCGCATTTTCCAAAAGGTAATCAACTGCATCACCTACCGTTTGTTTACTGATTCTAATTTGGTCATAATTTGTTGAATCCATAAACATAAAATCTTCACCGTCACGATATAAATACTGCATATCGCGTTTTTCAACTGAAGCCACTTCAACTTTAACGCCAGCATTAAAAGTTTTTTCAACAACTTTTCCAGACATGACAGATCTCATCTTGGTGCGAACAAAAGCACCACCTTTACCCGGTTTTACATGTTGGAATTCAATAACATTCCAAAGCTGCCCATCCAGGTTTAAGGTCATGCCATTTTTTAAATCATTTGTTGTTGCCATTTTTTCCTATTCGCTAAACCAAATTGAACTGCAAAATTACTAATCAATCCTACCTTGTTAGTTAACCAAACTTTGCATTGCAATCAGCGCAAGGTGATAGCTTTCTACCCCAAAACCTGCAATAGATCCTTTTACTACCCCACTGATTACTGAGGTATGGCGGAACTCTTCCCTAGATAACGGGTTTGAAAGATGAACCTCAATGACTGGTGCAGAAAGCATGGTTACTGCATCTCTTATCGCATATGAATAATGGGTAAAGGCCGCAGGATTAATTATTAATGGTTGTTTTTTATCAGCAGCCTCGTGAATCCAAGATATCAACTCACTCTCACTATCACTTTGCTTGATTTCTACATCCAATCCCAGTGATTTTGCCTTTTCTTCAATAGCCTTTTTAAGTTGCGGATAATCCAAATCGCCATAATGTTTTTGCTCTCGCAAATCCAACCTTGAAAGATTTGGGCCATTTAAAATGAGAATTTTCATGAGTTAATTCTCTCATATACCTTCGCTAGATGTGTTGGTGAAACATCTTCAAACCAGACTGGTTTACCAATCTTACTAATGCCAATAAATCGTAATTTGCTCTGCTTAACTTTCTTATCCGTTGAGAGCATTTGAAGCAGTCGACTCCATCTATTTTTAGGATATGTGATCGGCAAGTTGAAATTTTTCAATATTTCTCGATGCAGTAACACCGCATCATCAGAAAGTTTTGCCAAATCTCGGCTTAATTCAGCTGCGAAAACCATTCCAATACTTACCGCTTCACCATGGCGCAATTTATAGGAACTATCCTTTTCAATCGCGTGCCCTAAGGTATGGCCATAATTCAGAATTTCTCGCAGTTTGCTCTCTTTAAAATCTTTTGAGACTACATATGCTTTCACCCGTATTGATCTGTAAATAAGCTCCTCATAATCGAGAAACTCATCCTGGACTAAATTTAGAATCTTGTAGTCTGAAATGAACCCACATTTGATTATTTCGGCCATACCGGCGGATAAATCTCTGCTTGACAATTTCCTCAAAAATTTTGGATCTATAAGCACCTCGGTTGGCGAATAAAATGATCCAATCAAATTCTTTCCTGACTTGGCATTAATTCCAGTCTTGCCACCAACCGCAGCATCGACCATTCCGGCGAGTGATGTAGGAATGGCGTACCAAGTTATGCCACGCAGCCATGTTGCGGCAGCAAAGCCAGCGAGGTCAGTTGTCGCCCCTCCTCCTAATCCAATAATCGCATCACCTCGTTTGATTCCTAGCGCAGCACATTTTGTCCACACTCGATCTAAAGTACTGAGAGTTTTTTGATTTTCACCCTCAGGTGTGGCGAAAATGCTGAGATTTCTGCCTTCCTTAACTTTAAAGTTTTTTAATATCGAGGCGGGTGCAATAAGTAATACCTTGTTGTGATTCTTGATGATTTCTGCGATTTCTAGGTTGAACTCAATTCCTACCTTCACTTGATAATTTTGCTCAGCCTTAACAATTATGTTCCTCACAATTTTGCCTTCAATTTCTCAGATATGGTTTTAGCGACCTCCGCTGGCTTTTGGCTATCTGATGAAACCGTTTGAGTTGCTAA
Organism: Candidatus Nanopelagicus hibericus; assembly: GCF_002288005.1. Classification (NCBI taxonomy): domain Bacteria; kingdom Bacillati; phylum Actinomycetota; class Actinomycetes; order Candidatus Nanopelagicales; family Candidatus Nanopelagicaceae; genus Candidatus Nanopelagicus; species Candidatus Nanopelagicus hibericus. The sequence goes on along the minus strand of NZ_CP016771.1, from coordinate 563,554 downwards.
CCTCTCATAGATTGGTCTGCGTTCACTCATTAAACTCATCCATTGTTGTCGAGGATTTATCAACAATAACGGACGGTCTTTGTTAAAGCCGATTCGGTTGGCAGCTTGGGATATCGATACATCAATAAATACAATTGGAAAATCCGCCCCATGCAATTGATCTTGAATCTCCAGATTAATGGGTGCCCCTCCTCCAAGTGCAATTACGCCAGAAAAATCAACCAGCAATTTGCTCACCACCTCAATTTCCATCTTGCGAAATGCTGGTTCACCATCGTCCACAAAAATCTCTGCTATTTTTTTATTTGCTAATTTCTCGATCTCATTATCGCTATCTATAAAACCTATCCCCAGCTCTTTTGCTAATGCTTTGCCGATACTTGATTTTCCAGCCCCAGGGGGACCTATCAGGACAACTTTATTTAGCATTACTTTATTTCAAGAGTATCTATGTAATTTTCGAAGTTACGTTTAGTTTCTTGAACACTGTCGCCACCAAACTTCTCCAACACAGCATCAGCAAGTACCAACGCGGTCATGGCTTCGGCAACAATTCCTGAAGCTGGTACGGCGCATACATCTGATCTTTGATTTATTGCCTTTGCCGCTTCACCAGTTGCCACATCGATGGTGTCCAATGCTTTTGGAACTGTAGAGATTGGTTTCATTGCAACTTTAACTCGTAATACTTGCCCGGTACTTATGCCACCCTCAGTACCGCCTGCGCGATCAGTGCGACGAGTGATCTCACCTCTTGAATTCTTTTCAATTTCATCATGTGCCACAGAACCTCTTCGTTTTGCAGTTTGGAAACCATCACCTAGCTCTACACCTTTTATCGCCTGAATTCCCATCAGAGCACCAGCCAACCGTGCATCTAATCTTTTATCCCATTGGGTATAAGAACCAAGTCCCGGTGGCAAGTTGTAAGCCAATACCTCTACAACGCCACCCAAGGTATCGCCATCTTTATGTGCTGCTTCAATAATTTTCACAATATCTGCACTCGTTTTAGCATCAGCACAACGCACTGGATCTTCATCAATTCTCACCCTGTCACTCATGGTTGGTAGTTTGTAACCATCAGGAACTGAAATCTCTCCGATTGAAACTACATGGCTTAATATCTCAATACCCACGCTTTGCTTAAGGAAAGCTCTTGCAACAGCGCCCAAAGCAACCCTGGCTGCGGTTTCTCGCGCACTTGCTCTTTCGAAAATAGGCCGTGCATCTGAAAAATTAAATTTTTGCATCCCAACTAAATCAGCATGACCTGGCCTTGGCCTTGTTAGTGGCGCATTTCTAGCTAAATCCTTTATGTCAGCTTCAGGAATTGGATCAGCACTCATAATCTTTTCCCATTTTGGCCACTCTGAATTTGCTATTTGTATGGCAATCGGGCCACCTTGGGTGATTCCATGGCGAATACCACCGGTAATTGAAATTTTGTCAGCTTCAAAATTTTGACGCGCTCCTCGACCAAAACCTAATCGCCGCCTAGAAAGATCTGCATCAATCTCTTTGCTTGATACCAAGACATGAGCTGGGATGCCTTCAATGATTGCAGAGAGGGCAGGTCCGTGTGATTCACCTGCGGTTAACCAACGAAGCACTTTCATCTCCAGTCATACTCTGCAAATCGATATTTACGGGTCAATTCTCTCAGATCAGCGACTTATCTCGTTGCTATTTTGTGCCTAAGCTCAAAGAATCTTGGAAATATATGTTCCGATTATCATAAAAGGGGCGAAGGCAACAGATTTAGATCTGCGTGAAAGTGCGTATATCCCACCGAAAATCCAGGTAATAGAGAGCGCATTCAACAAATCCAAATACGATCCCAAAGGCATCGCACAAATGAAGGAAAACTTAACATCGCCCGCTCCTATCTTTCCGCCACTTATTGCATTCAAAATCAAATAGATCCCGAGGCAAAGCAAACTCAAGCGCCAATTTAATCGATAATTTGGTAATAGAAGTAGTAAAAGAAAGAATAGATCAATATTTTTGATTAGGTGATACTTGATGTCGTATAAAGCGATCTTGAGAAAGAGCAAGAATGCTAACAATTCAAAGATCACATCCAAAGAGTAGATGGGATCAATGAACTATTTTTCGGGCTGTGGATTATCCCTTTACTGCAGTATGGGCAACCTTTAGAAGCTCCTTGCGCATCTCATCAAAATCAAATTGTTTCTGCGAAAAATAGTGAATTTGAAATAATGCTTGCTCGACTAATAGTGACAACCCGCCAATTACATGCTTACCCAAGTTTTGATACCGCTTTGCCAATTCTGTGGGCCATGGGTGATAAATCACCTCAAAAAAATCAGCCTTTGAAGTAATCGTTGAAAGCCCATCAGTTGCACCAGCTGGTGTCGTTGAGATAATTAAATCTCTGTCTTGAATCTCTTCAAACCGATGCCAATCCAAGAAGTCCAGTTCAAGATCGACCGCCGCTGCATGTAACTGCACGTGATGATTTGCCGAACGGGTGAGAGCTGTGACTGAGGTGCCAGTACCTTTAAGTGAACCGATGGCTGCTCGGGCTGTTCCTCCCGCGCCAAGTATCGCAATCTTCTTCCCATAGTATGGCTTAAGTAAATTCTTAAACGCTAACAAATCAGTTGAGAGCCCAATGCTTCCAGTTGATTCAAAAATAACTGTATTCACTGATGAAATTTGCTTAGCAACCGGATCAACCCGATCGACGAAACCGATTGAGATCTCTTTTAAGGGCATCGTAAGCGCTAAGCCACGATATCCCGAATTTTTGCAATCAAAATAGAAATCACCAAATTTTTCCTCCTTAATCTCTTGTGCAGAAAAAACCGCTTCAACTCCTAGTAATTTATACGCTGTGGTGTGAAGTAGCGGTGAAAGTGAATGTCCAATTGGAGCACCAGCAACAGCTAACTTAATCATCCGAATAAGCCCGCATCCTCATTTGCGCGAAACTCATTTGCCCATTTGTTGAACTCATTAAAATCCTTTGTAAATCTAGTGTCATTTGGCTTCACAGTGACGTAATACAACCAATCACCTTTTTCTGGATTAACTGTAGCAATCATTGCGTCTTCACCGGGATTACCTATAGGTGTTGGCGGTAAACCTCGATATTTGTAGGTGTTGTATTTTGAGCCAATCTCCAACCGCTTATAAGGCAGTCGAATCTTGCCTCGAGTGTTGGTTGCATAATCAATCGTGGCATTGATTTGCAACGGCATCCCGATTTTCATGCGGTTATAAATAACCCTAGATATCTTTGCGAAATCTTGCACATCACCTTCTGCCTGGACCATAGATGCAATTATCAGCAGTTGATAAGGCGAATAATTCAAATATCCTTCCTCAATCTTGGATGATTTGGCTGCTAAATAAAATCTATCAATCATCTGTGTAATCGCTTCATCAAACGTCGTTCCTGGCGCAAATGAATACTGTGCTGGAAAAAGGAATCCCTCCAAATTATTTGTACCGTAAAGATCATTTGGTTTAGGCAACTTCGACACTTTGCCACTCACTAATTTGGATTTTTCCAATAAAGCCAGAATCTCAGATTTTCTCAGACCCTCACCAAACCCAAAGACCCCACGCTTTCGTGCCGGATCCAGAAGTTGTTCTAAAGCTGCCTGTGCTGAAATTTTCAAATCTATCTCATGTAAACCAGGTGAGATCGCATTAGATTTCTTTTGATTAATTGCAATTTTGACAAATATTTTAGTTTGTTTTATTACTCCAGAATTGAACAGTTTTTGAGCAATTTCAGTACCCGTATCACCAGATTCTATTAGGATCTCTGTTTTTAACTTAGAGGTTGCTGCAAGGTAATCATTGAGTAAAAATGCATTATGCAATAAAACTGCAGAGCTTGTTAGAATTGAACAGATTAGTAGTAGGGCTAAAACGCGTTTTAAAATAATCTGCCCACCCCTGTGCCTGATTTTTCATTTAATAATGCACTCTCCAAAATACTTACCGCTGCTATCTGATCAATCATTGCCTTACTCTGCTTTTCATTCTTCCCCATCTCACGCATTTTTGAATTCGCATTCTGGGTGGTCAATCTCTCATCTACAAAATAAATTGGCCCAGTAAATATTTGCCTGATCTGCTTGGCAAATTCCAGGGCAGCTATCGATTTAGCGCTTTCATTTCCTGACAGATGCTTTGGGTCACCTACGACCACATAAACAGGGTTAACCTCATTTAATAGATTAGTCAAATTCAAAAGCAGTTCACCATCATTAATAATTGTTTTATAGGGTGCCACCAATATTGATTCAGAATCCGATGTGGCGACACCAATCCGCTTCTCTCCAAAATCAAAGCCGATCCTGCGACCAATTTCAATTGGTTTATTCATCAGAAATCCAACTTTAATTTAGCTTTCCCTGAATATGTTTAGCAATCTCAGCAAATGCTTTTGTGATTGCATCTGCGTTACTGCCTCCTCCTTGCGCAAAATCATCTTTCCCACCACCGCCACCGCCAAGAATGGTTGAACCTAGTTTTATCAATTCGCCAGCCTTTACTCCTAATTTGATAGCCTCTGCTGAAACCACTGCAACTAGCAAAGGTTTCGCATCATTTATAGTGGCAAGTACAACAATTCCAGTTTTTAACTTCCCCTTGAGATCTAATGCAATAGTTCGCATATCTTCGCCAGAAATACCATTACCAAGTTGCTCGATTATCACGCTGGCATTTCCCGTTGATTTACTCTTTTTGAGTAAATCACCAGCCGCTGTTACCGCTTTGGCGGTATTTATCGCTGATATTTCCTTCTCCATCGATCTCATTTTTTCAATCAAATCAGAAATACGTTGAGGTAATTCTTCAACTCTCACGCCTTTGATTATTTCGGTAAGAGAATTCAGTAAAACATGTTCACGGGCTAAGAATTTATAGGCATCATGGCCAACTAAAGCTTCAACTCTTCTTACTCCGGCACCGATAGAAGATTCAGATAAAAGCTTAATTAAGCCCAATTCACCAGATCTAGACACATGTGTGCCACCACATAATTCTTTTGCCCAATCACCGACACTAACAACTCTGACTTGGTCGCCATATTTCTCACCAAACAATGCAGTAGCACCCAATGCCTTAGCTGCATCTTGAGACATAACTTGTGCATCGACTTGCAAATCTGCAATCAATAGTTCATTCACTCGACTTTCAACATCATTTAACACAGATGTTGGTACCGCGCTGGTTGAAGGGAAATCAAATCTAAATCGGCCGGGTGCATTCTCTGAACCAGCCTGAGTAGCAGTTTCACCTAATGCTTCTCTAAATGCTTTATGCACCATATGGGTTGCCGTGTGAGCTCTTGAAATGGCTAATCTTCTTTGTAAATCAATTTCAGCAGAAGCCGATTCACCATTCTTTACGACCCCACTTACGACGGAGCCCCTATGAACAAACAATCCTGGTACTGGGGTTTGAACATCTTCTACTTTCACAACTGCTCCATTTGCCAATTTAATTACACCGTTATCAGCTAACTGCCCGCCGCCTTCAGCATAAAATGGAGTCCGATCCAACATCACTTCTATTTCAGAACCTGCGCTAACTTCGGCAGCAGCTTTTCCATCAACCAACACTCCAGTTATCTTCGATTCTGCCTTAATGTTTTCATAACCTAAAAACTTAGTACTACCAAATTTATCGACGATTGCCCGGTATTGAGTTAAGTCTGTATGGCCACTCTTTTTCGCTTTTGCATCCGCCTTCGCGCGATCTCTTTGCTCATTCATTAATTTCTTGAAGCCACTCTCATCAACTTCCAGTCCCTGTTCTCTGGCCATTTCAAGAGTTAAATCAAATGGAAAACCGTAAGTATCATGGAGCTTGAACGCAGTATCGGCTGACAGCGATTTACTCTTCGTACTCTTTGATTGATCTGCGGCGATATCAAAAATACTTGTCCCACTCTTTAAGGTTTGATTAAAACTATCCTCTTCAGATTGAGCTACTGACAATATTCGCTCGCCACCTGTAACCAATTCGGGGTACTGCGGTCCCATCGCCTTGATAGAACTTTTAATCAATTCGGCAATGACCAAATCCTGTGAACCAAGTAAGCGCATATTTCGAATTGTTCGACGCATCATTCGTCTTAAAACATAGCCACGCCCTTCATTACCGGGCGTAACTCCATCACCAATCAACATCATTGCGGTGCGTGTGTGATCAGCAATCACTCGCAAGGAGACATCTGTTTTTTCATCTTTCCCATATTTTGTTTTGGTCAATTCAGATGCCTTATCCAAAATCATCTTGGTGGTATCAATTTCATAGATATTTTCAACACCTTGCAGTAACGCAGCAGTTCTTTCCAAACCCAGTCCAGTATCAATATTCTTCGCAGGTAACTCACCAATAATTGGGAAGGAGTTCTTGTCCCCACCCTCACCGCGAATATTTTGCATGAACACAAGATTCCAGATTTCTAAATAACGGTCTTCATCGACGATTGGCCCACCCTCTTTACCGTAATCACTTCCTCGATCGAAATAAATCTCCGAACATGGACCGCATGGTCCTGGGACTCCCATAGACCAGAAATTATCCGCCATTCCCCTGCGTTGAATTCGGTTTTTAGGGACACCAATCTGCTTCTCCCAAATATTTGCAGCCTCATCATCATCTTGATAAACAGTGACCCAAAGTTTGTCTTCACTAAATCCATAACCACCAGAGCTAACAGACTTAGTTAATAACTCCCATGCAAGTGCGATCGCGCCTTCTTTGAAATAATCTCCAAACGAGAAGTTTCCACACATTTGAAAAAACGATGCATGTCTAGTCGTTTTACCAACCTCATCAATATCTAAGGTTCTCACGCATTTTTGAACCGAGGTTGCCCGTTTGTAGGGTGGTTTTGCTTCGCCCAAAAAATAAGGTTTAAAAGGAACCATACCGGCATTTACTAACAAAAGATTTGGATCATCCGCAATCAATGAGGCTGAGGGCACAACCGTATGAGGTAATTTTAATGAATTATTTGTTTCAAAAAATTTCAGCCATCTTGCACGAATATCTGCGGAGTCCACCTCTACTCCTTCGCTTTGCTTTTTTTCTTACCCTTTTTCTTTAGCTTGGCAGCAGTGAATAATGCGCCAGCTGCTTTCATGGCCATTGGGTTTTCATCTAAGAAGGATTCTCCGGCTTTGCTAATCTTCTTAACCATTTCTTCAAGTGACTTACCGGCATTGCTGATACTTCTAATCGGGCTATTAATCATGGCTACTGTTTTAGTAATCTCATCAATTAACCGAGACGCCCTCACCACGGTATAGGCGACGGCAACGGCAATGACCGCAAGGGAGGATGCTGCGATTATCGTTGCAATTCCACCCGGACCCATGCTGGGAAGAATACCTGAAAAGCGGGTATCTACTTGGTAACGGCTGGAGTATCGACCCCAGTCTCTTTGCGTTGTGCAGCAGTTATTGGTGTTGGTGCTCCAGTTAATGGATCACCACCACTGGCGGTTTTCGGAAATGCAATAACTTCACGAATAGATTGAGCACCTGCAAGCAATGCACATAATCGATCCAAACCCAGGGCGATTCCCCCATGCGGTGGCGGGCCATAATTGAACGCCTCCAAAAGAAATCCGAATTTACTTTCTGCTTCAGATTTTGATAATCCAATTGTCTTGAACACCCTTTGTTGAATTTCACTTTGATGGATACGAATTGATCCACCACCAATTTCATTTCCATTCAAAACAATGTCATAGGCATAAGCAAGCGCTTGCGCTGGCTCCTTATCAAAGGTACCAACAAATTCAGGCTTCGGACTGGTAAATGGATGATGCACTGCGGTCCATCCGGCAGTTGGATTTTCAGCATCAACTTGTTCAAACATCGGGGCATCAACGATCCAAACAAAATTCCACAAATTTTCATCGATCAACTTACATCGTGTGCCAATCTCTACTCGAACTGCGCCAAGCAAATTTTGGGAGGCAGATGCTGTTCCCGCTGCAAAGAAGATTGCATCACCATTTTTTGCACCAACCTTTGCAGCAATTCCTGCACTCTCAGTTTCGGAGAGGTTCTTAGCAACTGGGCCAGATAATGTGCCATCAGTGCCAACTAAAATATATGCCAAACCTTTAGCTCCTCGGGCTTTAGCCCAATCCTGCCAAGCGTCTAAATCCCGACGCGGTGAATCGGCGCCACCTGGCATCACCACCGCTCCGACATACTCGGCTTGGAAAACTCGAAAGGAGGTGGATTTAAAATATTGGGTTACATCAGTTATCTTGTTTGCAAACCTTAAATCTGGCTTATCCGAACCATAATCTGCCATTGCATCTTTGTAGGTCATGTGTGGAATTGGCAATGGAATTTTGTAGTTTATAACACTTTGAAACACAGTAGCTAAAACTTTCTCAGCAATTGCAATAACATCTGATTGATCGACAAATGACATTTCAATATCCAGTTGGGTGAACTCTGGTTGACGATCAGCTCTGAAATCTTCATCTCTAAAACACCTAGCAATTTGGTAATACCTTTCCATACCTGCCACCATGAGTAATTGCTTAAATAATTGTGGAGATTGCGGCAACGCATACCAAGAGCCGGGCTGAAGTCTCACCGGAACAAGAAAATCTCTCGCTCCCTCGGGAGTTGAACGGGTTAAATATGGTGTCTCAATCTCTAGAAAGTTACTTTCAGATAAAACTTGGCGTATTGCGGTTGAAACCTTTGAGCGCAATCTCAAATTTTTTGCTGGTCCCTCTCTACGTAAATCTAAATACCGATACTTAAGTCGAACCTCTTCAGAGATATTTCCAATATCACCGCTATCAACTGGAAATGGCAATGCTGCAGCCTCACTCAATACTTGCAGGACCTCGCAAACAACCTCTATTTCACCAGTTGGTATTTCTTTATTTTCATTACCCGCAGGGCGCAATTTCACAACACCAGTAATTAACACACACCATTCGGCGCGAAGCTCACCAGCAATCTTTTCATCGTTAATTACAACCTGTACTGCACCCGTAGAATCACGTAGATCAATAAATGCCACTCCGCCATGATCACGTCTACGGGCCACCCAACCAGCGAGCACTACCTTGTTGCCAACAGATTTGGCAGTTAAGGAACCTGCATCGTGCGTGCGTAGCATGCTATTTATTTCCAATTCGTTTAATTAAATCTGAAAGCTCAAGGCTACTAGAAATTACCTCGCCGCTGCTCATTAATTTTAATTCACACCTGCCAGATGAAATTTCATCATCTCCAATTACTAATCCATATTTAGCACCGCTCTTATCTGCAGCTTTCATTGCTCCTTTTAACGCACGATCTCCGTAAGCCATGTCGCAAGTAATACCAGATGATCGAAGCTCTGCCAGCAGTTTGAAGGCATGAGATTTACCAGTTTCAGTAATTGGTGCGATAAATAATTGAATTTGATTTATGACGCTGGGCAGGGAGTTCTCTGCTTGGCAAGCCATCAGAATGCGATCTACTCCTAAACCAAATCCAATTCCACTGACATCTGCACCCCCTAGAGAGCTCATTAGCCCGTCATATCGACCACCACCACCAATACCGGATTGCGCACCCAACATCTCATGATCAAATTCAAAGGTTGTGCCGGTGTAGTAATCCAATCCCCTAACCATTGTTGGTTTGATCTCGTATGCAATCCCAATATCTGTAAGGAGGACCTTTACTTTTTCAAAATGTTGTTTGCTTTGCGCACTTAGGTAATCCAGCAAAAGCGGTGCCTTAGCCATAGCCGCCTTTACTTCATCCCGCTTATCATCAAATAATCTAAGTGGATTTAACTGTGCACGAGACACCGTTGCTTCATCCAGCTTTAAGGTAGAAATGTATTTAACTAAATCTTTTCGGTGCGCATCTCGACTCTGTGCATCACCTAGTGAAGTAATATTCAATCTATATTTCTTAAGACCTAGCGCCTTAAAAGCAGAATCTGCGACCGCAATCACCTCAACATCAATCTCAGGGTCGTTGTAGCCAATTGCCTCAATTCCAACTTGATAAAACTGACGGTAGCGACCCGCTTGTGGTCGTTCAGCTCTAAAGAATGGTCCGGTATAAAACAACTTAACCGGTAGTTGTCCTCGATCTAGATTATGTTCAATTACTGCACGCATCACACCAGCGGTACCTTCTGGTCTTAAGGTTATTGAGCGCCCACCGCGATCTTCAAAGGTATACATCTCTTTGCTTACTACATCGGTTGATTCACCAACTCCTCGAGTGAAAACTTCAGTATCTTCAAAGACTGGCAATTCGATTAGCGAGTAACCAGCCAAACGTGCAGTTCGAAGTAATTGGTCGCGCACATACTCAAACTGTTCAGAAATGGGTGGGAAATATTCACTCACTCCCTTGGGGGCTTGGAAACTACTCATTCCCTCACCGCCCCTTCTGATCTAGGAAATCATCTTGCAGGTATGGATTTCGCATTCGTTCTATGGCGATTGTAGTTTGCCCACCATGTCCAGGCAGGACATTTAGACCATCAGGTAGTGTCAAAACTCGCTCACGTAAGGTTTTTCGCATATCAGCAGCGGAGCCGGTAGGTAAATCGGTTCTACCTATGCCGCCAGCAAAGAGCACATCACCAGAAATCAATTGCTGATTATCAATCGTGAAAATGACAGATCCTTTGGTGTGGCCAGGAGCAAAAATCGAGGTAATAGAAAGTCCTGCAATTTGGAAAGTGGAGAAATCATCTAACTCAATAACATCAGATGGTTCCTTGAAATTCTTGCTGCCAAAAGCTGATAAAAACTGTTCACTCACGCCACCGCTATCTAACGCTCCCATTGGATTGGAAAGCAAGAAACGGTCTGCACCAGTGATATAGGTTCGCATTGGAATCTCAATAGTTAGCGGCAACACTGAAAAGAAATGATCTAAGTGTCCATGCGTGATAAGAACAGCAACCGGCTTTAATTTATGCTCATTGACCATGTCAACAATTGTTCTTACTAAATTAGGCCGAGCCATGCCTGGGTCAACAATTATGCATTCAGATGCGGGTTGGGTTGCTAATACCCAGCAATTTGTTTCGAAGTAAGGCGCCACTACCCTGTCTACAAGCATTTATCACCCCCTAAAATCACCAAATATCCCCGCTTAATTTTCCTAAACCAAGGTTCTTAGGCTATCTTTTAGCCCGATCCAAACTCGGTAATTACAGGTGCGAAAGCAATAATAATTACCACGCCCCCCAACATAACGAGATCTGTTCATCAGAAATCGTGCAACGAAAGGTATTCACATGGAAAACTCAACCACTTTCAACCTTTCAACTCCTGGGGCAGCGTCAGTATTAATTGGTGATCCAACAAAATTTGGCCGAGTAGGCGAAGATGGCACAGTCTATGTAATTACCCCGACTGGTGACCGCGCCGTTGGTTCGTATCCTGGCAAGAGTGCGGAAGAAGCACTTGCATACTTTGTAAAAAAATTTGAAATGGCTGCTTCCGAAGTTGCCCTGCTTGCCGCACGAGTTCGCTCAGGTGCTATGGTCCCCAGCGATGCTCATGAAGCGGTTAATAAGTTACGAAGCCAAATATCTGAATTAAATGGCGTTGGCGATCTTGAGAAACTTGCGCAATCACTTGAAAAGATTCCATCGTTAATCATCGAGCATGAAGGCGCATATCAAGTGCGCAAGGAAGCTAAAAATGCTGAACGCGAGGCACGCAAGTCTGAAGCTGCTGCGATTAAAGAAAAGATTGTAACCGAAGCGGAAAGTTTAGTTGACTCAGTAGCATGGAAAGTAACCACAGCAAGATTAAAAGTTTTGCTAGACGAGTGGAAAAAAGCACCTCGTTTGGATAAAAAAATTGACACAGATCTCTGGAAAAGATTCTCATCCTCTCGTAACAAGTTTGATAAACGCCGTCGCACTCACTTCTCAAAATTAGATGGTGAGCAAAAGAAAGTTGCTGCGACAAAAGAGGCGATTGTGAAGGCGGCAGAGGATCTAGCAAAATCCAGAGATTGGCTTGAAACAGCAAAGAAATACAAGTCATTGATGGATCAGTGGAAAGCAGCAGGCAGGGGAAAGAAATCTACCGATGACGTTTTGTGGAATCGGTTTAAAGCTGCTCAAGAACTTTTCTTTACTGCTAAAAATGAAGATATGAAAAAGCGCAAAGGTTCAATGATTGAAAATCTAGCTAAGCGAGAAGCGATGATTGTTGAATTTGAAGCATTGCTACCCCTGTCAGATTTCAAGTCAGCCAAAAAGAAGTTTTATGATTTGATGGGGAAATGGCAAAAGATTGGCATGACTGATCGCAAAAAACGGGCCGCTTTTGATACTCGAATAAAAAAGATCGAGGATGAAATCATGGAAGCTGAGCGCAACTTCCAACGCAAGAGTGATCCAAGTGCGAAAGCGCAGGCCAATAAGGTTGTTGAGAGTTTGGCGCAAGCCGTTGAAAATTATGAAAAGCAGGCGGCAAAAGCCGAAGCAGCTGGCCAAACTGCAAAGGCAATGATTGCTCGGGAGGCTGCAGCCGCCAGACGTGATTGGCTAGAGCAGGCGCAAAAAGGTTTAACTGAATTTGTCAATTAATTATTAAAAATCCGATTAACATCATATACGCCCTCTATAGCTCGTACCGAGGTTAGAACAGCATCTAAATGAGATGCGTCAGCCATTTCAAATGAGAATTTACAAATTGCTGTTTGATCTTTATGGGTAACCACAGAGGCGCTTAAAATGTTTACATGTTGATCCGAAAGCGCTTTCGTTACATCAGATAACAATCGAGCACGATCTAGGGCTTCAACTGCAATATTCACCAAGAAACTGCTTGCTGCTGCAAGGTTCCATTTTACTTTCACAATTCGGTCGCCTTGATGGAGCTTAAGATCGGTGATGTTTACGCAATCCATTCGATGCACTGACACACCATTTCCCCTGGTAATAAAACCGGTGATTTCATCACCTGGAACTGGAGCACAACACCTTGCAAGCTTCACCAACACATCTGCAGCACCCTCAACTTCAATCCCGGTAACACTTTTGCGTCTACGCTTAATTGGCGCAATAAGTGGCGTTAAATCATTTTCTGGGTGAGCATCTGTGGTACCAATTAAGACCATCAATTTTTCAATTACCGAGTGAGCAGAGGTGTGGCCATTTCCTACTGCTTCGTACAAACTTTCAATATCCTCAAATCGAAGGTTGTGTGCTAACTCAAGTAATGCATGGCCACCCAAAATCTTTTGTATTGGTAAGCCCGCCTTACGCATTTGTCTTGCGATCGACTCTTGACCAGCTTCAATTGCCTCCTCTTTGCGCTCCTTTGAAAACCAAGATTTAATCTTGGCTCTAGCCCGAGATGATGTAACAAAATTCAACCAATCATGACTTGGCGCTGCATTTACAGATTTATTAGTAACAATATCCACTACATCCCCATTGGAGAGGTGTGACTCAAGCGGTACAAGTTTTCCATTTACCTTTGCTCCGACACATTTGTTACCAACCTCAGTGTGGACTGCATAAGCAAAATCAACTGGTGTAGAGCCAGATGGTAATGCGATAACACTTCCTTTCGGAGTAAAGACAAATACCTCAGGTGTGCGCAGGTCATACCGCAAAGTTTCTAGGAAATCGCTTACATCCTCACTCTCTTGTTGCCACTCATGTAGCTGCCTGAGCCAAATCGCTTCCGGAGTTTTACCACCAACTAAATTCTTAGTTTTATACTTCCAATGAGCAGCAATTCCATATTCTGCCCGAGAGTGCATATCAAAGGTTCTGAGTTGAATTTCAACTGCTTTTCCATTTGGACCAATTACTGTGGTGTGCAGTGATTGATAAAGATTAAATTTTGGCATTGCAATGTAATCTTTAAATCGACCAGGAACTGGACTCCACCTTGCGTGAATCGCACCAAGTGCGGCATAACAATCTCTGACAGACTCAACCAAGATTCGAATGCCCACCAGATCATAAATATCATTGAATTCTCGTCCACGTACAACCATTTTTTGATAGACACTGTAGAAATGTTTTTGCCGCCCACTCACCTCGGCTGTGATTGCTTCTAATTTCAAATCAGCACTGATTGATGAAACCACCTCGTTGGTGAGAATATCCCGCGCTGGAGTTCGCTCACCTACTAGTCTTTCTATTTCTTCATATTTTTTAGGTTCAAGTGTTTTAAAAGATAGATCTTCCAACTCCCACTTAATCGCATTCATTCCCAGTCTGTGAGCAAGAGGTGCATAGATATCCAAAGTTTCTCTTGCTTTTCGTTGTGATATTGCGGAATCAATAAACTCCCAAGTTCTAGCATTATGCAATCTATCTGCTAATTTAATTACTAAGACTCGAATATCTCTGGACATAGCAACAACCATTTTGCGCAAAGTTTCTGCCTCGGCAGTAGGTCCATAAGTTAACTTATCAAGCTTTGTTACGCCATCAACTAAAGATGTGACCTCATCGCCAAACTCTTTTTTTATCTCATCAATTGAGTATGAGGTATCCTCGACAGTATCGTGCAAAAGTGCTGCCATAATTGTTGGTAGATCCATACCAAGTTCTGTCAGTATCTGCGCAACCGCTACCGGGTGGGTTATATATGGTTCACCAGATTTTCTTAATTGCCCGGTATGAGCTTTATCAGCTGCAGTAAATGCCCGCTCTAAATCCTTATTTGAAAATCCTGGATGTGACTGTGCTAGGCCATCCGCCAAGGGTTTTAATAATTGGCTAGGAGTCATAGCGCGGTGGCTGGCTTATTTAGATCAGAGTATTAGCGACGGCGATATCGTTTAGGTTGATTGCGAGGTCCGCGATCACTGGATTGAACTGAAGAGGTTGGCGCAACTGATTTATCGCCACGACTTCCAACTCGTTTTGCAAGTGCCTGCATTGCTGGTTCACGCTCACGCAAAACCGCTAAAATAGGTGTCGCGATAAAGATAGAGGAGTAGGTTCCAGTGGCAAGTCCAATGAAGAGTGCTAGAGATAAATCTTTCAGAGTTCCAGCGCCAAGTAATCCAGCACCAACAAATAAAATAGAGCCAACCGGCAATAATGCAATTAATGAGGTATTGAAGGAACGAACTAAGGTTTGATTGACCGCTAGATTAGCAGCTTGTGAATAAGTGCTCTTGCCGCTTGCTGCAATACCCTTAGTATTCTCTCGCACCTTATCAAAAACAACCACTGTGTCATAGAGTGAGTAACCCAAAATTGTTAAGAATCCTATTACCGTAGCCGGTGTTACCTCGAAACCAACCAAAGCGTAAATTCCCACGGTGATGAACACATCATGCACCACAGAAATAATTGCAGCTAGCGCCATCTTTGATTCAAAAGCCATTGCTAAATAGAGCATTACTACCAATAGGAATCCAATTAATCCGTATATTGCCTTACGTGTGATCTCCTCACCCCAAGAAGGACCAATAATTTGAGAATCAATTGAGTCCACGGTGACATTAAATTTTGAAGCAAGGTTTGCTTCAACTGCATTTTGCTCTACTGCGGTCAAAGCATCTGTTTGAATCCGAACCTTGTCATTTCCAACTTTTTGAATAATAGTTTGGGATTTAATTCCTGCCTCAGTCAGTGCACTTTCGGCAGTTTGAACTGAAGCATTATTGGATGTGACGGTGAAGGATGACCCACCCTTAAACTCAATTCCAAGGTGCAAACCTTGAGTGAATAAAGTTGCAGCTGAAGCAAGTATTAATAAGCCTGAGATTGCGTACCAAATCTTACGTTTGCCAATAAAATCAATAGAGGTTTCACCCCTATATAGCCGGCCGCCTAATCCTGAGAACTTAGCCATTGTTTGACCCCCCTGATTGCATAACAGTTTTATCAATCACACCTAAAGATTTGGCAGAAAATCCAGATAGTTTGTGACCCTGGCTATAAAACGGGAAACGTGCCAGCACTGTTACTAAAGGTTTTGTGAAGAAGAAAACAACAATTAAGTCGATAACGGTAGTGAGTCCAAGAGTAAATGCGAAGCCTCGAACACCACCGACTGCAAAGAAGTAGAGCATTAAAGCAGCAATCATCGAAACAGCATCTGCCACAATAACGGTGCGTCGAGCTCGAACCCAACCAGTTTCAACCGCTGATTTGAGAGATTTTCCTTCTCGCACTTCATCTCTAATGCGTTCGAAGTAAACAATAAAGGAATCTGCAGTAATACCAATCGCCACAATAACTCCAGCAATACCAGCTAATGTGAGTGTAAATCCAATGGTTTCTCCAAGTAACAAAATCGATAAAAATGCCATGACCGATGCCACCAACAATGAACCCACCGATACAAGGCCAAGTCCTCGGTAATAGAGCATTGAATAAATTATTACAAGTAATAATCCAAGAACTCCGGCTATCAAGCCACCTCGCAACTGGTCAGCACCTAAAGAAGGAGAGACCTGTTGGACCTCACCGCGATCAAAAGCCAGTGGTAGGGCGCCATATTTAAGTACATTAGAAAGATCTTGTGCCTCTGGCTGGGTAAAATTTCCAGTTATTTGCGCAGTACCAGTATTAATTGGTTCATTAATTCTTGGAGCAGAGTAAACCAAGCCATCTAAAACTATTGCTGCCTGATTTTGTGGTTGTGGCAGCGAGGTCAATCTGGTTGTCATTGCACCAAATTTGGTTGTGCCTTCTCCGTCAAAATCTAGCGTCACATACCAACCAGATGCTCCTTGTGGATCAAGTAATGCACTTGCCTTTGTGACTTGTCGACCTAAAACTTCAGCAGGTGCCAAGATATATTTAGCAATACCGTCTCGGTCACAACTTACTACTGCTACCGCTTCGTTGCTACTAGAGCCACCTTGTCTGTTTTGTGGCAGAGTGCAATCTAGTGCTGCATATTGCGTATTTAATTCTGGAGTTACCCCTGGTGGTAATGTTGCAGTTGCAGTGTCGTTTGAAAGTGTTGTGGAATTTGCTGCACCCTCTGCTAAAACCGGGCGAAATCTTAACTCTGCTGTTTGTCCCACTAAATCGACAATTCGGCGACCAGTCTCACCTGGAACTGAGATTACGATCTGACGATTAACACCTGTTCCTTGGGCTGAAACTTCAGATTCAGCAACTCCAAGTGAGTTAACACGTTGGCGAATAATTTCAACCGCTTGATCAATTGCCTCTGCTGTAACTTTTCCACTTTCACCCTGTTCAATTCTTGGCTGCAAAGTTACGCTTGTTCCACCTTGTAGGTCTAAGCCCAACTTAAAAGTGGTGGCGCCTAGTACAAATGCAACTCCAGTAAATCCGAGAATTGTCAGCAACAGAATTGCGATTGTTCGAACAGCTCTGGATTGAGTATTTGCAATTTTATTAGCAGACATGAGGGGTAATTCTAGGCTGAGGGGAGATTATTGAGAAATCCACGCCAATGAGGATGGAATTAATCAAGTATTTATTGGTTTATTGCGCAATATCTGGGTCTTGATCAAACAAAGTTGCATCAGTTCCAATTTGAACTGAGAGTGGTGGTTTCATACCAAGGTGCATCCACCCCGCTGCAGTCGCTACTCGACCACGCGGAGTTCTAGCTAAAAAACCAAGGCGAACTAAAAATGGTTCTGCTAAGGATTCGATAGTTTCAATCTCCTCCCCTACCGCCATAGCAAGAGTGGATACGCCAACTGGGCCGCCATTAAAATTTTTAATTAATGCCGTAAGCACAGATTTGTCTAATCTATCAAGACCAATCTCATCAACCTCATAAATCTTCAATGCAGCTTGGGCATGACTTAATTGAACTATCTTCTCTTTATTCACTTGAGCGTAATCTCGCACTCTGCGTAGAAGTCGATTTGCTACCCGTGGTGTGCCACGCGATCTAGATGCAATCTCTGAAACTGCCAAATCATCTATCTCAATATCTAACAATTGACCGCTGCGTTTGATTATTTGAAACAACTCCTCTGATTCATAAAAATCCAATTGAGCGGTGAAGCCAAATCGATCACGAAGTGGGCTTGGTAGTAAACCTGCCCGGGTTGTGGCTCCGACTAAAGTGAAATGTGGTAGCTCCAGTGGAATTGAGGTTGCACCCGCACCTTTACCGACAATTACATCAACTCGAAAATCCTCCATGGCCAAATAGAGCATCTCCTCCGCTGGTCTAGACATCCGATGGATCTCATCCATGAAAAGAATTTCACCCTCCACCAAAGAAGAAAGTATTGATGCTAAATCTCCAGCGTGCTGAATTGCAGGACCAGAGGTAATTCTGATTGGAGTATCCATTTCAGATGCCACAATCATTGCAAGTGTGGTCTTACCTAATCCGGGTGGACCAGAAAATAGAATGTGATCTGCTGGTGATTTACGCTCTTTAGCAGCGGAGAGTAAAAGATCTAATTGATCTCGCACACGATATTGACCAACAAACTCTTTAAGGCTCTTAGGTCGTAGCGCAAGCTCTGCTACCCGCTCTGCCTCATCAGCATTTTGATTGCTTATCTCACCACTCATTTAATTTTTACCCCCAATTTTCAGGGCCAATTTCAATACCTGCGCGGCGGATAAGCCATCTATCTTTTCACTACTCATAACCGCCTTAAGCATGGAGTTTGATTCCTTAACGGAATAACCCAATCCTTGCAGAGCATTTTCAACCTGATTAGATAATGCAAGATTTGCATTTACCTTTCCACCTGCAAATGCCAACGCCTTATCTCTTAATTCCAGTACTAATCGCTGTGCTCCCTTTTTACCCAAACCTGGAACTGCTTCTAAAGATTTTAAATCAGATGATGCAATTGCAGATGCAATACCTGCTGCACCAGAGTTCGCCAAAATAGATTGGGCAACTTTAGGTCCAATTCCAGTTACCGAAAGCAAAAGTTCAAAGAATTCACGATCAACGAGATCACTAAAACCAAAGAGAATTAAGGCATCCTCTCGAACAATCAAATAAGTATGAAAACTAACCTGTTCTCCCACTTGCAAAGTCGATGCCACGCGCGCTGGTACCTGTAGGAGCACCCCAACACCTCCCACCTCAACAACTACGCAGTTAACTGCTGTTGATTTTACTTTGCCAGTTATTGAGCTAATCATTTTTTCTTACTCGCCTTTTTCTTCGCTTTAGCTAATCTTGCATTGCCCACTCCACGCCAATGATGGCAGATCGCAAGGGCTAGAGCATCGGTGGCATCTACTGGTTTCGGGATTTCCTTCAGTTTTAACAGACGTTTTACCATTTGTGCCACCTGTTTCTTATCAGCCCGACCAGAACCGGTTACCGCTGCTTTAACCTCGCTGGGGGTGTGCATGACTACAGGAATACCAACTTTTGCAGCTAAAAGTAAGGCAACTCCTGCAGCCTGCCCGGTTGCCATCGCTGTTTTAACATTTAGTTTTGAAAATACCCGCTCTACTGCAACCACATCTGGCTGATACTTATTAATCCAGATTGAGATTTCTTTTTCCAACTGCAGCAATCTTTGATCAAGGGATACATCAATATCTGTTTTTATTACTCCAACTGCGATCAACGCAAGTTTTTGGGGACCAGTTGAATCAACTACACCAACACCACACCTGGTCAATCCAGGATCTATCCCCAAAACGCGCATAGTGCAAGCCTAATCAGCGCGAAATACTTATGAACTAAGGCTCGCCATTACCTCATCTGAAACATCAAAGTTTCCATAAACATTTTGAACATCATCTAAATCCTCTATAGCTTCAATCAACTCAAACACCTTTTTTGCAGTATCGGTATCAATTGGTATTGACATTGTTGGCAGGAATGAAGAGTCTGCAGATTCATAATCAATACTGGCTGTTTGCAAGGATTTACGAACTGCAACTAAATCTGCTGGCTGGCAAACTATCTCAAAAGCTTCAGATAATTCATTTACCTCTTGCGCCCCCGCATCCAATACCACCTCCAGTAATGCCTCTTCACTAACCTTTGCGCCTTGCTTTGAAACAATTACCACACCTTTGCGATTAAATAGATATGAAACCGAACCAGGATCTGCCATTGTGCCGCCATTTCTAGTCACTGCAACCCGTACTTCAGAGGCAGCGCGATTGCGATTATCAGATAAACACTCAATCAGCAGCGCAACCCCTCCTGCTGCATACCCCTCATACATAATTGTTTCCCAAACTTTTCCACCAGTCTCAAGACCAGCGCCACGTTTAATCGCTCGATCAATGTTATCGGCCGGTACTGAATTCTTTTTTGCCTTTGTAACAGCGTCAAATAATGTTGGATTACCACTCATATCAGCGCCACCAACCCGAGATGAAACTTCAATAGCCTTTATTAATTTAGCAAAATTTTTAGAGCGCCTTGAATCTAAAATTGCCTTTTTGTGTTTGATGGTTGCCCATTTGGAATGACCGCTCATATTTGCTCTCTAACTAATTATTTGAAGCTTGCTAACTCGCGGCAGATAACTTCAACGAAGTACTTGTGAACCCGATTATCACCAGTTAACTCGGGATGAAATGAGGTTGCCAATAAATGCCCTGATCTAACCGCCACTGGGTGTTTTACTCCACTCGCATCAGAAATTTCAGATAAAACTTCAACATTTGCACCAACTGACTCCACCCAAGGGGCACGTATGAAGACTGCACGTATCGCTGGTTCGGTAATACCTTTAAATTTAATATCGGTTTCAAAAGAATCTACTTGGCGACCAAAAGCATTTCTCCGAACCACCATATCAATTCCACCAAATGTCTCTTGGCCTTCAATTGCATCATTGACTACATCAGATAGCAAGATCATTCCAGCGCATGAACCATAGGTAGGCATGCCTGATTTAATTCGATCAGAGATCAAAGCGAATAAATCAAAGGATCTAGCCAGCTTTGCAATCGTGGTTGATTCACCACCAGGAATTACTAACGCAGATATGGCGTCAATCTGCTTTTTGGTATTTACCGCCTGTGCATCTACGCCACAATCGCTGAGCGATTTAATATGTTCGCGCACATCACCTTGGAGTGAAAGTACTCCAATTTTCACAGCTACCAGCCCCGCTCCGCAAGACGGTGGGGCACTGGGATATCAGCAACATTAATTCCAACCATTGCCTCCCCTAAACCACGAGAAACTTCGGCGATAACTTTTGCGTCGGTGTAATAAGTAACTGCTCTAACACAAGCGGCAGCACGCTTTGCTGGATCGCCTGATTTGAAAATTCCAGAGCCAACAAATACTCCATCTGCACCCAGTTGCATCATCATCGCTGCATCTGCTGGTGTTGCAATGCCACCTGCAGTAAATAGCACAACCGGTAGTTTTCCAGTACTTGCAACTTCCTTTACCAAATCATAAGGAGCTTGCATCTCTTTTGCTGCAACATATAACTCATCTTCGCGCATTGCAGATAGCCGACGCATCTCAGCTGAAATGGTACGCATGTGTGTTGTGGCGTTTGAAACATCACCAGTTCCTGCTTCGCCCTTAGAGCGGATCATCGCTGCACCCTCATTAATTCGACGAAGTGCCTCACCTAGATTTGTAGCACCACATACAAACGGAATAGTAAAATTCCACTTATCGATGTGGTTTGCGTAATCTGCTGGGGTTAAAACCTCTGACTCATCGATGTAGTCAACTCCGAGAGTTTGTAAGACTTGTGCTTCTACAAAATGACCAATTCTTGCTTTTGCCATTACAGGGATTGAAACAGCTGCTTGAATAGCGGTGATCATGTCTGGATCAGACATACGAGCAACTCCACCTTGGGCACGAATATCTGCTGGCACACGCTCTAACGCCATTACCGCAACAGCGCCCGCATCTTCCGCAATTTTCGCTTGCTCAACATTTACAACATCCATAATTACGCCGCCTTTAAGCATCTCTGCCATGCCGCGCTTTACTCGTGCTGTGCCTGTCTCTTTAGACATTTTTACTCCCCGTTAACTTGCTAGCCCCCTATTGTACTAATTACTTTCAGGAGGCAAGGACTATTAAATGAAGCCTTGATCACACAGGAAAGGGCAGATTAAGGGGTTAAAACCGGTGGGGTGTCTGTGAGAAATATCCAGGTACGCCCAGGTTTGAAGTTTGCGATCTCACCATCTGCAGTTCGCCAGGTTGTTAACTCCGTCTCTAGATCACGCTGCCACTTAAGTTGATAACTAAAACCATCCCTAAGCATCACAGCTTTGCCCATTCCGGTGGTCTTACTAAACGGCGTAATTTCACCAAACTTATCACCGTAAATAGATGGCGTGATTGAAACAATCTGAATGATTGCATTATCAGCAAATAAATGTTCACCAGAGGCTGCGATATTGGGTTGATCATTAAAGTAAATAAGCCACTTGCTATTTACCACATCCCAACGCAATTCATATTTAGCATTTGGCCACTTAACCTTTGCCGATACTGTGAGAGTTTCACCTTTATTTGGATTTCCAAAAATAAAAGGGGCAACAGTTGCAGAATCAATCTTTATTTTTGGATTTGATTTGGCTCGCTGCAGCAGTAAATCTGGCTTTAAGATCATATTAAATGGTCCCGGCCTAGTTTTATCTGTGATGTAAATCGTTGGCGGATTGCGTTCTGCTGAAATATTCTCCAAGTTTGCCGCTGCGATTACTGGTCGCATTTTGGATTGGGCGCCACTATATGCAAAGCCGACGCGACCGAACTGTGCCAACAACTCAATATCAGATATTCGAGCTGATCGAACTGGACCAATTAGGGGTGGTAACTTTGAGGTGTACACAGCAGCCAATCTTGTTAAGCCACCCTCAACCTGTTCCACATAAACGATGTCAGCATCTTCAATACCAATTTGTGGGTGGGCATACTTTGTATCATCTACTTTCACCACCAAGATTTGATTGTTGGTGCCTGGCAAACCATTGAAAAGATTTTTTGCAATCTCAGGTTCGGATTGAAAAATGCCGGTTTTAGGAATACCAGTTATCGAGATTACAAGTACCGATACCGAAAGTATTAAAAGTGAGCGTCTTACTAGCCTCACAAAATATCATCCTCAAACTCATATCGAATCGGCAGTGGTGCCTTACCAGCTAATCTAAATATGCGAATTAACGGTTTTGATCTGACATTTCTCGTGGCATTAACCGCCTCTAAATGAATGTTGATCGCTAATTTAATTTTTGCAGTTAAATCCGCAAGTTCAACTAACAATTCTGAGGGTAGGGCCAGTGAATTATCAACGACTGAACCCTGAACTAATTTTAAAGATTCTGATAACACACTCTCCACCGCAGAACGCTCCTTGAGTTGGGCGCTTCTAGCATTGACGGCTGAACTAGAGATTAAATAGGCAGTCGCTGGATCCAGGTTTGATTCAGAAACAATCTCATGGGCAAGTGCTGCTCGTTTTTGCAAAAGTGAATCCAAGGTTGCCCAAGAAGTTTCAACCCTATGGTGTAATCGATCCAACCTTGAGGCTAAAAAGGAGAGGTACCACCCCAGTAAAACTACGACAAGAATTGCAAACAAGGTTTCTAAACTCAACGTCTGCTCCAAAATCTGTTTTCAGAAGATAACCGGACCTTATCGCCACTTGCTATTGCCATCTCGTAAACATGTTCAATCTGCTCAGCAACTACCTGCCAATCATACTTTTGTGCGCTTAGTTTTCCATTCTCCGCTAGTTTTTTTCGCCTTTCATCATCCCTTAGAAGAGCGACTAAAACTTTTGCCAAATCAGCACTGTCACCATTTTTAAATAGGTCACCTGCAGCACCATTTTCAAGCACAGCTTTAAAGGCAGGAATATCACTTGCCACCACTGCAGTTCCAGATGAAAGTGCTTCAGTTAAAATTATACCGAAAGACTCACTTCCGGTGTTTGGTGCTACATAAATCTGAACTGTTTTTAAAAAACTCATTTTTTCATCATCTGTTAACAATCCTAAAAACTTAACTCTGCTTTGCAATTGTGGATTCAAATCCTTTAGGTAGGATTCGCTATCCCCTGGACCTGCGATCAGATACACGACATCTGGGATGAACCGTGAAACTATTGCTAGAGAATCAAGTAATACTTGTAAACCCTTACGAGATTCCTCAAATCGACCTATAAATCCAACTGTATGACCACCAGAATAATCAGTTGAAATTTTCGCATTGGCATAACGCTGGCCATCAATACCATTCGGAATAACTACTGCGTCAGTATCGAAATGATCCTTCAAGGTTGATCTTGCTAACTCACTAACAGCAATCCTGGCAGTTAACTTCTCAACAATAGGTTCTAATATTGGCCCAATCGCATAGATTGCTTTTTTCTTTTGAGTTGATACATGAAATGTGCCGACCAAGGGCCCCTCGGCCGCAGAGCAGGCAAGCAGTGACAAGGATGGGATGGCTGGTTCATGAAGATGCAGCAGATCAAAATCCTCTGAGGCGATCCACTGTTTAGCTCTAGAGCTTGCCACTGGTCCAAAAAGAATTTTTGCTACCGAACCATTAACTGGAATTGAAATCGGTTTGCCAGCATTCACCACATAATCTGCAATCTTTGCGGAGTCATCACTAACTGGTGTCAGCACTGAAACGTAATGGCCCTCTTCAATTAAATGATCAGCCAGATCTTTGATGTGTGTTTGCACGCCCCCTGGAGTATCCCAACCATAAGGACAAACCATGCCAATTCTAATTTTCTTCATCTAGCCAGATCCTTTGCAACATGTGCCAATCTACTGGTGAAGCTTTAATGCGCTTTGCAAAATTATCTGCCATTGATTGCGTAATGCTCTTTATTGAATCCGCTTCACTACCACCAATTGGAGGCTTAATTGTTTCATCAAAAGTGATTTCAATTCCAGTATCTAGATAACGAATATATGCAGTGATCAATGGTGAGCCAGTCTTTAGAGCTAATATCGCAGGACCTGCCGGCATTTTTGCAGTATGGCCAAAGAAGTTCACCTCGATACCATTTCTAGACATATCGCGATCTGCAACAAGGGCAACTAGTTTTCCAGCTTTTAATCTATCAACTAAAATTGGAATGGTCTTTTCCTTATGGCTTATTGCCTCAATTCCAATGCTTTGGCGATATGCAAGAAATTTGTTAAAAATTGCCTCTGGCTTTAATTTTTCCACCACAGCTGTGACCGGAATACCAGTCGAACAAAAATAAGCAGCAGCATGATCCCAATTACCAGAGTGTGGCAATGCGATTATGCATCCTCGTTTGCTTTCAATCGGATCCCGAAGCAAGTTTTCGCGCACCACAAAAGTGGTTTCGATAACCCTTGCTTTACTCCATTTGTTAAGTCGAAAAGTATCAAACCAGTACCGTAGATAAGATCTCATCCCAGCTTTTGTTAGTTTTTTTAATTCAACTGCAGATAACTCTGGCATCACCTTTTGGTAGTTGCTACGCAGACGCTTTACACCTCTGCCTTGACGTCGATAGATTTGATCGGAGATTAAATTTGCCAATTTATACGCCATTCTCTCTGGCAGTACTCCGATCAATCGCCAGGCAAATAGATAAAGCAAATGCATTTATTTCACCGCTTTATAAACAATCATCATTCGCTGTACCATGGTAAAAATTGAAATCAAAGCAATGATCCACACTCCTACCGCCATTGCATAATCAACTCCAAGCCCATGTAGACCATAAGCGGTAAGAATTATGACAACTCGCTCACCTCTTTCGGCTAAGCCACCATCACATTTAATCAATAATGATTCAGCTCGAGCTTTTATGTAAGAGACCATAAAGGAGGCGAAAGTTGCAGCTAGTAAAACCGGCACCAATCGGTCCTGTTGATCAATAAGATAAATAAGTGCGCCAATAAATATCGCCCCATCACTTACTCGATCTAATGTGGAATCAAGAAGTGCTCCCCATTTGCTTATTCCTTTGTTGGAGGCCCTAGCAACCGCTCCATCAAACAAATCAAATGCCACGAAGAGACTGACCCAGATGACTCCCACAAAAAATCTGCCATCAGCGAAAAAATATAGTGCGCTCACCACGCTACCTAGGCCGCCGATAGTGGAGAGTAAATTGGCACTCACCCTCATTTTGATCAAAGTTTTGACCAATGGCGCAATAATTTTGGCGACAGGATCACGCAATGAACGCTGCAACATAATTACCATCGTAGGCTTATAGATCATGGCCGACCTAATTAACGCACGGTTTATCTTGGGAATATCTCCTGGGAATGAGGAAATTAGCACCGCACTTGGGCTGCCAGTTGCCAAGATTGATGACCCATCCTTAATTACCGCAGATGTAGTTGTGGTGGTCGCTAGTGCAAAAACTGGAATTGATCCAAATCTAGTCGCACAATGGAATACTTTTCGCGAATTGTATGTGCCAACTATTGTTGCAATTGTTGATTTTGAAGATGGTGATGTTGATTTTGAAGATATGAGCGCCATAGTTGGCAAAATGCTGGAGCCAGTTTTGACGCCATACCTAGTCTTACATGCTGATGACGGTGAGCCAACTGCGCTCATAAATCTTGAAGATCAAATGATTACAGATTACTCATCAAAATCTTCTGCCAAAATTCCCAGCGATTTAGAGCATCGAGAATTAATTTTGGAGTTTAAAGAGGAGCTTCATAATGCACTTATCGAGGGTGGCTGGGATCAATTCTCCGCAGGTTTAATCATTCCCGCGATTCCATTAATTCTTAAAAACAAATTAGGTGTGGCAGAGATAAAACACTTCCTAAATTTGATTCCAACCCGCAGCTAATTGTTCTCTGCTTTCTTGTAGTAACTTTGGTATTACCTTGGTTTTGCCAATGATCGGCATAAAGTTTGCATCTCCACCCCATCGCGGAACTATGTGTTGATGAAAGTGGCCGGCAATTCCCGCCCCCGAGACGCTGCCCTGATTGATACCAATATTAAATCCCACCGCCCTGCCGACCTTTCGCAAAACTTTCATTGCATGCGAGGTGAGCTCTGAAACTTCGTTCCGCTCTGATGATGTTAACTCTGGTAATTCTGCAACATGCCGATTAGTACAAACTAGCAAGTGACCTGCGTTGTATGGATAAAGATTCATTACTACATACACCTCTTTACCCCTGGCAACTATTAATGCCTCTGGATCTGCCAAATTTGTAATTTTGCAGAAAGGACAAACAACTTCATTATCAGGAAGTGGCCGATTCTCCCCTTCCAAATATGACATTCGATGTGGTGCCCACAACCTCTGCCAACTATCTGGCATACCGGCTCCACCCGTAATGGATTGATCACTCATCAAATTTGTTTGCGATCTTTTATGGCAGCTAACACTTCATCAATTGCTGACTTGATTGGTATTTGATTTTTCTGTTCGCCATTTCGATACCTAAATGAGACTGCATTTAAAGCCATATCCTCATCGCCAGCAATCATCATAAATGGAATCTTTTCAAGTTGAGCATTTCGAACCTTTTTCTGCATCCGATCATCTGAAGTATCAATATCAATTCGAATACCAGCCTTTTTAAATTGGGTAAGCACATCACTTAGATAAGGAATTATTGAATCTGCCACTGGTATTGCACGCACCTGCACTGGTGCCAACCACGGCGGAAAAGCACCTGCATAATGTTCAGTTAACACACCAAAGAATCTTTCAATCGAACCAAATAATGCTCGGTGAATCATCACCGGCTGCTTTCTGCTGCCATCAGAGGCTGCATAACCCAAATCAAATCTTTGCGGAAGTTGGAAATCAACTTGAATTGTGGACATCTGCCAGGTGCGTCCAATCGCATCCTTGACCTGAACAGAGATTTTTGGCCCATAAAAAGCTGCCCCGCCTGGATCCATTACAAACTCGAGTTTTTGTTTCTCCGCAGCTTTCCTTAACGCTTCAGTGGCGCTCTCCCAATCTCGCTCATCTCCTACTGATTTCTCTGGGTTTCTAGTTGAAAGTTCAAGATAAAAATCAGATAGGCCATAATCACGAAGCAAATTTAAAACAAATGTCAGCAATGAATCCAATTCATCAGCCATCTGTTCTTTAGTGCAATAAATATGTGCGTCATCTTGGGTAAAACCTCTGGCTCGAGTTATGCCGTGAACCACCCCTGATTTTTCATATCGGTAGACGGTGCCAAACTCAAATAATCTAAGCGGAAGATCTCGATAAGATTTTGGGGTTGACTGGTAAATGAGATTATGAAACGGACAGTTCATCGGCTTCATGTAATACTTTTGGCCCGCTCTTTTAATTGTGCCATCTGCGTGTAACTCTTCATCCATCACCATCGGTGGATACATACCATCTGCATACCACTGTAAATGTCCGCTGGTTTCAAAGAGTGCTGCTTTAGTTAGGTGAGGTGAGTAAACAAATTGATAATCCTCCTCCTCATGCCGCTTTCTTGAATAATCCTCCATAGTTTTTCTGACAATTCCACCCTTTGGGTGAAAAACTGCCAACCCGGAACCGATCTCCTCTGGAAATGAAAACAAATCTAACTCCGCACCCAGCTTTCGATGATCTCGCTTTTCCGCCTCCGCCAGTAGATGTAAATATTGATCGAGCCCCTCTTGTGTTGGCCAAGCGGTGCCGTAAATTCTTTGCAACATTGGATTTTTTTCGGATCCCCGCCAGTAAGCCCCTGCTGCCCGCATTAACTTAAAAGCTGGAATATGTTTTGTTGATGGTAAATGTGGACCTCGACATAAATCTCGCCAAACCGGATTTCCATCCCTGCCTAAATTGTCATAAATAGTTAATACCGATCCACCCACCTCAACACTTGATTCATCACCGGCATCAGTAGATTTCAATCCAATTAATTCACATTTATACGGTTCACCCTTTAATTCTGCTAGCCCTTCTTTTTCACTAACCACCCGCCGCCGAAATCTTTGACCGGCTTTGATAATTTTGCGCATTGCACTCTCTAGTTTTTCTAGATCATCTGGTGTAAATGGATTTTTTGGGTCGAAGTCATAATAAAAACCATCAATTATTGGTGGACCAATTCCAAGTTTTGTCTGCGGAAATACCTCTTGCACCGCTTGGGCCAAAACATGCGCAGTGGAGTGTCGCAGCACATTAAGTCCATCAGGAGATGAGATCAAAACTGAGTCAACAACATCACCATCTGCTAAATCACTCCAAAGATCCTTCAGTTCACCATTTATGCGACAAACAACTACATCTTTTTGATCTTCATATAAGTGAGTCGGCTTTTGATCAGCGGTGATTGTTTGAGATTTGCCATCAACGGTGATCTTTATTTGGCCGGACATACCGCTAGGTTAGCAAAGCGAGCGATAAAGAAGCGTGATTATCGAGTAGATGCGTACCAGAAAACCATTAAAACTAGCGAAGCAAATGTAAGGGCAGCGACAATCATCAATCGATGCCGTTTTTTAATCTTCACCGCATCAGCCGCCTGATTAGCTACATTTTTTGCTTGTCTTAGCAGGCGGGCAGCCCATGCAAATTCAGAGGCCAAAATTCCAAGTCCAGTAAATATGATCAGCCAACCTGGGCCTGGTGCCACCAATGCAACAACGCCAACAAGTGTAATTAGACCACCTAACACCCCAACTAATACTCGTTTGGCAATTGAATTCATGGAGTTATCTTACTCTGCAAAAAATCAGCAAAATCACCAATTAATTTTCTTCCATTTGCACTTTCACTAAATAGTGTGTCATCAACCTTGCTCACATGCTGAATAAGCCTGATAGATGAGCAGGTATAAATCCCTTGCGCATGAAGCAACTGCTCATAAGTAAAAAGTGATTGGTTCACACCAAATGAGCTAAGCAGTATCTCTCGCATTACTCCGGGTAGACAGCCTGATTCATCTGCTGGAGTTACAAATCCGTTTTCGGTGAGAATTATTAGATTTGAAAATCCACTCTCAACTACATGATCATTCTCATTAACAAATATCGCATCTGTATACCCGGCTGCCTGTGCACGCCTGACTGCCGACATAGATTGCCCGTAGGAGATTGATTTAATTCCGGCAAGCACCGCTTTAGAACTTACCCTCTCCTTCATCCTCATTAAGGTAACGGGCTTATTGCTCTCTTCAACTGCTTCCAGTGAAATCATCCAATTACCATCTGCTAAAACTGTTAGTCGAATCTTTGATTTGCCTACAACTCCTGCCAGTAACTTTGTTAGAGCCAGATCTAAATCAATTCGAGCGGGTATAGAGATGGATATCTGTTCTGCTGCTTTTGCTAGACGTGCATAATGCCTCGGCCAGGCTATTGGAGATTCACCGATGCCAAGTATGGTTTCAAATAAACCATCACCTCTTAATAAGGAATCTGAAAAAGGCAGCTTTGATGGATCACCAGCAATTTCACCATTTACTAATAGCTTCACAACACTGCACCTGAAGCAATTGAGATTAATCTCTTTGCTTTCAACTCGGTCTCTTCCCACTCAGCTGCTGGCTCACTTTGCCAGGTTATGCCAGCACCGGTTCCAAAATGAATCTTGCCAACTTTTTCCGACCAAAAAATCCTAATTCCAACCGATAAAACTGCCTTACCGCCCTCTACAAATCCAATCACACCACAGTATGGACCACGCTTCACCTTTTCGATCTCCGCAATTGCTTTGAGTGCAGAGGATTTAGGAGCGCCACTTATTGAACCTGCTGGCAGGAGATATTTTGCAATATCTACCCAAGTGATCTCAGATCGCAACCTGCCAACTACATCTGAGACCAAATGAAAGAGCCCTGGATGTGCCTCAGTTGCAAGCAACCTGGGAACATCCACACTGCCACTCGCACAGATGCTGCCAAAATCATTTCGCATTAAATCAACAATCATTACATTTTCAGCTCTATCTTTTTCACCAAAATAATCACTTTTTGATGTTCCCTTAATTGGCGTGCATTTGATGTTTGCACCATCTTTTTCTAAAAATAACTCAGGTGAGGCTGAGGCAATCTCTAAATTTGGTAGGTTCAAATAGCATGAGTAAGGAGCGGGATTATCACTTTGTAATCTATTACTTAATCCTTGCAAGGATTGATCAGAATCAGCTGTGAGCACTCGGCAAAGATTCACCTGATAAATATCACCTGCTGCAATTTTCTCTTTAATCTTAATTACATTTTCCTGGTAGATATCTCTGCTCTGTGATGAATGCCAAGTAGTTGAGATACTTCCCCAAGAACTCTTTGTCAGCGGTGCAGCCACAACTGTTGCAAATCGTGCGCATATCCATTCACCTTCAAATGTGCAGACCACCGCCCAAAAACCTGGTTTATCCAAACTGGCAGGATCATTTGAGATCTCAACACAATCAGTAGCAAGCCGTCCGGCCATCCAAAAGCTTGCATCGCTTAACTTCATGTTTGAACGCTACCTCTCACGATCGGCTTGATGTAAGTAGATGAAGTGTGTGTAAAATTGCAATTGTGCCAAGGCTGGCATAATGCGATAGATTTCACCCGCATTACGCGGACGTAGCGCAGTTGGTAGCGCGGAACCTTGCCAAGGTTCAGGTCGCGGGTTCGACCCCCGTCGTCCGCTCTGAAAAAAGTGCATAAATTTTCTCCTGAATAAATGCTAGGTCGGATGGCCGAGAGGCGAGGCTCGGGACTGCAAATCCCGCTACACGGGTTCAAATCCCGTTCCGACCTCCAACAGTTAAGCTTTAGGTGGGCGAGAAAATATTCCTGCACAATTTTCTATACTCAACTCACCAGCTGAGTGAGGAACAACAATCGCATCGCCAATATTTACCCTTATTGCACTTGCGTTACTAAATTTCATTAGGCCGTTGCCAGCCAAGGCTAGAAATACGCCAAAACCTGGTTCTACTCTGCGACTATCACCAGTTAAATAATCTGCTCGAAAGAAATCATCCGCAATTGATTTAAATATTGCATGGGAGATGCTTTGAGTAGATTCAAACCTGCTTATTATTTGCCCCTGCTGCTTATCAGTGAGCGGCTCCAGCTGTAGTGCATCAAGTGCGGTGTCAAAGCCAAGATTAAGGTGTCCATCCTTATCACCATCAACTGCAAAACCATCCCACTCCAGCAATATTGATAGATCAGTTGGCTCCTGCAGCTCTAGAACAAATATCCCCGACTCAATTGCATGTGGCACACCCGCTGGAACAAAAACAGCATCTCCTGCCTGCACCTGTTTAAACTCAAGTGAGTTAAGCAAGCCAGTTGAATCATGGTTACTAACTAGCGCCGCCACCTCATTTTTTGCCATCTGATTTTTAAATCCGATACCAACTTTTGCACCAACTGGCGCCTCTAAAATAATCCATGCCTCAGTCTTGCCATGATTTAACTGCAATTTTTCCTTAGCAAACCTCTGATCGGGATGGTAATGAACCGGCAATCTCTGATCTGGATCTAAAAGTTTTACTAAAATCTCAGTTGAAATACCAAATCTTTGGATGTGTTTCTCACCTAACCAAGATTTTGGATCAGCAGCAACCGCATCTTTTAGCAGTTGCCCATTGGGTAACTTGGAAAGACCATTTTCTTGCTGGCCAAACCGTGTGGTGGTTGATGCAATCCACTCCTCTGGCCGCATTGGACCACCTGGTCCATTGCGCAATTTGCCGATGCGATAACCACCCTTGTAAAAATGGTCAAACTGATTTGAGGGCAATTTCGCAGGTTGGGGTACAAAACTACTCATCTTGCTAGTTTAAGGGTTAAAGTATTTCCATGCTAGAAAAATCAGAGCGCCCGTGGGGTCGATATGAGGTGCTGCAAGAAGGTGCTACCTATAAGGTTAAATCAATTCATGTTTCACCTGGCAAGCGTCTTTCTTATCAACGCCATCAAAAACGCAGTGAGCATTGGTATATAACTGATGGAAGTGGTGAGGTCACATTAAATGGCGAAGTTCAAAAGGTCGCTCGGGGTTCCATAGTCGAAATCCCGCAAGGAATGCTGCATCGAATAAGCAATACTGGCAATGCTGAATTAATCTTTATTGAGGTTCAAACCGGTAGCTACTTTGGTGAGGATGATATTGAACGTGTTGAGGATGATTTCGGTCGCTAGTACACTTTAAATTACGGACGATTAGCGCAGCGGTAGCGTACTTCCTTGACATGGAAGGGGTCACTGGTTCGATCCCAGTATCGTCCACACAGATTCGAAGATATCAAATAAGAATGTTAATTACTCCAGCAACGATTAATAGCACCAGTGCTACCCAATCAACCTTTGCAACCCTGCTAATTTCGGAATTAAGCCCTTCGATTGACCAAGTTAACAATAAGAATGAAGCGACACTAATTAATCCAATACAAATTGCTATTGGTTGGTACTCACTTTTAAAGACTGACAGCAATAAAAAAAGACCAATAATTGCAAATAGGACAGCGCGGTGACGTAACAGGATCTCAGTATTTGAGTCCGAGAGAGAGATTCCATAAAGCTTTGTTAGTGAATCTGAACCTAAAACTCCCACAACAGGCAGGAGGTGTATAACAGCAAGGATAAATAGTATTGATGAAACTATAATTTTCATTTGAGCTCCAGTTACCCCTCCAACACAACTATAGGAGAAATGTTAAGATTCCAAGATCCAAATCTACTATTTGTCTACCCCATCGTGTAATATCTGAACCAAGTAGGAATTTCATCTATAGGGATATACCAATCGAACATATCCACGAGTCGATCCCAGTATCGTCCACTTAATAGAATCTAGATCAGTTAGACTTACGCAATTAACTTTGCTAAAGCCGCATCGTGAAACTGAGAATTAATCTGAAAGGTATTTATGAATCAACAGATGTTTGATCAAGTAAAAGCCGGTAAAGGTTTCATCGCCGCATTAGATCAAAGCGGTGGCAGCACCCCAAAGGCATTAAAGCTTTACGGTGTGGATGAGTCTGAGTACTCAGGAGATGAAGCAATGTTTGATCTTATTCATAAAATGCGCTCTAGATTAATCAAATCTAGGGTTTTCACTGGTGATCGTATTGTTGGCGCAATTTTGTTTGAGATGACAATGCAGCGCCAGATTGATGGCATGGGCAGCGCTGAGTTTTTGTGGAACAAGAAAAAGATTGTGCCCTTTCTAAAGGTTGATAACGGCTTAGCTGCTGAAAGCAATGATGTGCAATTAATGAAGTCAATTCCTGAGTTATCTGCCCGAATTGCAGCGGCAAATAAACATGGCGTATTTGGGACAAAGATGAGATCTGTAATAAACCTTGCTAACGCTGCTGGTATTGAAGCAGTGGTCGCTCAACAATTTGAGATTGGTAAAGAGATTATTGCTGGTGGGCTAATTCCAATTATTGAGCCGGAGGTTAATATCAAGAGTGCTCAAAAAGAGCAGGCGGAGGAGATTTTGAAAACCTCTCTCTTAAATCACTTAAACAAGTTAAGTGATTCACAAACTGTGATGTTGAAGCTCTCACTTCCAACAAAGCCAAATCTTTATCAAGAGTTAGTAGCCCACCCACGAGTACTAAAGGTTGTTGCACTCTCTGGTGGATATAGCCGAGATGAGGCAAATAAGATGCTGGCCCAAAACAATGGTGTTATCGCCTCATTTTCCAGAGCCCTCACCGAAGGATTATCTGCAAAGCAAAGTGATGATCAATTTGATGCGATGTTGGATTCAACAATTCAATCTATCTATGACGCATCTGTTAATAAAAAATAGGGCGTAAATGAAGCGTTACTCTGCGCAAGAAGATGGCGCTTGGGTCTCTGAGTTCATCTCATCTCGTAGAACTACTAGAGATTTTCAACCCACACCCGTACCGCCTGAGTTAATTGATCAGATATTAAAGGATTCTTTAACTGCGCCAAGTTGGTCAAACACCAGACCTTTTAAGGTGGCGGTAGCAACTGGTGAGGTGAGAGATCGAATTAGCAATGAGTTTTTATCTCGCTGGCAGGCACTTTCTGCTGCAATGCGCGGTGGCATCTGGAGCAAAATAAAATTGTTTATTAAGCGCCATGGTCTGCCAACTAGTAATCGCATCATTCTTAAACCTTATGTAGCTGAGTTAAAACCAAGAGCGCAAAGAGTTGGTAAGGAGCTTTATGGCTCATTAGGAGTGCAACGCGGTGATAAGGCTGAACGAGATAAGCAATGGGGAAGAAATTATGAATTCTTTGGTGCTCCAGTTGCGATGTTTGTCTATATCCATAAGAGCTTACATATTTACGCAGCAGCTGATGCTGGCCTAATGATGGAAAATTTGATGTTATCTGCTCATGCCCACGGTCTTGGCACCTGCGCCCAAGGCGCGGTTGCCTTTTGGGATGATGCGATTAGGGAAGAGTTTGAGGTTTCAAAGGATTACCGATTGCTATGTGGCATCGCAGTTGGTTACCCATCAGATGCACCAGTTAACTCATTTCAAGCCCATCGAATTGGGTTAGATGAGTTATTACTCAAACCTAAACTGTTAGGCAGTTAAGTAACCCTAATAGCGCCTGCACAAGAATTTAACAACTATTTTTTAGAAATTGAGAGTAAATCTAGTATCAAAATGGAGCCAAGAATTACCAGTGCTGCCCCAAATAGCTGAATTACAGTAATCGCTTCATTTAGATAGAAGGCCCCGATTAACACAGCCACAACCGTTACCAAAAACTCAACTGAGATAGATCTAGTTGCACCAATCTTTGAAACCAACGAGAAGTAGATTACATAGCAAAATGCGCTACAAAAAACTGCCAGGCTTACCATATACAACCAATCCATTGGCACTAGCCCTGCCTTTATTGGCACAAACAGCAAAATCGGTGAGGTAAAGAGCCCACCAAAGAAGAAGGCGCCAATTACCTGCTCCCAATTACCAACTGATGACATTTTCAACTTTGAGTAATTACTACCAAAGGCTGCGCTCATACAACCAAATAAGCATACAAAAAAGCCCAAGAAGAATTGATCACCAAACTCACCGCTTGGAAAACCCACCAGAAAAATGATTCCAACAAAGCCCAGCAATAAACCTATAAAGCCTGATCGATCAATGTTTTCAATCTTCATTAATCGACCAATAACTGAGGAAAATAATGGAATTGCGCCAACTAGGATCGCAGTTAATGCCGTTCCAATTCTTGGTACAGCCAGAGATAAACCAATTAATTGAAATGTCACAGAGGTTAACCCAAGGATTGCGAAATGTTTCACCCCAATTGAAAAATCTAATTTCTTTCTAATTATTGCCGCCAGTAGCAAAACACTGCCACTGGCAATAAAGGCTCGGACTGAGATTGCAGCTGCCCAATCAAAGGCTTCCACCACTCTAAGTAGTAATAGAAATGAGACTCCCCAAAGCAGGGCGAGGATTGTAAATTTAGTTGAGATCTCAGCCTTCATTTAGGTAAGGCTAGCCTATTTATTTCCTTATATTTGGTGGCGCAGAACGATACTCAACTGGTGTTTTACTAAATGTAATTGGATTTGCTACAGATTTAACACCATCAACATCAACTATTGGTGAAAGGCCAAGGGATGCGGCAAGATCAAAAGCCTCTTTAACATCATTTATTTCACCAGTTGGAATCTTTACAGCGGATAAAGAGGCAATCCATTGATGAGCATTTTTCTGGGAAAAGACCGCAGATAACTTCTCATTTAATGCCAACAAGTTTTCAACCCGTAATTGATTGGTAGTAAATCTGCCATCACTTAAAAGCTCTGGTGCAACCACCCCAGCAAATTTAACAAATTGCTGATCATTACCAACTGCCACAATAAACTTCTTATCCTTCGCGTCATATGATTGGTATGGCGCGATTGATGGATGCGCATTCCCCAAAGCTTTTGGTATTACTCCCCCTGAAATATAGGCGGATGCTTGGTTTACTAAGGCTGATAATGTGGAGGAGAGCAGATTTAACTCAACCTTTTGACCAACACCTTGTTCATCTCTTGCCCGAAGGGCAGCCAAGATCCCAACCACTGCATGTAATCCTGTAATAACATCAACTAGGGCAACACCAACCTTTGTTGGATTTTTTTCATCGTTACCAGTAATACTCATCAAACCACTCATCCCCTGCAATAAAAGGTCATAGCCAGGAAGAGTGGCAGCTTTATCTGATGTGCCAAAACCTGAGATTGAGCAGTAAATTAACTTTGGGTTGTTACTTATTAGTTTGCTGTAACCAAGGTTGTATCTTTCCATTCCACCTGGTCCAAAGTTTTCCACCACAACATCAGCGCTTGCAATTAACTCCAACGCTGCCTGTTGATCAGTTGCCTTAGATAGGTCCAGCTCCAAACCCTCTTTGTTGCGATTTACCGATAGAAAATAGGTTGCATTACCTGCCGCATCAAAGGGTGGTCCCCAATTTCGGGTGTCATCTCCTACACCTGGACGCTCCACTTTAATAACCTGTGCGCCTAAATCTGCCAACAACATAGTTGCATATGGACCTGCTAAAACTCTAGAAAAATCTGCGATCTTAATCCCAGCTAATGGTGGCTTCACCTGCTGCCCAACCAATCACTAAACACATTTAACAGTAGATCTACATCACTATTGGTAATGATTAATGGTGGCTTTATCTTTAGCACATTATTGTCTGGACCATCACAGGAGAGTAAAACTCCTTTGGAGAGTGCGTACTCCATCAGCTCTGCCACCTCTTTAGTTGCTGGAGTTTTCTCATCAACCATCATCTCCACACCGATAAATAAGCCACTGCCCCGCACATCAGCAATTATTGGGTGATCTTTAGCCAGAGATTTAACTCCTTCAGTTAAATACTTACCGATGTTTTTTGCATTTAATTGCAACTTTTGATCATAGACAACCTCAAGCACCGCCTGTCCAATTACCGCACTCACGGGATTACCACCAAAGGTGTTGAAGTACTCCATTCCGTTGTTAAATGCATTAGCAATCTGTGGAGTGGTGACGACAGCTGCCAATGGATGGCCATTTCCAAGTGGTTTACCCATAGTGACAATATCTGGCACTACATTATGCAATTCAAAGCCCCAGAACTTATCGCCGACTCTGCCTAAACCAATCTGCACCTCATCACTCACACAGACTCCACCATTTGCTCTAACTATTTCAAATGCTTTGGCTAAATAACCTGGAGGTAAAACCACTTGACCTGCAGTACTGACAATCGCTTCAGAAAAAAATGCTGACAACGGCTGTTTAAGAGATTTAATACTTTGTTTGAGATCATTTAAGTACTTTTCAGTGGCATTCTTGCCAGTAAATTCACCTCGAAATAAATCAGGTAGCTCCGCCACCGCCACATGTGATGGCGCTCCCGCCCCACCTTTTCCTAGAAACTTATATGGTGAAATCTCCACAACCGCCTGGGTATGTCCGTGATAACCATCTTTAAGTGCGACAACTCCCTTTGATTTTGTGGCAGCCCTAGCCAATCTGATTGCTAGATCATTTGCCTCACTACCACTATTTACAAAGAAAACTACAGAAAGTGGATCTGGCAGGCTGCTGGTTAGCGCCTTTCCATACTCGATAATGGATTGGTGTAGATATCTGGTATTTGTATTTAGGGTCGCCATTTGTGTGGCGGCCGCATCTACAACTCTAGGATTTCCATGACCTACATGGGCAACATTGTTCACCAGATCTAAATAGCCTTTTCCCTGCTCATCAAATAGATAAGCACCAGAGCCACTAATAATATTTATTGGTTTTTTAAAGTTAAGTGAAAGATTTTGTGAAACCACCACTCTGCGCTCACTTCTAATACTTGCAGGAGAGATCCGGGCATGTGCGTCGGTGCCAGATTGGATTCCCAGAATTAGATTTGGATTTAATGAGATTCCGCGCCATAAAGGAATCTCATCTTTAGGTGCTACCCCATGAATATCAATACCCATCCCGCACAGATCTGTGAGCAACTGAAAGTGAGTATGAGGTGGCCAACCCACATTCTCCTCCTCCGTACCCATGCGACCAATCAATTGACCAGCTTTAATCTCTTTACCAATCTGCCAACTAGGCATGGAATCAATTGAAAGGTGGCCATAAAGAGTCCAAAACGGAACTCCACTGCCAGTTTTATGTCGCAAAATAACAACTGGACCATAATCCAAATTGGTTGAGTTGTTATTAAATAATTCAATTACACCATCTAAGGGCGCAAACACCTCGGTTCCTGCTGGCATGCCAATATCAACACCTAGGTGAAAAGTTCTGGCATTGGTAGCTGCCGGATTAAATGCCTCACCTTGATAAACATTGCGATTTTCACAGTAATAACCAATAACCACATCTGCGCCTGATTTAGATTTCAACTCCTCCAAAGCCTGGGTAGAGCGAGGTATATCCTTGTTATCAAATGACCAATTCATATAAACAATCTTTAATTGGTCAAACGGCTTGCTCAATATATTTGTAGCAGTTTTTGTTAATAAATAATCACGAACTGCTTTCGCATTAGGATTTGCTTCAAGCCCGATCGCATTTCTTAGTCTGTACAATAGAAAATTACTGTCGGATTTATCCAACGCTATCAGGGTTCTTGGAGCATCACTTTGGCTAATGGACAGGTATTCATTATCAGGGTTATCACCTCGCTGCAGTGCTGCATTTGCCACACTGGCAGCCAGCCGGACCTTTACCAATTCAATGAATAGTAAAAGCTCATCATTAGATAAAGGATTTACGCTGTGATAACCGCGAACAAATTGCGCGATCTGCTTGCCTGGATCATCAGATTTCAACCCTACATAAGCGGCAGCGACCGCAGCGCCGACAACCTTTGGGGCATAAATCATGTCGCCAAAATCAATTAATGAGAGATTTTCACCATCTTCAATAATGTTGTAATCGTTACCATCATTATGAATTACCTGCATGGGTAATTTCTTCAGCTTGGGGAGCACTTTTTTCGCAAAGTTATTTAAAGTTTTCTCGACAACAACCCGACTTTGATTATCGGTGATTTTAGAACTCCAGGTGAGGAGCTTTTCTGCCTGCAACATATTCC
The DNA here is from genome assembly GCF_002288005.1 of Candidatus Nanopelagicus hibericus. Taxonomy (NCBI): domain Bacteria; kingdom Bacillati; phylum Actinomycetota; class Actinomycetes; order Candidatus Nanopelagicales; family Candidatus Nanopelagicaceae; genus Candidatus Nanopelagicus; species Candidatus Nanopelagicus hibericus. Next base: position 523,645 of record NZ_CP016771.1, on the reverse strand, counting down.
AAATAAAATTAGCATTCAGTGATTTCCGCTCCGCTTTGGTTATGCTAATTTTTGATAAGTTTTTATCTACTGTGGCAATCAGCCGGCCAAGTTCTTCAATCTGTTCACCACTATGTTCAGAACTACTCCCCCAGGTTTTGCCTTGGTGGTAGGTAAGCAGCCGCGCGGCAGTATTTTTACTCGGGGTGACCAGTAATTTCTTCTTTTTAGTTGGAATTACTGCTGGCGACACTTTGATGGAGCTATCCTGTAAAAAGATAAGTACTTTGTTTTGCAGATTTAATCTAATCTTTAAGTCTGCATCAACCTTAGGATAAATCTTTAAAACATACGCTTTTTTACCACCAATCTTAAAATTTATATCTCGCTCACTTGGAAGTGGTGATAATTCACCCTTAACTCCCCAATTCTTGGCTAATAGAGAACTGGCATCTTTTATATCCACTTAATTCCCTATTTTCATTTTAGAATTTCCCAGTCGCAAGGATAAAATCAGCAAGTGCTGCATCTTGAACTCCCAAACCAACTGAGAAGTAGTAGATAACTTCCTTTTCATTTTCCCTACCTTTAATTTTTCCGGCATAAACTCCACCAATAGATTGGGCTTGTTTCCAGTTTCGATCAGATTTAGCAAGTGTACTAACCACTGAACCAGATTGTTCAGAAATTGTCTTAGCATCATCACCAAAAACCTTATCAGCCTTGGAAAGTGCTTCTACTGAGACCTCTGATCGCATTGGCGAAAATGAACCGATGGAAATACAGGTGGAACCCGGATTTAACAAAGATTTAATCACTGGCTCTGAAGCATTGGTGCAAACAAAAATCAAATCACATTCACTTACTCTATTTAGATCATTACTGATTTCAACATCAGATCCAAAGTTCGCTGGCTTTGTACTTTTTGAAATACCAATGATTTTTTCAGGGTTGAAAATACTTTTTGCTGCCTCAATATGTGCTTTCCCCTGATGACCCACTCCGATTACAGCAATCTTTTTAATTGGATTCGACAATGCGATAGCCGCAGCCATACTTGCGCAGACTGTCCGCCATTTTGTCACTGCCTCACCATCTAGAAATAACTTAAGCGAGCCCGAAGTTGCATCAAGTATTGCAACCGTAGTTTGAACTACTGGAATATCTCGAGCAGAGTTACCTGGTACTACAGTTCCAAATTTAACAATGGTAGGTCCATTCTCTGAAGCTCGAGCAATGTAGGAAAATTGCGCATTATCATTTTGAGACAAGATAGCTCTAGGCCCCATCATTGCTTTGTTTGAATATAAGTTTACGAATACTTGGCGTTGATTATCTATAATTTTTTCATAGCTGCACAAAGCATTGATCTCTTCGGCAGTAACAAAAGGGGTTTGTAGATGTGCCATGACCCTTAGTGTAGATAGGAATTGACTTAATCACGAGATGCAAATGGTCACACTTACAAACCTGGGTTAAACTGATGATATGAGATCCGGCTTTATGTTCTTTTGGGGAATTCTAGTTTCCGCCTACATGATCATTTCTTATCGCAACAAAGTACGTGCGGATAAGAACCTTGCAAAAGTAAATTGGGATACTTATAAGTTGAAACTAAGCATGAGCTGGTGGACAGGATTTCTTTGGGCTTCAGTAATTTTTACTATCTATTACCTAATAATTTCTGCAGGACTTACCGACTAATTAATTCTCGTTCCATCTTGGACTACTGCTTTTTGGTGGGTAAATTTCATCTTTAATTAAAACTATTCCTGGAGTCTTACTTGTGGATCGTTTACGTAAAGCATCAGCAAGGGTTTTTAGATTACTTTCAATAAACTCAATTCCAAATGATTGGGCGAGTATTTGCCAATTAGGATTAAACAAATTTACGCCTCTTTCTGGATGATTCATTACTTTTTGATCAAATCGAAGCATCCCATATCCACCATCATCATGTAGCAGAATTGTTAATGGCAATTTTTCCTGTGACACTGTTGCTAGTTCACCTAATGCAAATGCAATTCCACCATCTCCGCATACAACTAATGTTGAGATTCCTGCCGCAGCCGGTCCTAAACTTGCAGGGAGTGCAAAACCTAAAGTTCCCCAACCAACTGGGTATGCAATTTGCCGTACTCTTTTACTTTGAAGATAAACACCAGTCCAATAACCAGAAATTGCCATATCACATACGATGTAATTTTCACTTGGCCAACTTTTCTCAATCGCAGTTACCAAGGCCATTCCTGCTCGACCTTTTTCACTTTGAGCAATTCGTTGCCTGCCTTCGGCAGTGATATTTGAAACATCAATCCACTGATCTCGAGCGGGCAACGATGTTAAAGCTTCACAAGCCTTTGCTAAATTTGCAGTTCGTACTACTAAATCAGCTTTTATGTTTCGGAGCGCAACATCTGGATATGCATCAAAAATTATAATCTTTTTTGGAAAATTTATACTCCAATTTTTAGTATTCATTCCATCAAGTTGGGATCCAAAAACTAGTAAGGCTTCACATTCGGTCAAAACTACTTCCGCCTCCTTTTCGTGAATCGGTAAGGTGAAGTAGTTTTTGCTTGAGCCTCCCACTCCTCTTCCTGCAAAGGAGGTAAAAATTGGTGCATTTAGGTGATCGGATAATTTTGTAATTTCATTACTTACACCTTGTGCCCCACCACCTGCCCATATTCCAATTTTGCTAACACCCTCCAACATTTTCTTTATCAATTCTTGATTTATTGCAAGATTTTTTTCTTGATTGATAAAATCTAAACAACTCTTACTTGGTGTCGGAATTTGCCCAGTAAATTCCTGATTCAAAATATCTGATGGAATGCCGATATACCCTGCACCGGTTGGTGCTTGCGCTAGGAATTCCATAAAATCCACGACTGTTGAGATTGCTTCAATTGCTGTAGTTGCATTTTTCGCCAACACTAATTCTTTGCCACTGATGGACACTCGTTTAGCAAGTGGTGCAAAGATTGCACTTTGATCCCGCATCTCATGCAAAATTCCCCTTGTGCCCTCTTTTGATCGAATTTTTATTGGAGCCTCAGATGAAATCAACAACAATTGTGATCCAGAGGTTGCTGCTTCACCAAATGCACCTAATGTATTTGCCGCACCAGGTCCGGTAGTAGTTATTGCAACAGATAACGTTCCAGTAGCTCTTGCTAGACCATCGGCTGCATAGACGCAGCTCTGTTCATGCCTGACACTTATGATCTCTGGTCTGTCCTTGGATAATGCGTTCCAAAAACCTAGATTATGAACTCCAGGAATTCCAAATGCCTTAGTGACGCCCTTTCTAGCAAGTAAATCTAAAATGACCGCTGCTACGGTGCGCACAGAGCCTTCCATGTTCAAACAATATCGGCATTTTCCAATTTTGCTTATCTGGTAGAGAATACACTCATGTTTGAATCAACCAATCCCACAAATTCATCTGAAGTGATTGCAACTGTTCCTGAAGCAACAGCTGCTGAAATCTTGACAGTTTTGCGTAAGGCAAAATTAGCGCAAAAGGGTTGGGCGAAACTGCCAGCACCAACTCGTGGTCGAATCATTGCAAATGTTGGAAGGTTAGTTGAAAAAAATAAAGAGGAACTGGCCAAATTAATCACCAAAGAAATGGGCAAGGTTTACACCGAAGCATTAGGTGAGGTGCAGGAGGTTGTTGATACCTGCGACTTCTTTTTAGGTGAAGGTCGGCGCCTCTATGGCCAGACTGTGCCAAGTGAAATGCAAAATAAGAACCTTTTCACTTTCAGAATGCCAGTTGGAAATGTTTTTGTTATAACCGCTGGAAATTTTCCAACCGCTGTTCCTTCTTGGTATATCGTGCCGGCGCTTTTGGCCGGTAATACCGTGGTGTGGAAACCATCAGAGTTCACACCAGCTGTGGCAAATGCCTTAACATCAATCTTTCATGCTGGTGGAGTTCCGCAAGATGTTTTAATCACTGTGGTGGCAGATGGCACTCAAACATTTGCGGCTTTGGATTCTGGATTGAAAGAAGGAGTAATCAATAAGGTTGGCTTTACTGGATCAACGGCAGTTGGTAGAAAAATTGGTGCTAAAGCTGGCGAGTACATTCAAAGTGCATGTCTTGAGCTTGGTGGAAAAAATCCGATGGTTGTAATGCCAGATGCAAATATTGATCTTGCGTTAGATGGTGCATTATTTGCTGGCTTTGGTACTGCCGGTCAGCGCTGTACTTCACTGGGCACACTTTGGATTCATGAATCGATTTACGACAATGTGCTCTCAAAATTTGCTTCATTAGTGGAAAACGCAGCAGTTGGTGATCCATTTAAGGATGTTTTGTTTGGTCCAATGATTAGCCAAAAATATCTAGATAACCACTTAGCTCACTTGAAGATGATTCAAAGCCATCACAAAGTATTGGGATCCACCTCAACTGGTCGTATTACCGCAAGCAATCCTCGAAAAGGTTTTGTTGGCGATCCAGATAAAGGTGTGTTTGCCCATCCAGTTATTGTTGCTGGAATAACAAAAAACGATGAGCTTTATGCAACTGAAACTTTTGGTCCGCTAGTTACTGTTGGAAAATTCTCAACATTGGATGAAGCGATAGATCTTGCAAATGGCCACGGATATGGACTTTCCTCAGCTATCTATACCAATGATCCTCAAAATGTTTGGCGCTTTAGAGAAGGTATTTCCGCCGGTATGGTCTCGATCAATAACTCAACCTCTGGGGCAGAGGCACACCTTCCATTTGGTGGTAATGGTTTGAGCGGTAATGGCTCACGACAAAGCGGAATTTGGGTCTTAGATCAATTCACAAGATGGCAATCAATGAACTGGGACTGGTCAAACAAATTACAGAAAGCACAGATGGATCTGATTGAGATCAAGCATGACCCAGATTTTGTTCTTAAAATTTAAAAATGTCCTTACCTGCCCAAGTTGATGTAGTCATTATTGGTGGCGGCGTGATGGGCACATCGGCCGCATTTCATTTAGCCGAAGCTGGCGTTCGAGTAGCTCTTTGTGAAAAAAATGATTTAGCAAGTGGCTCTACCTCCAAAGCAGCAGGTGGCGTGAGGGCAAATTTCTCAGATGAGTTTAATGTCGCTTTAGGAGCAAGATCTTTAGAGCTGTTTGCAGATTTTAAAAATAGACCAGGGTATGAAATCGATCTACATCGACCGGGATATTTGTTTGCACTTACAACTCAAAAAGATGTTGATCTTTTTGAAAAATCTACCAAGATTCATAAACAATTTAATGTTGCATCAAGGATGCTTACACCGAATGAAGCAGGCAAACTTTCTCCGCTACTAAGTACCTCTGACCTTCTAGCTGCGTCATTCACGCCAAATGATGGTCACTGCACACCCGAATCCGTAGTACTTGGCTACGCAAGCGGAGCAAGAAAGTTGGGGGCAGATGTGATTACAAATGTTGAAGTAACTGGAATCCATACCCACGGAGGTGAGATAACTTCAGTGAGTACATCCCTGGGCGAAATTAAAACAAGTGCAGTAATAAATTGTGCTGGTGTCTGGTCCCCAAAACTTGCATCGATGGTGGGCTTAGATCTGCCAGTAACACCTTACAAACGTGAATTAGTAATTACAGAGCCTTTAGATGATTCTTTCTCGGATTTACCAAAGGAGATGCCAATGACAATTGACTACTCCTCTTCACTGTATTGGCACCGCGAGGGTAAAGGCTTACTGATGGGATTCTCTGACAAAACAACCCAGCCAAGCTTTGATCTAAAGAAGGATCCACAATTTTTAGAAAAACTTGGCGCGATTGCTAGTACGAGGGCGCCAAGACTTATGAATGTCGGAATTGGTAAAGGTTGGGCCGGACTTTATGAGGTAACACCAGATCACAATGCGATACTAGGTGAGTATAAAAAAGTTTCTAGATTTTTCTATGCCACAGGTTTTAGCGGTCATGGCTTCTTGCAAGGACCTGCGATAGGTGAGATTCTGCGAGATCTTTATCTAGGCAAGCAACCGTTTGTTAAAATAGATCAACTTAGTGCAGATCGATTCCTCACCTCCGGTCAATTGAGGCCCGAGTACAACATTGTTTAAATGACATTTATCACCAAAAAGATAGTTATTACGGTAAAAAGTTTCAACTTGAGAAATGCGCTCGGTAGACTTTGAACATGAGCAAACCAGCCGCTTCTCCAATTCATCCACTCGTATTAATGCAGGTTGAATCGCGACTAACTGAGGAACAAAAAGCGATTCAAACAGTTGTGAGAGATTTTGCCGCGAAAGAGTTAAAACCAAATATCGCAGCCTGGTATGAAGAGGGACAACTTCCTGCCCGTGACTTAGCTAAAGCACTAGGCGGTATTGGAGTTCTTGGTATGCACCTTAAAAATTATGGCTGCGCAGGTACAGATGCGATGTCCTATGGACTCGCTTGCCTGGAATTGGAAGCGGTTGATTCTGGACTTAGATCTTTAGTTTCTGTACAAGGTTCACTTGCAATGTTTGCGATTTATAAATTTGGAAGTGAATCCCAAAAGCAAGAGTGGCTACCAAAAATGGCAAAAGGTGAGGCGGTTGGATGCTTTGGCTTAACAGAGGCAGATCACGGTTCAAATCCTTCAGGAATGACAACCTTTGCAAAGAAGGATGGCTCTGACTGGATAATTAATGGTTCAAAAATGTGGATTACTAATGGCAGCGTTGCAGATGTAGCCATTATTTGGGCACAAACTGATGAAGGTATTCGCGGCTTCTGTGTTCCAACTAAAACAGCAGGAATAGTTATAAATCCAATTAAACATAAGCTCTCACTTAGAGCCTCAGTAACATCAGAACTGGTATTCAACGATATGCGCGTTCCGGATTCTTATCGTTTGCCAGAGGCAACTAGTTTAAGAGCGCCACTTTTATGTTTGGCCGAGGCGAGATATGGAATTATTTTTGGCACAGTTGGTGCGGCTCGTGATTGTTTTGAGGTTTCTCTCGCCTATGCCACTACCCGCGAGCAATTTGATGGTCCGATTTCAAAGCATCAACTAACTCAAGCAAAATTTGCAGATATGGCGACAAAAATCACCACCTCTATGCTTCTTGCCTATCACCTGGCAGATTTAAAGGATTCAGACAAAATACAACCTGAACAAATCAGCATGGGTAAGTTTCATAATGTTAACGCTGCACTAGAAATTGCAAGAAGTGCTCGATCAATTCTTGGCGGTGCAGGAATCACCTCTGAATACTCAGTGTTTAGACACATGAGTAACCTTGAAACAGTGCTTACCTATGAAGGAACTCATGAGATTCATATGCTGGTATTAGGGCAAGCATTAACCGGTATTGCAGCTTTTAGATAAGTAGTTTTCCTAAATCTTTTTGCATCAAATCTATGACTCTGCCCGGTTTATGAAGCTGATCAATTAACAGGTACCCGCGTTTTCCATAAAAATTCTTCTCGCCTTCAGTCCACAGGTAAATGTGTTTAACTCCGTAAGCAAGAATTCTTTTCTCCATTAATTCTAAGACCGTGCTACCGACACCCGTGCCTCTTAAATCTTCACGAACAATAAAAGCTGCAATCCAAGGTTTAAACTGTCGATACTCCTCAATATCATCAAAATCGCATATTGCTATTGATGCCACTACCTCTTCGATTCCATCATTGGTGCGAATTGCCATAAACAACAACTCTTGATCAGAGCCATCGGGATTGAATTTACTATAATCAGAATTCATGGCGTTTTTGTAGAAATTTCGCCAATCGTCAGCGGAGAACTCTGATTTACCCTCTCCCCATAATTTTAGACTCCAGTCCAAAGGCTGGTCGGCATACTCTTTTGCGAGCGATACTGGAATGAGTTTTATTTGGTGTTGCATTAAGAATTGAGCAAGTTCAATGCTTGCTTGATAATTTCAGGTCGATAATTTTGAACAAGTGAAATGTGCCCATGGCCAGGTACAAAATTAAGCTTAGCGCCAGGTATATGTTTTGCTAGCCAATTGCTATGTTCTCTTGGCACCATAAAATCATCATCACCCTGCCAAATCAAAGTTGGTTTGTTAATTTCGCTTAATTTAAATCCAAATGATTGAACAAAGGCTAAATCATCATCTGACCAACCGTAATAACTTACCGATAAGGCTCTTCTAAACACAGCCGCCTCTTCATCAGCTACCTCATGTGTTAAGGCTTTTTTATCAGCCTCTCCAATTAATCCGCCCAATGCACTTATTAATGCTGCACCGGTAACAGTTTTTAAATCATGTGCATTTTCAATCATCCACTCTTCAATACTTTTCTCACCAGCTAAAGCGGCGCCAAACTCGTCGTGATTTTCCGGTCCCATGCCATTGAGAAAATCTAAATCTTCATTTCCCCACTCACCTACACCTGCAAGAGTTATCGCACCCATATTTCTAGATTCCCGTGTCATGTTTAGAGCATGCGGTCCGCCACCTGACCACCCAATTGAGACAAATTTCTTAATTCCTAAATGATCTAGTAATTCAGATTGATCATCGATATCTGCTGCCACATTTCGCCCGCGCCTTCTATCACTATGGCCATAGCCTGGACGACTAGCCGCTATTGCTTTGACTTCATTTATCCCTTCAACCCAAGAACTCCATGCAGTGCAATCTCCAGGTGTCCCGTGATGAAACAGAATTGCTTTATCGCTTTTAACAGTATTGCTTATGTAATCAAGGGCTCTGCCATCCTTGAGTTTCAAGGTTGTGTTAGCCAACTAAATCACCACACATTTTTTCAAACGCATTTGTATGCGAATCGACATCTGCGATTGTGGTGTCCGGTGAAATTAACGCCATATTGTGAAATGGTGTGATTAGAAAACCATCATTAAGCATTCTTAAGTGAATAAATTGCTCCAATTCAAAATCTCCGCTGTCAGCTGCCTGCCTGCCAGTTATTGGCGCGGAGGCGGCAAACATGTATTCAGCCCTTGCACCAAGGCGATTAACGGTCCACCCAAGTTGATATTTATTAATTGTTTTTTCAACACCATCTGCCCATCGGTTTCCAAGTTTGATCATCCTTTCAAAATTTTCTTTAGTTAAAACTTTACTTAACGTTGCCTTCATGGCAGCTAGGGATAGCGCGTTGGCGGCCAAAGTTCCACCAATTCCACCAGTATCAATCACCTCGAGTTCAACTAGTTTGCTTATTGCGGTAGCAATACTCGCCTTCATGCCAAAGGCACCAGTTGGAAATCCGCCTCCAATCGCTTTACCAATTGTCAAAAAATCTGGTTCAAGGCCAAGTTCAGCGGTCATTCCTCCCGGGCCAACTGAAATTGTGTGTGTTTCATCAACTATTAACATCGCGCCATATTGATTAGCTAATTTTTCGACCCCTTTTAAATATCCATCCTGTGGCAAAACTATTCCAACGTTGGTCATTGCCGGTTCCATTAAAATAGCCGCCACATCATCTTTTTCCAATGCCTTTTTCATTGCACTTAAATCATTAAATGCCACAACTCGAGTGGTTTGATCCAGTGCAACTGGAGCCCCAATATTTCCCTCTCGGGCTACCGTTTTTCCCTTTTTGTCTAAAGTTGCAAAAGTTTCATCCACACTTCCGTGATAACACCTGTCGATAATAATTATCTTTGATTTACCAGTAATCAATCTTGAGTATCGAATTACATGACGATTTGCATCAGTGGCTGAAACCGTAAACTGCCAAAGTGGTAAATTAAAACGAGTGGCAAGTTCAGCAGAAACAATTGCTGCGTCCTTACTTGGGAGCATCACCGACAACCCTCTTCCCACCTGCTCCCTAATTGCAGTGATGGTGGCTTCTGGTGAGTGTCCAGTCATTGACCCAGTGTCGCCCAAACAGAAATCTATATAGGTATTGCCATCTACATCAACAAACCCAGCACCTTTAGCCTCTTCAACAAATATTGGATAAGCACCTGGCCACTTTGACATCCAGGACATGGGCACGCCACCTGGCATTGATTCCTTCGCTTTTTCAAACAACTCACCGCTTTTTGGATGAGAGGTAATAAACCTTTCATCCTCTATTTTGCGTAAGGTGGCCAGCCTTGTGCGATCAATCATGGTTAAAACTTACTATCTTGCAATTTATAAACCCACTTACATGACTGGAAGCGCGGCTAATGCAGCCTCAAAATCCTTATCATTGAGAACAGAGTCAACCATATTGCCATTTAGGAAGGCGTCATACGCTGCTAAGTCGAAATGTCCATGACCACAAAGTGCGGTCAAGATTACTTTTTCCTCACCAGTTTCTTTTGCCTTTAATGCTTCAGCAATCGCAACTGCAATTGCATGTGTTGGCTCAGGAGCTGGAACGATTCCTTCAGTTCGTGCAAATTGCATCGCAGCTGCAAAGCACTCTTTTTGTCCAACGCTTTGAGCGGTCATCATTCCTAATTCATAAATATGAGAGATTAGCGGTGCCATACCGTGATAACGAAGCCCACCAGCATGAATTGGATCTGGAATAAAATCATGACCAAGCGTGTGCATCTTCATTAGTGGCGTCATGCCAGCAGTATCGCCAAAGTCATATGCATACTTGCCGCGAGTAAGTGATGGGCAAGATGCTGGCTCTACGGCCCGAATCTCTGGATTCATTTTGCCTTTGAGTTTTTCGCGAATAAATGGGAATGAAAGGCCGGCAAAGTTAGATCCACCGCCAGTGCAGCCAACTAGCAAATCTGGTGTTTCGCCAACCTTTGCTAATTGCTTTAGTGCTTCCTCGCCAATGATTGTTTGATGCATCAATACGTGGTTTAAGACTGAGCCAAGTGCATAAGCAACAGTTGGATCTGTCACTGCTGCTTCAACCGCCTCAGAGATTGCAATGCCAAGTGAACCAGATTTATTTTTTGGATCTAAGGATAATTTTCTACCAGCCTCAGTTAATTGAGAGGGTGAACGATGGACCTTTGCACCAAATACCTCCATCATTAATCTGCGATAAGGCTTAGCATCGTATGAACCACCAACTTGCCAAACCTCGCACTCCATATCAAAAAGTGCGCAAGCAAATGCCAGGGCAGTTCCCCATTGACCAGCTCCGGTTTCAGTAGTGATCTTCTTTATGCCAGCTTTCTTGTTGTAGTAAGCCTGCGGCACTGAAGTATTAGTTTTGTGAGAACCGGCTGGTGATACACCCTCATATTTATAGTAAAGGCGAGCTGGCGTATCTAGTAATTTTTCTAATCGACGCGCTCTAAATAGTGGCGATGGACGCCAGGTGCGATACACATCTAGCACCTCACCTGGAATATCAATATAAGAATCTGTTGAAACCTCTTGCAAAATTAAATCCATTGGAAATAGCGGAGCTAAATCTGCTGGTCCTACTGGTTGATGAGTACCTGGATGTAGCGGCGGTGGTGGTGGTGATGGTAGATCTGGAATTATGTTGTACCACTGGGTGGGCATTTCACTTTCATCCAATGTAATTTTGGTGAAACTCTTTGCATCTTTACTCAATCCCATAATTCCTCCAACTCGATACCGAGAAGGCTAGGGTCAATTCTTTGCAAATTGCAATAGCGAATAGGCAAGTTTTTCGTTATGAAATGCCCGAGACTTCCAAAATACCCTTACTTCTATGGCGACTACAACATTCAGATAAGATCTAGAGATGAATGATGCAATAACCCTTTCGGCCCTAACCTTTGGCGCACAAGCTTTCGTTACCCTATTTGTGATTTTGGATCCACCGGGTGCGGCCCCAATATTTTTAGGATTGGCCTCTGGAAAATCGATTAAGCAACAACGGCGCCTTGCATGGCAGGCAGCCGCAGTATCACTTTTTGTGATCGTTTCTTTTGCTTTATTTGGTAACGCAATTCTGGATTACCTAAATATCTCCTTGGCAGCACTACAGGGTGCGGGTGGTATTTTGTTGTTAATTACTGGTCTGGGATTACTGACTGGATCCATTACCGACAGCAACTCTCCAACTACTCAAAATATTGCATTAGTTCCACTTGGCACACCACTGCTTGCCGGTCCAGGAGCCATTGTGACCACAATGCTTTATGTTCAAAAAGCTGATGGAAATGATCAACTGACCGCCTTAGCTTTGGCAATTATTTCAGTGCACTTCATAATTGGATTGACCTTTATGTTTTCCACCAAAATTCTGGCGGTCATTAAAGATTCAGGTGTTGATCTGTTGGCAAGAATTGCTGGCTTACTACTCTCTGCCATCGCAGTAGAGATGATTGTTAGCTCCATCAAAGCTTTTTTCAATATCTGAAGTAAGTCATAACCAATGTCAGGTCTGGCTAGTATCTTTTAGCAATGGCCCCACTACTGCAAGAAACCACATTTGTAGTGGTTGATTTAGAAACTACTGGTGCCTCTCCCAAAAAAGGCGCGGCTATTACCGAGATCGGCGCAGTCAAAGTTAAGGGTGGTGAGGTTATTGGCGAGTTTAAAACCTTTGTAAATCCACTCGCACCAATACCTGATTACATAACCGAGATGACTGGAATTACCGATTTAATGCTGGCACATGCGCCGGTAATTGATGAAGTTTTTCCCACCTTCTTAGAGTTTGTGGGAAGCCATAATGAATCTGTATTGGTTGCCCACAACGCACCTTTTGATTTAAGTTTTCTCAAAAGCGCAGCCAAAGAGTTGGATTACCCCTGGCCAAAGTACAAATCCATAGACACTGTGACTGTTGCTAGGCAAGTTCTCACCAAAGAAGATGTGCCAGATTGTAAATTGGGAACACTTGCACAGTTCTTCGGCACAAAAACTGAGCCAAATCATCGGGCGCTAGATGATGCCAAAGCCACAGTTGAGGTGTTGCATGGCTTGCTTGAAAGACTTGGTTCACTTGACATCACTACTTTAGAAGCATTGCTAGATTTCGCTAAAACTGCAGCCCACATTCAGCGGCAAAATTACTGGGGTATGCGTTCTACCTAGCAGAGACTATTTCATTTGATAATTGAACCCACCTCTTTAGTACTGATTGCGCAGCACCCGAATCAATGGCTTTGTTTGCTAACACAAAACCATTGGCAATCTGGGTAGAAAGTGGCAAATTAAAATCTCCTTTAAAAGCTGCAATGGCAAATGCTGCATTTAGAGTTACCGCATCTCGCATCGGGCCAGATTCACCTGCAAATATTTGGTTGGTGATCTTGGCATTGTATTTTGCATCCCCGCCTGCAAGATCGGAAATTGCGGCCCCTGCTATACCCAATTCGGTTGGATCAAATATCTCTTGGCTTAACTTTCCATTGCTAATTTGAATAACTGTTGTCGTACTCGACAGGGACACCTCATCTAATCCATCATCGCCTCGAAATACAAACCCTTCTTTGCCCTGCTCAAGTAATACTTGCGCCATGAGTGGTAGCAATTGCGCTCTAGCCACTCCAATTGCAGCAGCAACTGGTTTTGCTGGATTTGCTAAAGGTCCTAAAATATTAAAAACAGTTGGCACGCCCAACTCTTTACGAGCAACAACTGCATGTTTCATCGATGAATGGAATACTGGCGCAAAACAAAAGCCGATTCCAATCTTATGTACAGTTTGTTCAACCTCTTTGCCGGTCAAATCTATCTTTACACCCAGCGCTTCCAGCAGATCAGCGGAGCCAGATTTGGAGGAGGCGGCCCTGTTGCCATGCTTTACCACCCGAGCACCTGCGGCATTTGTAATAATGGCGGCAGTTGTTGAAATATTGATTGTGTTTGCACCATCACCACCAGTACCAACTGTGTCCACCGCCCGCTCCGTAATGCTTATAGGCGCGGCGTACTTATACATTTGATCAACTAGCGCCCTAACCTCACTGGCACTTTCACCCTTTGCTTTAAGGCCCGATAGAAACTGTTTGATCTGAGTATTTTCTGCCACACCTTCAAGAATTTGCGACATCGCCCAGGTGATTTGCTCAACAGATAAATCTTTTTTTTCTGCTAATGAATTTAGTACCAGATCCCAATTCATTATTACTACTTAATTAATTTGCGAGCGCAGCGGAGCTTTTCAACAGCTGAGCACACTTGCCTGCAATGGTAAAGGGATCAATTGGGTGGGTAACAACCGCTTCAGCTTTTGACCAAGTTGCCAACCATTTGTCTTGCTCTCGGCCGGTGATTAACAAAACCGGTGGGCAGTTGAAAACCTCATCCTTTAATTGCCGACCAACTCCCATGCCACCCTCTGGGACCGCTTCGCCATCTAATATAAACAGGTCTACCTGCTTTTTATTATCTACATAAAGTCGAAGTGCATCTGCGGTGGCAAACTCTTTAATCTCATGAACGGAAAGTGCGGGATCTAATTGTTTTCCCAGGGCGGCAATGACCGTTTGTCGAACCGATGAATCATCGGAGTAAAGGGCTATAACTAACCTTTGCATGGTGGTAATCCTAGCGATGGGGATGCAAATGAGTTTTTCATCCGGTATCTGCCTTCGACACCTTCCTGGGTGATCAGTTTCACCAAATAGTAGGGCTGCTCCCCCATACTTAGATGCGGCATTAACCGCGATTTAGCGGAATAATCTCCCCCATGACCACCCTTGCCACACCATCAGTAAAGACAAATCGTCCAAACCTGGTTGCTGTTGGCACCATTGTCTGGCTCTCCTCAGAATTAATGTTTTTTGCCGCACTCTTTGCCATGTACTTCACCACCCGTGCGGTGCAAGGACCAAAGGTTTGGCTGGAGTCGACTGAGTTATTAAATATTCCATTTGCAGCTACCAACACCACAGTTTTAGTTTTGTCATCAGTGACCTGTCAGTACGGCGTCTTTGCCGCTGAGAGGTTTCAAGCTCGGCGCAGTGGCTCAATTTGGCAATTTAGCCGGTGGGGAATGCGGGAGTGGTTTGCCTTAACATTTTTAATGGGTGCATTTTTTATTGCCGGCCAGGTTTATGAGTATGCGATGTTGGTGAGTGAAAATCTCTCACTCTCTTCTAGCGCATACGGCTCTGTGTTTTATATGACCACCGGATTTCATGGTCTGCATGTGACTGGCGGTTTGATCGCATTCCTGATTGTTTTAATTAGAGTATTTAGAGCGCAAAAATTTGGTCACTCGCAAGCAACCACAGCGATTGTGGTCTCCTACTACTGGCACTTCGTAGATATTGTGTGGATCGCACTTTTCTCTGCGATCTACCTGATTAAATAATCATGAAATTTATTTCCAAGTATCGCCGGCATAAGTTTGCCACCCCTGTGCTGCTGTTAATTGCTCTTTCTGCACTCGGCTTTACTTTTTCTGCCGCAACTGCCGCACCTAATCAAAGCGCAGCAGCTGCCTCCGCCAGATCGACATTAATTGAGGAGGGTAAGGAGATCTTCCTTAAAGGATGTTCTTCATGTCACGGCCTAAATGGCGAAGGTGGAGCGGTAGCGCCATCTTTAATTGGTGTTGGCGCAGCCTCTGTAGATTTTCAAGTAGCAACTGGTCGAATGCCGATGCAGGATATGAGTCAACAAGCCATGAGAAAAGCGCCGGTTTACAACGATGAGGAGGTTGCAGCTCTTGCCGCCTACGTTGCTTCGTTAGCACCAGGACCTCGTGCCTACACAAATGAAGAGATTGAGTGGGAGCGAGATGGTAACACTGCCGAGGGTGGAGAGTTATTTAGAAATAACTGCGCGATGTGTCATAACTTCGCTGGCCAAGGTGGCGCATTAACCCAAGGAAAGTACGCACCAACTGTGATGGGGGTAAAGGCTAGACATATATATGAAGCGATGATTACCGGCCCACAAGCAATGCCAGTTTTTAATGACAAGATTATTACCCCAGAAGAGAAGCTTTCAATTATTAAGTGGATCAAATCAGCCGAAGCCGAGCCAGCTTTAGGTGGTGCATCACTTGGTCGAGTTGGACCAGTTACTGAAGGGTTGTTGGTTTGGACTTTAGGTCTTGGATTATTAATTGGTATCGCCGTGTGGCTGACTGCAAAGGCAAGGTAGAAAAATGTCTAATGAGTTAGAGCCACTAGCAGATCCAGGATTGCCTGAGCACATTCATCGCAGGGCTGATACCGATCCGATCGCTGCAAAACGTGCTGAGCGCCAAGTTGCAGTTTTATTCTCACTTTCTGCTGTTGGAACTTTATTGTTTTTTTACTCATTCTTTTTTATCAAAGAGGATTTATTTATTTTTATACCGGTGATGGGCAATACCAACGCCCAACAATTAGGGATTGGCCTCGGTGTTGCATTTGGATTGTTATTTATTGGTTTTGGCGCAGTCCATTGGGCAAAGACTTTGATGCCAGATCAAGAGGTGATTGCTCAACGCCACACTATGCGTTCAGCAGAGGAAGATAGATCTGAGTTTGTTAAAGCTGTAAAGGTTGGCGCCGAAGAGGCAGGTTTAGGAAGAAGGCCATTAATCAAGCGCTCACTATTTGCAGCCCTTGGTTTAGCGGGTCTACCTGCGGTGGTGATGCTGCGAGATTTAGGACCACTTCCTGGTAACTCTCTAAATGAAACTAGTTGGAAAACCGGAACGAGATTGGTGACAGATCCAGGTGACAGACCAATTAAAGCTAGTGATCTTGAAGTTGGTGGTGTTGCCCAAGTTATGCCAGAGATTGCCCCAGGAAAAGAGCGTCACTTAGAGGATATTGCAAAGGATGCGGTGTTGTTAATTAGATTACGGCCATCTGAGTTTCAATTAGATGCAGAACGGCTTTCTTGGACTCATGAGGGCATCATCGCCTTCTCCAAGATTTGCTCACACATGGGATGCGCAGTTGCTTTATATGAACAAACCACCAAACATTTACTCTGCCCATGCCATCAATCAACATTTGATGTGACCCGTGCCGCAAAGGTTATCTTTGGTCCATCAGCTAGACCTCTGCCACAATTGGCCATTACCGTCGATGCAGATGGATATTTGATTGCGAAACAACCATTTACGGAAGCGGTTGGACCTAGCTTCTGGGAGAGAAAATCATGACCGCACGTGAGCGAATTGCCGGCAATGTAGCAAATTACGTTGATGAGCGAACTGGTGCTGCCGCTTGGATGAAGAAAAATCTGCAAAAAGTTTTTCCTGACCACTGGTCCTTTATGTTGGGTGAAATCGCTCTCTACTCATTTGTGATTTTATTGCTCTCTGGAACCTTTTTAACTTTTTGGTTTGACCCATCAATGCGGCATGTGGTTTATGAAGGAAGTTATCAACCATTAAAAGATGTTGAGATGAGCGCGGCATACGCCTCCACTTTGCACATCTCATTTGATGTTAGGGGTGGCCTATTAATGCGCCAGATTCATCACTGGGCTGCACTTATTTTTATGGCAGCGATAGTGGCTCACTTGATGCGAGTTTTCTTTACCGGTGCTTTCCGTAAACCTCGTGAGTTTAACTGGATTTTAGGAATTGGCTTATTAACTCTTGGAATAGTTGAAGGATTCCTTGGCTACTCACTACCTGATGATTTGTTATCTGGAACTGGAATAAGAATCGCGCATGCGATAATTCAGTCAATTCCAGTAGTTGGAACCTATCTTTCATTCTTCGCCTTTGGCGGTGCATTCCCAGGTGAGATATTTATTCCGCGGATATACATAGTGCATGTGCTGCTTTTGCCTGGAATTTTCTTGGCATTAATTACGGTGCACTTGATGTTAGTTTGGTATCAGAAGCACACTCAGTATCCAGGTCCTGGGAGAACTGAGAAAAATGTTGTGGGATATCCGCTAATGCCGGTGTACATGGCAAAAGCTGGTGGATTCTTCTTTATCGTTTTCGGAATTACTGCCTTCTTGGGAGCAGTGGCATCAATTAACCCGGTTTGGTTATTTGGCCCTTACACCCCAGCGCAGATCTCTGCGGGTTCGCAACCAGATTGGTATATGGGTTGGTTAGACGGCCTAGTTCGAATGGCTCCTCCAATAGAAACTTACATATTTGGGCACACTATTTCTTGGAATATTTTGATTCCAGGTTTAATTATTCCCGGAATTATCTTTACTGGAATGGCGCTCTATCCATTTATTGAAAGTTGGATGACTGGTGATAAGGGTGAGCATCATTTGCTAGATCGCCCAAGAAATGTCCCAAACCGAACCGCGCTTGGGGTAATGTCATTGACATTTATGTTAGTCACCTTAATTAATGGTGGAAATGACATAATCGCTACCCAATTTGATCTGACTATTAATCAGATCATGTGGTTTTCACGAATTGGCGTAATTGTTCTGCCACCACTTGCATTTGTGATTACAAAACGCATCTGCCTATCACTACAACGTCGTGATCGTGAGTTGGTACTTCACGGCAAGGAGACTGGCCGTTTAGTTATGTTGCCTCATGGTGAGTTTATTGAGGTTCATGAGGAGTTATCTGCTGGCAAGAAATACTCCCTTACACAACATGTCCAACCACAAGCGATTGCCTTGGTAACTGAGGATAGGCAAGGGGTATTAAATCCCAAAGGTATTAGGGCAAAGATCCAAGCCAGATTAAGCAAAGCCAACGCAGAAAATATTGCAAAGCCAACCGCCACTGAGCTCAAAGAGCTTGAGAGTGGGCATCACTAAGTATTAAAACTTAAGTGCTGAGCAAGAGGGCTTCGGTCCAGCATTGGTATTGCCATACCTATGTTGTGTAATTGAAACACTCTGTTCAAGGAACCAACGAACTATCTCAATATCACCTCGCAAAGTGATTGGGCGGCGATCACATGAGATGCCATTTTTCATAAGTTCATACACCGGAGGGATCTCTGCTGATAACCACCTGACTCGATCAAACTCCTTAGCATGCTGAGCAAACTCTTCAACGCTTTCTACCACCAGATTAGGCAATCGAGGAATCAAAGAATCACTACTTAATCTTGTAATTACTCCCAAATCATTCTTAAGCCAACTAAGAAAATCCAACTCATCTTTACTGGTCCCGCTTTCTATTCTGATCAAGAAGCCTTGTTTATACTGGCGATATCTTTGAAGATTTTGTTCGACGTTAAGGCTGGTGTGATCAATTGCCAATCCCCCCACTGATTTAAGCCATTTATTTGCCGCCTCTTTCATTGGTAAAAAGTGTTTCATCTGGTTCCAATTGCGCAATGTGGCAACATAATTTGCACCCCCAGCTTTAGCAGTTGCCCCGACTGAACTTTTCTTCCAACCACCAAATGGTTGTCGATTTACAACCGCCCCGGTTACGCCCCGATTAACATAAAGATTCCCAGCCTCAACATTTTCTATCCAGTACTCACACTCAGCGGCATCTAAAGATTGAATTCCAGCAGTCAATCCATAATCTGTGGCATTGTGCCAAATTACTGAAGTTTGTAAATCTGGTGAAACCATAATTCCAAGCACAGGTCCAAACCACTCATTAAGGTGGGACCAAGAGCCAGCTTTGATGTTAGTTTTCACACCCGGTGACCAAAGCAGACCCGCCTCATCTAATTGTTCTGGTTTTAGCAGCCACTGCTCCCCTTCATCTAATTGAGTTAGTGCTCGCTGCAATCCGGCTTCGGCATTTTTTATTATGGGACCAACCGTAGTTGAGTAGCTATATCCCGCCCCAACTTTTAATGATCTCACCGCATCAATTAACTGCTTAATAAAATTTGGGTTTTGATAGATACTTTTATCAACTATTGCCAAGGATGCTGCAGAACATTTCTGGCCTGCATGTCCAAAAGCAGACTGCACAAGATCCTTCACCGCAACATCTATGTCACAACAGGCAGTTAGAACCATTGAATTTTTACCACTTGTCTCTGCTAGTAGATTTAATTCATTTCTCCAAGAAGAAAATAATAAAGCGGTGCTATATCCGCCAGTTAAGATGACTGCGCTAACCCCATCATTGGTGATCAAAGACTGACCAACCTCGTTATCTTCAGTTGAAACAAATTGCAGCACATTTTTTGGCACTCCTGCTTTCCATAATTGATTTACTAAGTGCCAAGAGGTGGCAACTGTTTCAGGGGCTGACTTGAAAATCACTGAATTGCCAGCAGCCAGCGCCGCACAGATCCCACCGGTAGGAATTGCATAAGGAAAATTCCAAGGCGGCACAACTACTACCACCCCAACTGGTGAAGATTCGCGTTCTAAATCTAATGAGATGGCTGATAAAGCGTAGTAGTTGGCAAAATCAATAGCTTCAGACACCTCAGGATCCGCCTCTGAAACTGTTTTGCCTGCATCGCGGGTCATGATCGCAATAGTTTTTTCCTGTTCAGCATAAGCAATCTTGGAGAATTTCTTTAAAACCTCAGCTCGCTTCAGCGCACCTAATTCATTCCAATCTTTAAAAGATTTATTTGCAACCTTAATCGCTGCATCAATATCAGTCGATTTTGCTACGCAATACTTGTACCAAACCTTGCCATTATCGCCGGGATCATTACCCTCAATCAGGTTTCGATCAAAAATCTCTTTGCCATCAATCACAATCGGAATATTTTCAATTGATCGCTTTAAAACTGAACCAATCTCTTTATCTAATTTGGAGAGAAAATCTAGATTGGTAATATCAGCGTTTGGCGCATTCTCAAACTGATCTGTAATCACAAAATCATTACTTTGATGGCGAATACTTTGGGTTGAGATCTGATGGCGTTCAGTTGCACTGGTTAAAAATCGTTTCGATTGCTCGGTGAATATCTCTGGATCGCTTCCAATTTCAAATGAGGAGCGGAGATAATTTTCAATCGCGGTATTTTCATCTAAACGACGAACCAAATAAGCAACAGCGGAGGCAAAATCATCTCCTCTAGTGACTGGTGCATAGAGCAAAATGCGCATTGAACGCTTAGCGATTGCCAGTGCCTCTGGATTTGCCATTCCCTCAAGCATCTCGAGATCTAACTGCTCCATTACATTTCGAGCCTTTGCAATCTCTAGCGCAAATGCAATATGAAAAAGATTATGACTGGCAACCCCAATTCTTACCGCTTTGGCATGCTCTGGTCGCAGTGCAGTATCAAGCAATCTTGAGTAAGAGGCATCAACATCTGCCTTTGATTTATATGGCGCTGCCACCCAGCCATGTAACTCAGCTTCAGCTTTCTCCATCGCTAAATTAGCGCCCTTTACTAATCTAATTTTTATTACACCACCTGATTGTGTATTGCGCTGTAATGCCCACTCGACCAGCTCTGCAAAAACCTCATGAGATTCTGGTAAATAGGCCTGTAAAACTAAGCCAGCATATAAATCCTTGAACTCACCCTCACTTAACACCAACTTGAAAGCATCTACAGTCAAACGTAGATCTCTAAACTCCTCCATATCTAAATTGACAAAAGTTTTAGAGGATATTGAGGTTCGATATATCAGGCGCAATTTTTCACAAACTCGCTCTAAAGTTCCTTCGCGATCTAATGCAATTATCTGACTAGCTACGGATGAGAGTTTGACTGATACATAATCAACCTCACTTCGCTGCATCATCTGTACCACTCGCTCAAATCTTTCATTAGCCTCAGCCTCACCCAATACCGCCTCACCCAATACATTTATATTTAATCTGATGCCTTTTTTACCCCGTTTTTTAATTTGCCGTGCTAGCTGTTTGCTCTCTGCTGGCAGAATAATTCCCTTTGATAAAAGTTTTACCTGGGTGTGTACCGCAAAAAGCACTGGCCTTGGCAGCACCCTAGAAACCAATGCAATTAGTTTTAAGCCAAAGGTGTTAAGTAATCCAAATCCGGCGATTGAAGCATCCTTTGCAGCATTTCTTAAAATCCGCACTGAATCTTTGGCTGAAGAAATTCGCATGACTTCATCAGTTAATGAGACCGTCACGGAAATAGCTTTTGGATCCTTAAATAATCGGGTGAATCTCTTTCTGTTTGCTCTGTCATAACGCTTTAAATTTGGAGCAGACTCAGCTATTAATGTCCGAGCAGTTTCAACTGCAGCTATCGCTAACCTGTCGATTTGAGGATCTGTGGTAATGGGTTTACTCATCCCTGCATTAATCCTTTTAACTTCACCAATGTCTTCGCCATTGCTTTTGGTACCCAATCTCCGGAGTCAGAGACCCACCACTTAGACCGTGCTTGGCGGCCATCCCAACTCTCACAGACAACGGTTGTATTGGCATCAATCTCAGTTAACTCATAACGCCAAACATTATGCAACAGATGTCGCCATGCAATCACTTTGCCTTCTTGAAATTCAATTACTTGGTTTTTAATAAAATAGGGCACTCCAAGCTTCATCTTCATGCCAAATTTAGCGCCAAGATAAAGCTGAGCAGGCCCCATTAAAGTTCCTTTAACCATTCCTGAGCCATCCATAAGTGGATGATTTGCCGGAATTGAAATAAAATCAAAGATTTTTTTGGCTGGTGCGTTGATTTCAATTTGTGCTTTAAAGAAAAGCGGGACGCCAGTATCTACTATCTGCGCTCTTTCTTTCATAATTAATGAACAGAGCTAGAAGGACGTTCATACTCCAAAACAAAACCTAAAATCGAAATTAATAAACTACCCAGTGCAATAAGGACTAACCACCAGCCAATAACTAATCCAACACCCATCGCGCATGCTGACAATGCAACTGGTAGCGGCCACCATGAGTGGGGTGAGAAAAATCCAATCTCACCAGCTGAATCTGCTATTTCACCTTGTTGATTGTCTTCTGGTAGTAAATTTCCCAATCTACGGCTGGTAAACCAAAGATAAAATCCAACGATTAATGCAAGTCCTGCACTTAAAGAAATAGCAGTAATTCCTACTGGCTCCCCGCCAACCTGCCAATAAATTACCGCCAGGATTACATAAAATAATGAAAGACCAACAAATAGGATCCAACTAGTTTTCATTAGTGGGTCGCTTTTTCCGCCATGTGTGGGTAATGCAGATCAAAAGCTGGACGCTCACTACGAATCCTTGGCATCGAAGTAAAATTATGTCGAGGCGGTGGGCAAGAGGTTGCCCACTCTAAAGATGAGCCGTGTCCCCAAGGATCATCACTTGTCACCTTTGGGCTAGTTCGGGATTGCCACAAATTTAAGAAAAATGGAATCATGGAAAGTGCGAGCAAGCCTGAGCCAACAGTTGAGACCATATTCATGAAGGTAAATCCGTCTGAGGCTAAATAATCGGCGTATCTACGTGGAAAGCCTTTTATCCCTAACCAGTGCTGAATCAAAAATGTAATGTGGAATCCAAAGAACAATGTCCAGAAGTGAATCTTTCCTAAGGTTTCATCCAACATTCGACCAGTCATCTTTGGCCACCAGAAATAGAAGCCAGCGAACATAGCAAATACCACAGTGCCAAATAAGACATAGTGAAAGTGAGCAACTACGAAGTAGGAGGCTGAAACTGCAAAATCAAGTGGTGGACTGGCCAAGATGATTCCAGTAATCCCACCAAATAAGAAGGTAATCAAAAAGCCAAGAACAAAAAGCATCGGTGTCTCAAAAGTGACCGATCCTCGCCACATGGTGCCGATCCAATTAAAGAATTTAACCCCAGTTGGCACACCAATCAAAAATGTCATAAATGAGAAGAATGGCAAGAGCACCTGCCCACTTGCATACATATGGTGAGCCCAAACCGCCACAGACAAAGCTGCAATTGCAATGGTTGCGGCAATTAATCCTTTATAACCAAAAATAGGTTTACGACTAAAGACTGGCAAAATTTCAGTAGCAATACCAAAAAATGGCAACGCTAATATATAAACCTCAGGGTGACCAAAGAACCAGAATAAATGCTGCCACAACATCGCTCCGCCGTTTGCGGGATCAAAGATATGTGAGCCAAATAAGCGATCAGATTCAAGTGCTAAGAAAGCTGCTGCAAGTGGTGGGAATGCGATCAAAACCAAAATTGAAGTTAAAAGTACGTTCCAAGAAAAAATAGACATTCTAAACATCGTCATTCCAGGTGCGCGCATAGTTAAAATTGTGGTTACAAAATTAACGCCACCAAGAATTGTTCCCAAACCACCAATCGCAAGCCCAATTAACCAAAGGTCTGCGCCAATACCGGGTGAGTACTCCACGCTGGATAATGGAGCGTATGCAGTCCAACCAAAGGATGCTGCGCCGCCTGGGGTGATAAAACCGATGAACGCAATAGTGCCACCAAATAAATACAACCAGTATGAAAGCATATTTAATCTTGGGAATGCCACATCGGCGGCGCCAATTTGCAGCGGCATAATTACATTAGCAAAACCAACAAATAATGGTGTGGCAAACATTAAGAGCATGATGGTGCCGTGCATAGTAAATATCTGGTTGTACTGCTCATTACTCAAAAATTGCATTCCTGGTCGAGCTAACTCACCACGTAGTAGTAATGCCATTAAACCAGCGATCAAGAACCAAGTGAATGAGGTAATTAAATAGAGGTACCCAATTGTTTTGTGGTCAGTTGAGGTAAGCCACTTGACTAGCAAGCGTCCCTTTGAAGTTGGCAGTGGCGCGGATGGCGAGGCAGAAATTACGGGTCGTTGCGCGTAGGTTGTCATGCAACTGCTGCTTTCTCTTCGGCTACTAAACCTTGTAGATACTGCTCATACTCTGCTGGCGTTACCACCTTCACAGAAAATAACATCTGTGAGTGATTTCTTCCGCATAATATATTGCATCGACCTGGGTAGGTTCCCAGCTTATTTGCCGTGAACTCTAGTTTGTTGGTCACACCGGGCAGATTCTGCATCTGAATCATGAAAGCAGGGATCCAAAACCCGTGAACCACATCATTGGCATCCAAAGTAAAGCGGACCTTTTCTCCTTGAGGCAAATACAAGGTAGGAGGCTGAGCGGGAGTCCCAGTAACTGTTGCACTCTTGTATTCACCTGCGTCGCGATACTTAAACTGCCATGACCATTGAAATCCAAGCACATCAATAAAGTGTGAGACTTGCGCGTCTGGAGTAATTTTCACAATCTTGGATTCGCGTTGTACGGTAAAGTAAAAAAGTACCGCCACGATGATAAATGGAATTACCGTGTATGCAACCTCTACTGGAATGTTGTATTGAGTTTGCTTAGGAAAACTCTCATCTTTCTTGCGATGGAAAAATACTGGCCATAAAATCAAGATCAATGTAAATACACCCACCACTGCGGCTGCAATCCAAGCTCCTTGCCAAAGTGACAATGAGGCGTCATTTACACTTGAAATTCCCTCTTCAAAACCAAGACCGGAAACATCTGCTTTAGAACAGGCTGTTAATAATGGGAGTAATGCCAGTGGTAGAAGTGAAGATTTACCAGCAAGCGGGCTCATGGGGATAAGGATAACCTTCTGCCATTGCTATGTCGTACGCAGAAGGTTAGGGGTAATTGGTGGTTCGCATCACAGCCGATTTTCAGCAGGAAAGAGTGCTACACCCTGCTGCATTATCCCTATTATCTGAGTTTTTTACTAACGGGTGGGCAGATCCAAACAAATTAAACAACACCTCACGTCAAGCCGCCATTTTGCTGCAACAGGTAAGGCAAACTTTTGCAACCGCGTTAAATGCCCGCCCAGATGAGATTGAGTTTCTAGGAGAGGTTGATCTTGGTTTTCAATTAGGAATTACTGGCCTATTAAAAGCTGAGAGCAAATTGTATTATTCAAAAATAGACCGTCAAAAAATTTTTGCCGTTGCAACTACTGAACAAAACTTAGGCAGATCAACCACCTGCTTACCAGTCGATGGTAATGGTGAGATTGCAGATTTCACCTGTGGCCCACAAGATGTGATCTGCTGGCAGGTTGCTAATGGTGAGAGTGGTAACCTTCAAAAAGTAATTAAAAAGCAAGCACTGATCTTCGCGGATTGCACCGCAAGCGGCGTTGATCACCTGCCAGAATTTGAATATCAAACAGCACTCTTTGATAGTGCCAGTTGGCAAGGGCCAGCAGGCTTAGGAGTGTTAGTGATTAAGTCCGCTGAAAAATGGCGCAATCCCCTTCCCCACAATGATTTAACCCGCACTCCAGGCACATTCTCAATTCCACTGGCCCTAGCTAGCGCCGTTGCTCTAGAAAATTACTTAAAAGAAATTGATATCCGATCACAATTGAAGCAACAGATCATTGCATTTATCAAAAGTGAGATTGCTGATGTTGATATTGCATCATCTGCAGAAAGCCTGCCCAAGTTTGTTTCATTTAGTATTAAAGGTATCGAGGCAGACCGAGCATTGCTCGCCTTGGAGGAGTTAGGTTTTGCAGTTGACTCGGGCTCAGCTTGTAAGTCTGCAGATATGCAACCTAGTCATGTACTCGCCGCCATGGGCCGGCCAATCGCCGGTAACTTACGATTGACTATTCATAAAGATATCAGTGAGAAAATGGTGAAGGAATTTTGTCAGGCATTAAAAATTACTGTTGCAAAGCTTCGATGAAATTAGCCAACTAATCTGACATTGAGATGAGGCTTAACCTCATCTGCACCTGATTTGCCGTAAGCAACCTCAAATCTGCTTAAAAATTCATCCTTGGTGAAGTGATACTCCTGCGTTCCTGTAGTTTCAATACAGTAAGTAGCAAGCATGGAACCTAATTGACCACACCTCTCATGAGATAAACCCCAAGCAAGGCCAGCAATAAAACCGGAACGAAAATTATCACCGACGCCAGTGGGATCTAACTTCGCCTTCTCTTTTGGTACCCCGACATAAATTGTCTCTTTGCCATGTTCTTCAATTTGCGCACCCTTTGATCCCAGCGTTACTACTCTCACCTGCACGCGATCAAATAATTGTCGGTCAGTCCAGCCAGTCTTTTGAATCGCAAGTGCTAATTCGTACTCATTTAAGAATAGATACTTTGCGCCATCGATTAACTGGGCAATCTCTTTGCCATCCATCCGGGCTAACTGCTGTGATGGATCTGCCGCCACTGGAATTTTCAGATCCCTAGCCATCTGGGAGTAAGCCATCATTGCTTGTGGATCATCTGGTGAAATAACTAGCAGATCAAACTTTCCAGTTTTAGCGATAATTGGTGCTAACTCAATATTTCTCGCCTCACTCATTGCCCCTGGGAAGAAAGATGCAATCTGATTTAACTCAGTATCGGTTGTCACCATAAATGTTGCAGTATGCAGGGTTTTTGAGACTAGAACATGTGAGGTATCAACGCCATGTCGGTTTAGCCAAGCTTGATAATCAACCCAATCTTTTCCAACTGCAGCAATTAATATTGGATTAAGCCCTAGCGCCCCCATTCCAAATGAAATATTGGCGCCACAACCACCACGTCTGATCTGCAAGGTGTCTACTAAAAATGAGAGTGAAACTTTTGAAAGCGAGCCAGCAACTAGTGAGTCGGTGAACTTGCCACCGAAACTCATTATGTGGTCGCCACCGACTGAGCCGGCGACCGCCACCTTCATCAGAGATTTAAACTTTAGTTAAATGAATCGCCACAGGCACATGAACCCTGAGCGTTTGGATTATCGATAGTAAAGCCCTGCTTTTCGATAGTGTCCACAAAATCAATTTTGGCACCCATTAAATAAGGTGTACTCATCTTGTCAGTAACAACCTTCACCTTGGCAGCACCAAACTCAACAACAGTGTCCCCATCCAAGCTGCGATCATCGAAGTAGAGTTGGTAGCGAAGTCCAGAACAACCACCCGGTTGTACTGCAACTCTAAGACTTAGATCATCTCTGCCCTCTTGCTTTAGTAAAGATGAAACCTTCTCGGCAGCAACATCGGTTAATCCAATGCCGGTAGAAATTATTGCCGGAGTTGTTGTCTCTGTGCTCATACTCACCTATCTCCAATACTTCTTTAGGCTCATAGATTACTCGCTCTAGCAGAAAATTTCGCCTCCAAAACCTGTGAGCGTTTACACTTATCAATATGGGAATAACCGAATTAATGGTGCTGGGAGCCGCCGCGGATCCAAATAGTGAGCGGGGCGTCTCCTGTGAGGGGCAACTTCCTGCTGCCAGTGACAAATCATTAGTTGATCGGGCGATGGCTGCAAAGAAGGCCTTGGGTAGCAAGGCGATGGTGTTAGGACATCATTATCAACGCGATGAGGTAATCGCTTTTGCCGATATTCGTGGTGATTCATTTAAATTGGCTCAGGCGGCTGCAGAGAACAAGCAAGCGGAGTTTATATTTTTCTGTGGTGTGCACTTTATGGCTGAGAGTGCGGACATATTAACCGCTGATAATCAAAAAGTTATTCTGCCAGATTTGGCAGCGGGTTGTTCGATGGCAGATATGGCAACCGCCTCCCAAGTAGCGGATTGTTGGCAGGTGTTAAATAAAATTGGCGTCGCTGGAAAAACAATTCCAATTACCTACATGAACTCCTCCGCAGCAATCAAAGCTTTTACTGGCAAAAATAATGGCGCGGTTTGCACCTCATCTAATGCCGCCAGGGCGATGAAATGGGCGTTTGAAAAGGGTGAAAAAGTACTGTTTCTTCCTGACCAACATCTAGGAAGAAACACTGCGGTCCTATCACTTGGACTAAAACTGTCAGATTGTGTTTTATACAATCCATGGAAACCAAATGGTGGATTAACCGATGATCAAATTAAAAATTCCAAAGTAATCTTATGGCGAGGACATTGTTCAGTCCATGGTCGCTTCTCTTTGCAAAATATTGCGGATGTTCGCCAAAAAATCCCCGGCGTTAAGGTCCTAGTCCATCCTGAGTGCCAGCATGATGTGGTTTCAAATGCTGATGTGGTGGGAAGTACTGAGATGATTATTAAAACCGTCAAAGAGTCTGCTGCTGGCTCCAAGTGGGCGGTGGGAACAGAGCTAAATCTGGTGCAAAGGTTGGCTAATGAGAACCCCGATAAAGAGGTGGTCTTCTTAGATAAGACCCTGTGCTACTGCTCCACCATGAATCGAATCGATCTGCCGCATCTAGTTTGGGCGATGGAATCACTGGTGGGTGGGCAGTTGGTAAATCAGATAAAGGTTAAGCCTGATATTGCAAAGTATGCAAAAGTTGCATTAGACCAAATGTTAGCCCTACCTTAATCTCATGAGCGAAAAAAAAGGCAAGCCAACACCAAAGCGTAAAGAGAGCGAAGCTAAATTAAAGCTTTCCCCACTTTCACCAAATGCCAGTAAAGCAACAAAAAAAGTTTTAAAAGAGCAAACCCGCCAACGTCGCCTAGAAGCAAGAGCGGCATATATGCGCGGAGAAGAAAGTGCACTGCCAATTAGAGATCGCGGTGAGGCAAGAAGATTTGTTAGAAATTATGTTGATGAGCGAAAATCAGTTACCGAGTACTTCTTAATTATCATCATGGTGGTATTAATTTTGACCATCATTCCAATTCCAGCGGTTCAACTAGCTGCGGTTGCAGTTATGTACTCATCCATGATTTTTATAACCTTGGATGGAATTTTGTTATCCAGACGCATCAAGAAAATGGTTAAAGAGAAGTTTCCGAGTGAGCCAACCAGAGGTATTGGAATGTATGGCTGGATGCGGGCTACTCAACTACGCAGATTACGGGCACCAGCGCCACAAACCGTAATTCAAAAGCGAAATCGAAAAATAATTACTTAAGTAATTTCCAACCAGTTGGGCAAACGGGTACCCCGGTTTTAGTGACTTTCTGCTTACCTTTTATACAGGTGAATTTTACATTTTTTGAATTCTTAGGCGCAGGTTTTGGAGCTGTGCTTGCGGCCGAACTAGCAGAGCCTTTAGTTAACTTAACCGCTCCGATATACCCACCCAATGAATTTTCAAATCCGCCAGCCCATAAAATCATTGATCCATCTTTATCAAGAAAAACATCAGGATCGTTTCCAAAACTATTAGATAACGGCGCTGGAAAATTTATTTTATTTTCAGTTGAAAAAGTTAGGCCACCGTCAGTACTGGTTGAATACCAAAGTCCCATTTGACCCATTGCCATATTTTGCCTGCCAGAAGAATCTTTTCCTGGGCGCGCTTCATTATCAAAATAAAATAAAGTAACTGAACCATCGGCATGCACAACTGCGGCTGGATGCTCGGCGCTTCGAGTAATTGAAGTTGTACCAGGGCCGACTCGTATGCCCGAATCTGCACTCCAAGTTAAGCCATCGGTAGATGTAGCGGAGTAAACCTGATGTGGGTCAGGACCAGTTCCAGCTTTAACCATATCTGAGAAATAGGCTCGATAAGTTCCATTTGCCAATTTAACAATGCCAGCACCAGTTAGCCCATTTGAAGCTCCAGCATATGGAGAGCTTGAAATACAATCCGCTTTCTCAACGGTAAAGTTCAAACCATCTGATGAAATTGAACACGAAATCCCGCCAGAAGACATGTTATACATTCTGAATTTGCCATCACTTAATTTGACGACCCGAGGCATACCTTGACCTTTATCACCACCAAATGCATTTCCCACTTTGGTAAAGATTTTTCCATCTGTTGATTCTGCAATCACAATTCCCTGATTTTGGGCAAATACATACGCCCTGATAGTGCCGTTGCTCAATTGCACACCCGATACATCCGCAACTGGAAGTCCGGCTGATACTCCAAAAAGACTTGGATAAAGAATTTTGTCTGAAATTAATGTTGCGTTGTATGGGCCAGATGGAAATTGATCTGATGGATCAGCGGCCGCAGTAGGAACAGAGAGTGAAGTTAATACAATTACCAACGAAAGGGTTAGCCATTTACTTCGCTTAATTAAAAGCATGCCACCAATCTACGCCTGACTAAAGGCAAATACAAGAGAGATTCCACTAATTTCAGAGGTACTCCCGGTTCTGGCTAGGCTCTTGGCTTAGGGCTAACTGTCTTACTTGGATCAGTAGTAACCACACCCGTTAATACGCCATCAATTTCATCCATTATGGATTTATCTAATTTAACGCCCGATGCCTTCACATTCTCTTTAATTTGAGAAGGTTTAGTTGCTCCAATAATTGCACTAGATACATTTGGATTTTGAAGAACCCAAGCAATTGCCAGTTGAGCTGGGCTTAAATCAACCTTAGCTGCGATAGGAATTAACTTTTGTACCTTCTCTAAAATCTCATCTTTCATAAAGCCAGAGATCATATTTGCACCACCTTTTTTATCGGTTGCGCGAGATCCAGCCGGTGCTTTTTTACCTGGCAGATACTTTCCAGTTAAGACACCTTGAGCAATCGGAGACCAAACTATTTGACCTATTCCCTCTTTTTCAGAAAGTGGCACAACCTGGGATTCAATCACCCGCCAAAGCATCGAGTACTGGGGTTGGCTGGAGATAAATCGGTAATACCCCTTTTCATCCTGAATCTTTAAGGCTTGGGCAATTTGCTCGGCATTCCACTCTGAGAAGCCAATGTATAAAACCTTTCCACTTCTAATCAGGTCATCAAATGCGCCTAAGGTTTCCTCAAGTGGAGTTTCAAAATCAAAGCGATGAGCTTGATAGAGATCAACATAATCAGTTTTTAATCGCTTAAGGGATGCGTTGCAAGACTCCATAATATGTTTGCGAGAAAGTCCACGATCATTCTTGCCGGTACCAGTTGGCCAATAAACTTTAGTGAATAACTCATATGACTCACGCTTGACACCTTTTAATGCTTTTCCTAAAACACTCTCAGCCCTGGTGCCTGCATAAACATCGGCGGTGTCTAAGGTAGTAATGCCTAGCTCAAGAGCAGCCCTGACGCATTTATTGGCAGCTTCAGCCTCAACTTGTGAGCCGTGGGTTATCCAGTTTCCATAAGTAATCTCTGAAACATACATTCCAGTACTGCCAAGGCGCCTGTACTCCATTTACCAACCTTAACCGCCCCAGCCAACTTCGGCAATTGGCGTGGTGAGTTGCGCAAATAAAGAAAAGTAAGCAGAATCCGCCTACAACTTAATATTGAAGTTTAAAAAGTGTGACTGGGGGAAGTCGGTGCAACTCCGACGCTGTCCCGCAACCGTGAGAAATCTAGTATTTCAAGTCGGATTACCCAACACATTTGATTTATTAACCACCCGTCGAGGATTGCGGGGCGGGAAATCTCACCTAGTTGAGTTTTTTCGCTTACGTGAAACTCTCTACTTGAGAGGCAACACATGTTAAGTAACATCGTAAATAATGGGAAGAAGTTTCTTCCGGCAACACTGGTAGCAGCCCTGATTATTGGGGGCATCTCCTTCTACTCAGCGCAATCAAACAAAAACTGCGTCACAGTACTTATTGATTACGGAGTTTTAGATCCACAAAGTGCGCCTTATGAGAAGTGCCTTACTGCAGATGGTGCGGTAACTGCGCTGGATTTAATGAACAGCGCCAACTTCAAATTAGAGGGAACTGATAAATACGGCAACAATATAGTTTGTCGAATTAATAATTTACCTAAGCCAAATGAGCCAATCGGCATTAAGGGCCATGAGGATTACATTGAAACCTGTAAGGATATGCCAGCTGAGTTTGCCTACTGGGCGGTGCTGGAAAAACGTAAGCAGCCGGTACCAAATCCAGCTGATTTAAATGCGAAGTGGGCGTGGGCTCAAGTTGGCGTTGCAGATCTGGCATTAAAGCCTGGTGATTCACTTGCCTTTGTCTTTGCTGATAATGGTAATGTTAAGTTTCCGGAGTAGGGGAATTTATGTTCACTAACACAGTTGCGAACGCACCGATTATTGTTGAGGTAAGTACTACCTCGAAAGTTAAATCGCTGCTCTCTAAATTCCTGGCAGTTGCACTTCATTTTTCAATTCTTTTCGTGGGAACTGAAATTGCAGCTTATGCCTGGCGCTACTGGGGTGGACATTACTAAGCTTTAGTTAACGAACCTTAGATTCCACAAACGGTAGTGAGACCACCACAAAGGGTGAATCTGCGCCACGAATATCGATTAGGACTTGATCGCCCTTACTGACCTCGGAGTTAATTAACGCCAGGCCAATTCCCTTCTTTAGTGCGGGCGAGAAGGTTCCACTTGTAACTACACCAATTACCTTTCCAGATTGATCCTTCACCTGCATCTCTTTACGCGGGATGCCACGATCCTTCGCCAAGATCGCCTTTAATTTCAATTTACTTCCCTGTTCCTTTTGCTCAGTTAGAACTCTTTTGCCCCTAAATGTTGGTTTGCTCCAACCCACCGCCCAGCTAGCACCCGCCTGCACCGGTGAAATCTGTAGTGAGAGTTCATGGCCGTGTAGCGGATATCCCATCTCAGTACGCAGAACATCTCTTGCGCCTAATCCACATGCACAACCATTTAACTTTTCAACAACTGCGATCAATTTATCCCAAACCTTTTGCGCATCCTGCCAAGCTGGAATAATTTCAAAGCCTAACTCTCCGGTGTATCCAGTTCTACATAAAATAACTGGGCAATTATCAATTGAAGTATTTACAAACTGCATGTAATCCATATTGCTTTCGATACCAATCTCCTTTAGCGCCGCTACCGAGTTTGGCCCTTGTAACGCAATTACCCCATACTGCCGATGCAAATTCTTTACCTCAATCGCAGCAGGTGCCTGCGCCTTTAGAATCTCAAAGACTGAACTTGTATTTGCAGCGTTAGGAATCAAGAAAAGATCAGCATCTGAGTTTCGATAAACAATGAGATCATCGACTACTCCACCATCCTCATTACAAAGCAGTGTGTACTGAGCCTGACCTGCTTGAATTTTTGCTAAATCATTACTGACCATTTGGTTCAAATATTCAACTGCGCCAACACCGATCACTGAGATCTTTCCCAGGTGCGAGACATCAAATAATCCAACATTATTTCGAACCGCTTGATACTCCGCAATTACGCCAGTTGCTGCATACTCAATTGGCATCAACCAGCCGCCAAAATCTGCCATTTTTGCAGATGCCTGCGTATGTCGCGCTGCTAGTGGTGAATTGTTCATTGACTAAACCTACACTCCCCTGAATAAAGATGCTGGAAGGCTGATATTTGTTGTAATTATCAACTTTTAAAAGTATCCCTTAGGCTTACCCCATAATCAGCAGCAAACTTTAGATCCCCATAATTACAGGAGTGAAATGGTAAAGGTTAAATTAACCACCAAAGCAGATAATGATTTGCTAGTAGTTGGATTAGTAACTGTAAATAAGCGACTGCAAATCTTATCTAGCCACTCCCAAATTGATACCACCACTTTGCTGGTGACCCTAGAAACAATGGGAGCAACTGGTAAGGCTGATGAGGTAATTAAATTGCCAAGCAAGAGCAACAAATTAATTGTATTTACAGGCCTTGGCCAATCTGATTCTAACTTTTCACCTGAAACTCTGCGCCGGGCAGCTGGTGCGGCTGCCAGGGCATTATCCGGAAACAAGTCCGCCACCTTTGCACTGCCGCATAAATCTGTTGTTGAATTATCGGCGATAGCAGAGGGTGCCGCACTTGGTTCCTATACTTTTACCGAATTTCTAGGTAGCAGCAAAGGAGAGCAGAAGAGTCCACTTGGTTTAGTAAATATCCTTTCAAAGTTCTCCGATACTGCACAAGCAAAAACGGCAGCAAAACGAGCGGAGATCATTGCCGAACAGACCTTCTTAGTTCGAGATCTAATTAACACACCACCAAGTCATTTAACCCCAGATTCTTTCTCCCAGCGTATGAAAAAACTTGCTGGTAAATATGGCGTAAAGGCGGAGATATTAAATGAAGCTGCGCTAAAAAAAGGTGGCTATGGTGGAATTATTGGTGTTGGCCAAGGCTCGGCAAATCCGCCACGACTTTTACATGTTACCTACTCACCAAGTAAAGCCAAAAAGCGATACGCATTTGTGGGCAAGGGAATTACTTTTGACACTGGTGGCTTGGCATTAAAACCTGCGGCCGGTATGGAAGCAATGAAATCTGATATGTCAGGTGCAGCTGCGGTAATCGCAGCAATATTTGCCATCGCACAATTAAAACTTCCAATTGCCGTAGATGGCTGGGCACCGCTTGCAGAGAATATGGTCAGTGACACTGCAACTAGACCAAGTGATGTAATCAGTATTTATGGTGGCAAAACTGTTGAGGTATTAAATCCAGATGCTGAAGGAAGACTGGTACTTGCAGATGCCTTGGTCAAAGCGGCTGAGGTTGGCAAAAAGGCTGGCGGCTTGGATGGAATTATTGATGTTGCCACTTTAACCGGTGCGCAAGGTGTGGCACTTGGCAGTAGAACCTCGGCGGTCATGACAAATAATGAGGAGTTTAGTAATCAATTTTTAAGGGCAACTGAGATCTCTGGTGAAGCATTTTGGCCCATGCCATTACCGGAGGAGCTGCGAGCATCACTTGACTCACCAATTGCAGATCTTGCAAATATTGGCGATCGTATGGGTGGCATGTTAGTTGCTGGATTATTTCTAAAAGAGTTTATAGATCCACAAACTCCTTGGCTGCATTTAGATATTGCCTTTCCGGCATACAATGAAAAAACGGCATTTGGCTACACACCAGTTGGTGGCACCGGAGTTGCGTTGCGCTCATTAATTTGCCTCGCTGAGTTGGCTTCATCACACTGAAAGTGGCGATGAATCACACAGTTCTAGCAAAGCCTAATTTCGTGGCAGGATTACCTCATGGCCGATTTTGATCTGGTAATTCTCGGTGGCGGCAGTGGCGGTTACGCAGCAGCGTTAAGAGCATCCCAATTAGGTCAAAAAGTGGTTTTAATTGAAAAAGACAAACTTGGCGGCACCTGCCTACATAAAGGGTGCATCCCCACCAAAGCACTGCTACATGCTGGTGAAATAGCAGATAACACCCGCCATGCTGGTGATTTTGGGGTGAAAGCAGATTTTCACTCGATGGATATGGATGCGGTTAACTCTTATAAAGATGGCGTGGTTTCAAAATTACATAAAGGATTAGAAGGTCTGGTTAAATCTAGAAATGTTACATATGTGCAGGGTGCTGGTAAATTAATTTCAAAAAATACAGTGGAAGTAAATGGTGAAAAATACACTGGCAAAAATATTATTTTGGCAACTGGCTCCTATCCAAAAACTCTTCCTGGCCTTGCAATCGATGGTAAGCAAGTAATTACCAGCGAGCAGGCAATAAAACTTGATTATGTGCCAAAGTCGGTAATTGTCTTAGGTGGTGGTGTGATTGGCTGTGAGTTTGCATCGGTCTGGAAATCATTTGGTTCTGAGGTAACAATCATTGAGGGCTTACCACATCTAGTGGCACTTGAGGATGAATCCTCAAGTAAATTATTAGAGCGAGCATTTAGAAAGCGCGGAATAAATTTTGGGTTAGGTGTGAAATTTAAATCTGCAGAGCTTAAGAAGAAAGAGGTTAGAGTCACGCTAGAAGATGGCAAGGAGTTTTCAGCTGAAATCCTGCTAGTTGCGGTTGGACGTGGACCAGTCTCCACCGGCCTTGGGTATGAAGAGGCTGGAATTAAAATGGATCGAGGCTATGTTTTAGTTGACGACAAATGCCGTACCAACGTAGCTGGTATTTGGGCGGTGGGAGACTTAATTCCAACCCTGCAATTAGCCCATGTTGGTTTTGCAGAAGGAATTATGGTTGCTGAAGAAATAGCAGGACTTAACCCCAGAGCGATAAATTATGATGGTGTTCCCCGTGTTACCTACTCCGAACCTGAGGTAGCCTCAGTTGGTATTACCACCGCAGCGGCAAAAGCTGCTGGCCATGAGGTAGTGGAGTTAAATTATGATTTGGCTGGAAATGGCAAGGCAAATATTTTAAAGACTGCAGGATCAGTAAAGTTAGTTGCTAAGAAGAATGGACCAATTTTGGGAATACATATGGTTGGCTCTCGCGTAGGTGAACTTTTGGCAGAGGCGCAGTTAATTTTCAACTGGGAAGCAGATGCAACTGATGTTGCCCAACACATTCATGCTCATCCAACCTTGTCTGAGGCGATGGGTGAGGCACACTTAGCCCTGGCGGGTAAGCCACTTCATGCTCATGGTTAGGAGATTTATTTAAATGTCATTTTCAGTGACCATGCCAGCACTTGGTGAATCAGTAACCGAAGGAACAGTTACTCGTTGGCTTAAAAAAGAGGGCGATCGAATTGCAGTTGATGAGCCATTACTTGAAGTTTCAACTGACAAGGTAGATACAGAAATTCCATCACCAGTTGCTGGTGTATTAGAAAAAATAATTGTGCAGGTAGATTCAACTGTTGCTGTTGGCACACAACTTGCAGTTATCCAAGAGTCAGGGGCAGCAGCTAAGGCTGCTACACCTACAGCGACTGCGCCAGTTACACCACCTCCTCCACCTCCTCCGCCAGCGCCACCAGTTGTTGTGCAAGCACCGCCACCACCACCCGCACCAGTTGCACCTGCGCCAATTCAAACTTTCACCCCGGCACCAGTTGCTGCAAAAACAATGAGTGCAATTTCCACTGCAATTAGAGCAGATGATGCTTACGTAACTCCGATTGTTAGAAAACTTGCCACTGAAGCAGGGGTTAATCTTGCAACAATTAATGGCACTGGTGTTGGCGGGCGAATTCGCAAAGAAGATATTTTGGCAGCGGTGCCAGCTGCTGCTACTGCCCCAACTGCGGTAGCAATGTCTGGTAGCAAGCCAGTGGCTACTACTGCAGTTTCAGCATCACCACTTCGAGGCACAACCGTAACCATGTCGAGGTTACGCAAAGTAATTGCGGATCGAATGGTTGAATCTTTAAAGATCTCTGCGCAATTAACCACAGTAGTTGAGGTTGATGTCACCAAAATAGATCGCCTGCGTAATGCAGCTAAAGCATCATTTGAAGCGCGTGAAGGAGTGAAATTAACATTTCTGCCATTTTTTGCAGTTGCAGTATGTGAAGCACTAAAACAACACCCTGTTTTAAACTCCTCAGTTGAAGGTGATCAAATTACCTATCACGCAGCTGAACACCTTGGGGTAGCAGTCGATACTGAACGTGGATTATTAGTGCCAGTTGTAAAAGATGCTGGTGATTTAAACATGGGTGGAATTGCCAGAAAAATTTCAGATGTTGCAGCTCGCACCAGAGAGAACAAAATAACTCCAGATGAGTTAGGTGGTGGCACATTCACCCTGACAAATACTGGCTCCAGAGGCGCTTTATTTGATACCCCAATTATTAATCAACCACAGGTAGCAATACTTGGTCTTGGCGCAGTTGTTAAGCGGCCAATGGTGGTGAAGGGTGCTGATGGTGGTGAGACTATGGCAATCCGCTCCATGGTGTATCTAGCCCTTTCTTATGATCACCGGGTAGTTGATGGCGCAGATGCGGCACGCTTTTTAGTCACCTTAAAAGAAAGATTAGAAGAGGGCCGTTTCGAATCTGATCTAGGTTTATAAATTGCCAAGAATTAAAAAAGTAGCTGTCACTGGATCAACTGGATTAATTGGTACTGCGTTAGTCGCACAACTTCGAAGTGATGGTTATCAAGTTTTAAAACTAGTCAGAAGACCACCCCGTTCTGCTGATGAGGTCAGCTGGGATCCAATCAAGGGTGAGATTGATCTTAAATCTCTCGAGGATGTTGATGCGGTATTTCATTTAGCTGGTGCCGGGGTTGGTGATAAGCGGTGGACAGCTGCTTACAGATCCGAGATTCTTAACTCAAGGCTGTTAGGCACCACCACAATTGCAAATGCTTGTGAACAGTTGCAGCCAGAAGTTTTTATCTCCGCCAGTGCGATTGGATATTACGGTGAGACTGGCAATCGTGAAGTTGCTGAGGTAGACCGGGGTGGGGATGATTTTCTATCCATCGTTTGCCGAGAGTGGGAGGCGGTAGCAAATTTGGCACCAAGTGTTAGAACTATAAAACTGCGAACTGGTTTGGTATTGGATCCAACTGGAGGTGCATTGGGACGAATGATTCCATTATTCAAATTTGGACTTGGTGGAAAGTTGGGTTCCGGTAAGCAATGGTGGTCTTGGATTACCTTACATGATCAGATTAGAGCAATGATTTTTTTGATGAACTCACAAATTGAGGGCGCGGTAAATATTGCCACACCAAATCCGGTGACAAATAAGGAGTTCACTGCCGCACTTGCCCATGCACTAAAAAGACCTGCTTTCTTCCCAGCACCTGCATTTGCGCTACGCGCATCCCTGGGCGGCTTTTCATCAGAGATTTTAGGTTCTAAGAAGATTTTGCCGAAAGTTTTACTTGATAATGGTTTTGAATTTGATTATCCCTTTGTTTCAAACGCTCTTACCGCATTAGTGGAGTAATTTTTTATCTAAAGGACACTTCTCTGGCTTGATCAATAATTGTTGCCACTGCCAATGCCTCATCGGTACTGACCGGCCATTTGCCACCTTGCAAAGCCAGCCTTACTTGAGTGTAAAACTCGGTGTAATTCCCATCAACACCGCCATACTCAGTAATCTCATCACCGCGGTGAATAAATGCTTTGCTCTTTGTGCTTTGCCCCCACTTACCATCCACTGGCTTAGCCCCACTTTTAAGCAACATCTCTTGTGGATCTAAATCTTGAATCAAAAGTGTTCCGTTGTCACCACTTAATCTAATTCTTGGTCCACCACCACCAATGATTGCACTTGCAGACAAATAAGAATCAACACCACTATCGTGTTTAAGCACCAAAGTTATGTCATCATCTGCTGCGCCTCGAATTGATCTAACTGATGAGGTTACTAATTTTGCAGGCCCAAACCAATCCAATGCTGTTGAAACAAGGTGTGGTTGTAAATCAAGTAAGTTGCCTCCCCCTTGCGCCGCTGATTGTTTTTCACGCCAGGAATCTTCTTTTAACTTTGGATTAAACCGCTCAAACCTTGAATCCAACCTGAAAATATTTCCCAGTACTCCTTCGCTGATTATCTGTTTGATAGTCAAGCTATCGCTATCCCACTTGCGATTAAAGTAGGTTGTTACTGCTACTTTGGTTTGTTTTGATACATCAATAATCTCTTGTGTCTCTTTTAATGTCCGCCCCATTGGCTTATCAACCACCACCGGTACTCCTGCATTTAAAGCCGCAATCGCCAAGGCGGCATGAGAATCATTAGTTGATGCAACTACAAATAAATCTAGATTATCACTAAGTAACTGATCAATACTTGCGACAATTTTTGCAGCTGGAAAATCAATAGCCGCATTTTTTATGCGCTCTGGATTTTTTGTAAGGATCGCAGCGATTTCAAAGCCTGCGCCTATTAGCAGCGGTGCGTGAAAGTAACGACCGGCGAGACCAAACCCTGCGATACCTACGCGAGGTGACATTCTGAAAGGGTACTACACCTTTTCATGTTGCAACTTTGAGGGCCACCAAATTTTTGGCCCAATTACATGCACAAGTGCTGGCACAAGTAAGGAGCGAACAATTACGGTGTCAAGTAAAACTCCAAAGGCAACTGCAAAGCCAAGCTCTGCTAAAAACACTAAAGGCAGAACACCTAACACCGCAAAGGTTGCGGCTAAAACAATTCCGGCTGAGGTAATAACACCGCCAGTAACCGTTAAGCCCTTAATTACACCTTTACGGGTACCAATCTTTAGCGCCTCTTCCCGCACTCTTGTCATCAAGAATATGTTGTAATCAATTCCCAATGCCACTAAGAAAATAAAAGCGAATAGTGGGAATGAGGCATCCGCGCCAGCAAAACCAAATACATGTTCAAAAACCAATTGGCAAACTCCTAATGTGGCCATGAAGGATAAAACCACAGTAAGTAGCAGCAATGCAGCTGCTGCAATACTGCGAAGCAATAAACCTAGAATTAAACCGATAATTAATAGCACAATTGGAATAATCAATCGATTATCAGCACGTGAGGCTACATCGGTGTCATATTGAACTGCAGTACCGCCACCTACCAGAATTTCGTTATCAATCTTGTGCACCGCTTCACGAATTGTTGGAATGGTGTTACGAGCCTCAACTGAGTCTGGCGCCACTTTAAGAGTGGCATTTAACAAGACTTTGCCCTCTACTACTTTAATTGGTGGAGTTGGTGCTCCTGGTATTTTTTGACCATCAACCACTGGCTCAAC
Source organism: Candidatus Nanopelagicus hibericus (assembly GCF_002288005.1). Taxonomy (NCBI): domain Bacteria; kingdom Bacillati; phylum Actinomycetota; class Actinomycetes; order Candidatus Nanopelagicales; family Candidatus Nanopelagicaceae; genus Candidatus Nanopelagicus; species Candidatus Nanopelagicus hibericus. The sequence continues at coordinate 482,792 of NZ_CP016771.1, read as the reverse complement.
AAACGCTACATTTGCGATACCACCAAGCGCATTAGTGACGGCAACAAGATCATTCTCTTTAATAACTATTTCAACTGGTGAGCCTTCACCGCTTGGAAAATGCTTACCCAACTCCTCTAAGCCAATCACTGAATCAGTTCGGGCGGTAAATGCTTCAGTATTTGCTAAGCCATCAGCTTTTAAGGTGAATGAAAAACCAGCAAAGATGGTCAAAATTACCGCAGTTGATATCCAAATTCGCTTTGGATTCTTTTCCACAGCTGCACCAATCTTCGCCCAAGTTCCACTTAACTGCTCATCAACATCATCAAATTTTGGAACCTTTGGCCAAAATATCCATCTACCAAATACAACTAATAATGCTGGAAGCAGTGTTAATACTGTGACCATTGCCGATGCAATTCCAATCGCACCAACTGGCCCAAGTCCGCGGTTACCAGATAATTGACTGAGCAGTAAGACCAATAAGCCAGCAATTACGGTAGAGCCAGAGGCAATAATTGGCTCAACTACTCCCCTTAATGCAATCCGCATCGATTCAAATCGGGACTCGTGATGATGTAACTCCTCCCGGTAACGGGCAATTAATAAGAGTGCGTAATCAGTTGCAGCGCCCAGCACCAACACCGAGAGAATTCCCTGCGACTGACCATTCAAATCGATTGTGCCAGCCTTTGCTAGGTAGTAAACAACTGTGCCGGCAAGGGACAAAGCAGTAACAGCGGTGAAAAGCGGCAATATCCAAAGCAGTGGAGATCTGTAAACAACAATTAAAATGAGTGAAACAACTAATAATGTGGTCGTGAGTAATGTTGAGTCAATCGAACCAAATGCGCCAAATAGATCTGCAAAGATTCCACCAAAGCCGGTTACATGTGTGGTCAACGCTTGGGACTCAAAATTCTTCTTTAAATCTTCACGCAAGAAATCAACTATCAATGTCAGCGCTGGTTTTTCTTCAATTCGATCCTGCGCAACATCTGAGCTCAGAGCAATATTTACTAGGGCCGCCTTGCCATCCTCAGATGGAAAGGCCTGGATGGGAAATCCTGGTACAAAATATGTACTCATTGGTTTACCAGATTCGGGCAGAATCTCATCGCCCAAGCCATCTAAGTACTTTTGGATCGCCGCCATTTTGGCTGGATTATTTTTTGGATCAACATCACCTAAGAAAACCAAGAGGGTTGGGATTTGATCGTTAGAGCTATCTGAAAACTTAAGCGTCACCTTGCTGGCAAGAGTTGATTCAGCGTTATCTGGTAAAAAGGCGGCGTTATCATTTTCTTGCACCGTTGAAAGCTTGCCAAAAGTAGGCCCTGCGATTGAGGTTATGCCAAGCCAGGCGATAATTGCCACAATTGCAATCCACAACGGCTTGCGACCCATTACAGCACTTGATGATTTGCTTTTAGCGGACATGATAAAAACAGCCTTTCAATCCAGTTACAAGGTGGGAAATCTACCAGCGATGCTACTTTGATCACACTCTGGCAGGGCGATATCACCAATCTTTCGCCAAACTTTAAGCTAACAATTAGGCTAAGCGTGTGAGTTCAACCATACTGATGCAAAAACTTCTCAAAGTAGAAGTGCTGGGTGAGGTTGAGTATTTATCCGCTTGGCAAATGCAAAAACAGATTGCAGAGGATGTAATCTCTGGCAAATTAGAAAACACTTTATTGCTATTACAGCATCCTTCGGTTTACACCGCAGGAAGAAGGACTGAACTATCTGATCGACCGCTAGATAACACACCGGTAATAGATGTTGACCGCGGTGGAAAAATCACTTGGCATGGGATTGGCCAAATTGTCGGGTATCCAATTGTTAAATTAAAGAACCCAACTGATGTAGTTGGCTTTGTGAGGGAGCTAGAGAATGCGTTGATTCAAGTTTGCGCAGAGTTTGGAGTTTTGGCGCAAAGATACTGTGAGCGCAGCGGAGTTTGGGTGCGAGATGAAGCAGGTGATCGAAAGATTGCGGCCATCGGACTGAGGGTTGCAAAAGGTGTGACCATGCATGGTTTTGCATTAAATGTTAATCCAGATTTATCGGCGTACTCAAAAATAATTCCATGTGGAATTCCAGATGCGAAAGTCACATCACTTGCTGCTGAATTAAGCGAACAAATCACTACAAATCAAGTAATGCCAGTACTACAAAAATATATTTGCCCTGCCCTAGAGAGCTTGGCCCAATGAGCATTGACCCCAATGGTCGCAAGCTGCTTCGAATAGAAGCGAGGAATGCGCAAACGCCAATTGAGAAAAAACCTGAATGGATTAAAACCCGCGCCCACATGGGGCCGGAGTACACAAAACTTCGCTCACTTGTAGCCAAGGAAGGTTTGCACACAGTTTGTCAGGAAGCAGCATGTCCCAACATTTTTGAGTGTTGGGAGGATCGTGAGGCAACATTTTTAATTGGTGGCTCCGCCTGCACCCGAAGATGCGACTTTTGTAATATTGATACTGGAAAGCCAGATCCATTAGATAGGGATGAACCTAGAAGAGTCGCCCAATCTGTAAAAGCTATGAATTTAAAGTATGCAACTATTACTGGAGTTGCCAGAGATGATCTAGATGATGAAGGCGCCTGGTTATACGCCGAGAGTATTTTGCAGGTCCACGCAGTTAATCCTGGTGTTGGAGTTGAGATGTTGGCACCTGATTTCAGTGGGAATGCTCAGCTATTGAATCAGGTATTTCAAGCTCGCCCTGAAGTGTTTGCCCACAATCTTGAGACAGTCCCCAGGATCTTTAAACAAATAAGGCCCGCCTTCACCTATGAAAGATCTCTTAATGTAATTACGCAAGCACGAGATTTTGGCTTAATAACCAAATCAAACTTAATCTTAGGAATGGGAGAAACTCGCGAAGAGGTTTCTCAGGCATTGCAAGATTTAAGAAATGCAGGTTGTGATTTAATTACGATCACTCAGTACCTTCGCCCCACAAACAAGCACCATCCGGTAAACCGCTGGGTTAAGCCAAATGAGTTTGTGGAGTTGAGCAAAGAAGCGCAAGAAATAGGATTTCTTGGCGTTATGAGTGGTCCATTGGTACGTTCTAGCTATAGGGCAGGCAGGCTTTACAACCAGGCAATGGCTGCCAGAGCTATCAGATAAGGGAGAAAGATGTTTGGTCGAAAAAAGAAGCAGCAAGAAGCAGCAGCTAAAGGTGGAACGCCGGAGAAAAAACAATCTCAGTTAGCAGTTGTTAAAGATGCTTATAAATTAGTTAAGAAAGATTCCCCGCTTGCCATCCTTTGGTGTCTTCTAGTCTTCACCCTGATTTTAGTTTTTGGCATAATCATCGGAAATAATCTAGGCCACCCGATATACGCTGGTTTCTTGTCGTTGCCACTGGCATTTCTAGCTGGTTTCTTTTTGTTTACTCGCTTTGCCAATACTGCAGCTTTTGCATCAATTGAAGGACAAGTGGGAGCTGGTGCAAGTGTGTTGATGTCAATCCGCAGAGGCTTTGTCACTACCCCAGCGGTTAATGTAAATCGCGATCAAGATATGGTGCACCGAGTTTCTTCAAAGGCTGGAATTATTCTAGTTGGTGAAGGTGGCTATGGCGTTAAATCATTAATGCAAGATGAGCGACGCAAAATGGAACGATTCCTATCAGGAGTACCAGTCACTGAGGTGATCGTCGGTGATAATCAAGGCCAGGTTTCAATTCGTAAATTACAAAAACATTTAAAGAAGCTGCCAAAGAAGTTAAGTACAGTTCAACTGCGCGAGGTACGGGCCAGAGTGCGCTCGGTAGGTGGCCTAAACCTGCCAATGCCTAAAGGTCCAATGCCAACAAATGTAAGAATGCCAAGGCGGTAATACTTAGATCTCTCGCACCGTCATACTCTGCGTAAAGTGATCATGCAGTGGGCGCTGATTATTGGTGAAAACCGCAGGTAATACCAAACAAATCAATAAGGTTCTGAGTGCAACCTTGCTGGGACCTATTCGTTGCTGTTCTGGATAACCCACCACCTTGATCGCCATTAAACGTTGGCCAGCTGATGCTTGGAATGCAATGGTAAAAAATGTAACTTCAAAATAGAAGATTATTAATGTCGTAAATGTATTACCCTCAAAGACAGTTGGTGTCAGCAAACCAGCGATCAGTCGGCACATTATCCAATCCAGTGCTAAGGCAATAAATCGTCGACCCAGCGAGGCGGCTGGCAGCATATTTGGCCCAATATCCCAATTCATGCGGGCAACCTTAGCGGTAGCTGATGCCTTGAAACATGGATGTAACAAGTCCTTTACTACTTTTTCACTATTTTCTACTAGGTTTTACCTATCTGAAACGGTGCAAAGTCGCATCAAAATCAGCAGGATTAAATCCATAGGAGAGTAAATGTTTAAGAACTCATCTGAGATCTTCGATTACATCAAGAAGAATGATGTGAAGTTGATCGATGTTAGATTTATTGATTTACCAGGCATACAACATCACTTTAATGTACCGGTTGAATCATTTGATGAAGCGGTATTTAAAGATGGCTTGATGTTTGATGGTTCATCGATTCGTGGTTTCCAATCAATACATGAGTCTGATATGAAGTTACTGCCGATTCCATCCTCGGCATACCTGGATCCATTCCGCAAAGAAAAAACTTTAATAATTCTTTTCTCAGTTCATAATCCAGATGACAACACCGCCTACTCAAGAGATCCTCGTGGCATAGTTGCCAAAGCGGTTGATTTCATGCGAAGTACTGGAATTGCAGATACTGCATTTTTTGCACCTGAGGCAGAGTTTTATGTATTTGATCGCATTAGATTTTTAACTGGAATGAATCAGGCTTTCCATCACATTGATTCATATGAAGGTGCTTGGAACACAGGCATTGAAGAGGATGCTGATGGCACACCTAATCGTGGCTACCGCACCAGAATTAAAGGTGGTTACTTCCCAGTTTCACCAACCGATCAATTTGCCGATCTTCGCGATGAAATGGTGATGAATCTTGGCAAAGTGGGATTACTTGTCGAACGTGCTCACCATGAGGTGGGAACTGCGGGGCAAATGGAGATTAATTACCGCTTCAGCGACATATTGACTGCAGGGGACGAGTTAATGAAATTTAAATACATAATCAAGAACACCGCATGGGCTGCAGGTAAGACTGCAACCTTTATGCCAAAACCATTATTTGGCGATAACGGTAGCGGCATGCATGTTCACCAATCACTTTGGAAAGATGGCAAGCCATTGTTTTGGGGAGATGGTTATGCAAATCTTTCAGATATGGCCCGTTGGTATATCGGTGGTCTGTTAAAGCACGCACCATCACTTCTAGCATTTACCAACCCAACAGTTAACTCATATAAGCGCTTAGTACCAGGGTATGAGGCGCCAGTTAATTTGGTCTATTCAGCAAGAAACCGATCAGCTTGTATTCGTATTCCAATTACTGGTTCTAACCCAAAGGCAAAGCGAATTGAGTTCCGTTGCCCAGATCCATCATCTAATCCATATCTAGCATTCGCTGCGATGTTGATGGCTGGTATTGATGGCATCCAAAACAAGATTGAACCGCCAAAGCCGGTTGATAAGGATCTGTATGAATTAGAGGGAGCTGAGGCTGCAGCTATTCCACAAGTTCCTGGATCCCTTGATGCCGTACTTGATAACTTAGAACGCGATAATGAGTTCTTAACTCGTGGTGGCGTATTCACGAAGGATCTAATTGATACTTGGATTGATTTCAAGCGCAAGCAAGAGGTGGATTATGTCAGATTGCGTCCACACCCAGCTGAGTTTGAACTTTACTACGATCTCTAATCTTTGAAGAAAACGCCTCAGATAAATTCTGGGGCGTTTTTTATTTAACTCGCGCTTCTTCTGCGATATGAATAAATAGCAAAGAACAAGCCAGAAATAATAAATATGGCAGAGGTTAGATATATTCCGATTGGAAATTCCCCGCCTTCATCTTCAGGCTCTACCCCTTGGGCAGTTACCTCACCAATTCCGTATGTGAATTTATACTCCCCCTCAACTGGGTGGCCATCTGCTGAAACCACACGATAGTAAACAAGTACTGGCCCCTTAACTTCATTGGGCGAAAGAGTTACAGAAATACTATTTCCAATTACCACCTCATCAGGCTCACTGACCTGATCACCAACTGCATTATTGACCACCACAAAATTAGTTTTCTCACCATCTAGGTTGATTAGAACTTCATCAAACTCTAAAGTCAATTGATCGGGCCAACTTTCAACCTCAGCATCAATTGCTGGTGATGCTGAAATAAGTTTGGTGTGAGCAGATGCCAAATTGGCTGGAATAAAAACAAGTATTAAGGCAAGCAGTGCAGTAAATACTTGGGATCTACCTGCTGTGCTAGATCTCATAGCAATACCTTAGCCAGAGTGGTGCTGGCATTTTGTAGATGCAAATCGTTTGCATTAACATATACTATGAGTAAAAAGACCCAACTTCGCCAACATCTACGATTCACCCGGCAGGAGTTGCCATCATTAATTGGGGTTTTTTCAGTTGTGGCATTTCTGCATATTGCAGGCTGGGGCTTGTTTATTCATTTCAATTCAAATCCGGCTTATAGCTCTTTGACTGATTCAACTGGCGCGCTTGTTTACGCCGGCGCTGGCGCACTTGCCTACTCTTTTGGGTTAAGGCACGCATTTGATGCCGACCATATTGCCGCAATTGATGACACCACCAGATTAATGCTCGCAAAAGGTAAGAATCCATTGGCACTTGGCTTATTTTTCTCACTTGGTCACTCAACAATTGTGATGGCACTTTGCGTGGGTGTTGCATTTGCTGCTCGCCAAGCAGCTAAATTCCAAAAAGATTTTGCTGAGACAGGTGGAATAATAGGAGCCTCGGTTTCAACTTTTTTCCTATATCTAGTTGGCATTTTAAATTTAGTTATTTTGGTTGGAATAATCAAAGTATGGAAACAAGCTAAAAGTGGCAAATTCTCCCATGATCACCTAACTCAACTTCTAAATGAGCGCAGCTTAATGCGACGTATTTTTAGAGGAGCCTTTAAAAAGGGTTTTGATCACTCATGGCAGTTATACCCAGTTGGAGTTTTATTTGGATTAGGTTTTGATACCGCAACTGAGGTGGCACTACTTGCCCTATCAGCAACAGCAGCAGTCGGTACCGTTGGCGGCTTTTTGCCACCCCTTGCGATTATTGCCTTACCTCTAATTTTTGCTGCTGGAATGACGCTTATGGATTCTCTTGATGGAATATTTATGACAAAAGCTTATGCCTGGGCCTTTACCTCACCACTTCGCAAGATTTACTACAACATCACCACCACCGGTTTATCTATCTTTGTGGCATTTGTGATCGGGACAATACAATTTGTTGGAGTGTTATCAGATAAAACCAATATTGATAATTACCAACCATTTACCTTTATTGCCGGGCTGGATTTAAATCGCGTCGGCTTCTTTATTGTTGCCTCTTTTGTGGGCGCTTGGTTGCTCTCAGTTTTAATCTGGAGAGTTGGCCGTTATGAAGAGCGTTACTCCTCAGGAATTGCTGAAACTGAGCACGAGCACAAAGAATTTAAGCTTTAATCAACGTATAGATCGTTTATAAACTCTTTCGTTCCAGGAACAACTGCATACTTATCTAAATCAACAATTCCTTCACCAGCTAACACCACATCATCAATAAAGAAATTCCCGCTGCACTCTTTGCCTGGCCGATTTAAGATTATGTAGGCCGAGTCAGAGATGATCTCAGGTGTACGGCAAAAGTCAGTATCTACGCCTGGAATCATCGCAAGGGCGGCGGTATTAATCGCTGTGCGGGGCCATAATGCATTTACGCCAATGCCATCTCGCTTTAACTCATCTGCTAATCCCAATACACACATACTCATTCCATACTTTGCCATTGTGTAAGCCAGATGGGGCTTAAACCATTTGCCCTTCATGGAAAGCGGTGGTGAGAGCATCAAGATGTGTGGATTACGTCCTTCCTGAGCACTCTTCTTTAAGTAAGGAAGACATGCTTGTGAGGTTAAGAATGTGCCACGGGTATTAACGCCCATCATTAAATCAAATCTTTTAGCAGGAGTACTCTCAGTATTGGTCAAATTAATTGCAGATGCGTTATTAATCAGAATATCAATTCCGCCAAATGCTTTAGCCGCTTGTTCCACCGCTGCTGTGATTTGATTTTCATCTCGAATATCACATGCTATTGCTAGCGCTTTGCCCCCAGCAGCTTCAATATCTTTTGACGCAGTAAAAATAGTTCCGGGAAGCTTTGGATGTGGCTCAGTAGTTTTAGCTGCGATTGCAATCAAAGCACCATCTTTGGCCGCCCGAAGAGCGATGGCCAGGCCAATGCCCCGTGAACCACCGGTAACAAATATTCGCTTGCCGGCTAAACTCATTATTTAACCTTACTTTTCTTTGCTAAGAAATTCATAAAGGCTTGCTGAGCTTCATCAGATTCAGTGGCCATTCTGAATAATTCACCCTCTGCTCGCATCACCTGATTTAGTGCTTCATGTGAACCACTTTTTAGCAGCGCCTTAGTGTTTATAACAGCCGCAGGTGGTTGCTCGGCAATCTCATTGGCAAATGCCATCGCAGCAGCTAACTCATCTTCTGAAATCTGATTAATCAAACCCATGCTTAATGCCTCATCGGCGGAAAATGTTCGACCGGTAAGGAATATTTCTGCCGCCTTGGCATGTCCTACTAATCTGGGAAATAGGTAACTAGAGCCACCTTCTGCCACCAAGCCCAGTGAGACAAAGGGCATGGAAAACTTAGTATCTGGATTTGCCGTAACTAAATCGCAGTGCATCAGCATGGTGGTGCCAATACCAACTGCTCGTCCTTTGACCGCAGCGATTAATGGCTTAGGAAAATTGTGGATAGCAAATAGAAAGTTAAATACTGGAGATCCCTCACCCATTGCTGGGTTATTTGCAAAATCATTGATGTCATTGCCCGCGGTAAATGAGTCCCCGTTGGAGTTGATCACAACTACTCTGATTGAAAAATCTGCTGCTGCCTCATTGATCTTGGTAGATAAAGTTTGATACATCTCCTGTGTGATTGCATTTTTCTTCTCTGGCCTATTTAAGGTGAGTGCTAGCACTGGGCCGATTTGCTCCGCTTTTATAAAACTCATGGTGTAATAATACTCAAGATAAATCAGCAATAGATCAAAATTTACTTGAATATAGGGCTAGATTGAGGGCATAAGAATGGAGATGCACTTGCAAGTAAATCTGATTGTGCGCCCACTGACACCATTTGAGCAATTAGTTTGTGAGCACTTATGTGATGGCCTTACAAACGCAGCAATCGCCCAGGCAACTGCTCATACCGAAAAGGTGATCGAAAATACCGTCTCCCGGGTGGCTCAAGCTTTTACCTTGCGGTCAAATACAGAGATTAATTTGAGGGTGTTGCTAGCACTTGCCTATCGAACCCATTTTGGTGATCTTGCTTTTGATAAATTAAATATTGCCTGCAAACATTTGCAGACCCTTCCTGATGGCAGCAGACATTGTTTGCAGCATTGTCATTAAGTAGTTCTTAACTCCTTAAAAGTAAATCTTAGAATTTTCAACAAGCGACACCCTCGTAGCCTTTTTTAACGTTCAATACTGCCTTCGATAAATTGCTCAACTTTGGCAAATGCCTGTTCATCGGTGTACTGCTCTGGTGGTGATTTCATAAAGTAACTAGATGGTGAAAGAAGTGGTCCACCAATCTTGCGATCTAGGGCAATCTTGGCGCAACGAAGCGCATCGATAATTACCCCAGCTGAGTTTGGTGAATCCCAAACCTCAAGCTTGTACTCCAGATTTAATGGCACATCGCCAAAGGCTCTTCCTTCAAGGCGAACATAGGCCCACTTGCGATCATCAAGCCATGGAATGTAATCAGATGGGCCAATGTGTACATTCTTAGCACCCAGGTCATAATCTAATTGCGAGGTCACTGATTGGGTCTTAGAAATCTTCTTAGATTCAAGACGATCCCGCTCTAACATGTTTTTAAAATCCATATTTCCACCCACATTTAATTGGTAGGTGCGGTCAAGGTGGACACCACGATCTTGGAATAGCTTGGCCATAATTCGGTGAGTGATGGTGGCGCCAACTTGGGATTTAATATCATCGCCAACAATTGGCAGTCCAGCTTTTTTGAACTTATCAGCCCACACTGGATCAGATGCAATAAAGACAGGAAGGGCATTAACAAAGGCACACCCAGCATCAATTGCGCATTGGGCGTAAAACTTTGCTGCCTCCTCTGAACCAACTGGCAGATAGCAGATAAGCACATCGACTTTGGCTGATTTCAACTCTGCCACTACATCAACTGCAGCTGTATCTGACTCGTTAATCGTCTCTTTGTAATAACGACCCAAACCATCAAGAGTTTTTCCGCGCTTTACCGTAACTCCAGTTTTAGCAACTGTGGCAAATTTGATGGTGTTGTTCTCACTCGCCCAAATTGCATCGGCAAGATCGATGCCCACTTTTTTAGCATCAACATCTAGAGCTAAGACAAAGTTAATATTTTTAATGTGATAGCCACCTAGGACTGGGTGCATCAATCCAGGAATCTCACTATCGTTGGTGGCATCTTTGTAATAGGTAATTCCTTGTACCAATGAGTTGGCACAGTTTCCAACCCCCACAATGGCAACTCGGATCTCTCCTTTATTCTCTATGCTCACAGGCTCTTCCTCTCACTTTTTATCATTTTTTCAAGCCAGGTGATCTCTCGCTCAGCTGACTCCAATGAGTGACGACGCCACTCAACTAAATAGGTATCAATACCCTCAGGAATTTTTGCTAAATCTTTTCTAACAATCTCCGCCTTCTCTACCAACTTACGATGGCGGCCCTCCAGAATTTTTACTCGATTATTTCTTGGAGTTGGTCCAAAAAATGCGAACCGGACCTCAAACCCCTCATCTTCAAAGGTATCGGGGCTAACACTTTGCATTAATGAATCTAATTTTTCACGCCCTGTCTTGGTCAATTCATAAACAATCCGTGACCTGCGAGATAATCCGCCAGCACTGGTAAATGTCTCTTCAATTAACTTTGCCAACAACATTTTGCGCAGTTGTGGGTATAAAACTGAAAAACTTAGAGCCCTAAAGGGTCCATAGATCGTCGCCATTCGCTTACGCAACTCATACCCATGTAAGGGCCCCTGGGATAGCAGGCCAAGGAGTGCGAACTCCAAGGACTCAGAACGCGAGCGCACAGGTTTCCTATCTACTAGATATATCGAATCGATACTATCGAGTATCTAAGCCGAAAAGCTCAATATCTGCAACCCATACAATCAGGGCGTGTTTATCTCCGAGGCCATCCCCAGCAGGTTCTGGGAGTTCCTAATAGCCACAATTCTGATCATTTTGGCCCCAGGTCCATCGGTGCTTTTCACCATCGCCAGGGCAATCTCCTGGGGCAGAATGGCAGCTATTGCCACCGTGATTGGCAACGCCTTTGGCATGTTTCTAGTCTCTGTTTTAGTGGCGGTGGGGTTGGGTCCGGTAATTCAAAACTCCACAGTTTTATATCACGGAATTCAATGGGCTGGTGGTGGCTATCTAATCTATCTGGGGTATGTGGCAATCAAAGCGAGTGCAATTGATGCCCAGGGGATGCAATCTGCTGAAGGATTAAAACCTAATTTTCTCACATCAGTTAAAAATGGTTTTTGGGTAGGGGTATTAAATCCAAAATCAATAGTCTTTTTCGCAGCGATCTTGCCGCAGTTTGTTGATCAAGGTAAAGAGAATCTAACTGCGCAATTGCTTTTTTTAGGTTCAATCTTCGCTCTTGTCGCACTGATCTCAGATGGTACCTACGGTATTTTAGCCGGCACCATCCGTGCCTGGCTTGCCGGAGATATGCGCAGGCTGATCTTTATGCGCCGCTTTGGTGGTGTGGTGATGATCGCTCTAGGCATCTTCACCATCGCCTCAGCGGTAATACTTGGCTAGCTGCTCAAATTTCTCGTGGCGATATTGCCCTATGTCAGTTCTCGGGGGCAGACTTATCAGCAGTAAAACTAAATTAGTCACAGCAAGCTGTGCGACGAGAAACGAGTTGAATAATGGCATCATCTAATGCAGTTGGCAGTGCGCGTGAATTTATTTCACCATCAGATTTAACATTTTCTTGGGGCGGATGTCATCGCTGCCTCTGGCTTAATTACAACCATGGTCTGCGCACACCCGGATTTATGCCATTAGTGGGAGATCTAGCAAATATGCAAGAGAATTACTTTGCATCCAAAACCACTGCAGATATCGCACCAGTTTTACCAGCTGGCAAAGTAGCCTCCTTAGGTGGTTGGGTTAAATCTGCTCTGATTCCAGTTAATGGCAGCAACTCCAAATTTGCAATCCGTGGCAAGTATGATCTTTTGATTGAATTTGCAGATGGAACTTACGGAGTGATTGATTGCAAGTTTCAGGCAAAGGATTCAGATAAAACTGATCTTTATCAGCCCCAACTTGAGGCGTATGCATTTGCGCTAGAGAATCCAGCAACTGGTGAGCCAAAACCAGTTTCGTTGATTGGTTTATTAGTCTGGTCCTTATTAGCACCCGCTGGTGATGTCAACAAAGGATTTGGCTTAAAGCTAAAACATAGTTGGCGGCCAATTACTCGAAACCCAGCGGCGCTTTCAACTAGGCTGACAGATTTTATTACGGTGGTCACCGGTGAGATGCCAGTGGCAAAAGATAATTGCGATATGTGTAATTACTTAACGCAGCGCCGAGATTTTATTGGCGCAAAGTAGCGGTAGATCTAGGCATCATCCTCATCAAACTCAGTGTTATCTGTCTTACTTTTTTTGATCGCATCTTTTGCATCAGATGCGTAGGTGTGAGGTACATACTCCTGCTTGGATAACTGGGCGATTTTTTCCATTAGTTGATTAGTCAAAGTTCTAAGTAACACTTGATCAGTTGAATCACCATCAAGGTAAATAGCCTCACCAAATACCATCTCAACTCGTCTTACCTTTGGCACCACCTGACCAGTTGGTTGAATCTCAGCGGTATTAAACATCGCAACTGGAATTATTGGCGCCCCAGATTCAATCGCCAACCGAGCAATACCGGTGCGTCCCTTATAAAGCCGACCATCTGGTGATCTTGTTCCTTCTGGATAAATTCCAATGCAGCGACCCTCTTTTAATAATCGCAGACCAGTTAATAAAGCCGCCTCACTTCGCTTGCCACCAGAGCGATCAATCGGCACTTGACCAAGTGCGATAAAGGTTAATTTCTTTATAAAGCCAGCTAAGCCTGGTGAGGTGAAGTACTCACTCTTAGCCAGAAAGGTGACATTACGCGGGACTACTACCGGCATAAAGATTGAGTCACTAAAAGAGAGGTGGTTAGAGGCGATGATTGCCGCACCGTTGGTCGGCACATTTCGAAGACCGGTAACCTTTGGCCTAAAGAGCAACATCAAAAGTGGAATCAAAAAAGATTTCAACAGCCGGTATGCCATATCCCCTAATTTACTGGCAAAGGGAATCTATGACACCATCTGAGCGTGAATTCAATTCCAAATGCTGCAGGATTCACCCTTTCTGGGGGGAAAATCGGCGTTTTAGTCTTGCATGGATTTACCAGCACACCGGTTGCGATAAAACCCTGGGCAGATTTTTTTAACCAACAAGGCTTTACCGTCAGTGCGCCATTACTTCCAGGCCATGGCAGCAATTGGCAGGAGCTAAATGAAATGAGTTGGCAGGATTGGTATGCCGCAGTTGAAGCTTCATTTAATGAGTTAAAAGGTAAGTGTGAGCGAGTATTTATCGCTGGCTTCTCAATGGGCGGCACCTTAGCACTTAGGTTGTGTCAGATTCATGGCAATCAGATTGAAGGGCTGATGCTGCTTAATACCCCAATTCATGATCGCAGATGGTTTATGAAGTTAGTTCCGTTGGCAAAATATTTAATTCCTTCAATTAAAAAAGGTCCAACAGATGTTGCCGCTCCTAATCCACCAAAACACGCGTATGGTCGCACCCCGCTAAAAGCATTTGATTCCCTGCGCCAACTTTGGCGAGTTGTTGAGCGAGATTTATATCTGATTGATTTACCAATTATGGTCGCCTATTCAACTAATGACCATGCAGTTGATCCAGCTAATTCTCAAACCATAGTTGATAATATTTTTTCAGTTGATATCCAAGAGGTGGTATTTGAAAATTCTTATCACAACGTCTCAATTGATTTTGATTCACAGCAGTTAAATATCGAAAGTAAATTATTTATCGAAGATGTACTAGCTGGAAAATTAAAGCGGGGAAGTGATTTTAATGAGTCAGATATCGTCGATGCTCAATTTGATTCAATCATCTCTGGCCTATCACTTGATCAATCAGCACCGACCACCTATCTAGATGAATTATCCAGAATTGAAGAATCAGAGCGGTTTAGACCACCCAACCCTAAAAAGATTGTCCTAGATCAGATACAGCGAATAGCTGCCGCTTTATTTGTTGGAAGCAGCGTTTATCTTCTTTTATTTGGCTTTACTGATTTTGAAATCTTTGGTCCTTGGCCGGCCATTCTGGGATATCTCACCTGCGTTGCCACAATAATCTGGCGCACAGCAAGGCGTGATGATGATTTTGAAGACGGGGCTAGCCTCTAACTAAATCAGCTGCGCCAATTACACCAGCATCATTACCAAACTTGGCGGCAATTACTTTTGGTAACAAATGAGTTCCGGCAAATGGCATGTATTTTTCCATTGCAGCTCGCACTGGTGCTAAAAATAATTCACCAGCCTGCACTACCCCTCCGCCAACCACAATTGCTTGCGGATCAAGCAGTAATGTGTAGGAAGCGCAGGCACTTCCCAACCAATCTGCTTGTTTATTAAAGGCTGAAATTGCCAACTGGTCGCCATTTTTTGCAGCTTGAGTCAGAATCTCACCGGTTAAATTATTAATCACACCAGCTGCATCTAGCAAGGCTTTGCCAGCAACTGGATCAGATGCAATCGCATCTTTTGCATATCTCATTAAAGCGCTACCTGAGGCGTACTGCTCAATACAACCGTATGCGCCACAACCACACAAAATACCTTTTGGCTGCACAATCATGTGGCCAAACTCTGCGCCAATTCCATTTGCTCCCCTAAATAATTTGCCATCAATCACCAGACCGCCACCCATGCCAGTGCCGATAATGAAAAACATAACTGGATTAAAACCTTTAGCATTACCAAACTTATACTCAGCCCACATCGCTGCGTTGGCATCATTTTCAGCAATCACCGGTAGATCAAATACTTTTTTGATCTCAGCTACAAAGTTTAATTCACTTAAATTGGCAATATTTGGCGCTCCAACAATTGTTCCTTGATCTGCAGAGATTAATGCAGCTACGCAAATACCAATTCCAGCAATTTCATGTTTGACGCTTAACTCTTTGATTAATTCAACAATGGTGGCAATAAGTTCTTTTCCACCAGCAGCTGGAGTTACTCTACGCGCAGAATCAATAATTTTGCCACTGCCATCAACAACACCACCTAATACTTTGGTGCCACCGATATCAATCCCAATTGTTAGCGCTGATGATGCTATCTTTATGCTCAATTAGTTTTCCAGTTTTTCCTTTAACTGTTTCAAAGCTAGATCAATGGTGGATTTCTCAGCTTTTATCCGCATAGTTGGCGGCACTGGCATTGAAAGTGCCACAGTTAATTCAAAGGTGACTTCAGTTTCATCGCCATTATCTTTAACAATATAAGCCCCACTCATTTCAGTAAGCAGATCTGCATCCTCTAGCGAAAAATCAACACGATCTGGATATGCAGACCAGTCGTAATTTAAAGTTGGTTTATCTTTCAATGCCCCGGCATCTACAGTGAGATTCACCTGGGTTGGTCTGCCCTGACCATCACTGACTAACACATTTGCCGCTTTAAATGAGGTTGACCATGAGGGGTAATTGGCTATATCAAACAAGACAGCTCTTACCTCATCGGCAGAGGCGGAGATTGCGATGGTGGAGGTGGATGTCTCAGACATGGGATTAGGCTACCCCGAAGTAGTACTACCTCTCACATAACTTAATAAATATCAGCTTTTCCTAGCCTAATCCCCCTCCTTCCTAGTAGCGTGGGAGCATGAACCAAATAAGTATTCCAGCCCTGGTCCCAGCCGCAGTTGATGGCAATCTAACTAATTTGATCTCCGAACGCGCTTGGTTTGAACCAGAGCGCGTACTTGTCTCTCGCCCAATGGGCGATGGTTGGCAAGCGGTTACCGCTAAAGAGTATGAAGAGGAGATTAAATCAGTTGCTAAGGGTTTAATCGCGGCCGGTATTTCATTTGGTGATCGGGTTGCGATCATGGCAAAGACTCGTTATGAGTGGACTGTTTTAGATTTTGCAATTTGGTATGCAGGTGCGGTTTCAGTGCCAATTTATGAGACCTCAAGTGCCGAACAAGTGGAGTGGATTTTAACTGACTCAAGCGCGGTGGCAATAATTGTTGAAACACCAGCTCTTGTTGAACTGGTGACGCCAGTAATGCCATCTAGTTGTAAGAAGATTTGGAACATTACCTACAACGCACTTGCTACTTTATCTCATGAAGGAAAAGATGTAAGTGAAGAGGAGATAACCAAACGCAGGGCTGGATTGAAGCCTGAAACTTTGGCAACTTTAATTTACACATCCGGCACTACTGGTAAGCCAAAGGGTGTGCAATTAACTCATGGAAATTTCCTATCTGAGTGTGGAAATGTTGTAAACGGTGCCAGTGATCTGTTCTTAAAACCTGGTGGATCAACACTATTGTTTTTGCCAGTTGCACACGTATTTGGCCGAATGGTTCAAATTGGTTCAATTACCGCAGGATTACACCTTGCCCATTGCAGTGATCTGACTAAATTACCAAAAGATCTTGCATCATTTAAACCAACTTTTGTACTAGCTGTACCTCGAATCTTTGAGAAAATTTACAACGGCGCAGAGGCAAAAGCTGAAGCGGGCGGCAAGGGAAAGATTTTCCGTAAGGCTGCAGAGGTAGCAATTGCCTATAGTCGAGCAACCGACACAAATAAAATCGCTCCGCTACTTAAATTACAACATGGCTTATTTGATAAATTGGTTTACTCCAAGATTCGCCATGGCCTGGGCGGCCGAGTTGAGGCTGCAATTTCAGGCGGTGCTCCGCTGGGTGAGCGGCTTGGCCACTTCTATCGCGGTGCTGGCGTTCGAGTACTTGAAGGCTATGGATTAACCGAAACCACAGCTGGCGCCACACTTAATTTAACATCTGCTCACAAAGTTGGCACCGTTGGCAAACCTATTCCAGGAACCACAATAAAGATTGCTGAAGATGGTGAAGTATTAATCAAAGGACCAATTGTGATGCAAGGTTATTGGCAAAATGATGCCGCAAACAAAGAGACCTTTACAGCAGATGGCTACTTTAAATCCGGTGATATCGGCATGATTGATGAACAAGGTTACTTATCAATCACTGGACGCAAGAAAGAGTTGATTGTTACCGCGGGTGGAAAAAATGTTGCACCAGCTGTTCTAGAAGATCGCCTTCGTTCCCATCCGTTGATCAGCCAGTGCATGGTGGTTGGCGACAACAAACCATTTATTGCCGCTTTAATTACTATTGATCCAGATGCATTTAAACCCTGGGCAGTTGCGAACAAAAAAGAAGGTAAATCCATTGCTGATTTAGCAAAGGATCCAACCTTACAATCTGTTATTCAAACTGCAGTTGATGAAACCAATAAAGCGGTCAGCCGCGCGGAATCGATTCGAAAGTTCATAATCTTGCCAGTTGATTTCACAATACCTGGTGGACAATTAACCGCCAAGTTATCAGTGAAGCGGCATGTAGTTTCGCAGCAATTTGCTCGCGAAATTGATGAACTCTTCGCCTAAATCAGAACGTACTCGACTTGCTCGAGAGCTCCACGATGGGTTGGCTCAAGAACTAAGCGCCTTTGGCTATCAACTCGATCAAGTAATTGGTGATCACAAGTTAGACAACAAAAACCGAGGGTTATTAAGGCAGTTAAGGTTTTCACTAAGTGGGATTATTAACCAAGTAAGAGATGAAATTTATGAACTACGAAATGAAAACTTAAAGGCATTTTCCCAACAGCTAGATGATCAGATGGCATCTTTATTATCTGCAAGTGAAATCAATTATCAGATATCTGGCGATATTGAAGTTGATTCTGCCATCAAATTTGAATTATTACGCGCTATTCGTGAATTGGTTTTAAATGCTAGATACCACTCAAACTGTGACAATATAACTATAAGCCTTGCTGAAAAAGTGATAACCATTTCAGATGATGGTGTTGGTGGATTTGAAAAGAAGGAGCACTCATTTGGAATTACTGGTGTTATTGAACGGCTTGGTTTAATTCATGCTGAATTAAAAATAGAGTCCAATCAAGGTGGAACCACGATTCAAATTAAGTTCTAAATATGAAAATTATCTTAATTGATGATCATGCCCTAATCAGGGCGGCGATGATTTCAGCTCTTGTGGGCAGTAGATTTGAGGTAGTGGCTCAGGCCTCCTCGGTTAATGAGGCGCTGGCGATGATAAATACTCATAATCCCGATATTGCTTTGGTTGATATAAATCTGGGATCAGCAACTGGCATTGATCTGATTAAAGCAGCAATTAAATCTGGTGCTACTTGTAAATTTGTAGTTCTCACGATGCATGATGATGAGCAGATGCTGGAGCAGGTCAAATCAGCTGGTGCCTCAGCATTTATCACTAAAGGATCACCAATTGAACAGGTGATCCAACTCCTTAATGCTGTGGCAGATGGTGTGAATAAGTTTATGAAAGTAGGAGAGATAAAAGTAAGTCCTATCAAAAAGGATTTTGCATTAAGTAGGCGGGAGAGTGAGGTTTTAAGCTTTCTACCAACTGGGGCTACCGCCACCGCAATTGGTGGTCTCTTATTCTTAACTGAGGCAACAATTAAAACCCACCTGGCAAGTATTTATCGCAAATTGGGAGCAGCAAATCGTGCTCAGGCAGTGAGTATCGCCTTAGAAAATAAGTTAATCACCAATTAGTATTTTATTAAATTTCTTTGACCAAGAATTAAGTTGCCAATTATCAATCACCCAACCTCGACCTGCCTGCCCCATTTGCTTTGCCGCATCAGGCTTTGCTAACAGATTAGAGATAGCAGCTGCAATTTGGTCAACGTTGCTGCTGTCAATTAACACACCAGTTATTTGATCAAGCACGGCATCAACTGCTCCGCCAGAGTTACCAACTACAACTGGTAGGCCACAGGCACTTGCCTCAAGATACACAATTCCCAACCCTTCAACCTCAAGCCCGGCGAACCGTGATCTAACTGGCATCGCAAATACCTCCCCTAAGCAGATGTAATCTGGCAGAGCTGAGTGTGAAACTTTTCCAGCAAATATTACCTTTGCCAGCACTCCCGCCTGCTTAGCAGTATTAAACAACATTTGTTTAGTTGGGCCTTCACCAACTAATAAAAGAATTGCATCTGGAAATTGTTCTAAGATTTTGGGAAGAGCTTTTATTAATTGGTCTTGTCCTTTTCGATGAACCAATCTGCCTACACAAACTATTACCCGCCTGCCCTGCAACTGATATTTGGCCAGTAACTCATTATTATTTGGCTTAGGAGTGAAGTGATTTGTATCAATACCTGGAGCGATTTGAATAAACTTTTCTGATTGTCTTTTTATCTTAATTGAACTATTTAAAATTTCATTTTTAGTAAATTCACCCAGATATCCCAAGTAATCAATACTTTTAACGATCTTCTGAAATGCAATTTTTAATAATGGCACTCTTGCCCACCAAATCTCATGGCCATGGCTTAGCGCCACAATATTGCTGGCACCTTCCTTGCGAAGCTTTCCAGCCATTAAAGCAAGCGGTGCAGCTGCGCCAAACCATACATTTTTGATTTGGTACTGAGCCATGATCTTCACTGCTCGGGAGTTGATTCTGGGGGTTGGCAGCAGAATTTTCGCCCGATCTCTAATTACTACTGCGCCATACTTTTCTAATAATTGCGCGTCAAAACTTTCACTCCCCTTTTGGGATGAGGTGTAGATAATTAGGCAATTTTTTGGCAATCCTGCAATTAAACCCAGAATGAAGGTTTCAATCCCACCCGCACGGGGTCCAAGATCATTAGTTACAAGGAGTACCTTTTTATCTTTATAAACGTCGGGCTCCGATATAAGGTTTTTTACCCATATTCATATTGGCAATCTTTACTTGGCTGCCTTTTCTTGGTGCATGCAACATTCGATCTGGTCCTAGGTAAATTGCAACATGTGAGATTGGTTTTCCAAAAAATACTAGATCACCCGGCTGCAAATCCTTCTTTGCTACCGCTTTACCGTATCCGTACTGCGCCCTTGAGGAGTGTGGGAGTGAAACACCTGCTGTGCGAAAAGCACGCATGGTCAAGCCTGAACAATCCCAAGTGGTCATCCCATCTGCGCCAAAGACATACTTATCACCAATTTGTTCCAGTGCATACTTAATTGCAACTCCCCCACGCCCAGATAGACCGGAGTACTTACCCGCATCAGCCAAGGATCTTTGCTGGTCAGCATTTTCTTCATCCTCATTTAACTTTGCTAACCGCTCTCGCTCTGCTGCCGTTAATTTTTTTAGCAGCGCCTCTGCCTCTGCTAACTTAGCGTTTGCTATATCTTGTTGCTTTTTAAACCTAGCCTCTGCCGCCTTTACCAATGCCAACTTATCGGACAAGGTTAATGAGGTGGCATTTAAACGTTGAGTGGCAACTGAAAACTTCTTTAAGTCAATGGTTTTTTGCCTAGTCACTGCTTCAAGTGAGCCAGCAGTTGATAAATATTGAGCTGGATCTGATGAAAACAATAGTTCTAAAGATTTACTTAGGGGTCCAGACTTGTATTGCTCAGCCGCAATTGCGCCGATACTCTTATTTAACTCTGCTACTGATGCTCCTTGTTGGCTCGCTTGTTGTTGAACTGAGTCCAAGGTTTTTTTAAGCCTTGCCAATTGCACCTTCGCCTCTTGCGCACCTTCAGCTGCTGTTGTTGCCTGTGTCTCCAAATCTTGCACCCGAGCTTGTATCTCAATTAGGTTTGGCGCAGCACTTGCTGGTGAGGGTGCAAGAAGCCCAGTTATGATCACAAGGCTGAAAATCACCCGAAGGGAAAATTTCATTTAGAAAGGTTAGCCACCAAAACCTGATTAACTCAACCTGACTTAAGCCTAAAGTGCTGAGAATTATCTATTTTTTACCAGATTTACACAGTTTTATGCCTGGGATCACCCGCTTGCACTGCTTTGTTTGCCGCCAGTATCAAATCGCAACGGAGGCACAAGTCCAAGCTTGGCTAGGTTATTGATAGCTAAGTTCTCATTGCTGCTAAGTTCAGCATTTTTTCCAGCGGTTGGCTTTATCTCCAGCAACACTGAAACAACACAATCGCCGCAGGCGATATCGCGCATTACACAACTTTCACAATCGATGATCATGGCTCAAGATTAGAAGAGGCCACTGACAGCCAGTAACCTTCATCTTTATGAGATCTGTGATCGCAACTGCCAACCTGATTGTTGGCAAAGATGGCTCAACCACAGTTGCTGGCTCATCAACTCCCCTTTCAACTGATGAGGACAGAAGGCGCTTTCATCAACTGCGCACCAACTCAGATTTGATCCTAATTGGTGGCAATACTGCAAGGCGTGAGCCATATAAGCGAACCCCAATCCCTCTATATATTCTCACTCACACCAAGGTAAGGCTGGCGCCCAAAAACCAGTTAGCTAAACAATTCTCCATGACCTCCACACAGATGATCAATGAAATAAGTAATAACTTTCCGCCCCAAGATAGTAAAGCTGGCATCAAGTTGTTAGTTGAAGCAGGTCCAAAGCTGCTGCAACAGATGATCAATGATTCGTTAATTGATCAGCTTTATTTAAGTATTAATCTTGAAAAAACTGGTGATAATCAGATATCAATTGAGGAACTGACCTCAACTTTTAAATTAATCTCTACTGAAGTGATATCAGCTTGTGAGTTTAGGTATTACCAAAGACTAGCCAACTGAGATTAAGGCAATACCAGCGATAGCAAGTCCAATACCAATATATTGAACTTTATGTAATCGCTCATGCAAAATCTTAAAAGCAAGAAGTGCGGTAACAATTGGAAATAATGAACCAAGCACGACAGCAAGAGATACCAAGCCTTTTGTAGTTGCAACACCCAGCAATAAATTGGCAATGAAATCAGCACCTCCAATTGCAATTAAAAGCGGCAAATCTTTCCGGGTGAAGCCACCAAATGTTCGATATTTTGCAAATAAAAATAAAGCAATGATAAATGTAGTAAAGCGCATGGTGGTCATTGTCATAATCGCACTTGAGGCGGAGCCCTGAGCAATAAAAGCCACCGCTCCACCAAAGCCAAATGCTGCAATGACTGCATAGATCAGCGGCTTAATACTTATGCCACCTTTTATCTCAGGACCACTTGCACAGAATGCACCGAGTAAGGCAATACTCATGCCAGTTAACTGGGTTGAGTTTGGTTTTTCACCGTTAATAAAAGCAATTGTTAGCGGGATTAAAACACTAAGTGCTGCGATTGGTGAGACGACTCCCATTCGTCCAGTTGCAAGTCCAGTATAAAAAGCGACTAACCCAATAAAGCCAAGTGATCCGGCAAAAACTCCGGACAAGAAGTAATTATCCCAACTTAATGAGGGTTTGGTCCAAGAGGAGCTGATAAGAATTATTGAAATACCAATTAATAAACCAAAAGCTTGTGAGACGGCAGTAACAGCTAGTGCTTGATATCGCTTGGCTAAATTGCCACCAAAGAAATCTGCCGCTCCCCAAAGAACTGAACTAAGCAATGCTAATAATGCAGCCATTAAAGAAGCCTACTATGGTCAAATAGGATAGATTTGCAGCAATATCTCATCAAGGATTGCTCGTGCCTAGTCTTGCTTAATCCACTTATAATTTATCCTTGGACAGTGAAAAAAACTTTTGACCAAGTAACCGCACCTATATTGGCGCTAAAACCGCGTGGTGAGATCATGTTAGAAACTGTGCCAGCGCCGCAAAAACTTGCGCCCCATTCTTTAGCAATGACTGCCGACGTTTTAGAGGATGCTGCAACTGGTCGCTTTGTATTACTACATGACCCTGCCGGCCAAGAGGGTTGGGGCGGGCAATGGCGATGTGTCACATTTGCGCGGGCAGCAATTGATCTAGAGATGGCATCTGATCCATTATTGCCAGAGGTTGGTTGGGCTTGGTTAACTGAATCATTAAAAAAGCAAGGGTGTGATTTCACCGCCCCCAGTGGCACCGTTACCAGAGTTGCTAGCCAATCCTTTGGTGAATTAGAGGATAAAGATGAAAACTCTGAGATTGAAATACGCGCATCTTGGTCACCTACTAATGAAGATAATTTAATTGATCATGTAAATGCGTGGCTAGAGTTGTTGGCAATCAGCGCTGGGTTAGAACCAATTCCACAAGGTGTTACCTCAATCGCTGGCAAAAAATAGAAGTTTTTAATTAATGCTCACCCCACTTCTTGCACCCCGTCATGGCACTCCTAAAATCGTTGATGATGAAGCTGGCTTTGCGCAAGTAATCACTGATCTGGCAAAAGGAGATGGTCCAATTGCAGTTGATGCCGAGCGGGCATCTGGGTATAAATACAGCCAGCGGGCGTATTTAATTCAGATCTACCGCAAAAGTGGTGGGCTGCATCTGATTGATCCAATTCCACTTAAAAATTCAAAGTTGTGGCAATTATTTAATCAAAACTTTTCTGAGTATGAATGGGTTATCCATGCCAGTACTCAAGATCTCGCCTGCTTATTAGAGATTGGCCTAAAGCCTAAAAAACTATTTGATACTGAGTTAGGCGCCAGAATTGCAGGTTGCCCTAGGGTTGGCCTTGGCCCACTTGCCGAGAGTTTGCTAGAACTAAGTTTAGCCAAGGAGCACTCTGCAGTTGATTGGTCAATTAGGCCCTTAAAATCTGAGTGGATTATTTATGCCGCACTTGATGTTGATATCTTGTTGGATATCAGAGATAAAGTAGCAGAGCTGTTAGTTGATCAGAAAAAATTAAAGTGGGCTGAGCAGGATTTTGCAGCCATTCTTAAAAATTATGAAAATTTTCAGGTTGTAGATACTCCTAAGCCAGATCGTTGGCGTAGAACCTCTGGCATGCATAAGGTGCGGGATAGATTAACTATGACGGTAGTTCGAGATCTTTGGTTTTCACGTGATGAATTGGCTCGGCAATTAGATATCGCCCCAGGCAGAGTATTAGGTGATGCGGCGATAGTAGAGCTGGCAACTAAGCTGCCAGATAATTCAGAGGCGGTAGCAAAGGTTATTGGTTGGCGCACCAGATTAGAGGCACCACCATTTAATCGCTGGTTATCGGTATTAACCACTGCGCTTAACACCCCAATTGATGCCCAACCTGAGTTTCGTGTGCCATCTGCAACCTTGCCGCCAATAAAAATTTGGAAGGAAAAGAATCCACTTGGTTATGCCAGATTGACCCATGCTCGGTTGCAATTAGCAACCTTGTCTGGAACTTTGCAAATTCCAGTTGAAAATTTAATTACACCAGAACTGGTAAAACGTATCTGTTGGCAAAATCCACCAAGTGAAAGCAGTGAGTATGAAGGATTTGTAAAAGGTGAATTGGAAAAAATGGGCGCACGCCCCTGGCAGATTGAACAGGTGACATCAATTATCGCCGCATGTCTATCTGAGATTGAGCCGGTGTTAATTCCAGAGCCGGTAGAGAGTGAATCTGAGCCTGAGGTAGCGGGGCCGTAATGTGATAGGAATTACGCAACACTTAAGTTGCGTAATTCAATTTCTTAGGTTTATGCTAATCCCATGTTAAGTACATTTCTAATCGCCCTTCGTGAGGGGCTCGAGGCTGCATTAATTGTGGGAATTTTAGTTGCATATGTGGTCAAGACAGATCGTAGAAACTTACTTGCTCCAATTTGGAGTGGTGTGGCGTTGGCACTTGCTGCCAGCTTTGCATTGGGCGGCTTTTTATCCTTCACCTCAGCTGAGTTAAGTGAGCGCGGTGAGCAATTCTTTGCTGGCACGACATCATTTTTGGCAGTGGCCCTAGTTACCTGGATGGTTTTTTGGATGAAGCGGGCAGCAAGAACTTTAAGAGATGAGTTGCATGGCAAGGTCGATAACGCCCTTTCTGCTGGTCCATTAGCACTTGCAGCTGCAGCCTTTTTTGCAGTTGCCCGTGAAGGATTAGAGACTGCGCTATTTGTTTATACAAACTTCAAGACAGTTGCTGCAACATCCTCAGCATCTGTTGGATTAGTTTTAGGTTTAACTCTGGCGGTAGTTTTGGGGTATTTAATCTATAACCGAGCTATTCAACTTAATCTAAGTAAGTTTTTTACTATCACTGGTGTTGCACTGATTGTTGTGGCAGCAGGAGTTCTCTCCTATGGAGTGCATGAGTATCAAGAGCTTGGTTGGATTCCAGGTGATGGCTCTTACGCTTGGGATATCTCATCTGTAATGGCGAAGGATTCAATAGCTGGCTCAGTACTTGCTGGCACTATTGGTTTTGATGTAAATACCTCTTGGATTCAGCTTTTCTTTTGGGCGGCTTATCTATCGATTGTGCTTCGCCTTTATACAAAGCCAGCAAAGGCAAAGACACTGGTCTAAGTAGGGGGTTGCCCCACTACCCATTTACTCTACTGGCGAGTAACCTAGCCCTATGAGTAAAACTGCCACCGCAAAAACTAATGTGGTTTTAGTTGATGCAGTTAGAACTCCGTTTGGTAAAGCTGGCTCCTTATACTCTCAAACCAGAGCAGATGACATTATGGTCCGCTGCATTCGTGGCCTACTTGAGCGCAATCCAAATCTACCAATTGATCAAATTGATGATGTAGCAATTGCCGCTGCAACTCAAACCGGTGATCAGGGAATGAATATCGGCCGCTCAGTTTCAATATTAGCGGGCATTCCAAATACAGTTCCTGGTTACTCAATTGACCGATGGTGCGCCGGCGCTCTGACCGCAGTGACCACTATCGCTGGTGGCATAAATATGGGTGCTTATGATCTAGCAATTGCCGGCGGAGTTGAACATATGGGAAATCATCCAATGGGTGATGGCATGGATCCAAATCCTAGATACTTAGCTGAAAAAATAGTTGATACCGATGCTTTGCAGATGGGTGCAACCGCTGAGCGATTACATGACAAATTTCCTCATCTCACAAAAGAACGAGCTGATAAATATGCACTTGCTTCGCAACAAAAGACTGCTGCAGCGTATGCAGCAAATAAAATTCAACCTGATTTAATTCCAGTTGCCACCCGTAGTATTGAACTTGGTTGGGGAATGGCAACAGTTGATGAACCACCTCGGCCACAAACAACATTGGAGGCGCTAGCAGCTCTTAAAACACCATTTCGGCCAGCTGGCCGCGTCACTGCTGGAAATGCAGCCGGACTAAATGATGGTGCCACAGCTGCAATCTTGGCTTCAGAAAGTAAGGCGAGGGATTTAAATCTGCCGATCAAAGCAAAAATGATCTCATTTGCATTTGCAGGTGTTGAACCAGAGATTATGGGATATGGACCGGTACCTAGCACCATTAAAGCGTTGAAAAAAGCTGGCTTAGATATTGGTGATATTGGTTTATTTGAAGTAAATGAAGCTTTTGCAATTCAAGTACTCTCATTTCTAGATCACTTTGGCATTGCCGATGATGACAACCGAGTGAATATTTATGGTGGCGCAATTGCAGTTGGACACCCACTAGCATCTTCCGGAGTGAGATTAATTCTCAATTTGGCAAATGGTTTTAAAGAACGCCCCGAAGTAAAGTATGGAATTACTACCATGTGTATAGGTCTGGGCATGGGCGGGACTGTTATTTGGGAGAATCCAAACTACAAAGGCGATAAGTAGTGGCTGAAGTTTTAGCTGGTGCTCCTGATGAGGTTGTAACCAAAGCGATTTTGCAATTAGTATCACTTCAACCATTTGGAAATAGCGGCAAATTAGCATTGATTACTTTAGATAATGGTCTTGATTACAACCGCCCTAATACCTTTGGCGCAGCCTCCCTAGCATCACTTGCATCCGCGATAGATGAGGCGCAAAAATCTGAAGCGGTTGCGATTGCAGTGACTGGTAAACCATTTATTTTTGCAGCAGGTGCTGATCTATCTGCAATGTCTTTTTTGAAGGATAAATCCCAAGCAATTGCCATCGGTGATCTTGGACATGAAGTGTTTTTAAAATTGTATGAAAGTAAGAAACCAACCTTTGCATTTATAAATGGTTTAGCTTTGGGTGGGGGCTTAGAGGTGGGCTTGAATTGCCACTATCGCACACTCTCTTCTACTGCATTTACTGCATTACCTGAATGCTTTTTAGGATTGGTTCCAGGATGGGGCGGGGCAACATTGCTACCAAAGTTGATTGGTCCTGAAAATGCGGTGCAAGTAATAATTGTCAATGCATTAAACAACAACACCATGATGAAAGCAAAGGATGCTTTATCACTGGGCGTGGTAGATGCGGTTTACCAGCCGGTAGATTTCTTAGAAAATTCAGTTAAGTTTGTGGCTGATATTTTAAATGGAACGAAAAAAATTGAACGTAAGGATTACAGCAAGGATTCTGCTGGTTTTGAAAAAGCTGTCTCCATCGGCAAAGCAGCGGTTGCAAAAAAATATAGTGGCGCCCAAATTCCATCACCACTTGCAGCACTTGAATTAATTAAATCTGCTCAAAGCAACTCAGTAAGGGATGGGTTTGCAGCAGAGACTAAAGTTTTAGCAGATCTGGTAATGAGTGATTCACTTCGTGCATCCTTATATGCTTTTAATTTAATTCAGAAAAAGCGCAAAAAGGTTGAAGGAGCACCGAAGCCTGCGGTGGCAAGAAAGGTTTCCAAGGTTGGTGTTGTGGGCGCGGGGCTTATGGCCGCACAGTTGGCGTTGTTAATGCTTCGTAATCTTAAGGTTCCAGTGGTAATTACCGACTTAGATCAAGAGCGAGTGGATAAGGGTTTGAGCTGGATTAAAAATGAAATTCAAAAATTAGTTGATAAAAAACGAGATTCACCTGAAGGTGCTGCCAGATTGCTCTCAAATATCTCTGGTTCAGTTGACCAAAAGGTATTTGCCAATGCTGATTTTGTGATTGAGGCAATTTTCGAGGAGCTATCACTTAAACAGAAATTATTTAAAGATCTTGAATTAATCATTACGCCAGAGTGTGTTTTAGCAACTAATACCTCATCTTTATCAGTTGAGGCAATGAGTGAAGGATTAAAACATCCAGAACGGGTAGTGGGATTTCACTTCTTTAATCCAGTGGCGGTGATGCCACTATTAGAAGTGGCAAGAACTAGTAAGACTGATGATGCCACCACCGCTACTGCAATTAATGTCGGCAAAGAGCTGAAGAAGACAATGGTTATCGTAAAAGATGCGCCAGCATTTGTCGTAAATCGCTTATTGACTAGATTTATGGGTGAGGTAACCGATGCAATTGATGAGGGGACTCCGTACGAGGTAGCGGATGCTGCAATGGCTCCCCTTGGTTTTCCTATGTCCTCACTTGAATTACTTGGCTTAGTAGGCCCTGGCGTTGCTTTGCATGTTGCGCAAACTTTAAATAAGAATCTAGGACCGAGATATAAGGTCTCACCTACCATGCAAAGATTTGTAAAAGAGAGTGTCAAAACTTTCTATATTAAGGATGCAAATGGCGCGAACACTGTCAATCCTGCTGCCTTAGCACTACTTGAAAAAGGTAATTCACCATCGACCTCAGATCAGGTTAGAAGGCGAGCCCTTGAAGCTTTAGCCCTTGAAGCAAAGATGATGCTAGATGAAAAAGTTGTTGCAACTCCACAAGAGATTGATATTTGTATGTTACTTGGCTCAGGCTGGCCTATGCATTTAGGTGGGATCTTGCCGTATTTGGATCGTGAAGGAATTAGCGAAGCGGTTTGCGGCTCTCGTTTTCACCCTCCGGCAGTTGCATCTCTTCCTTAACATCACTTGATACTGCGCTGCTGTGCCAGGCTACTAGCGAGCGCGCAATACTTTGAACGGTTATTCCAAGATCTTCTAGAATCTCAGCTCGCTTGGCGTGCTCCAAAAATTCAAGTGGTAAGCCAATTGAGTGAACCGGAACATTTAATTGTGCATCTCTAAACATCTCTGAAATGGTGCTGGCAATACCACCATGCTTGATTCCATCCTCTAACACAACTACATTTTTATATCGCTGGGCCATAGTGATTAAGGATTTTGGCAATGGCTTAACCCATCTTGGATCAATTACCGTCACACCTACCCCTTCACGATAAGTCTGCGCTGCAGCCTCTACCGCAATTGCGGCAAAAGCACCTACGCTGACCAACAGGACATCGGCACTCTCACCACGGTATAAAACATCAATGCCATCACGTCTTTCAAAAGCTGGAATATCTGGATTTACTGCACCCTTTGGAAAACGAATGAGCGAAGGGGCATCTTTGATATCAAGTGCTTCGCGTAATGTCTCTTTAACTCGCTGGCCATCGCGCGGGGCAGCAACATGCAAAGTTGGCACTATGCCAGTTAGGGCTAAATCCCACATTCCATTATGTGATGGCCCATCATCACCGGTAACACCTGCTCGATCTAAAACAAAAGTAACACCAGCCTTATGGAGTGCAACATCAAGTAATAATTGATCAAATGCTCGGTTTAAAAATGTGGAGTAAACCGCAACCACTGGATGAAGACCAGCAAATGCCATACCAGCCGCGGAGGTAGCCGCATGTTGCTCGGCAATTCCCACATCAAAGGTTCTATCTGGGTACGCCTTCTCAAATTTATCTAATCCGGTTGGTCCCATCATGGCTGCGGTAATCGCAACAACATCTGTTCTTTCACCGCCAATCTTTACTAACTCCTCAGAAAATACACTGGTCCAACTCTTACCTGCTTTACTCAATGGCTGCCCAGTCTCAGCATCAACCACCCCAACGGCATGAAACTTCTCTGCCTCATCATTTATTGCAGGTGCATGTCCGCGTCCTTTTTCGGTGATCACATGAACTAAAACTGGTCTACCAAAATCTTTAGCAATCCTTAAAGCTTTTTCGATTGCGCCAATATCATGACCATCAACTGGGCCAAAGTATTTAAGACCTAAATCCTCAAACATTCCTTGGGGGGCGACAATATCCTTAATACCTTTTTTCACACCATGCAAAGTTTCATATATCGGACCTCCCACAACTGGTGTCTTCTCCAACACCCCTTTGCCCCAATCCAAAAACTTCTCATAGCCACTTGTGGTTCGAAGGGTGGATAAATATGTTGCCAATCCACCAATTGTTGGTGAGTAAGATCGTTCATTGTCATTGACAATAATTACTAATTTTTCCTTTTCATTTGTTGCAATATTATTTAACGCCTCCCAGCTCATACCGCCAGTTAATGCACCGTCACCAACTACACAAACTACAGTTCTATCATTTTGATTTGTTAATGAAAAACCTTTGGCGATTCCATCACTCCAAGACAGTGCTGTTGAGGCGTGAGAGTTTTCCACTACATCATGCTCACTCTCGCCTCTATTTGGATAACCAGCTGCGCCACCTCGCTGACGAAGTTTGCTAAAACTAGCCATACGACCAGTTAGCAATTTATGAACATAACTTTGATGGCCAGTATCAAAAACAATTACATCCTTTGGTGATTTAAATACTCGGTGAATTGCAATTGTTAACTCCACCACGCCAAGATTTGGTCCAAGGTGCCCACCAGTCTTTGAAACTTGTTCAATTAGAAAGGAGCGTATTTCTGAGGATAATTGAGTTAATTGCTCAGCTGAAAGCCCTTTTAGATCATCTGGGGATTTAATCTGTTCCAACATGGGTATAGTTTAAAGGGTACTTACTTATTTTTACGATCTACTTGCTTAGTAACGAGCGTAATACGTACTGCATAATCCCGCCGTGGCGATAGTAATCTGCCTCACCTGGTGTATCAATCCGCAATTTTGCCTTAAATTTCTTCTCCCCAGCTATTACCTCAACCTCTTTCGGGGTTTGACCATTATTTAATTGATCGACACCGGTGATAGTAAATACCTCACTGCCATCTAATCCAAGAGTGGTGGTGCTTTGTCCATCTAAGAATTGCAATGGCAGCACTCCCATACCAATTAAATTAGATCTATGAATTCTTTCAAAAGATTCCGCAATTACTGCTCGCACTCCAAGCAATGCAGTTCCCTTTGCTGCCCAATCTCGGGATGAGCCAGAGCCGTACTCTTTTCCGGCTAATATCACCAGAGGTACATTGGCATTTATGTAAGCACGAGATGCATCATAAATAGTTGTTTGCACACCATTGGATATAAAGTTTTTTGTAAAACCACCTTCAACTCCATTAAGCAGTAGATTCTTAAGGCGAATATTGGCAAAGGTACCCCGGATCATTACCTCATGATTTCCACGCCTTGATCCGTAAGAGTTGAAATCTGCTCGATCAATTCCATTCTCAGCCAAGTATTTTCCAGCTGGTGAGTCGACCTTGATATTTCCAGCAGGTGAAATATGGTCGGTGGTTACTGAATCACCAAGTACAGCTAAAACTCGAGCACCTGCAATATTTGCTACCGGCTTTGGTTTTGCTGGCATATCATCAAAGTAGGGTGGCTTTCGCACATAAGTTGATTTGGCATCCCACTCAAAAGTTTTCCCAGTTGGAGTATCTAGTGATTTCCATCTTTTATCACCTTCAAAAACTGAGGCGTAATCCTTTTTAAACATCTCTGATGAAATTGATGATCCCACCACCTCATCTATCTCAGCTGTTGTTGGCCAAATATCTTTAAGAAATACCGGTTTGCCATCACTGCCATTGCCAATCGGATCTTTTTCAAAATCATGATTCATTGAGCCGGTCAATGCATAGGCAACTACCAATGGTGGGGAGGCAAGGTAATTCATCTTTACATCGGGTGAAATTCTTCCCTCAAAATTTCGATTGCCAGAAAGTACCGCCGAAACCGCTAAATCATTTTCATTTATTGCCTTACTGATATCTACTGGCAGCGGACCTGAGTTTCCAATACAGGTCACACAACCATATCCAACTAAATTAAAACCTAGCTTTTCCATATAGGGGGTTAGACCTGCTCGATCGTAATAATCAGTGACCACCTTTGAACCGGGAGCTAAAGTTGTCTTAACCCATGGCTTACTACTTAAACCTTTTTCAACCGCTTTTTTAGCAAGCAAAGCTGCACCAATCATTACCGATGGATTTGAGGTATTGGTGCAAGAGGTAATTGACGCAATCACCACATCGCCATTAGCTACCGTCGTAGATTTGCCATTAACCTTCACATCAATCTTATTTTTGTTAGTTTTATCAGTGAAATATGTGGGTAGCACACTTTGATACGCACTCTTTGCATCTTGAAGTGAGATTCGATCTTGTGGTCGCTTTGGACCCGCGATTGATGGCACAACAGTGCCTAGATCTAATTCAAGCTTTTCAGAGTATCTTGGTGTGGCAGCTGGATCATGCCAAAGTCCATTAACCGTTGCATACTTCTCCACTAACTCTAATTGATCTGCACTGCGCCCAGTTAGTTTCAAATAGCGAATTGTCTCCTCATCAATTGGAAATATTGCACAAGTTGATCCATACTCTGGCGACATATTTCCAATAGTTGCGCGATTCGCCATTGGCAAAGCCGAAACTCCTGGACCGTAAAACTCAACAAATTTTCCAACCACGCCATGCTTTCGAAGCATTTGGGTAATTGTTAAAACTAGATCGGTCGCGGTAGTCCCAGTTGGCAGTTTCCCATTTAATTTAAAGCCAACTACTTTTGGAATTAGCATAGATACTGGCTGGCCAAGTAATGCCGCCTCTGCTTCGATGCCACCAACACCCCAACCTAAAACCCCCAAGCCATTAACCATGGTGGTGTGAGAGTCGGTGCCGACCACTGTGTCTGGGTATGCTCGCAATTTTCCAGCCACTTCTCTACTCATTACTACCCTAGCTAAATACTCAATATTTACTTGGTGAACAATTCCAGTTCCAGGCGGAACTACTTTAAATTCATCAAAAGCACTTTGTCCCCACCGCAAGAAGCGATATCGCTCTTTATTTCGCTGGTATTCAATATCAACATTCTGCTCAAATGCATCTTTGGTGCCAAAGAGATCTGCGATTACCGAATGGTCTATAACCAACTCTGCCGGTGATAGTGGATTCACCTTTGCTGGATCGCCACCTAAATCTGCTATTGCCTCCCGCATGGTTGCCAGATCTACGATGCAAGGCACACCTGTGAAATCCTGCATTATCACCCGAGCTGGCGTGAATTGGATTTCGGTATCAGGCTCAGCTGCTGGATCCCAATTCGCAAGTTTTTTTATCTGCTCAACAGTGATGTTTGCACCATCTTCGGTGCGAAGTAAATTCTCAAGAAGTATTTTTAAACTAAACGGTAAGTCCTTCGCCTCCGCAAAAGCTGTAATATCAAATATTTCATAAAGCTTTCCGGCTGCTTCTAGTGTGGTTTTGGCCTTAAATGAGTTCTTACTCAACGCCTGAAACCCCTTTTCACCTATTTCTACGCTAATCCTATCTTGTTACTGGCGAAAAACTAGCCACGCACTCTATGTGCTGAGTCATTGGAAAAAGATCAAAAGCTTGGATGTGATCCAACTTATAACCACTTTCTGCCAATGTCTTAGCATCTCGAGCCAACGCGGCAGGGTCACATGCGACATAAAGTATTTTCCTTGGCCCAAATTTAACCATTTGTTTAACTACTACCTCACCAGCACCAGTTCTTGGTGGATCTAGCAAGATCAAATCTGCTCGCTTAACAATTGGTAGCTGTTGTGCGACCAGGCCCTGCAAAATCTTCACATTTTGCTTATTGGCAAATATGCGCCTGGCATCTGCCACAGCAGTTTTATCACTCTCGATTAAGGTAACAAAACCTAGATCACTAACCTCTTTGAGAAGTGCTGCTGCAAATAATCCAACACCTGAGTAAAGATCACATATGTGATCATTTTTCTTAATTTCAAGCAACGCCATCACAGCTTTAACTAATTCAACCGGAGCCGCCTTGTGGCTTTGCCAAAAAGCATTAGGTGCGATTTTAAAAGAGTTGCCACCAACCTGTTCAACAATTTGAGTGGGTCCACTAATACTACTGCCCGATCTCATCACTGAAACCTCATTTGTGCTTGAAACCGCAACCTCAACCCTGGCATCAGATTTCCAACTACGATTTGCTAACCCGGCAACATCCATTCTGGAATCAGCAATTAGGCAATCTTTAATCTCAACTACTTCATTACTTCTGGCTCCAAAAAATCCAATTTGGCCATTAGGAGAAACTGCAAAATCCATACGAGTTCGCCAGTGAAGTCCATCAACTGGCTCCACCGCACTCATTTTTAGATCAATCCCAAGCAGATCTAGATCTATTTTCCCGATTCTTAAAAATTGCTCTTTCACGATACTTACTTTTAAATCCCGCTGTTTTTCAATGTTAATATGCTGGAAATCGCAACCTCCACACCTTCCGGCATATACACAAGGCGGTGAAATACGATCAGGTGATGGAGTTACTACCTCAACAACATCTGCGTGCGCAATTTTTGCGCTAACAGCAGTTATTTTTATCTTTACCAATTCATCACTAATGCCATGTCGTACAAAAATAACTTGCCCGTTATAACGTGCAACAAAGTGTCCACCATGTGCGATCGGACCAATTTGGAGCTCAACTATTTGGCCAATTTTTAACCGCTCCTGAGCGTTCAATTCCATAGGAGTGAGCCTATGGGTGTAAGTTGTACTTTGTGCACGTAGTAATTATGGGTTGTGGCCGAGTCGGCTCCACCTTGGCGGTAGATCTACAAAAGGCTGGTCACACCGTCGCGGTGATAGACCAAAATCGCGAAGCTTTCCGAAGGCTGGGAGCTGATTTCAATGGTCGCACAGTTGCTGGAGTGGGCTTTGATCGAGACACACTATTAGAGGCTGGGATTGAAAAGGCAGATGCATTTGCGGCAGTATCAAATGGCGATAACTCAAATATTTTAGCTGCGCGTGTTGCCAGAGAGAATTTCGGTGTGAAAAATGTTGTTGCTCGTATTTATGATCCAGGTCGAGCTGAAATCTATCAACGACTTGGTATTCCGACGGTAGCCACCGTACTTTGGACCACCGATCAAATTATGCGAAGACTTGCCCCTGATGGCACAAAATCTGAGTGGCGTGATGCAACTGGAAGTGTGCAATTAGTTGAGGTAAACCTGCATAAGGATTGGTATGGCGAGCCAGTCTTTCTAATTGAGAAAAATACGAAAGCTAGAGTGGCCTTTATAACCCGATTAGGTGAAGCCTTGCTGCCAGATGAACACACGGTGCTACAAGAGGGAGATCTTGTCCATCTACTTATTGAGGAGAAACAGATTTCCAATACTGAAAAAACTTTAGCTAAATCACCAGCAGGTGATAAATGAGAATTGCAATCGCTGGGGCAGGAAATGTGGGCCGAGCTATCGCACGAGAGTTGCTGGAAAATGGTCATCAAGTACTGCTGATAGATAAGGATCCAAAGGCATTAAAAATGGATTCAGTTCCAAGTGCTGAATGGTTATTAGCTGATGCCTGTGAAATTACCGCATTAGATCAGGCCAAGCTAGATAGTTGCCAAGTTTTAGTCGCCGCAACGGGTGATGACAAAGTCAACCTTGTTGCCTCACTTTTAGGGAAAACTGAGTATGGCGTACCAAGAGTAGTGGCTCGAGTTAACCACCCAAAAAATGAATGGATGTTTGATTCCGCCTGGGGTGTTGATGTTTCTGTATCTACCCCAAGAATTATCTCGGCGTTGGTGGAGGAAGCAGTAAGTGTCGGCGATGTGGTCCGGCTATTTTCATTTAGAAAAGGTGAAGCAAACTTAGTAGAGATAACTTTGCCAGATACAGCCGCCTGCTGCGGAAAGACCGTCGGTGAGGTAGTACTTCCAGAGGATGCCAGTATTGCAGCCATTGTTAGAGATGGTCATGTGCTCACACCTAAAGAACATGATGTCTTCACCGCAGGAGATGAACTACTTTTTGTGGCATCAGCCAAAGCTGAAGCTCAGTTAAAGGCTTGCTTTATTTAGTTTATTTTCGTTGTTGGAGTTTTTCTTAGAATTTGCCAAGTGCCCCAAGCGGTCAAAATAAATAGTGGATATCCCATAAACAGTCTAGCGGTGCCAAGTGCGTTCACATTTCCACTTTGATAGAGCGGGTATTGAATAAGTAATCTGGCAACAAACATACCAACCCATAACCACCCCGCCTTTATATAAGCATTTAATCTAGCTGGATCTTTGCGCCACATTAAGTTCTCTCCCAAAATGGGTCCCAGCATTAAGCCCAATATTGGCCACTTAATTAAGTTAGTCACCGTATACATCAATCCATATCCTGCATTTATCCATAAACCTGGTAAATAAAAATCAGCAGCGCTGCCACTTCGCTTGGAAATTACTGCACAAATTGCCACACCAATTAAGCCAGAAAATGCATGCTGCACAGTCTCTCGTTTTAGCAGGCGCGCTGCAGTTAAAAAAATCGATAATCCAACGGCAGCATAAATGGCAGTATTTATATCTCGACTTGATAAGTTAAAAACTATTAAAAAAACCAAAGCAGGAAGTCCTGAATCTATTAAGCCACGTTTACCGCCCAAGGCATTGATTACCTTGTCCTTATCTTCGCTATCTCCTTGGTAGCTCATGATCCAGTTGATCCAAACCCACCTGTTGCTCTTTCAGAGCCAGGTAACTGAGCTACCTCAACAAATTCAGCTCGTTCTACTTTCTGGATTACCAATTGCGCAATGCGATCACCTTTTTTAAATGAAACCGGGTTGGTTAAATCATGGTTGATCAGGATTACCTGCAGCTCACCGCGATATCCAGCATCAACTGTGCCAGGAGTATTCACCATTGAAATCCCATGCTTTACTGCCAACCCAGATCTTGGGTGCACTAGTGCTACAAAACCATTAGGTAAAGCAATACTTATGCCGGTCGGAATTAATAGTCTCTCCCCTGGATTTATGGTGAAATCAATCCGGGTAGCAAGATCTGCTCCAGCATCCCCGCCCTTTGCATATGAAGGCATCGGCATTGTGGGATCAAGCCGTTTAATTAATACCTCGGTCATGGATTTATATCAAAATCTGGATCAACAAATGCCATCAGCTCTGGGTGCTTAACTAAGTGATCTTTATATTGATCAGTTAAATTCTTAATAAAATGCTCCATTGGTACTGCAATAAATAATGCCGAGGCTCTCACCGCGATTTCACCAGAAGTTGAATCCAAGCGTCCTTCAGCTTGGGTGTAAATCTTTCTACCTGCTTGACCAGTAATTCTGGCATCAATGTAAAGGGTTCTTCCCATAGGTACTGGCAAAAGAAAATCAGTTTCTAATCTGCCGGTTACTGCTGGAGTCCTTATTAGCCACATCAATTTACCAAGTGCTTCATCAAATGCAAGTGAAAGTAGTCCACCATGCGCAAGTCCAGGTGCGCCTTGATGATTTTCAGTTACCGTAAATTTCGCGGTTAAATCTAAAGATTCACCAGCAATCGCAATTAGGTGTAAACCAGTTTTGTGTAATTCACCACAACCAAAACAATGACCAAAATGTGAAGGAATTTGCGAACCAATCGCAGGGGCTTTTAAATGTCTCACTGGCATTACCGCATCAGCAGGTGGAGTGGTGGATGCAATACGACTCATTGGCAGAGCGTATCCTTAATCCTATGGCTAGATCTAATTCAAAATCTGAATTTGCCGAGCGAATTAATTGGCCAAGTTGGCTTTGGGCTTTTTTAGCGGTGATGGTTGGCTCAATGTATCTAACTATCTGGGCGCCATTTGGACATCTAAGCGCCACAATTATCTCACTACTAATTTTTATCTCATTAATTTATACTGCTAAAAAAACGGCTCTTGAAATCGTTTTGATCAATGAGTGGCTATATATCGGGGACGCCAAAATTCAATGCAAATACATAAAAAAAGTAAGTGTGCTAGATAAGAAGCAATTTATTAAAATACGCGGGCCAGACTCTGATCCAGCAGCATTTAATGCCACAAGATTTTGGATTACTACCGGAGTTAAGATTGAATTAAATGATAAAAATGACCCAACCCCTTATTGGTTGGTTTCCAGCAAAAAAGCAAGGTTACTTGCAGCTAAACTAAATTAATCGCAATCTCTGCATACTGCTTTCAAACCCTCACCACGGGCTTTTTGATTAATATGTTTCACCAAGAAACAGCGAGAGCAGGTGAATTCGTCCTCTTGTTTTGGTACTACCTTTACCGTTAACTCTTCACCTGACAAATCTGCACCTGGTAACTCAAGATTTTCAGCAGCTTCAGCCTCATCAATATCAACTTGGCCAGATTGTGCGTCAGCTCTTCTAGCTTTTAACTCTTCAAGTGATTCTTCATGTAACTCTTCATCGGTTTTTCTGGGGGTATCGTAATCAGTTGCCATCGCTCACCTCCCTCTACCTAAAACAGGTAAAACTAATTCATTTTTCTTTAGAGTAGCTATTACTCCAACTGGGCGGATAATCCCCTATAAGAGATGCATGTGCCTAATCAACGCTGGGTGTGTCGGGATTATTCCTCTTTTAATTGCTGTGTCCGACGCTCAGCCTGTGCTTTACGCCATTTAGCTATCTGCCCATGGTTTCCGGAGAGCAAAATTTCTGGAACCGAAAGTCCACGCCACATTGCTGGCTTTGTGTAATTTGGATACTCAACTAATAACTCTTGATTATTTCCAGAAATTGAATGTGATTCCTCCTTTAAGGAATCTGGATTTCCAATCACACCGGCAATCAATCTTGCAGTTGCCTCAATAATCACCATGGCTGCAACCTCACCACCACCTAAGACATAATCACCAATGGAAACTTCGTGGAGAGTGAAATTCTTTTTAGCCCCATAATATTCACCGACTCTGGCATCAATTCCTTCATACCTACCGCAGGCAAATATCAAATGCTTCTTTATGGCAAACTCTCCCGCCATTTTCTGATCAAATTTTTTGCCAGCTGGAGTCAAAATTATTAAATCAACCTGATCCTGGTCATTAGTCATTTGATCAATGGCGCTGCCCCAAGGCTCAGCCGACATAACCATCCCTGCACCACCGCCGTATGGAGTGTCATCCACTGAATGATGAACATCCGTAGTTTGAGCACGTAGGTCATGTATATTTATTTGCAGCAAACCCTTATCAGCCGCCTTGCCCAATAAAGATAATTTCAAGGGGGCTAAGTACTCTGGAAAGATAGAGATTAGATCAATTTGTAACATCTAATAACCCCTCCGGTGGATCTACCACAATTTTTTTAGTTAACACATCAATTGAAATAATAATCTTTTTTACCATTGGGATTAACACTTTTTTGCCATTTCTATCTACTGATAATAGATCTTGACCTGGTAATTTCACTATCTCATCAACCTCACCAATTAATGCATTGCTCTGAAGGAATACCTGACAACCCAATAATTGCTGATAGTGATACTCACCTGGTGCGAGTGAGGTGATATCAACCTCTGCAGAAATCATTTGATCCCTGAGCTCCTCAATTTGGTTTCGATCAACTACGCCATCAAAGGCTAGAAGAAGTATTTGATTGTGCCAACGGGCTGATCGAATTGTTAACTCTTTGCCACTATCTAAGTTAAGTTTATTTCCGACCTTAAACCGCACATCTGGATCATCAGTTTGAACCTGAATTGTTGCTTCACCAAGGACACCATGTGCGCGGCCAATGCGACCTACGACAAGTTGCAAATTAACGAACCTCGTCTGCCTCGATTAAATCAACTCGAACTGATCGGCCGGCGAGTGCACTAATTACGGTTCGAAGTGCCTTAGCAGTTCGCCCATTTCGACCAATTACCTTGCCAATATCATCTGGATGAACCCGTACTTCAAGAGTTGTTCCGCCACGATTATTCTTTTCGGTGATT
Organism: Candidatus Nanopelagicus hibericus; assembly: GCF_002288005.1. Lineage (NCBI taxonomy): Bacteria > Bacillati > Actinomycetota > Actinomycetes > Candidatus Nanopelagicales > Candidatus Nanopelagicaceae > Candidatus Nanopelagicus > Candidatus Nanopelagicus hibericus. Next base: position 442,572 of record NZ_CP016771.1, on the reverse strand, counting down.
ACAACCTCAGCTGGATTATCAACAATCCCTTTTACTAAATGCTCTAATGCTTCGTCAATCATTTTTACTCGCTTGCTGTGGCGTCGGCAGCTGGCGCATCAGTTGTTACCTCTGGTGCTTGTGCTACCTCTTCAGCAACTGCGGAAGCTGCGGCAACAACTGCTACCGCCTCGCCAACCTCTGGAACTGAAACTTTCTTGGAAACTACTGGTGGCACATACTCTGGCTCAATAATAATTTCACCATCAGCACCACGACGCTCTTTAATTTTTGTTGCCTTGCCACGAAGATTACGTAGGTAGTAAAGCTTGGCTCTGCGGGCTGATCCGTGACGAATAATTTCAATTCTTTCAATTACTGGGGTATGTACTGGAAAAGTTCTTTCAACTCCAACACCGTATGAGATTTTACGGATAGTAAATGACTCACGAATTCCAGAACCAGATCGTGCAATAACTACACCTTGGAAAACCTGAATACGACTTTTCGCTCCTTCAATAACCCTTACATGTACTTTTAATTCATCTCCAGGACGAAAAGATGGGATGTCCTTGCGCAATGAGGCGGCATCTACAGCATCTAACACGTTCATAATTTGTCCTAGTCATTAAATTTATCGGTATCAAGATTTTTTTTACTAAGTGCGTATCCTGCCACAGCAGGGGTGATTAGATCAATTTGAGATCAAATCAGCGGCAAAAGCTGAGCATGCAGGGCGGGTCCAGCGCAGACCACCAAATCAGAGTTTGGTGCTCCACCACCTCTGCCAGAGATAACCGCACCCGCCTCAACTGCAATTAATCCACCAGCTGCATGGTCCCACTCTTTTAAGGATGCTTCAAAATATCCATCTAGTGCGCCCATCGCAACATAACAAAGATCAACCGCTGCTGCGCCATTTCTCCGTAGATCTCTTATCTTTGGCAATAACTTAGCCATCGCCTCACCTTGGCTAATTCGCAAATTTAAATCGTAAGCAAAGCCGGTTGCTAATAAAGCTTTATCAAGTGATACCGGTTCATTGCATTTAATCTTCACACCGTTATAGGTAGCACCCTCACCCCTAACCGCGCTCCAAAATCCATCAACACTAGGGGCGAAAACCACGCCGACAATTACGCCATCTTTATCCTTGGCTGCAATTGAAACATTCCAGCCCGGAAGGTTGTAAAGGTAATTAACGGTGCCATCTAATGGATCAATCACCCAAGTTATTCCAGATTTACTTTCTTTCGTACTACCCTCTTCGGCAATAATCCCGTCATCTGGCCGAAGGTTTAGAATTTGCTTGACAATTAGCGCCTCTGCCTGCTGATCCATCTGTGTTGCAAAATCGACAGCAGAACTTTTCTCCGTAAAAGTAAAGGCAGCTGGTCGCTTCATCAAATGCGATCCTGCTAAATGTGCCGCCGATTCCGCAATCTTAAGTAATTCTGCCCTCACCGGGTTATCTAAGCATGAAAAGATGCCGCACTCCGTGAGTGGCTTATTTATCCCCCCGTTAAATTGTGGCAATCTACTCTCATGAACGAGCCAACTGATCTGCGATTAACTGGCAAATCTGCCGATGGTGCCAATCTTGAGTTGGTCGATCAGAATGGAAATCAATACCACCTGCGAATAAGTGATGGTTTACGGGCAACTGTTAATCAACCTCGGCTTGCAGCTGTCTCAGATCTTCAAGAAAATTTAACCACCACGGTAAAAGAGGTGCAGGCAAGGTTGCGAGCTGGTGAATCTATGGATTCAATTTCCCGGACCACCGATTGGTCAATTGAAAAAATAGAAAATTATGCCGGACCCATCTTGCAAGAGCGAGCCTTTATTATTTCGCAGGCACTTGCTACTCAAATTCGTCGAGAGCCTCATGCGCCATATCTTGAGACCGCAGTTTCTAATCAACTTGCACCCCGCGGTGTTGATATGAATACCATCGAATGGAACACATACCGCGCACCTGATGGAAATTGGCGACTAACTCTTTACTACCCACTTCGTGATGGCTCACCGGAAGATGCTAAAGGTGAAGCAGTTTGGTTATTTAATTTAGGACGAAGAGCCTTATCTGCTGAAGATGATGGTGCAAGGTGGATTGGTGGTGAGGTTAAGCAAAAAACACCAGTTCAAACTTACGGAAATGTTCCAGTAACAGAAGCACCAAGATTGGTCTCGATCAGAGAAGATGTAACTCCTTATGCCCCAACTAGATTAGTAATAGTTGATGAAAGTCTTGAGAGTGAGCAGGCTGATGAAGAGGCGCAGCGCGATGGTGTAACTAAAAGAATTAAGATCCCATCTTGGGATGACATTATGTTTGGTAAGAAAGATACTGACTAAGTAAGTAACAGCGGAATCGCAACCTCAGTATCTGTTACTCCCCCATGGTGTCCAACCATAGATGTCTCCTCCTTGATTCGCGCAGGATCAACCAAAATTAGATCTTTGTTAGCGATCGCAATTAAATCACCCATGCGATCGGATGAATCCTCGGTGACTACCGGTCCAAATAATCCACTTGATATTGCATCTTGCCTACTCAATATCTTCACCTTCTGAGCAAAAAACTCCTGCCATTGGGTAATGGTTTCTGCCACAGCACCTGGCTTAATATAAATATGCCGTGCCCTGGGTTCACCGCCAATTAAAGTCACATTATCTAACAGCTGGTTATCCTGTCCTAAAATTATTTGCTCGGTGCTATTTACCATTCCATGATCTGAGGTAATCCAAAACCGTGTTCCGGCAGGAGCTGATTGCTTTAGCTTGGCGATAAATTCAGCGACATATTCAAATGCGGTAAGCCACTTATCAGATCCAACCCCATCGCTATGTCCGGCAGAATCTAAGTTGTTTAAATAGGTATAGACAAAAGATGGTTGTGGCTGCAGAGCAAGATGAACCGCGGTGACCATCTCTTGAATACTATTTGCGCCAACATACTTGGCGCCACGTAATGCCGCTTGCGTAAATCCACTGCCCTCATATCTTTTGGCAGCAACATGAGTAACAGCAATTCCAGCAATCGCTGCCCGCTCAAACATAGTTGGTACTTTTTGCCAAATAACTGGATCTACCCGCTCATCCCACTTGAGGGCATTAAGTAACCGATTATCACTTCTAGGAACCCTGACTGTGTAGCCCAGCATGCCATGCATACCAGGCAGCACACCGGTGCCGAGCGTTGAGATACTCGTAGCGGTAGTTGATGGAAAATCGGTATAGATAGTTTTTACCTGTTTAATATCTTCAAATATTGGAAATTGTTCTGAAAACTTATTAATTGCATCCTGTCCCATGCCATCTATTAATACCAAACACTCTCGCATCTGTCCTTGGCCAAGGGACAAATAATCAGTTGTACCATCAAGATTTAATGTTGAAAATACTGAGTTAATTAGGTGGGATAAACCAAAGTGATCAATTGATTTCCCAGTATTCATAGCGCAAGGATACCTATCTCAAGAATTTACTAAGTAATGGGCTTGTCGCGAACAAGAAAATGGAGAAATATTGGCAAGATACGGCGTATGGCAAAAACACCAAAAGTAGTAGCACCTAAAGCTGGTGTGAATCCCGGCCGAATCATTGATATTGATGTTGCCTCTGAAATGTCTGAATCATTTTTAGAGTACGCCTACTCGGTAATTTACTCCCGCGCTTTGCCCGACGCCCGCGATGGTTTAAAGCCAGTACAACGCCGCATCTTGCATCAAATGAATGCCATGGGACTCAGGCCTGATAAAGGTCATGTGAAATCTGCTCGAGTTGTTGGAGATGTAATGGGAAAGCTGCACCCACATGGTGATGGTGCGATATATGACGCGATGGTTCGTATGGCGCAATCATTTTCAATGCGTCTGCCACTAATCGATGGTCATGGAAATTTTGGTTCATTAGATTCTGGCCCAGCGGCCATGCGCTACACCGAATCACGGCTTGCACTATCGGCGATGTTGATGGTGGATGAATCCGATGAGGACACCGTTAATTTTGGCGCAAATTATGATGGTCAAATTATGGAGCCCCAGGTATTGCCTGCAGCATTTCCTAATTTATTAGTAAATGGTGCAACTGGCATCGCTGTTGGTATGGCCACAAATATGGCTCCTCACAATTTAGGTGAAGTAATTGCAGCTGCCAAGCATTTAATGGAAAATCCAAAAGCCACATTAAAACAATTAATGAAGTTTGTGCCAGCGCCAGACTTTCCAACAGGTGGTTACTTAACCGCCACCGAAGGTATTGCTGAGGCGTACGCCAGTGGTCGTGGCTCCTTTAAGGTACGGGCAACTGCGGTTATTGAAAAGGTCTCAGCCCGCAAGCAAGGATTAGTAATAACAGAGATGCCATACAACATTGGACCTGAAAAAATTGTTGAAAAGATTGCCGACTTAGTTAAGGCAAAAAAAATCCAAGGTATCTCAGATATTGTTGATCTATCTGATGGTCAATCTGGCACCAAAGTAGTTGTTGAGATCAAAAATGGTTACGAACCAGCTGAAGTTCTAGAAAATCTCTATCGCCTTACTCCGATGGAAGATGCCTTTTCCATCAACGCAGTGGCGCTAGTAAATGGAAAGCCGTTGACTTTGGGCTTAAAGGATCTGCTGCAAGTCTTTATTGATCACCGAATTGAGGTGGTCAAGCGCAGATCTATCTTCCGTAAAGCTAAAGCGCAGGCACGATTAAATCTAGTAGATGGCCTGCTCAAAGCAATTGTTGATATTGATAAGGTAATTAAATTGATCAGAGCAAGTGAGGATGCAACTGTTGCAAAAACTGGTTTAATCAAAACATTTAAGTTAAGTGATGAACAAGCAACATATATATTGGATATGCCGCTGCGCAGATTGACCAAGATGAGCAAAATCGAACTAGAAAATGAAGCCAAAGAATTAAAGGCTACAATTTCCTCCTTAACTGCAATCCTAAAAACTGAGGAGAGCATCAAAGCTAAAGTGTCTGAGGAGTTGTCTGAAGTTGAAAAGAAATACGCCTCCCCTCGCCGCACCCGCCTTGTTGCCTAAGCAACTTTGATTTCAACCAACGCCCTCGAACTTCGCGCTGCCGCAAGGCTTCTAGTTAAGGATGTATCAGTTCGCATTAATCACGGAGATCGAATTGGCTTTGTGGGTCGAAATGGCGCAGGTAAATCCACGCTCGCAAAAGTATTAGCTGGTGAAACTATGCCGGCAGGTGGTGCGGTTAATCGGACTGGGAAAATTGGTTATCTGCCACAAGATCCTAGAACTGGTGAGGATCAAGGCAGTGTGATTGATCGAATTCTCTCCGTTAGAGAGTTAGATCTAATCTCAAAGCGTATGCGCGCTGTTGAAGAGGAGATGGCAAGCTCACAAGGTGTGGAGTTAGAAAAAGCGATGGAGAGGTACACCAGAGTTGAACATGAGTTTTCAACCGCAGGTGGCTATGCCGCAGCAGCTGAGGCAGAGGCAATTGCATCATCCCTTGGTGTGCCAAATAATTTATTTGATCAGCAATTAAGCGCTCTATCTGGTGGTCAGCGCCGAAGAATTGAATTAGCCAGAATACTTTTTTCAGGTGCGCAAACACTTATTTTGGATGAGCCAACCAACCATTTAGATGCTGATTCAATCGTTTGGTTGCGTGAATTTCTACTTAAATACCCAGGTGGCTTAGTAATCATCTCCCACGATGTTAATTTAATCGAAACTGTTGTTAATAAGGTTTTCTACCTTGATGCTAACCGCAACGTTATCGATGTTTACAACATGACTTGGAAAAACTACCTTCAGCAACGCGAAGCGGATGAGCACAGAAGGAAGAAAGAGCGTGCTATTGCTGAGAAGAAGGCAGAGATACTACAAAAGCAAGCTGAAAAGTTTCGTGCAAAAAAGGATAAAGCGGCATCAGCAAGAGCTATGTTTAGAAGAGCAGATCAACTTCTATCCGGTTTAGAGGCTGTACGAAAGAATGACCGAGTTGCAAAACTCCGCTTTCCCACTCCCTCACCTTGTGGCAAAACTCCAATTACTGCTGCTGAACTATCTAAATCCTACGGCTCACTTGAAATCTTCACCGATGTTGAGTTAGCAATTGATAAAGGCTCCAGAGTAGTTATTTTGGGATTAAATGGTGCCGGTAAAACAACATTACTTCGAATCCTTGCTGGAGATTTAGATCCAGACACTGGTCATGTAGAGGCAGGTCATGGTCTAAAGATTGGTTACTACGCCCAAGAGCACGAGACCTTAGATTATGAGCGTTCAGTTTTAGAGAACATGCTTAGCGCCACCAAAGATATTAGAGAGCCAGAGGCAAGAAATGTTTTGGGCTCATTCCTATTTACTGGAGATGATGTTCATAAACCAGTGAAGGTATTAAGCGGTGGTGAGCGAACTCGGCTAGCTCTGGCACTCTTAGTTGTTAGTGCTGCCAATGTTTTATTACTTGATGAGCCAACAAATAACTTAGACCCAGCATCCAGGGAGGAAATTCTTGGTGCACTTGCTGAGTATCAAGGGGCGGTAATTCTTGTTTCCCACGATGCTGGCGCAGTGGAGGCGTTAAAACCAGAACGGGTATTGCTTTTGCCAGATGGTGATGAGGATTTGTGGAAAGAGGAGTACTTCGATCTTGTTACGATTGATTAAGCGTCAATCCGCTCCCGATCAATATCTGCACTGGAAATAAACTCTTTACGAGGTGCAACCTCATTGCCCATTAACAATTCAAACATCGCCTCAGCTTTAGTAACATCTTTCATCGTAATTCTGCGCAATGTTCTATGGGCTGGATCCATTGTGGTCTCTCGCAGTTGATCAGCATCCATTTCACCTAATCCCTTATAGCGCTGAATTGGTTCTTTCCATCGCTTACCATCCTTTTTCAACTGCGTAATAACCTTTTTCATCTCATCATCGGAGTAGGTGTAGTGAACCTCTCCTTTTTTGCCACCAATTACATCAATTCGATGTAGCGGTGGAATCGCTGCAAATACTCGGCCCGCCTCAACTAACGGTTTCATATAAGAGTTAAAAAGTGTTAACAATAAGCAGCGGATGTGGGCACCATCAACATCAGCATCAGACATCAAAATTACCCGGCCATACCTAGCATCATTAATATCAAAGGATTTTCCACTACCAGCACCAATTACTTGAATGATTGATGCACACTCATTATTTTCCAACATCTGTGACAAAGATGCTTTTTGAACATTTAAAATCTTGCCTCGAATCGGCAAGATCGCTTGAAACTCGGAGTTTCTAGCAGCCTTTGTGGTTCCTAATGCAGAGTCACCCTCAACAATAAATAACTCAGTCCGCTCAGCCTCATCTGATCTGCAATCAGATAATTTTGTAGGCAGTGATGAGCTCTCTAATGCATTTTTCCTACGCTGTAAATCCTTATGGGTTCTAGCTGAAATTCTTGTTCTAGAGGCGTTTGCAATCTTTTCCAGGATTAATCTTCCAGTTGCCTTATCAATTCTCTTACCGGTATTAAAAAATGCCTTCATCTCATCTGCAACTACCTGACCAACTATTTTGGTAGCAGCAGCTGTTCCCAAAACCTCCTTAGTCTGCCCCTCAAATTGCGGCTCTGACATCCGGACTGTGACAACCGCAGTTAATCCCTCCTGCACATCATCCTTAATAACATCCGCCTCATTATTCTTTAAAGTTTTAGTCGCCCGTAATGCATCATTTACCGCTTTGGTAATTGCTCGTTCAAAGCCAGCGACATGAGTGCCACCCTTTGGAGTAGAAATAATATTTACAAATGATGAGATAGTTGCTTCATAACCATTGCCCCATTGCATCGCAATATCTACACCCATCTCGCGATCCACCTCAGTTGGCGTCATGTGCCCCTTCTCATCCAAGATTGGAACATTCTCGGTATAGGCACCACCTCCTGATATTCGAATTACCTCACCTACTGGATCATCGGGCCGCAAAAATGCACAAAACTCTGAGATGCCGCCTTTGTGGAAAAAGGTTTCACTTGTCTTAGTTTTACCCCTGTTGTCATTAACAATTAGAGTTAATCCAGGTACTAAATATGAAGTTTGTCTGGCTCTGGCATAAACATCTTCAATTGCCAAGGATGCTTCCTTTAAGAAGATTTGCTTATCAAACCACCATTTAATTCTGGTGCCAGTTACTTTGGCAGAAACTTTTCCAATTACTCTCAATCCTGACTTTTCATTAAAACTTGCATTTGGCCCATCACCGTCAAATATGCCAGCATGCCCTCGTTTAAATGACATCCAATAAATCTTTCCATCGCGATCAACCTCAACATCAAGCCGGGAGGCAAGTGCGTTAACAACTGAAGCACCTACTCCGTGTAAACCACCGGAGGCTGCGTAAGAGCCACCACCAAACTTTCCACCAGCATGTAGTTTTGTCATTACAACTTCCACACCAGTCAGACCTGTCTTGGGCTCTTTATCTACTGGAATACCACGACCATCATCATGAACCTCAACTGAACCATCTGCCTCTAAATTAATATCAATCTTTTTACAATGCCCAGCCAGAGCTTCATCAACAGCGTTATCAATAATTTCCCATAAGCAATGCATGAGGCCACGAGAATCAGTGGTGCCGATATACATGCCAGGACGTTTTCGGACCGCATCTAATCCTTCAAGAACAGATAAGTCTTTTGCTGTATAGGTGCTGATAATCGCTGCAGAGGTGCCATCATCTGGTTTTGTGATCTTGGTTGCCATCGGCGAGTAGATTATCGGCGCATATACCACCTGTAGATGATGCTCGCCGATATTGACCCATATTTATCCACAATTGATACGAAAATGAGATATATACAACAAATTCTCAGTATTTGAACGGAAAAATTTACTTAATTGAAACCAAATAACCTGCAGGGAATAAAGCATTCATGGTTTGATGTTCCCCTGATGAAGCCAACAGATGGAGAGCTGATGAGTAGCCAGATTACAATGGAACAAACCCCATTGAATTCACTAGATCGTTGCGATCGATGTGGTGCTCAGGCATATGTCCGTGCAATTTTAATCTCTGGTGGTCAATTATTATTCTGTGCTCACCACGCAAAAGCTTACGCACAAGGATTAAAACCAGTTGTTGCAGTTATTCAGGATGAATCTGAAAACTTAGCTGCTAAAGCAGCTAAATAACTACTCGCTTACAAATCCCGCATCGCGATGGCTACCATCGCAAAATGGCTTCTCCTTTGATGCCCCACAGCGGCACAACGAGAAATCAGTTTTAGTTTCCACCACATTTCCCTCAGCATCAACAAAATCTACAGTTCCGGTAACCCGAATTGAGGCATTTTTCTTAAACTGCATCTTCACTTTATCGCTCATTATTTTCTCTCCCTTAATCTAGATAATCACGAAGTACTTGCGACCTGGATGGGTGGCGCAATTTTGACATTGTTTTCGATTCAATCTGACGAATTCGCTCTCGAGTCACTCCATAAACCTTGCCGATTTCATCTAGGGTTTTTGGTTGGCCGTCGGTTAAACCAAAGCGCATCGCAACCACTCCAGCCTCTCGTTCAGATAATGTATCTAGAACTGAGTGCAGCTGCTCTTGTAATAAGGTAAAGGAAACAGCATCAGCTGGCACGATCGCCTCTGAATCCTCAATTAGATCACCAAACTCGCTATCGCCCTCTTCACCCAATGGAGTGTGAAGTGAGATTGGCTCCCTGCCGTACTTTTGAACCTCAACAACTTTTTCTGGTGTCATATCTAACTCTTTAGCTAACTCCTCCGGAGTTGGCTCTCTTCCTAAATCTTGCAACATCTGCCGCTGTACTCTGGCTAACTTATTAATAACCTCCACCATATGTACTGGGATACGAATTGTTCTTGCTTGATCTGCCATCGCTCTAGTAATCGCTTGGCGAATCCACCAGGTGGCATAGGTTGAGAACTTATAACCTTTTGTGTAATCAAACTTTTCAACTGCGCGGATTAAACCAAGATTTCCCTCTTGGATTAGATCTAAGAACAACATGCCACGTCCGGTATAGCGCTTGGCAAGTGAGACTACCAACCGAAGGTTTGCCTCGAGTAGATGGTTCTTATCACGTTTGCCATTGATAATAATTTGTTGTAACTCACGCTTTAGCTTTTTATCCATCTTCTTATCTTTAGCAATTTTTTCCTCGGCAAATAGTCCAGCCTCAACTGATTGGGCTAAAGAAACCTCTAGCTCAGCATTTAATAGTGGCACCCGGCCGATTAGTTTTAAGTAATCCTTTACTGGATCTGCGGTGGCACCAGCGGTTAATACCGTTTGCGGTGGAGCGTCATCTTCTTCAGAATCTTTAAGTACAAAAGAATTGGCCTCATTTTGTGATTCTTCCGCCACATTTACAACTCGAATCTCAGAGGCACCCTCCTCGGTAGCACCCTCCTCTTTCTCATCAACTAACTTGTCTAAATCCTCTAACTCAACCTCTTCTAACTCAACCTCTTCACCATCAATTTTTACCTTAGTAACCTTTTCAGCTTTGCCAGCAGCGGTTGGCTTTGGAGCAGGTGGAATGAATAATGCCAACTCACTTTTCTTTAGCATGCGATATGGTGTTAAACCAAGTTTGCGAAGTTTTTCTATTTGTTTGGGAACACTCACCTCTAATTCACGGGCGATTAAAACTATATCTTGGTCAGATTTTTTGGCAATCCTATGAATATTACTTATGCCACGAGAATTAACCTCGGCCATTACAGATTTTTGTTGATTAACTAAATCTCTTACCTTAAGAATCATTCCTACATCTTTGGCATCTAATATTGCCTTCTGTGGAATCTTTATTACTTTTTTGGCAGGCTTTACTTTTTTTGTTGCAACTTTCTTAACTGAACTCTTTTTTTTCACAGGCTTTTGTTTACCCTTTCCTGCTTTAACGCCTTTTTTGGGCGCACGAGATACAGCCACAAGTCATCCTTTGTTTTTGAGTCGTATGCTTTTGCGATTTTTTTTAACCGCTCGACCCCTGGCTATATTATAAATTGTCCACAGGGGTAAATGCACATCCAAATTGATCAATTTGAGATATTTTGCAGATTGAGCGTATTTCTAATGATCTGTCCAACCGATTCCACCTCAATTAAGAAGCCATCATGGCCAAATGGTGAGGCGATGGTGTGAAGTTCGGTCATATCTGGGGCTAACTCTTTGATCTCCTGTTGCAGGCGGGGAGGAAAAAGCCGATCGGTATCAATCGAGATCACATGGATTGGCACCTTTATCTTTGATAAGGCAGCTGCCACACCGCCTCGATCTCGCCCAACATCATGGGAGTTCATCGCCTCGGTTAAGGAAATATAGGTATTAGCATCAAATCTTTTGGCTAACTTCTGTGCATGGTGATCTAAATAGGACTCCACCGCGTATCTACCAGTCTCATCTCCTTGTAACTCCCGACCAAACCTGACATCCATCTCCGACTCAGTTCGATAGGTTAAATGTGCAATCCTTCGAGCGATTCCCATTCCCTCGATTGGACCAGTACTTTGTTCATAATAATCACCATTATTAAAGTTTGGATCACTCTTTATTGCTCGCAACTGAATTGAGGCTGCGCCAATTTGATCCCCAGTTGCCACAGCCGATGAGCCAATGGTGCAGATAGCGCCAATTAATTCTGGGTAATCAATCGCCCACTCCAAACTGCGCATTCCGCCTAGGGATGGGCCAACTGATAATTGATATTTCATCACGCCTATTTGTTTTGTGAAAGCTAGCTCTGCTGCCACCATATCTCTGATAGTTAGTACCGGAAATCTAGATCCCCATCTTTTGCCATCCGGTGCTAACGAGGATGGCCCAGTTGATCCTTGGCAGCCACCAATTACATTTGGGCAGACAACAAAGTACTTATCACTATCAAATGGCAGGCCAGATCCGACCATCTGTGGCCACCAACCATTGACATCTGCCCAGCCAGTTAACGCGTGATTTACCAAAATTGCATTATCACCTGCAGAGTTTAATTTTCCCCAACTTTGATAAGCAATTACCACATCAGGTAATACCTCACCTGATTCCAACGTCAAATCGCCAATCGATAGAAATTGGCGATCCCCGGGGTCATGATCTTCTAACCACGCCCCGGTAACTGCTGGATTTACTTTGCTCATTATTTACTTAGCAGCAGCAAATGCTTTTTCAAGATCGGCTTGAATATCTTTGATATTTTCAATACCAACAGATAACCGAACCAAACCTGGGGTAACACCAGCGGTTAATTGCTCCGCAGGTGAAAGCTGTGAGTGGGTGGTAGATGCTGGGTGAATTGCCAAACTTCTAACATCGCCAATATTTGCTACATGTGAGTGCAGGTTTAGCGCTTCAATAAATTTCTTGCCCGCCTCTATGCCCCCCTTAATTTCAAAGGAGAGAACTGAACCACTGCCCTTTGGTGAGTACTTGCTCGCTAACTTATTCCACTTTGAACTAGACAAGGATGCGTAGTTAACTGAGGATACTTGTGGGTGTTTTTCTAAAAATGCCGCAACCGCCTTGGCATTTTCAACATGGCGCTCAATACGTAGAGATAAAGTCTCAAGCCCTTGAGCAAGTAACCAAGCATTAAATGGTGAAACAGCGGCGCCAATATCGCGTAGCAGTGTCAATCTAATCTTGAATATGTAGGCAAGGTTTGCCCCAAAGGCAGAGCCAACTCCTAGAGCTTGGGCGTATACCAAGCCATGGTAGGAAGGATCTGGTTGGTTGAAGTTTTTAAACTTCTCTGGATATTTGGCGTAATCAAATTTACCCGAGTCCACAATCGCGCCAACTACCGCATTTCCATGGCCAGATAGGAATTTAGTAGCGGAGTGAACCACTACATCTGCGCCCCACTCAATTGGTCTAATTAAGTATGGGGTGGCCACCGTGTTATCAACGATTAATGGCACATTGTTTTCATGGGCAATCTTTGCCACAGTTTCAATATCCAAAAGATCATTTTTTGGATTCGCAATCGTCTCACCAAAAAATGCCTTGGTATTTGGCTTTACCGCTTTGCGCCAGCTCTCTGGATCATCTGGATTTTCAACAAAGGAAACCTCGATACCAAACTTTGGCAGGGTGTAATGGAAAAGATTGTAGGTACCCCCGTATAAAGAAGGGGATGAAACGATGTGATCACCCGCCTCTGCCAGATTTAATATTGCAAAGGTGGTTGCAGCAGAGCCAGAGGCAAGCAGCAAAGCGGCAACGCCACCTTCTAAGGCAGCAATTCGCTGCTCCACCGTATCCTGCGTTGGATTCATGATTCGGGTGTAGATATTTCCTAGCTCAGCTAAGCCAAATAGATCAGCTGCATGCTTGGTATCGCGGAATTGATATGCAGTTGTTTGATACAACGGCAGTGCGCGAGCGCCAGTAGTTGGATCAGCAACTTGACCAGCATGTATTTGTTGGGTTTCAAATGAGTATGACAAAACAACCTCCTTGTTGAAGGTGGTGTTAAAAGAATTAGGGTCAAGCCCTAAGTTTTTTTATCCAACCACTCTTGCCGATGGCACCTTGCTATCGACCTGGTCTTCACCCGGAGCACCCCACCGTGGTGGAGGGTTGCCGCTTAGTTAGCCGGGGCTATGAACTAAGACTCATGACCTATGGCGAAAAATACTAGAGATTATGCGCCTTTGCAACTGCGGCATAAATAATTTTGCCCTCATTCACATTAAGCCCTAAAGCCAAGCCAGCATCATCACTCAACGCCTTCTGCCACCCTTTATTTGCCAGGGCTAAGCCGTATCCAATAGTGGCGTTGGCAAGTGCGTAGGTGGAGGTGGCGGGAACCGCCCCTGGCATATTTGCCACACAATAAAAAATTGCATCATGGACCTTATAGGTCGGCTCTTGATGAGTAGTTGGTTTGGAATCTTCAAAGCAGCCACCTTGATCAATTGCTACATCAACTAAAACAGAGCCGCCCTTCATCTTTTTCACCAGCGCATTACTTACTAATTTAGGAGCTTTTGCGCCATGAACTAATACTGCGCCAATTACTAGATCAGCATTCATTACCTCTTTTTCAATCTCATACTCACTTGAGGCTAAAGTCTTAACATTGCCGGCAAATATCTGATCGATTTGGGCAAGACGTCTTAAATCTAAATCCATCACCGTCACATTAGCCCTCATGCCATGGGCAATTGTTGCTGCCGCAACTCCAACAACACCGCCACCGATTACTACCACTTTGCCGGGGCGAACCCCTGGCACTCCACCCAGTAATACCCCACGGCCACCCTTACTTGCTTCAAGTGCTGCTGCTCCTACTTGAATACTCATTCGCCCTGCCACCTCACTCATCGGTGCAAGTAGTGGCAGCGCGCCATCAATCTCAACTGTTTCATAGGCAATTGCAGTACAACCTGAATCCATAATTGCTTGTGTACAAGCTTTATTTGCAGCTAGGTGTAGATAGGTATAAAGAATTTGTCCCTTACGCATTCTTTTATACTCAGCCTCAATCGGCTCCTTAACTTTTTGAATTAAATCTGCCTTTTGCCAAATCTCCTCGGCAGAGTCAATAATTTTTGCCCCCGCTTGGATGTAATCAGCATCCAAGATGCCAGAGCCAAGACCTGCATTTTTCTCAACCAATACCTGATGCCCGGCTGCTACATATGCGTGAACACCAGATGGGGTTGCCGAAACCCTGAACTCATTATTTTTGATCTCTTTTGGAATACCAATAATCATTTTAAAACCACTCTACTAAACAGCGCCGTTTAGTTATTAAATACTACTACCAAAAAGTTGGGCGCAAATCTTAGGGTGAAGTTGCGCCCGCATCGCAGCAAAATGCTCCGCTGGCCAGTTGGCAAAAAAGACCCGCCGCAGCAAGATCGCAAGTGGGTAATTAGCCTCATCAATAAAAGCTTTATCTAACGCCTTGTTTGCTAAATCTGCTTCGCCTGATTCATAAGCACAAGCGGCAAAGATGCAGGCAACCGGGGCAATGTGGCCAATTGGCGCCACACCAATTAGCCAGTGCCAAAGATTAAAGAGCTGGTCAATATTTTCATTATTTGTTAATCCCATTGCGTAATCACGGACCTGTAAATCTTTAAGCCGCACCAACACAACTGCTACCAACTCATCATCTATTTTCTCTGGTGTAGTAGTAAACCTGGCAACCAACTCATTAACAGCAACCGCTCCTAGCCGTTGCTGCTTTAATACCTCATCACCCTCATAATTTATTGCAGTTATCTTTGATAATTGATCTTCAAGTAATAGGTTATTTGTCATAGCGGTAGATTGCCAAAGTAGTGGTGGTAATTTCTCACCCACTAGTAAAATTGTGGATTACTTAGTAAATCTTCCAACCGCATCTACTACCGATAATCCCCTAGTAATACTTTGCGTAATCCCATCACCACTTATTGGTGTAGTAACCCCATTAACACTCCATGTTCCCCGCCAAATTACCTTCAGCCCAACCTGATACTGATCATTGTTTTTATAAGTGTGCGTAATTGAGCCCAATGGAAATGCCGCCCCCTGGTTGGTGGTGGTGATAAATCCGCCATCACCGAAGGACCAAACAAAGGTTGAGTATAAATTGACATAAACAATGAGATCTAAAATCGGCACCACCGCATTAAATCGCTGGGGAGTTTGGGTCCAAAAATAGACCGGCATGTTTACTAAAGCATCCTTTTCAGGTTGAAAATTAATATCACCAACCGGCAACAGCTTTATCAATCGATCAGATAATGAGGCGCTAGCTATTTTAGCTTTTGGCGCCGCTATTTTTTTAATTGGCTTGGGCGTAAAGGTTGGCTTAAAGGTTGGTTTTAGAGTTGGCTTTACTACTGGTTTTGCAACTGCCTTTGGTTTCACAGTTGGTTTTGGCTTAGCAGTTGGCTTCTGACCGTTTTTCTGGGCGGTAATAATTAGCTGATTATCCTCGGTAAAGACATCTACACAGGTTTTATCTACACACTCATCACTTGCATAGGCGATAGGGCTTTGCAGCAATAAAATGAGTATTACCCCTACTTGGTATCGCTTAATAACCACTCCTCACCGACTCGTTGCACAATAAATAAATTACTAATGGTGGAGGCACTCCACAGGATGGATTGCCGGCTGTACTTATCAATTTTTTTGATATCACTTCGATTAATTACTACCTTAAAACTTTTTTGATTCAAGCCATCTTTTTCTAGGTTGATACTGGTTAATTGGTAGTGGCCACCAATTAAAGTGGCGCTCTTAAATAGATTCTCCAGCCGCTTAGCAATCTTTAGGCAGCCACAGGTGGGCAGTGCGGTGGAGCGCAGATAAATAAACTCACCGGTCAAGGCCAGGTTTAAACCATCGACATAATTGATTATCGGATCAAGGGATGCGGGATCAACCTCTGGCAGCAACTGTTTATCAATTGGATCATCAACTGCTTCAAACCCCTGCTCGCTGATCTCATTACTTTTTGGTGCCAGCGCCCCTTCCGCTTTAGCGCAGCCACTTAATAAGATTGGCAACAATAAAATTGCCATCAGCTTCTTTCGATTAAACATGGGGATAATCTAGGTATTTACCGTAATCCCTCGCTTGAAAAATCTGCTGGCTGTGCATTACTAATTTGTGTGTAAAACTTCGGTTATGGCGCACCGTGATGGCGATGGTTGGATCCAATGTAATTGTGGTGGCAAGCATTGGGGTTTACATGGCGCAGCAGGATTACTGTTAGTAAGGGATAAAACAATTCTTATGCAACACCGAGCACCATGGGTGCACAATGGTGATACCTGGGGTATTCCAGGTGGTGCAAGAGACTCTCATGAGAGCCCAGTTGAGGCTGCGATCCGAGAGGGGCATGAAGAGATTGGTATTTTTGAAAAGGATTTAACACCGGGTGAGATCTTCACCGATGATCATGGTGTTTGGGCTTATCACACAGTGATTGCCAAGGCACACCCTGAATTAGTTGCCCATGAAGCAAATGATGAGTCCAAAGAGGTGGCTTGGGTGGCATTTGATCAGGTGGAAAATAAGAATCTACACCCTAGTTTTGCAAATACCTGGCCACAATTGCTGACCAAGTTAAAATCTCTTTAATTATTTCTTTAAATACTGCGCATCTAATCTACGAAGTGCCTCTTTAATCACTGCGCCATCACTGCTTCGCCAAAATGGTGGCATGGAGTTTAAAAGAATTGAGCCATATCTTTTGTTAACAATTCGAGAGTCTAATATCGCCACCACTCCCCGATCATCTAAGGATCTAATTAATCTGCCAGTTCCTTGGGCAAGAAGTAAGGCAGCCCTTGGTAGCGAGATCTGCATAAAACCAGAACCACCTGCTGCATCTGCCTCAGCAGCTCTGGCTGAAAGCACAGGTTCATCAGGACGTGGAAATGGAATACGATCAATCACAACTAATGTGCAAGCTGGCCCTGGCACATCAATTCCCTGCCACAATGAAATAGTGCCAAGCAAAATAGATCGATCATCCTTTGCAAACTTTTCTACCAACGGACCAACTGAGTCGCCACGTCGTTGGGTAATTATTGGAATCTTTAATTCAGCTAAGACATTTCTTAAATGTTCATCAGCTGCTTCAACTCCCCGCCAAGATGAAAACAAAGCCAGGGTGCGCCCACCTGCTGCCTGGATTAACTCACCTAACTCAGTTAGCGCCTCCTTTGATGGCCCATCTCTGCCTGGCTCTGGTAAATCCTTTGGTAGGTAAAGCATTCCTTGATTAGCAAAATCAAAGGGTGAGCCAACATCTAGGATCTGCAGATTTGCTGGATCCATTATGCCTTTGTCATCATCCTCACTCTCATCCTCTTCATTTTCCTCATCATTTTTACCACCAATTACAAAACCAATATTTTTTGCAATCGCATCAAATGATTTACCAACTGTTAAAGTCGCACTAGTTGCAATCACAGGTGTTTGTGTAAGCAAATTCCCACGTAATACATCAGACACTGCCAATGGCGCTAAATACAAAGTTGAGTAAGTTGGTTCAAACCAAAGCACATGGGTATGTCCTGGTTTTAATAACTTTGTAGCGGTTTGGCTTATCTCATTTAGCGCACCCTTTACCCGTGCTCGTTCTGCCATGGAGTTTGGATCAATAATCTCACTATCTGCTGAAATGAGCGCAGTAACTGCAGATACTCCCTCTTTGACTGCCCGAAGTGGTGCCTCTAATACCGCCGGCAACTTATCCAACCTGCCAGCCTTTGTTGGATCAGCTTTTAAATCATCTGCGTAATCACCAATTGCTTTTGCAAACTTCTCACTTGCTTTAAAAAGAGCATCACCTGCTTTTCCTGGCATATGTTTTCTTGCCATATTGGCAGCACGCAAAACTCTAGCTGCAGTTATCTCCTCCGTCACCGCCTGCGTCGTGCGATCCATAAACTCATGCGCTTCATCCAAAACAATTGCATCTCGCTCAGGCAAGATCGGATGTGAATCTACAATCTCAATTGCAAGCAAGGTGTGGTTGGTAACCACAATATCTGCTGTTTGCGCCTTGGCTTTTGCTAGCGCTGCAAAACATTTAGATCCAGATGGACACTCATCCGCCCCCATGCACTCTCTTCCTGAAACTGAGTTAGCTGCCCATACTCGCCGGTCAACCTCTGGGGCATCATCTCGATCTCCAGTTGCATTTGCCGATTGCGCCCACGCTCTTAATCTTTTTGCATCTGCTTCAAGAGTTGAGACCTCAAAAACTGCTTGCGCCTCTGGATCATTTGGTGAGTTGTTCATTTTTTGCAAGCAGATGTAATTACCCACTCCTTTATAGATCGCAAAGGAAATGTCTCGGTTTAACTCTTTATCAAGTGCAGCTTTTATCTTTGGTAGATCTCGCTCTACTAATTGCCGCTGCAATGCCAAGGTGGCAGTTGCTACCAATACTTTTTTGCCATGCACTAGCGCTGGTACTAAGTAAGCAAGGGACTTTCCAGTGCCAGTTCCAGCTTGTACTAAAAGATGATGCCGATCAGTTAGTGCATTGGCTACCGCCTCTGCCATCTCAATTTGGCCAGATCGAGGCTGTCCGCCAATTGCAGTAACTGCGGCATCTAATGCTGATCTAACCTTTTTTGAATACTCACTCACTAGGGCAGATTATTTGATAAATACAAAGGGCCCGCAGTATTACCTGCGAGCCCTTTAATTTAATTACTTATCAGGAACAACCTGAGGTGTTGCCACATCCTTCGCAGACAAAGCAGGAGCCAGCCATTCTCATCTTCACACCACATGTCATACAAAGTGGTGCATCTGATTTGACTCCAGCCATCTTCTCGAAAAGCTCCATTGATGAGCCAACAGTTGAGTTATCAACTGGCGCCTTCTCAATCTTTACATCCTGTTTTTTGCTCTCAGTTTTTTGATCAGCTGAGTACTCACCACTTTCTAGGGCGCGAGCGCGCTCTGTGGCGGAGTAAATACCAAGGGATGATCGTGATTCAAATGGTAGATAATCAAGAGCTAACCTGCGGAAGATGTAATCCATAACTGATTGCGCCATTCTGATATCAGCATCATCTGTCATACCAGCTGGTTCAAACCTTTGGTTAGCAAATTTCTCCACAAAGGTCTCAAGTGGCACGCCGTATTGCAATCCAATTGATACTGCAATTGAGAAGGCATCCATTACACCGGCAAGAGTTGATCCTTGCTTGCCAAGTTTTAAGAAAACCTCAGCGAGTGCGCCATCTGCGTAAGCACCACTGGTCATATAACCTTCGGCGCCCCCTACAGAAAATGATGTGGTTTGGGCTGGACGAGATTTTGGCAATCTCTTTCTTACTGCAGAGTGAGCAACCTCAGTACTTGTTGCCTCCTCTTTTTTACCCTTTGAATCAGAAAGTGGCTGTCCAACCTTGCAATTATCACGATAAACCGCAAGTGCTTTAAGACCTAACTTCCAACCCTGGTAGTAAACCTCTTCGATCTCAGCCACGGTGGCATCGGCTGGCAGATTAACTGTCTTCGAGATAGCACCAGATAGGAACGGCTGGCATGCAGCCATCATGTGAACATGGCCCATTGCAGAGATTGATCTAATACCCATTGCACAATCAAATACGGTGTAGTGCTCAGCTTTTAAGCCAGGGGCATCAACAATATTTCCATTTTCAGCGATGTACTCAACAATCGCTTCAATGGTCTCATCGGTGTAGCCAAGTTTTTTAAGCGCAAGTGGCACAGTCTGGTTCACAATCTGCATTGAACCACCGCCCACCATCTTCTTAAACTTAACCAGTGCTAGATCTGGCTCAATACCGGTGGTGTCGCAATCCATCATTAAACCGATGGTGCCAGTTGGCGCTAAGACTGATGCTTGCGCATTTCGCCAACCATTTTTCTCACCCAATGAATTACCGGTTGCCCATTGTTTAATTGCCTCTGCCCAAACATCCTTATCCAAAGTTGAGACTGATTTTGCAGACTCAGTTGCATTTTGGTGCTTGCGCATTACCTTGGTGTGAGCCGCTGCGTTTCTGGCATATCCGTTATATGGCCCAACAATTGCAGCCAACTCAGCTGATCTACGGTATGAAACACCGGTTAATACTGAGGTGATGGCGCCAGCTAATGCCCGGCCACCCTCTGAGTCATATGCCAAACCTGAGGCCATAAGTAATGCGCCAAGATTTGCATATCCAATTCCTAATTGGCGAAAATCTCTGGTGGTCTGGCCAATTGCTTGGGTTGGGAAATCTGCAAAACAAATTGAGATATCCATTGAGGTAATTACCAACTCAGTTACCTTGACAAAGTTTTTCACATCAAATGAACCATCTGCTTTTAAGAACTTCATTAAGTTCAAAGATGCCAAGTTACATGATGAGTTATCCAGTGACATGTACTCAGAGCATGGATTGGATGCATTGATCCGGCCAGTCTCTGGGTTGGTGTGCCACTCATTGATGGTGTCGTCATATTGAATGCCCGGATCCGCGCACGCCCAAGCAGCCTCGGCCATCTTTCTAAATAATTTCTTTGCATCAACAGATTCCACAACCTCACCAGTTGAACGAGCAGTTAAACCAAATGATTCACCCGCTTCATAGGCGCGCATAAAGGCATCCGATACCCGCACTGAGTTATTAGCATTTTGATATTGCACCGAAACAATATCTTTGCCACCTAGATCCATATCAAAGCCGGCGTCCCGCAGGGCGCGGATCTTGTCCTCTTCGCGAACCTTGGTCTCAATAAACTCTTCAATATCTGGATGATCAACATCTAGCACCACCATCTTGGCAGCTCGTCGGGTTGCTCCCCCTGATTTAATTGTGCCAGCAGATGAATCGGCGCCGCGCATAAATGAAACTGGGCCAGATGCGGTTCCACCTGATTTTAAAAGCTCTTTAGAGGAGCGAATTCTTGAAAGATTAAGACCCGCACCTGAGCCACCTTTGAAGATAAAGCCCTCTTCTTTATACCAATTAAGAATTGATTCCATCGTGTCATCTACCGAGAGGATGAAGCAGGCAGAGACCTGTTGTGGGGCGTTTGTGCCCACGTTAAACCAAACTGGTGAGTTGTATGAAAATATTTGGTGCATCAACATATGGGTTAACTCATGTTCAAAAACTAAGGCATCCTCATCAGTTGCAAAGTAGCCATTATCTTTACCAGCTTTTGTATAGGTAAGTACAACCCGATCAATTACCTGCTTAAGTGACCACTCCCGATTTTCTGCCCCTAGCGCGCCACGGAAGTATTTAGTGGTGACAATGGTGGAGGCGTTTACCGACCAGAAATCTGGATACTCAACACCTTTTTGTTCAAAGATAACCTCACCGGATTTCCAGTTGGTCTGAACTACATCACGTCTTTCCCACTTAACTGTGTCATATGGGTGAACACCTGCGGTGGTGTAGATCCGTTCGATGGTGAGGGCTTTGCTCCCACCAATTTTGTTACCGCTCTTAACCGCAGCTGGCTTATTCACGATTGACATTTCTTACTCCCCTTAATTTGTTGTTAAATCTTTTTGGTTAACTTTTTCTTCTCTTCGTATCAGCTTCTTTTCTTGGCTATCTATCTACTTAAGGGGCCCCCGAATATTTACTTCTTTAAATCTATTAATTTTTTGGTGCGGAGAATGCTTGTTGTTTCTGCGAAAGTTTTGGGTTTCTAGAAGGCTCTGCTCGCAGTAATGCGATCTCGCCTTCAAAATCTTCCAGGGAGGAAAAACTACGGTATACCGAGGCATATCGTAGGTAGGCGACCTCATCGAGTTCTCGGAGTGGCGCAAGAATTGCCATTCCCACCTCTTGGGCCTCAACCTCTGCCACACCATCTAAGCGAAGGGACTCCTCCACTCGTTGGGCAAGCAGTGCTAGATCATCATCATTTACTGGCCGACCTTGGCATGCCTTGCGCACACCATTGACTACCTTCTCTCTTGAGAAGGGTTCGGTGGCTCCTGATCTTTTGATTACTAGCAGGATGGAGGTCTCTGCGGTATTAAACCGCCTGCCACAGCTGGTGCATTCGCGCCGGCGGCGGATCTGATTTCCCTCATCAGTTGGACGAGAGTCAATCACTCTTGAGTCGTCGAAGCGACAGAAGGGGCAGATCATTTGGCAGTTCTCCAGTTCTTTCTTGCTATGCGGGGGAAGAGCACATTAGCGGAAAACTACTACTTATGGAAGCCATAAGTCGTTTTGCCCCTATATGTTGGGTGAACCATAGAGCCATAGTTGAGGGTTTAAAAGCACCTGAATCGGCGTGTTGGGTAAATTCTTATCGCCAATCACCATCTCACCCTCCTTGTTCAAGCATCGCTGTGGTAATCTTAGATCAAGATTTATCAAGAAATTTCTTGAAATGAGGAAGCTGTGGCTAATGAGAAAATTAAGTTCTCATCCCAACTAGATCCAAAGGTTTTAAGTAGCGCTAAAAAACTAGCTAAATCTGAAGGCCGGCAGTTGCAATCAATAATTGAACAGGCGCTCACCGATTATTTGAAGATAAATGAAGGCCAAAAACCTAGTGGCGAGGTCATTGATGCCTTTAAAGCGAGTTTCGAAGAGTTTACCGATCTTTACCAAAAATTAGCAGGAATCCTTCCCGCCAAATAAAAATAATATGGCATCGCTTATAGATGCTCGCAAGATTATTTAAGTCTACTTACCTAGCCGGCACCAGTAATTTCATTCCAGCTGACAGATCAGCCCCACTTAACTTATTGACCTCAACAATATCTGCGATCACCTGATTTATTGAGCCACCTTCGGAGTACATTGCAGCGATTGACCAGAGCGATTCACCTGGGGCAACTACCATCTGTAGATATCTACTCTCACCCTTAACAGCTAAATCACCAGCTGCGGTTGAGATGGTGGTGGCAGCTGATGCGGCCAGGACTAGTACCGATAGGCCCAGTGCGGTTCTAGCTAATTTATACCTACGGTTGCGCTTCATGCTCTTCTCCTTGCTAACAGTGCTCGAGGGGATTCGAACACCTGTTCTATGGAAGTATTAAACACTAGGTCACTGACATTGTCCAGTTTAAATCGAACAAATGTTTGATTTTTTCACCCACCCCTGCTACCCTTTACTTATGGCTAAAAAACCGAGTTCTAAGGCGCTCTCCGAGCTGCCTGATGGCCCAGCCGATGACAATGGGCTGACCCCAAGGCAGTTAAAGATCCTTTCAGTTATTAAGCGTGCAGTTGAGAACCAGGGGTATCCACCCTCTATGCGTGAGATTGGCCAGGCCGCAGGTCTTGCCTCCACCGCATCCGTCACCTATCAACTGCAAATTCTTGAAGAAAAGGGATGGATAAGGCGAGATGCCTCCCGTGGCCGCGCCATTGAGATCACCCTGCCAGGTGAGGATGGCCATGCCGCCCCACAAGATAAAACTAGATTAATTCCATTGGTAGGAAAGATCGCCGCCGGTAATCCAATTTTGGCAGAGCAAGTAGTTGAAGAGGTAATGCCGCTTCCAGAATCAATTGTTGGTAAAGGTGAGCTATTTATGTTGCAGATTAAAGGTGACTCCATGATTGATGTTGCTATCTGCGATGGTGATTATGTAGTTATCCGTGCCCAAAAATCAGCTGAGAAGGGTGAGGTGGTTGCCGCCATGATTGATGGTGAAGCAACTGTAAAGACCTGGTCGAAAAAAGATGGCCACTTCTGGTTACTACCTGAAAATGATGATTACCTACCAATCCCCGCAGATGATGCGGTGATTCTGGGTAAAGTAACTGCGGTTCTTCGCGCTCTGTAGAAAACCTCTTACACCTTTTTCACTTTTTAGGTCCATAAAGTACGCCAGTACGATTACAGCGAGAAAATTTTTTTCATTTCAAGATCTGTCATGAATAATCGGTTAAGTTATTATTTTTTCCCCCATGCAATACTAAAAGTACATACCAACTCCCTTGGTGGTAAATACACCTAACAAATCTCTTGTCAAAATATTCTTTGCGCCTGCACCAGTGCTGGGATTATTTAAGGCTTAACCACGCCCGATATACGGCATCTTTGTCGCTATCACCGTCATAAATTGAATATTTGCCTCTAATGGAAGAGCGGCCATATGCAAAACTGCATTAGCAACTATCTGCGCATCAATCATTGGTTCTGCCATTACCTGACCATTAGCTTGTAGTGCTCCAACTCGTTGAACACTAGCCATATTGGTATCAGCATTTCCAATATCAATCTGTCCGCAGGCGATGTTGTACTTTCGACCATCAAGCGAGGTTGAGCGAGTTAATCCGGTAATCGCATGTTTTGAGGCGGTATAAGGCGCATAGTTAGGCCTTGGTACATGCGCAGATATTGATCCGTTATTAATGATCCGACCACCTTGTGGTTTTTGATCCTGCATTAATAAAAAAGCCTCTTGAGTGCAGTAAAAAACACCACCAACATTGGTGTCAAACACTCGCTTCCAATCCTCTGTGGCTACCTCTTCCAGCGGTGATGCCGGAATTACAACACCAGCATTATTAAAAAGTAGATCTAAGCGATTAAATTTTGCTTTAATTGTTGAAAAGGCCATTGATACTGATTTCCGATCACTTACATCGCAATGAACTGGAAGTGCTGTATCCCCAATTTCATCAGCAACCGACTGCAGACCTATTAGATCGCGACCTAGTAATCCAACTTGCCAGCCATTTCTAGCTAGGGCGATACTTGTGACTCTACCAATTCCTTTATTCGCGCCAGTTACAACCGCAAACTTACTCATAATTTAACCCCCATAATTTTTCCACCGAGTTCGTTCTCGATGTGATTAAGAACTAATTGATCAAAACTCTGCTCACAAGTAAACCCTAGCTCTCTTGCCCGAGTAGCTTTAAATGGTGGAAAGTTCCAACAATCCACGATCTTCTGTGCATTTGGGTCAAACTCCTCACGTATCAACGAAACTACTTTTTCGCCAGCAACCCTTCGTAGCGATTGAATCTCCTCTTCAATAGTTGCAGTAATACCAGGCATCGTAAGGCAGCGCCTGCTGCCTAGCAGATTAGTATCGATTTGCCCGGCATGGAGTAAAAATCCAACTGCTGATTGCGGTGAAGCAAAAACCATTCGAGTTTGTTTTGAAACTGTAAGTGCGGCCTGCTGTCCAGACAGTGGCTCCCGAATAATATTTGAAAATACTCCTGACGCTGCTGCATTTGGCTTTCCTGGCCGCACGCAAATTGTTGGCAAACGTAGTCCGATACCATCAAAGAAGCCTCTCCTACTGTAATCATTGAGCAAAAGCTCTCCAATCGCTTTTTGAGTTCCATAGCTAGTATTTGGTTGCAGTATGAAATCATCGTCAATCAACTCTGGGTAAGGGCCTCCATAAACAGCAGCCGAAGAGGTGTAAATGACTCTTGGGGAGTAAGTATCAGAGACTTCTCGAATAGCCTCAAAAAAATTTCGTGTTCCTTCAAGGTTAACTTTGTATCCTTTTTCAAAGTTTGCCTCAGCCTCACCTGAAACTACTGATGCTAAATAATAGATAATGTCTGGCCTATCATTTACTAATTTTTGGCAGGTTTCAAAATCTGTAATATCTGCGGTTACCGCATCTATAGGAACATTAGTATCTACATCAAGATTGCCGTTGTATGCATCAACCGTAGTAATGCTTTTGATTTTATTTTTTCCTATACTGCTATTTCTAGAAATATGTGCGATAAGTTTTCGGCCCAACATGCCACCGCCACCCACAATTAATACCTTCATCACTCAATAATAGGTATTAATCTGAAAAATTACTATATCTAGAAAAAAATTTAAATTAATTTTGATTTAATACTTTTTTTACTGAACTAACACCTATTTTATTAGTTGATATTGAGTAAGCCCATTCCCATTCTTAGAACTTTTGATTTTTTTGTAAGATTCAAGCACTTCTAGGTGGCCTAATACCGGATACGCCAAATATTTATAGGCTGGGTTATCCCACGGCCCCATCCGTAGATGAGTTAACTCAATTAGCTCCATCATGGTAATTGGTTTTGCAGATTTCGCTATAGTCTCTAAACAAATTTGTTCAATTAAGTCGGTGTAATTCAACGACAAATCTAAGAAATCAATGGCTGCCTGTCCGGAATATCGAGGATAGTGCGAAGTCAATATCTCACTTGGGTTATATCCTTTCAGTAATCTAATCGTGGATCGATACGCCTCGACAAACCTGTAAGTAGGCGGAAAAGCCGGCTGACCATCAGCTAATAAAACACTATTCCCCAAAACCGCATCACCAATTATCACTGCTTTACTACTCTCATCAAGTACAGATATGTGTCCCCAGGAATGCCCTGGTGTATGGAGAATCTCTACATACCTACCACCAAGATCAATTCTCTCATTTCCAGCAAAACCAATATCTACATTACTCTCAAAAGCAACACTCATCATAAAATCTTTAGCTTCCATAGATTCTGCAAAGCCATGGTCTTTTTCAAATTCGTTATAGCGATCGTAAAACATACTATTTAAGCTCTCAATCATGGCTCGATCTCGCTCGCCCGCACAAATTAAAGCATTTGGCATTAATTCCCGCACTGCCTTATTGCCGCCAGTATGATCGTAATCCGAGTGAGTATTAATCACATACCGCACAGAATCAAGCGATAATTTATTCTCTTTGAAATAGGAGGCAACTGTGGTTCGTATTGATTCATCAAAGCCTGTATCAATCAATAATGTGTGCTTCTTTCCAACAATTGCATAAATTGCAACATACCTAGGTCCAATGGGGCACTCAATCCGATGTAACCCTGTGCTTATTTGCATTTTGAACAGTTTCTCATTTATTGACCCCTAAAGACTGGCTTACGCTTTTCTACAAATGCTTTTCTGCCCTCGGTACTATCCTGCGTTGTAAAACAGTAAGCAAACGTATCATTTTCATACTGCAAGCCAATATCCACTGCAGTTGATTGAGAGACTCGCACCAGGTGCTTGGCCAATTGAGCTGCAATAGGTGCGTTATCTGCAATTCTTCTGGCTAAATTCTCTACCGAAAGATCTAGCTGTGCACTAGGTAAGACTTTTTCAACTAAACCATACTCTTTAGCTTCTGATGCTGAAATGAGATCACCCGTAAGCAACATCTCCAACGCTTTCCCAGTAGACAAAATCCTTGGTAACAATTGGGTATTTCCCGCGCCTCCATGCCAGCCTAATTTGATTTCACCCGCTCCAAACTGAGCAGTATCGGCGGCGTAGCGAATATCACTCATTAGTGCCATCTCTAATCCCCCACCAATACAGTAACCGCGAATTTTAGCAATAACTGGTTTTTTAATTGCCCATATTCCTCTTGCATAATCAACTCGATTGCGTAACTGCCAGTTAGAGCCATACTGATCCAAGACTTTTACGTCGCTCCCTGCAGAGAAAGATTTTTCACCGCTACCAGTTAAAATGACAACTCTGATTTCATTATTTGCATTTATATATGGCACTAAATCGAGCAGTGCTCTACCCATATCTGGCGTCATGGTGTTCAATTTGTTTTCTCGGTTTAAAGTAATTGAGGCAACGCCATCATTTTCTGTAAATAACAATTCATCGGGAAAATTAGGAAGGCTGATCACAATTTTCTCTTTCTTACCGTGGAGGATGCACGTGCAGCGGTTTCAAGAAGCACTTTCATCGCGGCTTCCGCTGCATCAGGATCTTCATCAATTACTGCATCTAAAATAGCTTGATGTTGAACCAAAAAATCAGCCTCGGCTACCGCATGTCCGACCAAATCGCCTCGGATTTTCAACAAGGGCAGCAGTAATCTACCCATTTTCTTTACTAGATCATTTTGAGTTGCGGTTTGAAGGGCTTCATGAAATTCCATATCTGCTTCACCAATTAATGGTGAGGTTGAACCTTGCTCATAAAAAGCATCAGTCATTTTCTTGAGTGCGACCTTAAGATGTGTAATATCTTTGGTGCCCCGACGTTTGGCAGCAATTCTGACCACTCCTGGTTCATAAGTAGATCTGAGTTCCTCTAAATCAGTTATTAACTCAGAGCTTAGGCCTGAAGCTTGGAGCCAATTTAAGACATCCAAATCAAGTAAATTCCATTCAGTCCGTTCTAGAACAATAGTTCCAGTTTTAGTTCTTGCTTTCGTGAGTCCCTTATCATGTAGCACCCGCAACGCTTCTCGGATCACAGTTCTACTTACTAAATATTTTGCTTCGAGCATATCTGAAGTAAGTATTGTTCCTGGTTGAATCTCACCATGAACAATTTTACTACCTAGCTCATTGACAATTTGGGTTGGCAAATTTCGAGCCATTTTTGTTTTCATCTACCCCTACACCAACTCAAATGTGTCATAAATAGCAAGTGCCAGTGGGCCTTGACCCCACGGTACTGAAAAGCCACGAGGAGTGAATTCATAATGAGACTTTCGAGTTGATGCCATAACCGCAGCAGTCACATTTTGTAATTCGCCTGCATTATTTGCATCGGCTATGACACCATTTAAGGCTTTAATCATGGCAGGCTTCACCACAGATTCTTCAACAATTCCCAATTTAATTGCGCGAGCAAATCCTGCGGCCATAAATCCAGCAGTTGATCCCTCTTCACCAGATCGTTCACTATCAACTACACACCACCAACGACCATCTGGGCGCTGCAACTTGATCATGGCATAAATTAATTTTTCAGCAGCCTGCTTAATTTTATTGTAATTATTATTGGATTTAGGAATTTGGTGTAACACGTCCATCATTCCAAGTAATGCCCAGCCTTGTCCGCGACCCCAACCCTGTCCCCAAGTTCCCGGAACGCCATTTAAAAAGAAGTGATCAAAAATTCCGCTAGGTAATTGCAATGCATCGATATAACCGATTGCTTGCTCCACTCCAATTTCAATGTACTTAGGATTACCTATGGCTTTGCCAAGCCCAGTAAAAAATGGTGGATCAAAATGCAGGCAGTCAATACAGGTGCCACCAGGAGGATTAGCTAAAAGATCCGCTTCAAATTTCGGCAACTCCTCTCCGCCATAAGGTGGAATTAAACATAGCGATTGCCAGGTATCAAAAATTCCACGATCTTTGCTTCGAGATGTTAAATAATTTGCTAATAGTTCTAATGCGTTGAAAATCTCCTTGCAGTCTTTTTCCTGCGCAACTTCGATCATCGCTACGCCAGGGGCGGTGCAATCAAGCCTACGGAATGGCTCTGGCCTACTAGCCCATGCCTTAAACCATCCTTCTGCAAAAGAAAAATACTTTGGATCCTTAAGTAATTTACCAACTACTAAAATTCCTTCAAACCCGGTTGAGTCACCAAAATTCCAAGACTGGTAGGGCATTTTTAACAAACTTGCGCCAACTTTTTCCAGTAACTGTAATCTTTCTACCTTACTGGTGGCAACAACAACATCACTCATATTTAGCGACCTTTAAAATTTGGTTTACGCTTTTCAGCGAACGCTCGTTGACCTTCAGCGGCGTCCTCGGTGGTCATGCAGTATGAAAAGGAATCGTTCTCGTAAAGCAAGCCAACCTCTAATGGAATACTTTGCGCCATTCGCACCATATGCTTTGTCATTTGAGCTGCAATAGGTGCTTTGTCAGCAATGGATTGTGCAATTTCAATTGCTCGGTCAAATACCTGCTCTTTAGCAACAATTTCTTGAATCAATCCCATTCGAAGAGCAGCTTCTGCCTCTACTTTTTCACCATGCAGCAAAAGTAAATTTGCATTTCCCGGTCCCACGGTATGCACCAATAATTGCGTTTGCCCAGAGCCGCCATGCCAGCCCCACCTAATTTCACCGGCCTGAAACTTTGTGTCTGGTGAGCCGACTCTTACATCAGAGGCACAAGCCATCTCCAAGCCGCCACCAACTACCCAACCATGTAATGCCGCAACCACTGGTTTTTTAATCAACCAAATAGCTCGCGCATAATCTAAATTACGATCAAATCGATTTCGATACTCCCAATTACTGCCATAGTCACCTAAATCTGTTAAGTCGCTACCTGCGCAAAATCCTTTCTCACCTTTACCGTACAAGACAACTGCTCTAATATCTAAATTATTGTTTAATTGATAAATATAGGAGTTCATTTCTTCATCCATTTTTACAGTCATGGCATTGATTTTTTCGGGTCGGTTTAAGATTAAGTGGGCAACATTTCCATGAATCTCTAAATCAACTGAGCCAGTTAATTGGGTACTCATTTTACTCCTTAACCCCAGAGACAGCGCCTGAGGAGATTAGTTGGGTTATTTTCTCTGCATTCATTTCCAATAAATTACTAAGAATCTCCTGAGTGTGTTCTCCCAGTGCTGGCGCACCACGGCGAATGGAGGGTGGAGTTTGATTCATTCTTATCGGGGGTCTAACAGTTTTAGCACTACCGCCATAAAACTGTGGCTGCTCCACAATGTAATTTGTCTCTTTAATATGAACATCATTAACTAAATCTTCATAGTTATATACCGGTCCACACCATGCTCCAGCTGCATCACAAATATCAATCCACTCTTGGGTTGTTTTGTCCGTAAATCTCTTTCGAATTTTCTTGTAAACTTCATTTCGAAACTTATGGCCATCATTGTATGAGGTTAAAGTCTTTAGCCAATCATCATTTAATATCTCCCCTAAAATTGGAAGTGGCACCATTGCAAGAGTTAGCCAACCATCTTTAGTTTTATATACACCGTACGGGGCTGGAATTGAGCCATGGGCAGATCTCTCCTCTAACCGCCGAGGCATTGGTCCAGCATTTAAAAATGTAACTAATTCTTGTAATTGGCAATCCATAACTACTGACAACATATCTACCTCAACATGTTGACCCACTCCAGTATGGTGTCTGGATTCGATTGCAGCCAAAACCCCAATTACAGCTTGATACCCAGTCATTACATCTGCTCCCCAAAGCGCACTTGGGGTTGGATCATCACCTGCTGCACCAACACTAAACATTGAGCCGCTATAACCTTGCACTACTAAATC
Source organism: Candidatus Nanopelagicus hibericus (assembly GCF_002288005.1). Classification (NCBI taxonomy): domain Bacteria; kingdom Bacillati; phylum Actinomycetota; class Actinomycetes; order Candidatus Nanopelagicales; family Candidatus Nanopelagicaceae; genus Candidatus Nanopelagicus; species Candidatus Nanopelagicus hibericus. The sequence goes on along the minus strand of NZ_CP016771.1, from coordinate 411,114 downwards.
TTGTCCTGGACGATCACGATAGGGACCAAATGATCCATACCCTGAGATAGAGCAGTAGATGATTCCCGGATTTATTTTTTTTAGATCTTCATATCCAATACCTAAGCGATCTGCAGTTCCAAATCTAAAATTTTGCAAAAAAACATCAGATTTTTTTACCAACTCATAAATAACTTCCTTGCCACCAATACTTTTCAAATCTACCGCTAGCGAGCGCTTATTTCGATTTACCGCCAAAAAAGTGGTCATCTCGCCATTGCTCTGTTGGTCTTCAAAGCCACGGGTTCGATTAAATTCACCACTTGCCGGAGGTTCAACCTTTATGACATCAGCACCCAGATCTCCCAGTCGCGTTCCCGCGATTGGACCCGCCAGCATCTGGGTTGCATCAATTACGCGAAGCTCTGAGAGCGCTCCCTTTTTATCTGATTTTGTTGCTTCCATACAATGATACTTTCGTATGAAGAATGAGTTGTCAAGGTAAATTGTGCCCAAATTTACCTGTAGCAGTCTTAAGACTTAGGCAAATCGAGCGTGCAAACCACCATCAACTATCCAGTCAGCACCATTTACAAATGAGGCATCACTAGAGAGCAAGAATGTAACAACCTTTGCAATCTCAGAGGTCTGAGCCATTCGTCCCAATGGTTGTACCGCCATGGACTCTGCTCGCTTAGCAGGTTGTGTTTGAAACCATGACTCAAGCAATGGGGTCAATGTGTAGCCCGGTGAAACTGCATTTGTGCGAATGTTATTAATGCCCTCATCTAAGGCAAGATTTCGGGTTAATCCAATTACACCAGACTTAGCCGCTGCATATGGAAAGAATTTAGGAAAGCTCATCCGGGCATGGATTGATGCGATATTTACAATCGCACCTTTTTTAGCTTTTCGCATCTCTGGCAAAGCTAACTTTGCCGTGTGCCAAACACTCTTTAGATCCACATCAAAAAATCTATTCCACTGATCATTTGTCATCTCAACTGGATCTGCATTTGAGTTTACGCCAGCATTATTTACTACGCCAGTTACCGGACCAAATTTTGCAACCATTGCATCAAAGGCAATCTTTAGATTATCAAAATTTGCTACATCGCCCTGGTGAAAAAAGACATTGAATCCCTTTTCAGTTAACTCTTTCTCATACTTCTTACCCGCATCCACTGCAAGATCGCAGAAAGAAACTTTGGCACCATTTTGCGCTGCATCCAAAACTATTGCTGCACCAATACCATTTGCCCCGCCAGTTACAAATACATGCTCATTTACTAGCTTCATTTTTCTCCCTTTGGTTTACCAGTCAGCAACTGATCCATCAGCGTGAAACCATTGAACTGGTTGCCCGCCGGCGAATGGATGCTTCTGTGCTTCTTTTTCATTTATCTCCACACCGATACCAGGTTTTTCAGGGGCGTAGATATACCCATTTTTTATCTCTGGCACGCCATGGAAAACTTCATTCCGCCAAGGAACATCTGATCTCATGACCTCTTGAATTAAGAAATTTGGTGTGGTGAGCCCGAGGTGAATATTAACCATTGTGGCAATTGGCCCAAGTGGGTTATGTGGCGCCATTGCTACTCCAAAAGTTTCACATAATGCGGAAATTTTCCTAATCTCACTTACTCCCCCTGCGTGACAGACATCAGGCTGGGCAACATCTATTAAGCCAGCCTGTAGGTAAGGCAAAAATTCACTGCGATGTAGCCAACGCTCACCGGCAGCTAATGGAACTTTAATACCTGCTCTTGCCACCTTCAATGCTTCAATTTGATCAGGTGGTACTACCTCTTCTAAAAATAATGGATTAAAAGGTTGCAAAACCTCACCGTATTTAATCGCCATTGCAGCAGTTGTTCGGCCATGGAAATCAATCATGATATCTACATCAGGACCAGCAGCACTCCTGGCCGATGCCATCAGATCATGGGCGTGCTGCAACTTGGCAGATTCGCCAAGGGGGGCAGTTTGTGGGACGGCAAGAATTTTTACCGCCGTAAATCCATCTTTAATACTCTGCTGCATTTTTTCGGCAAACGAGGCAACAGTATCTGAGTTATAAACTGCATCAGAGCTGCCGCCGCCCAGATGGTCATACATTCTTATTCGATCTCTTGCTAATCCTCCTAATAAACGCCAGAGCGGAACATTCAAATCTTTCGCGGATATATCCCAAAGTGCTTGATCAATTCCACTTAAAGCTGACATCATGGTTACGCCGCCTTTAAAAAATGGATGTCGGTACAAGATCTGCCAATTTCGCTCGATATCTCTAGGATCGCGGCCCACAATTAGTGGTGCTAAATCTTCTACCGCTCCGACAACAGCACGTGCTTGATACTCAACCGTAGCTTCACCAATTCCCACCAGTCCTGGAACATCTGTAAATACTTGCACAACTACCCAATTACGCATTTTCGCATTAACTACCAGGGTGGTGATTTTAGTTATTTTCATGATGGCTCATATCCTCGCTTTTGAAATACTCTCCGCTAAATCAATCAGCTGTTCAGCCTGCGCTTTCACTTTCTCACTCAGCTCCACAGTCGGCGCTCTGCAATAAGGGCTTTCAATTAATTCTCGCTTAGCAAGTACATACTTCTCTGCAGCTACCAACTCTTCGACCGTATTAATCCATTCGGCGATTATTGGCAGAAACTTACTCAGCCTATTTTCAAACTCACCTTGATCACCACTTAATAATGATTCCTCAGCCCATAAATAAAGGTCGGTCAAACTGCAGCCTGGTTGAATACCGCGGGCGCCAGCCCTAGCCCCTGCTGCCCAATGGATGCCGCCCCAGCCAATTAAAGTCTCAACTTTGTTATTGCTTAGTTGATGCACCCGTTTTATTGATTGCTCCGGTGGATTTGCCTCACATTTAATCATTTTTAAATGTTCGAATGTTTTACTCAAGCTAACAAGCTCCGCAACATCTTCTACCCCGCCACCTTGGGGAAGATGCTGAACAATTACTGGTATCCGTACATTTGCGAGAATTGTTGCAATATGGTGATTTATTTGTTTCGCAGTGGGATTAAAAAAAGTAGGTGGCAATATATTTATAAAATCCACACCCATATTTTGGTAATCCTGAGCCCGTCGAATAGCAAGATCAGCTGAATGATCCGCAACACTGGCTATCACTTTAAGGTCAGAACCAGCACGTTGAGTTAGCAGGAGTTCTAATAATTCATATCTTTCTTCATCAGAGAGCTTAATATTTTCACTTGCAACTCCAAAAAACAGTACAGACTTAGTGCCAAGTGAAATTATCCAGTCAACTAAGCTCTTAAAACTTGCATAATCTACATCACCATTTTTAGTGAATGGTACGGCAAGTACAGGGCAAACTCCGTTGATGTTCACCCAATATCCTTTATGGCTAGCGCTTAATTCTTTTCGAAATTACAGCCTGCATAATTACCGAAATAATAATTACTAAGCCAAAAAATACCTGAGTATAGAAAGCGTTAATTCCAGAGGCAACAATTCCAGCATTAATTGCACCGATAATGAATGAGCCCACAAAAGTTCCGGTGACTGTTCCGATTCCACCGAAGACAGATGTTCCTCCCAGAAAGACAGATGCTATTGAGTTCATTAACAAGCCGTCACCCAGAGTTGGCCAAAAGTAGTTAACTTCAAAAGATGCCACTAATCCTGCAAAGGCTGCAAAGAAACCCATGATTGCAAAAGATCTGCGCTTAACTTGGCCGACATCCACACCCATTAACTGCGCTGAGACTTTGTTATCACCAGTTAAAAACACATGAGCTCCAAATTTGGTTCGATTTAAAATAAACCACAGCACCAGGGTTGCAGCTATTGTCCACCAAAACTGATTAGCAATTCCGAAAAAGGAGCGTCCAACTAATATCTTACTTACAGGTAATAGTTTTTCATCAGTTAATCCAAAACCAGAGCCATTCATCCAAGCTAATTCAATGCCTCTAAATAAGAAACCTGTTCCTATCGTAATTACCAATGATGGAATCATAAAGAATGTCACTAACCAACCATTAAAGTATCCGGCCAAGGTTCCAACTAGCATTGCCGCAGCCAAAGCGAGCCAAATATTGCCCGTTCCACTATATAATTTTACGAATGTTGCCGTTGCCAAGGCCATAATGGAAGGAAAAGAGAGATCAATCTCGCCTGTTATCACTATTAAAGTAAGTGGAATCGCCATAAGGGCAAATAGCGGCGTACTTGATGCAAATGCTAAGTAAATATCTTTGGAGGTGAATGCTTCTGAGGCTGTAAATACAAAGATGAGCCACATAGCAATCCCAACACCCCAGATTCCAAACTGCATGCCGAATTTGCGCCAAAATGAGGGAGGCCTTGCAGCATTACCCTTTACTTTTGCATCTGATTTTTTATCCATTATTTGACTACTCCTTCATATTTCCGGTTCGGGCAACTCTGTACATGCTTTCGATAAGCTCATCCATTGTTATCTCACTCTTTTTGTAGTTACCAGCAACTTTGCCACGATCTAACACGATCATTCGATCAACTGCAGGATAGATATGGAAAATATTGTGATCAATAAAAATTGCTGACCTACCAGATTTCTTGATGTTTTGAATAAATTCCAAAGTTTTTTTCGTTTCAGAGAGTGATAATCCAACTGTTGGCTCATCTAAAATAACTAACTCGGCATCAAAATACAAAGCTCGGGTGATGGCTACCCCTTGCTTTTCACCCCCGGACATCGTTAGTACTGCATTGTCAGGGTGGACCGCCGTTGAAGTGAATCCCATGTGCTCGCTCATCAATTTTGCAGCTTCACTTTTCATTGCATTTACATCGAGCTTGCCAAATCGATTTTTAATCTCTCTACCCATAAACATATTTCGCCAAATTGGTTGAAGTTCACAAAGTGCTCGCTCTTGATAGATAGTTTCAATTCCCAGTTGCCGAGCTTTAGCCACATTCCATTCGGTAATTTTCTCGCCCTTAAACCAGATCTCTCCACCCTCATCTGGTTGATGGAAGCCCATGATTGTCTTAACTAAAGTCGATTTGCCTGCTCCATTGTCGCCGAGGAGTCCAACAATCTCACCCGGATAAATCTCAAGGTTAACACTAGAAAGTGAGCGAACCTCTCCAAAAGTTTTTGAAACATTCTTAAGTTGGATTACTGGATCTTGTTTGGCCATATCACCCTTCCAAAGTTATTAAATTAAGAGTACTGGTTGGAAAATATATTCCCAACCAGTACTTTACTAACGATCAGCTAAGAATTTAGCGGATTTCTACCTTTGCAAGTGGAGCAACAGTCTTGACATTTGCCTTGTCAACAAATCCACCAGCGGTATTTACATCAAGACCTGAAAAGCCAAATTTCTTGGTTAAGCAGATCTGAAGTATTGGTAGGTAACCTTGTAGGAATGGTTGCTGATCAATTACAAGATTCAAGTAACCACTCTCAATAGCAGCAGTTGTAGCTGGAGATACATCAAATCCACCGAAGTAGACTGAACCAGCAGCCAAGTTTGCAGCCTTCATATAAGTTGCAGCAGTAGAGGTCAAACCACCATGATCAGTGACAACTGCTTTTACGCCAGGGTTCTTTGCCATAATTCCAGCAAATGTTGGACCACCAGCAGCAGGGGTTGTGTTTGTTGCTTGATCAATTTCTTGGTAGATAACCTTCAATTTTGAAGATTCGAAACCGTCAATTACGCCAACTGTGCGTTGACCACGATCTCCACCTTGACCTTTAAGTCCCCATACGAATGCAGAATCGCCAGCTTTTAGATTGCCGCGCTTCACCATTTCTTTCGCTAGATCTACACCAGCTTTGTAGTTAACAGCACCAACATAACCAAAGCCTTTTGTACTGTACTGAGCTTGTAGATCAACTAGGGATGTATTTAAGGTTGTAACAATAATGCCCTTTTTGAAGGACTCTTCAACTAGTGGCTTTGCTGCCTCAGGTCCCATGAAGCCGTACATCGCAATGCCGTTAGGCTTAGTTGCAATCGCTTCCTTCCATTGAGTTACCATTTTTGCAGGATCCCAATCTGAGAAGTAGTACTTCACAGTTGGACCAAGATCTTTTGCTGCTTGGACATAACCGTTGTACACGTTGTTTGCAAATACTCCACCTTGTGGTCCCCCAGGGAATGCGGCGATCTTTACGCCCTTACACCATTGACCAGTAGGAGCTGCGTTAGCTGTTGTAGCGCTTGTAATTGCAACAAAAGATGATGCTGCAAGTGCGAGAGCAACAAAACTAACTTTAGCTTTATTGATTGACATTCTTCCTCCTTGGATTTGATCGAACCTCGATCTAGCGCAATAGTAGGGGTGGGACGGGTGATTATCTAGAGAGTTGCCTAGCGTGAGAAATATTACGATTTGATAACAGAGGGTTTAAGTTGTTATGAATAGTGCCATTTTAGATGACTAATAAAGTCCTTTTCACTGGTTGGGTGAGATCTGACTACCCCAAGAACGCCCGATATCGGCCAAATAGAACTCATTAAGCTCTCTTACATTTTAGAAACTGTGCAGAGCAAAATAATATTATAAATTGGAACTAGAAAAAACCAACCACTTTTACCCACATCATGCAGCCTTCGAACCGCAGCTGCAATCGTGGGGACAATAAAGAAAACAGATAAAACATTACCCACCAGTTCACCACCTAGTAACGCTCCAATAAAAACTGCCACATTGGTGGCTAGCACAAAATACCAGTATTGAGATCTCGTTGATTTCCCTGAAAAATCTGCGTACCGATTCAAGCCATCTCTACTTGCTAAAAAGATTGGATTTGTACTCTCACTCATACTAATTCCTTATTATATTCTCGGAGTCAGATACAGTGGTTTTCCGTTAACTTTAAGTTCAACATCCACCAAGTATTTCTTGACCGCATCAATATTTATTTCTATACCTGTACCAGGTTTCTCTGGTGCTTTGATCATACCCTGGCTATCTATCTCTACTTTATTAAGAGTAAGTTCCTGGCAGAGAGATTTTGGCTCCATTGGATACTCTGAAATGTCAGATTGGGCAACTCCTGCATAGGCTTGGAGTGAGGATGAAAGTGCGGATTGTGATGTGAAGGTGTGATTTACATACTTAATTCCTTTGGAGCTGGCGTATTGTGCAACTTTGTATGCATTGCCAATTCCACCAACATATCCAGCATCAATTTGAATAAAATCAACTAAACCATAATCAATCAATTGCTTTGCTTGATAAGGATTATGTGCCCCTTCACCACCCGCTAATGAGACTTTGGGTTCACACTTTGCTAATTGACCGTAACTTGAAATGGCATAACCATCAAACGGTTCTTCATACCACAATACCTGCGCTTGTTTTAAGGCAGGTAATCTCTTTGCGGCTTGATCCACACTCTCTTTGAAAACTGTCCCAGCATCAATCATTAACTTCGCTTCGCTACCTATCCCCTCTCTAGCAGCGTATATATGTGCCTCATCCGCTGCAACTGTAGAAGTGCCAAATGGACCCCAGCCAAATTTAATTGCCTGGAAGCCAGAATTTTTTATATCAACTGCTTTTTGCTTTGTCTGCTCAGGTGTATCACCAAATAACACGGAGGCGTATGGAAGTTTTGGCTCAGATTTCTTATATCCCAACAATTGCCAAATCGGAGCTTGCAAAGACCTTCCCAGACAATCCCATAAAGCAATTTCAATACCAGAGATCAATAAATCACTTTGCAGCAATCCGTAAAAAGAATTCTTTCTTACCTGATTATAGATATTTGCAATATCGGCAGGATCATTTAATTCCATTCCCAGCACTGAATCAATTACTGGATGGCAACCACTATGAGACATGGGAGTAATCCAGGCAGCAATTCCTACAGTAGGTGAACAGACAGCCTCACCCCAGCCAACATGACCGTTTGCGACTACTCGACATAGCAAGGAGTCTTGGCTGCCATCGCCAATATCCTCAACTACCGGCATTCGTAGATAAAAGAGATCTACTGAATCAACCTTCATTTTGGCCCCACAATCAAACCCAGCTCCGAGCGATAATCTATCAAAGGATTCAATAACTGTAGGGCCGCTCAATTACACACCAATCCCCGCAGATGATGAGGTGATTCTGGGTAAGTTGACTGCTGTACTGCGCTCTATCTAACACCAAACTTCAGATTTTAATTAGATATCTACCGTAAAGTTCTCCAAATGCGCGCTCTATTCATAGAACATGATCATGTCTCACTTGGTGGTCCTATTTGGCGTGCCTTTGAAAAATTTGGGTATGAGATTGAAAGATTTTGTATTGTGCCGGAGGATAAATTTGCCACCCCAAATGTTGAGGTAAACCTGCCAAACTTTAATCAGTACGATGTAATTATTCCGATGGGAGCACCTTGGGGTGCTTATGAGGATGATCGAATTGGCAACTGGTTACTGCCAGAGTTAGCAGCATTAAAACAAGCACACAATGATGGGATACCAATCTTTGGTATTTGTTTTGGTGGCCAATTAATGGCCAGAGCATTAGGTGGCTCAGTGGCTAGATCTGCCAAGGCAGAGCTGGGTTGGTATGAGATTGAATCTGATGATAAAACTTTTATTCCCACTGGTCCCTGGTTTGAATACCACTGGGATCGCTGGACACTGCCAAAGGGTGCAACTGAGATTGCCAGAACTGAGATTGCCAGCCAAGCATTTGTAATGGGGCGAACACTTGGTGTGCAGTTTCATCCTGAGATTGACCCACAAGTTTTAGAGGCGTGGCTTGCCATGGAGGGTGGTTGCGCCGAGGTTGAAGCAGAAGGTGTTGATGTCGCCCAACTTCGCACGCAAACTGCGGATCAAAAACTGGAGTCTGATCGACGAGCATTTGAATTGGTAGATACTTACTTGCGCAGAGTTGCAACCGCACCGATTGAAAAGGTCTAAGTTAATTCTTAATTAAGTAACCACCATCTGCCACCACAATTGAGCCAGTTAAAAAGGATGACTCCTCACTTGCTAAAAAGTAGATTACATTTGCAATCTCTTGTGGTGTTCCTACACGGTTAAGCGCATGCATCTGCTCAGCCTCTTTTCGGTAAGCAACTGGATCTGGACTTAGGTTTAAACCAGCAACGGTAAATGGGGTCTCAATCCAACCTGGTGCTACCGCATTTATGCGAATCTGCGGTGCTAACTCAAGTGCTAATGCCTTAGTCAGTGAGTCAACTGCGCCTTTGGTTGCCACATATGCTGCGTAGCCACTGGTGCCAATCTGGGCAGAGATTGAACTCATATTTACAATAGCAGCTCCCGGTGCTTTTCGTAGATAAGGCACTAAATGTTTTATACCAATCACCATCGCCACCACATTAACCTCAAACATATTAAGCCACTCACTTTTTTTGGCATCATCAATTAGGTCAAAGTAATTCCTACCAGCGATATTTATTAAGCTCGATACCTCAAGGCTGTTTTGTTCAATCACAGTTGATATTTTCTGCCAGGTCGCCTCATTGGCAACATCACCTACTACTTGAAAATCAACGCCTTTGATCTCTTCGCGATCAGTCGCCAACACTTGATAACCCTTGGATTTAAATAAGGTCGCAGTTGCACTACCCATGCCACCTGCTGCGCCAGTGATTACTACAGTTTTCATCTTAACCAATCTCAAACTCTACAACTGCACCGGAAAATGGTGGCAGTTTAATCTGGGATGAGTCAACCACAATTGACTCCCCAATTTGCAGTAATACAGATTTAAGTTGGTAATTTGCCTCATTTTTCAATATCAAAGATTGATCGCTGAAGTTGACCAGGCTGGCACTTACCTGTTTATCAAGGGAACGTGAGATGGCAAATAAACCATCTGGATAAGATGAGGCAGTCCACCAATTAATCTCACCCGTTAACCAAATCTTTGATCCCTTCACCTTGGCTAATTTGGGCAGTAACTGTTCAATCCCAATCTCACCTCCTGAAAACATCATAAAAGGACCAGGCAGTGAGCCAAAGATTAAGGTTAAAAGTTTGACTTTAGTAATATCAAATTGTTCCCTTCGCCATTTTCTGCCCCAACTTGGCCACCAAAATGTGTCATGGGAGTCGATGTGATGGGCGGTTAATGAACCATTGGGTAAGAATCTATCCCGCTCAGCCACCCAAGCGGCTAAATCCTTGGCTCCCCTTATCCCCCAAGCAGATTGCGCAGCGGAGTCAGAGATTGCAGTTACCAACCACTGTTCATCGTAGTTGTAATTTAAATCCATCGCCTGTCTAAATACATGACCAGATGGTTCGGTATATAACAAAGATTGTGGATTAATCCTTTTCATTACTGGACGCAGGCGATCAAATAATCCTATGCATCCTAATGCGGAGGCACCAGCTCTACCTCTTGCCCAGGAAGCCCAATTTGGAAAATCATTATAGGAAGGGGCATCAAATCTAAAGCCATCAATATTTAATTCCTTCATTAAAAACTCACAGGCAGAGATAAAGTAGTCCTGCCATTCAACGTTACGCGCATCAAAAGCTTTTGTGTAAACACCCTGCACTACCCCAGCTGAATCCCTATAAAACCAATCTGGATGTTGGGCAATTAATGGTGAGACTGCAGGACTTCCCTCATACCAATACTTTTCAAAATCTAAAATATGACGGGACCAGGCAATTAAGTAGTTGTGCCAATCCTTAACATCAGCGTTGAAACTATCACCAGTCTCAGATGAGATTAAATCAGCAAATGGTCCACTTCTAACTCCATCGGCAGCAATCTTAATAATCTCTTTGTCTAAAACACCATGCAACAAAATATCTAAAATTACTTTTATTCCAAGCTTGTGGGCTTTTTGTACCAACTCTTTAATATCTGCTTTGTTACCGTAGGAGGTATCAATATCCCAATAATCATGGATGTTATAACTTGGATATGGCTGTTTGGGCATTAATTGAATACAACTAAATCCAAACTCAGCAATTTGCTCTAAATCATTAATTAGATCGCGCACCTGCGGATATGGCGAGTAATGATTAACCTCATTAAATACCGAGAAACCAATCTGGGCCTCATAGATCATCGCCCCATCAATCCAAGTTGGCGGATTATTTGGCGATACATAACCATCTTGACGCAGCCAATCTTGAAAAACCTCGCCAAAAGTTTCATACCCTGGCACAGATAGATCAAGCTTGCAGAGCTCCAATTCAACCCCAGTCACCTTTGAAAGATCTGAGCCAAAATTGGTATCAATTTTTAATTGAATCTGACTCTGGCCACTACTTTTTATTGTCAGCTGTGGAATCTCGACTCGATTACTTGGCCAGATCGCAACTTGTCCATTATTTTTTGAAGCCAGGTGAATCACAGAGCTAGAGCCGCGCAGACCACCAACTGGTGAGATACCGACCTCAGCATTAAGCGTTGAGATTGGCAAATCTTTGCGCAAGCCATTACCAGGCATGTTAATAATCCAATTATCTGCTGGTAATTTAATTTGAAATTCTAAATTAATATCTCGGATCAACACACTCTGTCCCCCAGGAAAGTAAATTGCAAAGGAGGTAGCGGCAGATTGCCGATCAAGGCGATAAATTAACTCAGCCTTTATGGAGTCAATACTTATTGGCAGATGCCAAATGATTCCATTAATTCCCTGGCTAGAAATTGGCGCTCCGGTAGCGGTAACTGCTGATTGATTTTGGCAATCAAAGTACTCCAGCCCACCAGTTGCAGCCCGTCTCTCACCACCGCCGGTTTGCAGATTTATGCTGATATCAAAGCTGACACCTCTTGTCACAGCAGCTGATGAATAGGTGAGAGCAGTTAGAAGGCCGCTCTTATCATCGACTTCAATCTGATGATTGGACTCTAAGTGATGTAACTTCACAAAACTTATCTAGTTAATCGTCCGGAGAACTTTCGATGACCAAGTAGTGATAAGACAATTACCAATCCAAAGCCAAGTGAGGTCCACTGACCATCTAAGCCGGCAGCAACCACACCAGTTTGAATAAAGACCACAGTTGTAGCACCAATTACTAAGCCGCCAATAGTTCCCTTGCCACCAGTAACTGGTGTGCCACCAACAAATACTGCAGCTAAGGTTGGAAGCAGATAAGCCTCACCCAAGGTGGAGAAGTAGGTGCTGAGCAAAAGAATACCTAGAATGCCAACAATTGAGGCACACAATCCAACCAATGCAAAACATAGAATCTTAGTTCGCTCAATATTTACACCCATCGCACGACCTGCCTCTGGGTTATCTCCTGCTACTCGCACATGTAGACCAAATTTATGTCGGTGGAAGATCATTCCCAACACAAAAGCAATTGCAAACATCCAAAACATCTGTGCTGGAATTGGCCCAAATGATCCAACTAAAATTGATTTGATTTTACTATCATTTAATCCCTCTAAGGTTCTGACCTCACCATTATTTAATACATTGGTTAGACCAATCAAGGCAAAGTTCATACCTAAAGTTGTTATCAAAGAGGAGAGGCCAAGTTTTGTTATTAGGTAACCGTTTAATAAACCACAAGATATTCCCACCGCAACTGAGAAAATTGCTGCCAAAATAAAGTTTAAGTTAGTTTGTTGCAAGGTCCAAGCAAAGGCCAATCCTGATAATGCAATAATCGATGGAAAGGCTAGATCAATCTCACCAGCTGCGGTGACGAAAACTAGGCTCATACCCATAATTGCAAAGAGCGGTAATGATAAGAAGACCGCAGAGTAAATGCCGATATTCAAAAACACCTCTGGAGATGATGCTATGAAAGCGACCATCATGACAACAAAAAATATAAATGCACCTAAGACTGGCTTTAATCGCTCTGGTATTAAAACGCCTTTTTTCTGCTCACTCATGACTTGATATCCTTTTTCGCAAATTTATGTAATAGAGCAATGAAATCATCAGCACTCATCGATCCCTTTGGTCCATCAAACACGATCTTTCCTCGCTCTAAAATTACAAATCGATCTGCCACCGCATGGGCATCCCACGGATTGTGGCTAATAAAAATTACTGACTTGCCTGACTTCTTTAAGTTGCGAACAAACTCTAAAACCTCAGCAGCTTCAGTCAGCGCCATTGCAGTTGTTGGCTCATCTAAAATTACTAATCTTGATTCAAACAAAATCGCGCGGGAGATAGCGACACCTTGACGCTCACCACCTGATAATTTATTTACAGATGAATAAGGTGTCCACACCTTTGAGGTGTAACCAATCTTTCGCATTAAAGATTCAGTCTCTTCAATCTCTTTTTTGCGATCAATAAAACCAAATCGGTTGGTGATTTCCCTGCCTAAAAAAACATTGTCATAAATTGTTTGTTGTTCAGAAAGTGCCCGGTTTTGATAAACCGTCTCAATTCCTCTGGCTCTAGCCTTAGCTGAGGTCCAATTTTTTACTTCCGTGTTATCAACCATGATCTGACCTTTATCATCTGGTCCTTCAGTACCAGAGATGATCTTGGTTAGCGTTGACTTACCAGCACCGTTATCACCAACTAGGGAGACAATCTCACCTGGATAAAAATCTAAATTTATGTCCTCTAGCGCATAAACATTGCCATAGGACTTATTTACATTTACTAATTTAACAATTGGTTGATTACTCACAGTGTTATCAAACTCTCTATTAGTTGCCTTGTCTAGCAATAATTAAAAATTGAGCAGGCAGTAGGAAGGAGTCCTGCCTGCTCAAGTGTTACCTAGGTCTTAGCGGAATCCTTTTGGAAGCGCTGCGACTACTTTGTAGTTAGCGGTTGTAACGAAACCTGATGAGGTGTCGACGCTAGTTTGTCCTAAGCCATATTGCTTGGCTAGACATAGTGAGATAATTGGCATGTAGCCCTGCTTAAATGGCTCTTGGTCAGCAGTTAGCTGAATATAGCCCTCTTCAAAACCTTTAAGCACAGTATCGCCAAGGTCAAATCCTGCGGCCTTAACTTTTCCTGGCTCAAGTTTTGCAGCTTTGAAGTAGTTGTTCATATTTCCAAGAATTGGACCTGCAGCAACAATTAGCTTGAGGTTTTTATTCTTTAAAATACTTGCAGTTAAGGTAGGCGTAACTAAGTTTGGATCTCCGGCAGCATTTCCAGCAAATGCCTTCAAGTCAAGCTTTGTTACCTTAACGCCAGCTTTTTCTAAAGTGCTGACGGTGCCATCTTCGCGATCAGAACGTCCAGGAACACCAAATGTTCCAATTACAATTGCCTGATCACCTTTCTTCAAACCGAAGTCTTTAACAGATCTTGCAGCTAAATTATTACCCATTAGCTTTAGATTTGCACCGGTGAATCCACCATTTACAGTGGCAATTGACTTAGGTGCAGGCACGTTAGAGAAATCAACAAGAATGCCAGCATCTTTTGCAGCCTTTGCAGATGGCTGAATTGCAGCATCACCTGGGTGACCCATAAATGAGATTGCATCTGGCTTCTTGGCTATTTCCTCTTTAAATTTTTGCACCATAGTTGGGAAATCCCAATTTGATGAAATGATGGTGACATCTGCGCCAGTATCAGCAGCAGCCTGCTTTGCTCCCTTTTCTAAAACATCAGAGAAAGAATCTGCAGTTCCACCTTTAAAATAACTAATTTTAACTCCGGAGCACCAAGTACCAGCATTTGATGGAGCAGCTGTGGTGATCGCAAGAGTCAATGAACCAAGCAAGGTCATCGCAGTTGCGATTGCCGAAGCTTTATATTTACTTTTCATATTGACACTCCCATTTTTTCCTAATAGTCTGACCAGTCTGATAGGTCAGATTAAAGGGTGATGCTTCTCGCCTTTAGACAGGTTGTCAATAGCAACAACGGATTGGGTGGGTTCTTAACCAAAATGTTATCTAGAGGAATTTTCGTCGGAGAATTCGCACATCGCTTGAGATTATGGTTTACAAGTATGTATTTTTCGCTGGGCGCCCAGTCAAATACAAATTTTCGCAAACCACCTCGTGCTACTGCATCTGAGATCTCACTAAATATTGATGGAGGTTTATATGCCCGCATATAGCCAGGATGAACTAGCAAGTGAGCTAACTAATAAATATATTTTAAATGATCAAAGTTCTAGTGGCATGATGCCCTCGGCCAGAATTTTGGCTGAAAAATATGGCGTTTCTAGGTTATTTTTGCGTGAGGTTTTAGCAGGGCTACAAAGACAAGGGTTGGTGAAGGCGGTTCCGGGCCGTGGCGTATTTGTGCGAAAGCCGCATATGTTAGACACAGCTAAAAATGTCCACACAACTTTGCGCCAATCCGCCGCTACTGCTCGACATTTAATTGAGGCAAGAATTAATATTGAAGAACAAACAGTCAGACTGGCAGCACTTAGAGCAACTGATGAAGATATTGCCCAATTAGAGGTTGCGCTTAAATCATTTGATGATGCCACAGAGTTATTAGCACGAGCAAAATCAGATATTGCATTTCACTCATTAATTGCTAAAGCTACTCAAAATCCAGTACTGCAGGTGGTTTTTGGGTCAATTACCACCTTAACCTTTGAAATCATGCTCCGCTCCCTAGCTGATGCCAAAACTATGGCGCAGGGAGCACCACTTCACCACAGCATTTTGCAGGCTATTAAGGCAAAGGATCCAGATAAAGCGGTAGCTGCTATGTGTAAACATCTACATATTGCCGAAGACACCTATGAAAGTGATTTTGATATCCCCCTCTCTGATGTGGCTGATCGAGTTATTAAACAAAGCTTTGGTGCTTCAATAAGTATTCACGAAGTTTTAGACGCTGCACTAAAAGATTACTCTATGGATATATTGCGGTAGGAAAATGAAAATAACCTCTGTTGAAAGTTTTGTTCACCCAGATTTTCCAAATATCATTTATGTGAAAATTGGCACCGATGCTGGGGTTTATGGCATTGGTGAGAGTTACTACTTTGGGCGAACTGTTGCCACATTTGTGGATGAGTTTGTGGCGCCAACTTTAATTGGATTAGATCCAGCAAATATTGAAAACATCAGTCGAAAATTGACCACCTACGTTGGCGCTTTATCATCTGGAGTTGAGATGCGGGCAAAATCTGCTGTTGATATCGCACTCTGGGATATCAAAGGAAAGGTTGAGGGCAAGCCGATCTATCAATTACTTGGTGGACAAAGCAAAGCGTTAAGTATTTATAACACCTGCGCAGGTAGAGGGTATATGCGCAAATCAGATCAAGATAGCTCAGCTTGGGGAATTTCAGATAAGAATGATCAGTATGAGGATCTACAAGCATTTCTAACTGATGCTGGCTCACTTGCTAAAGAGTTACTAGCTGAAGGAATTGGCGGGATGAAGATCTGGCCATTTGATACCTACGCTGAAAAAAATGATGGCAAAGATATATCAGATGAGGATCTTAAAAAAGGATTGATCCCACTACAGAAAGTAAGAGATGCTGTTGGGGAAAAGATGCAGTTAATGCTTGAATTGCACGCACTTTGGTCCCCGTTGGCAGCTAAAAAGATATTTGAGGCCACAAAGGATTTAAAGCTAACCTGGATTGAAGATCCAATCTATCCAGATCTACTAGATGATTACGCACTCCTTCGCAGCAAGGGGTATGCCCCAATCGCCCATGGTGAGACTGTTACTAGCATGGTTCGAGTTGAAGCACTTCTTAAAAATGATTACATCGATGTACTCACCTTAGATCTTGGTTGGTGTGGCGGCTTTACCCAAGGTATTAAATTCACGCAAGCAACAAAAAAGTATGGCAAATCAATTGCCCCTCATGATTGCTCAGGGCCAATTGGTTTAATTGCTGGCGCTCACCTTTCTACTGCATATGAGAACGCACTTGTGCAGGAGACTTCAAGAGCAAGTCTTCGCACCTGGTATCCAATGATTGTGACAACACTTCCCACAATTGCTGATGGCAAAATCTCACTAAGCCAAGAAGCTGGCCTGGGTACAGATTTAACCTCAACATTTACCTCCGCGGCAAAGTTTGCCAAGCAGGCCTAGCCAAAATAAATCGAAGGGTAAATAGATCATGACCAAGAGCAACCGTGCCACCTATAAACCAGTTCCAATTAACGCAGTTAAAATTGGTGGTTGGTTGGAGCAACAATCATCTTTAGCGATGAAAGGCTTCATCGGCTCACTCCCTTTGATCAGCAAAGAGGTATGGAGTGATGTCTTTGCTAGCGGCCAACTGGGAATTAAATCAGCTTATGGAACTGGTAATAATGTTGCCAAGGTTGAGTGGTGGAATGGTGAGAGTGAAGGAAACTGGCTGATCGGTTGGATCGGACATGTATTACTTCATGGCAAAACAGCTGAGATCGAGCAGGTAAGAACTTATTTAAATCGAATTCTTGCTCAACAAGGCGCAGATGGTTACATCGGAATGTTTACCGCAGAAGCGCGTGCTAGCCGAAACTTTATTGTGGGAGATCTTTGGACCCAAAGCAGAGCAATCTTGGCACTACAGCTGTGGGCAGATTACACAGATGATAATAAAGTAAGAGATTGTGTATCTAAGGCGTTGGATTACACCATCGATCGTTACCGAAAATCAGATAAGAATCTGCGCTTTAACGCACCATCAGGGGATAGTTGTGGCGCGGGCCATGATCTTATGTTTATGGACGCACTAGCTGAGCAAAGCAGACAAACTGGTGATTTAAGATTTATTGAGTTTGGCAAAGAGTTATACGCTGATTACTCAGCAGGGGTTATGGATTGGCATGAAACTGATGGCCAACTGCAAACACTGCTCTCTGATGAACCAATTGTTGGCCATGGCGCTCACGCCGTTGAATTCTTGCGAGTGCCACTAGCACTAGCAGAGCACCTAGGAGATGAGCAGTATTTGAAGGCATTTAAAAATGGCATGGTAAAGATTGAACGGGCAATTGGTATTGGTGGCGGAGTTAAAAGTGATGAACAAATATCCTTACCTGGCATTGAGTGCATACCACTTCCTGAAAATGGTTATGAAATCTGCACTATGTTTGAAATGATCATCACCCTTCTTGAATCGGTGCGCTTAACCGGTGATTTTCACTACCTTGATTTGGCGGAAAAACTCTTCCTAAATGATTTCCAAGCAGCTGTTACAAATGATGGCAGACGAACTGTCTACTGCATGGCGCAAAATCAGCCAGCTGCAACTCATCAGATGGGAACACGTTGGGATATCTCACCCACCCATGATGATGTGGCGGTCTGTTGTGTACCAAATGCCGGCAAGATCCTGCCGATCTTCGCCCGGCGAATGCTTGCCCAAGCTGATGATCTAATAAGTTTTCAACTCTACGGTGCGATGGCCGCAACTGTGCAAATACAAGGTAAAGAGGTATCAATTAAACAAGTAACCTCATATCCATTTGAAGAAAGGATTACTGCTCACATCAGCGCACCAGAGTTGACCTTTACAGCAGAGTTTCGAATCCCTGCTTGGTGTAAGAAGGCAGCAATTAAAGTAAGCGGCGCCAAAGATGTTAAGCAGACTCAGTTAGCTGATCGCTTTCAAGTCACCGCTACTTGGGGTGCTGATTCAAAGGTTGAGATTGATCTGCCACAAGAGTTAACTCAGCGCACCATTTCTGATGGCAGATATGTCTTTGATGTTGGTCCGTTAGTTTTTTCAGTTCCAATCCAACATGTCGCAACAGATTACCGAGAGTACAAACTGCCAGGATATGCCGACCAAGATCTGGTTGCAGTAAATGCAAAATGGATGTTTCCACCAGCATTTCGAAAGGCAGATCTTGCTACCTCAAAGGTAGAGCGCACCGCACTGCCTGAAGGCAGCTATCCGTGGAGTGATCAACCAAGTATTTCAATATCTACAAATTGTTGGAATCTAAACCCACACGCAGATGAAGGCTTAGATGTAAGCGCCTTTCATAAGGTCAAACTAGTGCCAATGGGAACCACCGTTCTGCGTTGGACGGCGTTTCCGCAGGCGAGATAGGCTTCTTTCATCTCATGAGTAAATCACAACATGTATTAGTCACCGGTGCTGGCGGTGATATTGGCTCTGCAATTGTTCAACACTTTCTAGATGAGGGTGCAACTATTACTGCAGTTGATATCAAATCAGAGGGTGAGATACTAAAACGGTACTCACCTGCAGATCATGGGCGAATCAAAGCCGCCTCTTTAGATCTATGTGATCAGGCTGCGGTTACCAAGCTGATCACTTCCGGTGCACCACTTGATTGCGTAATTGGCAATGCTGGCGTTGGTGGCACTGCCGCTTTTGTTGATATTGACCCCACCTTTTGGCAAAACACCCTTGATGTAAACCTGACTGCAAACTTTATTCTTGGACAGGTGGCCGCAAAGCACTTCATTAAGAATAAAACAGCTGGACGGATTGTCTTTACCGGCTCCTGGGTTGGCTCAGTGCCATGGCCTGAGATCACCGCATACACCGTCTCAAAGGCAGGACTTGAGATGTTGGCAAAACAAATGGCTAGAGAGCTTGCAGTCCATGGAATTAGAGTAAATGTGGTGGCACCAGGAATAGTTCGCGCCGGCCTTGCTGGTGAGTTACTAAAAACAGATCCGGTATATACAAAGCGTGCTGGCAAAGTTGTTCCTCTTGGTGAGTTTCAAACCGCAACTCAAGTTGCAGATGTGGTGGGCTTCCTATGCTCAACAGCTGGTGATTACATAACTGGCACAGTCCTACTAGCTGATGGTGGCTGCTCACTCTTTCAATTTGATTCAGATATCAACACAAAGTAATTAAGTAAATAATGATTGGTGAGATAGCCTCCTTTTCTAATGCACTAAGTAATGCTTTCACCAACACTCTTGGTGGTAAATCAACTCAAATAAGTAGCTGGCGCAACACATTACGTGCCTCTAGCTCAATTGCAATGGCAATTATTTCTGTTGTAATCCTCTTTAATCTAAACACCATCACCTTAAGAGTGGTTTTAATTGGCATAGCCGCCGGCTTTATCGGCGGGCTAGGCCTTCCCTTTATCTACCAAGCATTCTCAATTGGCTCAGTCTCATTTGTATCCCCAGTTGTGGCATTGGTGCAATCATTTAACTTAATCCTCTTTGCTGTCCTAGTTAAAGATGAATCAATCTCTTGGACCTTTCCAATTGCAACAGCTTTAGGCGCTCTTGGTTTATTTCTAGCCTCTCGCACATCAGCAAGTCATCAGAAGGCGACATTAAAAGTATTTGGCCTCACAACAGCTGCAGCATGTTGCTTCACCGGCTTTTCAGTATTGATGACAGAAATAGATGAATCCCAAATAATTGCCGCCCTCTTTGGCGCAAGAATTGGTGTTTTACTTGTTTCACTCATCTTTTCTCCAAAGAGTGCTCAAAAACCACAATCAACTAGCTGGAAGAAGTACGCACTTCTTTCTGGCTCATGTGAGATGCTGGCAAATCTATTTTTCATGATTGCCATTACAAACCTAGAGTTAAGCAAGGTTGGTGTCTTTATGGCATCAGCCCCTGCCCTATCTGCCTTAATTGCCATAAAGCTAATGAAGCAAAAACCATCTATTGCCAACTGGTTAGGAATTGCAGCTACCTCATCGGCGCTGGCGATAATTGCGTTGAATTAAGCGAGAAATTTAAAAGTCTAAAACTCACCTAAAACTCGTTTAACAAAGTAAAGTGGCTTACCTAGGTGTTTGGAGAGTCCTTTGAAACTTGAACAAGTACTAGAGCGCTTTGCTGAAGGTTTAGTTGCAGTGGATTCCACCACAACCCATAGTTCGGCTAATCAAAGAACTGGAGAAGTTTATCTACCTGGCGTGAAAACTCTACGTGAACCAGTGTTCGTTAAAGAGTTACTAGATTGGTGGCGGACAGCATACAAAAGTGACTTTAATCCAAAAGATGCCAGCAATATAGAAGTTCCTTATCCCGATGTTGCTCGCGCTAAATGTGACCTAATTTTTAGTACTGATGGATCAAGTTTGCAGAATCCTGAATGGGCGATTGAAGTGAAACACATTGCACTGGTGGGGAATAACGGAAAAAATAATGATTACGGAGTGCCTAAAATTCTCTCACCATACCTAAAAGACAGATCACTAATTCATGATATTAAGCGCATGCAAGAACATAAAATTGGCAAAAAACAAGCTGTTATCGGATATTGTTTCGAGTATAACTATAAAACTTGTGATGAAGCGTTAACTCATCATTCTCAATATGAAGAATACATAAATAATGTTAGATCCGTATGCAAAATTAATGGAGCTAGTAATGGTGAGTTGTCAGTAATTCCCATGGCAGAATTTGCAAATGAGATTTTTGTGTCAAAAAATTTAGTGAAACCGATGGTAATTCGTGAATTTAAGAATGCTTGGAGACACCCCTGTGGTGGAAGCGGTCATATATTCGGTTGGGAAATTATTTAATTAGTCTTAGTTGGGTATATTCGTTTAAATCAATCGGTTCAGTACTGGGTTTATAACTGTGAAATATTTCATGACTTTCTAAAACTGAATCTGGATTTGTTGGGGCGCCAAGAATGGATCGAGTCAACTGAGGCATATCACCCAATAAATCTAAGTCTCTGATTACCTGTGCTTTAATCACATTGTAAACAGCGCCCACATTAACTCCATTGCCTAATTGCTTATATGTTAATTTGTCCGCCTGATCGACAAAATCAAACCAATCAGGGAGTCCTTGAAGTCTTGCTCCTTCTCTTACTGTAATTCTTCTCTTCTGCTTACCAATGATTGAAGTTTGTGTAATGGCAACTAATGCAGGTACATAGGTGGCTTTTTTCGCCCTAATTCCAGAGGGCCTAAAATGCATTATTGCTTCCCACAACGTTTTTGTATCTTGAGCCTGCCACTCAAACATTCTTCTACTAGGTGGAAAATGTTCCAAGTGATTCCATTTTTTAAGCCATTTGTTAAGCACAGTTTTATGCTTTGTGTAGAACTCAGAATTCTTCCGCAAAAAATTTTCTTTCCAATCAGGAGTGCCTCTGGGAATTTTCAAGTCTTTTTCAAGTACCCAATCATCTGCCCAGATTGGGAAGCCAGGTAAAGGCTTATCTCCTAACTTTCCCCTCATCAAAACTACGAACTCATTCCAAGCTTCAATCCACTCTATTTCAGTTTCATTCAAGGCAACAGCTTTTTTACTTTTAGCATCACTCAGTTTCTCTAAAGGCAAGTCCTTGCTTAAATTCCATTTTTGTGGATCCCAATACTTTTTTACTGAATCAAGACTTGGAATCTCTATGTTGTATTTAAAGTTAGGTATTCCTTTCGGAATCCTGGTCGCAGCTATAAAAACTCGATCCCTAACCTGGGGTCTGCCACCAAACTCTGGGTTAATTAGGTGAGGTGAGACAACCATTGGTTCTTCGCTCACTCGGTAGCCTAAATCTCGCAGAGTTTTGATTATAACTTTCCACTCGTGAATGTGACGCGGACCAGCAATGTTCCTAACATTTTCAAGCAAAACCAGAGTTGGTTTTCTCGCTTCAATTATTTTTGCTATGTTCCAAAACAAAGTTCCTCGAGTTTCTTCCATGCCCATTTGTTTTCCGGATTTACTAAATGGTTGACATGGAAAACCACCAACCAAAACATCGTGTTCTGGCACATTCATAACTTCATCATTTGCAGCAAGCGTTATATCGCCGTCAGGTTTTAAATTCCAATTTCTTTCGTATATCCGCGCTGAATCTTTATCCCACTCAGAGGCATAAACACATTTCCCGCCCATTGCACCCAATGCAGCATGGAAGCCCCCTATTCCCGCAAATAGGTCAATAAAAGTAAAACTCATTGCACTAACCTACAGGACTAGCCTGTCAATCATTTGAAATTACTTACTTTTGAGTTGAGTTTCTGGGAAATAAAACTTTAATTCTGACTTAGTCCTTGCGCACGCTATCAAAATTTCTAATGAATTTCTCACCCACTTGTTATGTTCAAACAATATCTCCCAAGGCATCGTATGTATATCAGTAAATTTCATTATGTTGTGCTCATCGCAAAGATATGTTGCATTTTGAAAGTGCGTAGCTCCTCCCCTACTCCATGGGAAAATGTGATCGGTATGAATGATTGCATTGCTAACTGGGCACTTGTAACCCCAGTACTTTTCAGAAGCACATGGTTGAGCAACTGGACCAGACGAAAAGGATTTTGGGCCACGTGGATCATTACTTGCTAGACTTATATCTAGTTGTTTATACCATTTTGGGTGTAACAAAACTAATAACTCTGGTAAACCCCACTGTTCATTTGATTCTAATTCTAAGAAACTATCGATCCAACTCTTGTCATTAGAATCATCAAAAAATTTAAGATACCGGTAAGAGTATTCAAATCTCTTTTCTAAAACACCAATTTCAAACATTTGAAATACTATAAATTATTAAAATTTTAATGTTAATGTCTTTAGGTAACTTAAGCCTCCATAAAGATCAAATTTAAGTTCTAGGTCAATCGAATCTTTTCGTTTCTCTAGTTCTGCATCTCTAATCAATCGACCTTTTTTGAATTTATCCAAGAAATATGATGCATCGTAAGGGGCTTTCTTATTTCTAATTTCAATTGAACCTATATTCTTGCAAGGAGAAGTAATCTTTATGAATCTTGCATTCTTGGCTATGGATTGTGAAATTTGACTTGAACCCTGTACTGGAATTTGATACTGATTATGCGACTTTGCAATTTTATTTTCCATCGCATCAACTTCCCAAGTTTCAAGAACTATAAAACCACCATCGCCCTTCAAATATTGAACTAAATTTTTTGCTCCGTTAGGGATAGCCTTGGTACTAAATACTTCTCTGAAACAATCAAAAGCAATTTTCTTACTCGCATTACCTGCTGCACCACTTGTAGTTACAACCCAAGATTCAACATCCCAATCCGTTTCGGCGAAATTAAGATCTTTTAGAACCATTTCCCAATCTTTTGGCACTTTATTTGTGATTAAGTAGGCACAAACCCCTGCTATAAAACCTTCTTTAAAATATTTTTGCTGAGACTTTCCGTCACCGAAAAATGCTGACGAGTTTTTATTCGTGCTGTGTATTTTCGACAGCGCATAAACTGCGGATCCAATTGATTCTGCAACTATTTCTTCACTTAAATTTGAAGAATCACTTCCTGCAGCTGCATAGAAACTTTTCTTTATCAGTTTATACAATTCCTCAGCATCAAATGCAAATCCGCCTTGTACTGGATCGTCTGCCCAAAGATTGGGATTAAATCCAATCCTATTGTGAAATGGATTTGTATTTCCATTGTATGCCTGTGCTTGACACAACAACGCCGTTGTTCGCATTGCTCGCCAATCAGGACTGTCTTTCTTAAACGGTTCTAATTCAAAAACAAATTGCATCCAAGCTTTGTGAACGGATTCTAGAGCTGTTGCTTGTGTTGTAACCTGAGCGAAAATTTTTGCAAGTATCTCTGATCTATAAGACCCTGTCTCGCTATATAAAAGAACAAATGGCAAGATATTTGTTCCTTTTCTCGTCTTTGCTAATCCTGCAAGTCGGTGCTGACCGTCAATAATCCACAGTGGTCTCAGATTGGTACTACTTTCAGGTATATCAATAATCACTTCATATAAAGATGTTGTTGCGCCGCCAGGTGTAACAAATTGTTGTACTTGAATTTTTGAGTCAGGATTAACCGCTAGTAAAATTGGATTCGGCATTATTTCCTGGTCATCTTCAAATCTTAAGGTTATTTGATCTGCTTTCTCTTGATCTAAAGGCCTTTGCCAATGAGTGGAAGGTGGTTTCAGTATTTCATCAACGATTTCCCGGTGAGGTGTTTGAACTTGAAAACTTGGTGCCACGGCAACTTTTTCTAAGCTTGACGCTTCTCCTGCTCCCAAATAGTAGGAATACGATTTACCACCTTTTTCTATTGTGTACTTCTGACAAATCAAACTTAATTTGCTCATTTCAATTTCTCATTTCTTGAATTTCATTCACAGCACTTGAAGATCCGGTTTGGTTGTTTTCTGCTAAATTTTCTAAGTACTCTCTCATAGGCCTATTGTGCCGGTTATCACTGACAGTCACCAGCCCTATACTTTTCATAGGTCAAGAACTAAGCGTTAAGCCCTTTAGCTTGCTTAGTACCAACCGCGCCTAACTACGCACGGTGGTTCTAAAGGAGGACCTGCTGATGATGAAAGACACCATCAGATGAAGCAGGAGGTTAATAATGGGATCAATAATCCTTACCGGAATATCACATGGAAAACATCAATTCTCACTTACCTATCCAGAGGTTGAAGGGGTAGTTATTTGTATGGCGCATTGCAAATGCGGATATGAGGTTGAGATCATCAACTTTAGAAATTATGGCGGTACTAAAGATCTACAAATGAAGTGGGAGAAACATATTGGGACTTGGAAAGGGTGGATCTAGAAAGACTTAAATTACTTTTGTAGTTGATCCCAATTTTCAAGATATTTCTTCATCCAGCCATCAGGAGCAGCCTTAATGTTTACTAAAAACTTTGGTTTAATCATTCGCCACATGTTATTAGTCCGCTTGGTGCCGTCTCGCATAGGTTTTTTCATCCATGCTTTGTCTGCCTCGATCAAAACCTGAGCAACTTTCTTCGCTGGTACCACATAGACTCTTTCAGGAACGGACTGTAAGTCAACAAAGCAATACATTAAGTTGGCCGAAGTTTCTGTCATGTGCTTGTCATCTAATTTCCACCCACCATCCTTTGCACCTTTAAGTCGAGATTTAACTTGGATTAACCAAGGTGTGCCTCCATCAAGTGGATGAACAATGATGTCCGCTTTACGTGTCCCTTGTGGTGCTTGTGCTGCAAGAATTCCAAGTTTCAGTAATCGAGATAAAACTAAATGTTCACCAGCTGCGCCAACAAGTTGAGTTTGAATTTTGCTAGTCATTATCTGATTCCTTCCCTGTTTTACTTACTTGATAAATCTATTCACAAGCACTGCTCAGTACCGCCCCAGCAGAGATGTCGATATCACTAAGAATTACATTCACATATCGGCCAGGTGCGAAAAATCCTCTATTTGTATAGGCAGCTAACTCTTCTATGTAATCAGCTGTATTAATAATCAGCGCAGATACCACTGCGCCTGAATCCCATGTAATACCTTTGGTAGATATCTCGTCGGCAATTCCTCTTAAGTCATTTGATGCTTGATCTGAATACTCATTGAGATCACTGAGTGTCATGTTGTTATTGACATTACGCCACTTAGTGATGAAGTTTTGGTAAGAAATTACAATATCTCCAATATTTTGACAAACATAGTTTGCACTCACCTCTTTAGGTTGATCATTAACCTCTTGTTGAGTAAGTGATTGATTACTATTTTCTGAATTTTTACCAAGTCCTGGATTCAAGAAGTAAATAACCGAGCCTATGATCAAAACTAAAATGCCAATTCCAATTCGTATCGATAACTTCTTGAAGTAATCCCATTGCAGATCAACATAATCTTGCTCAGATTCCTTTATAACCTGTTCCCTATCAAGCTCTGGATATTTATTTAACTCATCCTCAAGTGCTTTTTTATATTTTGCTTTAGCTTTCTCATCTGAACCAATAGCGTTTCGATACCAGTCGGGAGCTTTGCTTAATTTTTCATTATCTTCTGGGATTGAGGACTTATTTTGAAGATCTGATGCCGTGCTAACTATTTGACCGCATGCAGAACAGAATTTGGCTTGCGAGCCGAGATTGCTACCACATTGTTCACAATACATACAGTGAAATTCTAGTCACTTTTAATAATTGATTCTTGAGCGTAATTGGTGTTAGTCACTTTTATTTTCAATCCCCTTAACCTGCGGCGGCAACACCAGCTTTGGTTTATCTCCCTCTCCCTCTTTTAACTCACTCTTTATTGCTTTGATGGTGGCAGGGATGCCATTTTCATAGGAACAGCTACCCATCCACCACCCTCCAGCAGTACCAAGCCACCACACTTTCATAGCCAGCAAACTTGTGCCCCTGAGTTGCTAGCTTCTCAGGGGTGATCTCACTGCGCAGCTTGTGGATTCTCATCCAGCCACGCCTAACCCCAAGATCTAAGATGGGCCAGATATCTAATCTGCCAAGATGAAAGATTAAAAACATCTGCGCAGTCCAACTGCCAATGCCCTTCACCTGGATTAGCTCTTTTTCTATCTCTGCATTTGATAATTTACTAAACCGATCAAAGCTTAAGGCGTTAGATTGGGTGAGATCAGCTAGATCTAATATGGCAGATGTCTTGGCATTTGATAAGCCAACTGCTTGGAGTTTTTTATGCCCAAGTTTTAATATTACCTTCGCCTCTACCTTGTTATTACAGGTGGTAATTAACCTATTACTAATGGTGGCAGCTGCTTTGGTGGCGATCATCTGGGAGATAATTGAGTGGGTTAAGGTTTCAAAGTGGGAGTACTTAGGCTTTGATAAGCCGATATCACAAAGGGGTGAGTCCTTGACCACCGCTTTAAAAGCAGGATCTGTTTTGAGCAGCTGTTTTATGATCTGCTTCATTTGTAATTCTTTGCTCATGCTTTTTCACTCATGGGGTAATACTGCCCTAATCACTGACAGTGACAAGGGCGGTATTATTTGGAATTAAGTTGCTAAGGCCAAGTGTGAGAGTGATTAAAGATTGGCACGTAACCTTAGCGAGATCAGTCAGTTTTTTTTCTTGCCTTCTGCTTCGTCAATTAAGCGTTGGGCTGTCGCTTCGAGGACTTTATCTATATATGTGGTAAAAAAGTAACCATGAGGACATCTTAGTACCCCAGTGAATTTCATCGGACTACACTCTGTGCATCTCCATTTCATATCTAGTCTCTCTCTTCAAGTGAATAATCAGATCTTGACTACTCACTGGAACCATACGCTCCGCTTCAGTTGAATTCAAGAGGTGCAAAAAAGGTTTGACTGCCTCTCAATCCTCTTTTGGGTAAAACCTGCTGAGTTATGCGGTTTCCCGTTTAAAGAGCAGTGCTCAAACCACTACTTGCGTTGACTCTTAATTAACCCTTATTTTTGTGTTGTGAGTAGTACGCCTATGCAGCCACCTGCAAATCCGCACCATATATAACTGTTCATACCCCAAAGCCATATTGCATCGGCACCAAAGAGCACAGTGCCTATTACCCAACCTAAAATAACACAAGCGGCTCTGATTCCAATTATTTGACTATTACTCATCTTTTTATTTTAAAGCCAGAGTTCGTGAGAGTCAATTTTTCTTGTTTTCATTATAAACGCATATTTCCTTCATTACACCGTCAATTTCAACCCAATCGCATGCCATTCCACCTTTTTCCTTGCCACATCCTGAGAGTAAGACGGCTGCCATAAAAGCCAAAACGATAAAGGATTTTTTCATCTCAAAATAGTAGCATTTTAATTATGAGAGGGTTTTAAATATTTGCTTAAGAAAGCAACTCTAAAAACTAGGGCTTCTTTTACGGGTATTCCTATCGACACTCTTCGTATATCTCGGCGTCTGTTGCACCAAGAACTCCTGCTAAACGCGCTTCAAATAATTCCGTGACGCAGCTTTGGTAATCAGTACCGAAATCAGTTGAACCTGATTCTTCCTCTGAAGACTTCCCGCAGGCGGAGAGTAGTAGCGAAAGAGTTAGAATCGCAATTATCTTCTTCATAGGTCAAGCACCCGATTACTCACAGATTAATTCTAAGGTAGTACATGAATTAGTCAACGATCTAACCTTGGTGGCTAAGGAAGAAGCACACGACATATATTTTCAATCTCAGTTGATGAATAGATACCTTTATTCATATATCTTTGTATACAGTCGTAATACTGGTTCATTTTGAATTCATCTGAGTCTTCTGCAGGTGACTGACTTGAACATCCACTAGCCAATAAAGTAAATAGAATGAGAAAACTAAGAACGTTAGAATTCTTGCTCAGAGGTAACTTTCGCTTTTTCATCATATCTGCGTAATCATACTCAACTCTTCCATTTCTGCCCAGACTCACTGAAATAACCTCTCACCCGCCAGTGCCGGGGTACTCCTTAAGCATCTACTACAATTAGCATATGAATAAATTACTTAGCGTGACCAGGTATGCCGTAGTAGTTCCTGCCCTTGCCTCCATTTTAGGTGCACTGCTTTTGATGGCCCAAGGCTCCATTGAGATGGTGATGGTAGTAATGCAGGCGATCTCAAATGAGTTGACCTTAAAAGAGTCAATTGTGGATGTATTAACTGCAATTGATGCCATCTTGCTGGGAACAGTACTTTTAGTAATTGGTTATGGCATATATGAGTTATTTATTGATGCGGAGATTGATGTGCCCACCTGGCTTAGGGTGGATGATCTAGATGATTTAAAATCAAAGCTAATTGGTGTGGTAGTTGCGATTATTTCGGTGGTATTTGTTGGTGTATTTGTTGATTCTAATAGAGCCGATGATGTTATTTCTTATGGAGTAGGCGCCGGTGCTTTAGTTGTTGGACTTGCGATATTTGCCTATGCGACTAAGAAAGAGACTCCGCAAGGTAAAACCAGTAAGGGTAAATAGTCCAGTTACTTAGTTTTTTACCCACAAAATCAATAACTTTCCTTTTATTGTGACTTATACCTTGCGCAACGCCTTGATAACGGGTTTGATATAGGTAAGGCTGAAAATACGGGGAGCTACATGAAACTTTTAGATAATCCAGAAAATCACAAAAATGACCAAGGTTTTAAACTTTTGAAATCTGGCTCGAAAGATGAAGGATTAAGGCTACTCCGGGAAGCTGCAATCGGTGGTCAACCAAATTCCCTTGCCACAATACTTTGGCATTACGTACTTGAGGGTGAAATAAAAACCGCTATAAAAGATTATGAACTGTGCCTACCAAAAGCGATTACCTGGATAGCTGCTGAAAAAGCAAGAATTGATAAATTATGGTTAGTTAGTTCAGGTGATAAAAGTACCGTTATGAATCACTACAACTATCAAGTTGCAAATTCAAAAAGCAACGTTGCCCTTGCATACCTTGCTAGTGGTAAAGAAAAAATTGCAATAGATTTGTGGAATGAAGCCGCTGAGAGTCATGGTCATATTGAGGCTCGTTTTTATCCAATTTTTAACCTATGTAAATCCAATCCAACTGCGGCAATTGGAGTTTTAAAGAATTCCTTTACGAAAGATGAGTTGCAAGATTTGATTGAAACCTTAGTTGAAGTATCTGCTGAAGGATCTGGCTGGTTTGCCAAATGGGCCAAAGATGGCCTTGATGTACTAAAAAAGGTCTCACAAGGTAAGGGAGCTGGCGTTCAGGGCGCTACAAAGGCTGCTGCTGCAAGTAGCGCCGCTTTTATTGCGGCAAAAAATATAAATAAGTTTGTAAAGGACCAGATGGAAGAGTCTTTAGATGAAGGTGGGGAAGCTTTTGATTGGTTGCAGGATTTATTTTAGAAAGGTTTGAAGTACCTTTGATAAATCAACTGAAACTATTTAGGTTTCACAATCATCGATGCAATAACACCAAACACACCGAAGACTAGTCCGATAACTGCCCAAATGGGCGCGTTCAGGTTCTTCTTCTTAGCTTGACCATAAGCAACAAATGCACAAATGACCCAGAGTCCAACGATGAAAATTTCCACTTTTTGCTCCTTCGCTAATACTTACACCAAGAAAAGTATTTACTTTTCACAATAAAGATATACTGTTGTATTCGTAAATACAACGGCAAAGCGCCCTTATTTTGCTGAGGTCATCTGTATCAGACACGGGAAGGTCGGTTAAAATGCAAGGCTTTGGTGCATTATTATTTTTATGGGGAATGTTAGATTTTATAATGAGTCAGTCTGGCGTTGATGTTTACTACGACTGGCTGGGTATTTGGCTACCAGATTTAATCTATGATTACTCACATTGGATGGCTATGGCTCTAGGGCTTACATTGGTTGGAGCTGGACAGAAAAAATAGATGCCTTTAAAGTCAGAAAAATTGAAAGTGGTGCACTAGATGGCATTCTTTATAAGTACCTGTCCTACCAAACACAAATTTGTTAACCTGAGAGTGGGATGCCGGCGATGACAATTAATCCACCAAGTAATTCGATAGAGACAAACTCTGGCACTAGTTTGAATCTTGCCTCATTTCAGCATCGCTTGGGAGCACTCTTTTTAGATGCTGCATTAGCTTTAGTGACTCTAGGTATTGGGTGGATTATTTGGAGTTTGATCGTCTGGGGTGAAGGACAAACACCAGCTAAGAAAATTCTTAAGATTCGAGTTTATGCAGCTGAAACCCAGAGGCGAGCTACTTGGGGACATATGGCGATTCGAGAGCTATTGGTTTATTTAAGTTTAGGCATTGCTGCAGGGCTTCTTGATTTAATTACTTTTGGAGTTCTAGGCACCCTGGGCCTGATCACTTGGTATGTGATTGAAATCGTTTTCTACTTTACAAAAGATAAACGAACATTAAGAGACATATTAGTGAAAACCCTGGTAATCAACGAGTCTTAAGCTTATTTTCTTCCACTCAAATGTTAATAGTGCTGCTCTCGATCTAATTTTCTAAGTTCTTGTGAACAAGACTTTGGTTAGTTTAGTTCAGTGTTTTTGATTTGCAAGAAATAAAGCAGCGTATCTCGATTAGCTATTTCCCTGAATAATAACTATTGCAAGCCCGGGAAAGAAGAAAACCGATTGGCGCTAATGACAGCGATATTAAAAATATGTATTGCCACAATGGCATTGAGCTTGGATCGATCATGGTAGAAGAGGATGAAGCTATCGTATCAACAGGAGCATCCATTAAAGGTTCTTCAAATGATCCTTCATCCGAGACTGTCTCAGGCTCAGCAGCTGATCTAAATTTAGGTAAAATAATTTTCCATGGATATAAAATGTGATACAGCAATTGAGCTCCCATTATTGAAATAACACTAATACGAGCAAGCTGTCTAGGTCCTGTAGCTCGGTAGATTGCAATTAATGTTAGTAAACTAATAATGGTCCAGAAGAGACCAGGCCGCCAAGTCTGAGACAAGCCCGTAACTGAATAATACTGAAAATTGAAGTAGTAATTATAAATAGAAAGAATGCCTGTCATACCTTGTAGAAACATCATAAGTGCAGATAGCCCAGCGAGAGAAAGACCAATAATTGCCGAGGTTGGTAGGCGATCAAAAAGAGTTGAGGTACCAAAACTTCTTTTTATTTTCATAGTTTACTCTCTGTGTCAGGATCATTTTCAATCTTAAGTTTTTGCTCTATTAAGCCATGACCCTCCGCCGGCACCGCTTCAGCTTGAGCTAGTAAATTAGCACCGCGATACTCAGCACATAGCTCTCTGTACTCTGCCTCTAACTGCCACATTGCAGCGACAAGAGACTCTTTTTGAATACGTAATTTTTCTGGAGTCATCTCACCTCGTCCTGGAATCATTCTTGACTTCGTAAGTCTTTTTATTTTTTTAGTAGCTCGCTTGACCCCACGACGTGCTCTATCTAATTGCACCTCAACTTCAGCATGATTGAAGTAAGACAAAGCGGAAGCACTTAAAACAAATGTCATTTGAACCACAAAGAAAAGAAGAGTTCCAAATGCAGTAACTGAAAGGCCAAATGAGAAGGGAACTGCTTGGACAGAATCACTTCGTACTGCAGAGAGTAACAAAATCACAATGGTAACAAATAATGCCAATACAGATATTCCCCATATTTGCCATCTCGGTTGAGGATTGACTCGATCCGCCTGCATTTTTAAGGTTAGACCAATGATGTGAGCGCAAATAATACTAAGGAAAGAAAAACTAGCTGTTATTAGGAAACCCTTTACACCCGCATCGTTAAGAATCTTTTCAACAGCCGGCTTAGTGACAAGAAATTCACCCACCGCAAGCATGCTAATCGCTGCCCAGTAAAGCGGTAGTGAGACCACTCTAGTCCGGGCCGCTTTACCAATTGGATTTTCATTTACAAGGCCATGCTTTTCTTCTAAAAACTTTTTGATCAGATCTTCATAGTTTGAGCGCTCTGCTTCCAACTGGGTAATTTCATATGCTTGAGCTGATTTATTAGCGCGATCCTCATCGGTGAGAGTTACGGACTGGCCTTGGTAAATACGAAGTTGAGACTGAAGCTCCTGAATTTTCTTAGAGGAAGCAGCATGTAATTTATCCAAGTATGGAACAGGAGTAGTACCCCAAGTCTCATGAGGGTGATTAGATTTACCGTGAAACTTGCCCTTTCTGCGCGCGCGCCGTAAGGCTCGGCCATGGCTTGAGAAAAAGTCTTTCATTTGTCTCCTCGTTGATCGATTTGTTGGTTATTTATTTGCATGCTTGATCAAGTGAGGCCTTTTGCCCACTTGTTTTAATTCCGGCTGCAGTCCAAAATCCACGCCAATAGCTATCAAGTTTTGCCGTCAATTCGCGCGGAAAACCCGAACTTGCTCCTTGACCAATAACTTCAACTCGAAGTTGGACTCTTTGAGAGAACTTAATTGACGCTTCTTCAGCTACCTGTCGTCCCAAACTTTCTGCCGCTGCCGTCGTTGCACTCTTCTTAACTGCGTTTCCAGTATTCCATACAGAATTAGCGGTCATGCCCGGGTAAGCATTAAGCATGTCACTTGCTATCGCAATACAAAGTTTTTGAGGTGATTTTGGAGTTGATTTTCTGGCTAAATCAGCAGCCACAGCTGCTGAGCGTTTAACTGCCCCCACAACATCTGAGCAAGCTTTGTTGTCACAATTATAGTTTTCAAATAACTTATCTGCTGACTTAATTCCATTAATTAATTTCAGAACAATAGAGCAGGTATCTTTTGCGGCTTCAGCTCTTAGCTCCTTCGATACGTTTTTCATAAAATTCCCCATTTTAAACTGATCCTCTGCTCTTTTCTGGCACTGTGAGGCAGATACTGACTTAACTTCATCTCCCAAAGCGTATTCCCGCACCAACACAGAGTAAGTTCCTTTGGCTCCAAAAAAGTCTTCATATGTAGCCTTAAGGCGAGCTGGTGTTGGATTGGTACCGCCAACTTTTTTGATTATAAATTCCCAAATTAACTCTGCATCTCTCACAGACAATATTTCAATAATTTGCGCAGATTGTGAATTATCATTTATCAAAGAAATACTCAGGTCGGTCGGTGGCGTAAATGGCTCTGCTATCCCTTTGAATTTGGGAAATCCCAACGCAACATCTATTTTCTCAAGCAATGATGCACGAAGTAAGGTCCAGAGTTTTTGACTATCTGAGGAGTTTGAAACATCGAGAAAATAAATGACCTTTTCAGATGAAGTAAAATAGGCTGCTTGAGCTTGAGGCATTCCGGTTAAAGACAAAACCAATATAGTCACAGCCGTCATCAATTTCTTTAAATCAAGCACAGTATTTTCTCCCTTTTGCTTCTGCCTGAAGCGTAGTGCAGGGGTAAGCCCCCCCACAAGCCCAGTTTCTGAGCGCAGAAACTCCAAAAAGCATGATTGGTGAAATATAAAGACTCCCCTTAATTTCTTTTCATCTAAGAAAATACTCTCCCCCAAATGCCGTCTCTTTTGTTAGCCCCAAAAGTTCTTGAGATTGGTAGAACTTCAAAGTAAATAACCACTAAATTATTAGATCTAGAATTTAATTTGTAAGGTACGGTGCTACTAAACAGCATCGCACATCAATGTTAGAAGCTCTAAGAGCACCGCTTGATTTTGATCGACACCATTAAGACTTAAATAGTTGGCCTCAAACTCTATGCCAAAGACATCAAATTGGATCAATGCTGTTACTGGAATCTGGTCATAGGTAATGCCGCCACTTAATTCAACAACTGTTCCACCAGAATTTGAGATGAAATCACTCCAATCAGGGTTGGCCATAAAAGCATCTGCCATCTCACCTAATGTTGCATTTGCACAATCATTCAATGAACCGTTTTTAACAATACTTACACCAGGGGTTTCAAGGTCCAAGCCTGAAAAATCCTCTATCGCAGATGTTGCATTATCAATATCTGATTGCGAACAACCTGAAAGGCCACCTGCAAAAATTAGTAAAGTGGATACAACCGCTGCTTTAAATTTTATGCTGCTGCTCATATCTGCATCCTATGGGTTGGCAATCTTTTCACAACTTTTAGATACTACCCAGATATTCATACTTGATCTAGAGCTTCCAGAGAAAAACGCCAACACTCCTTGACCATCATAGAAGCCTTTGTCTACTGCAATTAGATTTGCGTTGACCCCTAGTTCGATCGCACACTTTCCATAGCTAGCAGGAATTGCTGAGAGTGCTATTGGTTTAGCACTGATCTTGATTTTAGATCGAATCTGCTCGATCTGATTTAAATAATCAAGTCCAGTGTTATTCAAATACTCCTTACTTGGTGACTGGTCAATCTCAAATTGAGTACTGCCATCATTTAAGTCAAGTGGTTTTGTAGAAGAATTATTATTTGGCTCACTCTGAGTAGGTTTTGGTGTTTCACTCTGAGCTGTTGGAGTTGGTTTGGCAATTGCAATCTCAAGATCACTCTTTGAATTGGAATCTGACTGATTTAACACAAAGGCAAGGCCGCCCACCAAAACTAAAAAGCCAGCAGCTAGTTGGAATTGAGTTTGAAATCTTACATAGAGTGAGTTTTGCTTTTTGTCCTGAGCAATTTTCATCTCTTCAATTTTGGCCAAGATCATCTTTTCATGGCGCTTTAATTCAAGCTCACTCATTGGCTTACTCTTTGGCAGGTCGCGGAATAGATCCTCTACAAAATCATCTTTGTCAGACATTAGTGACCCCCATGTATTTAGACGTCTTAAGCATGTTTTTGGTTCCCCATCCTTGGATCTAGCTCCGATAGCTGCAAAGCGAGCGCTGCTTTGCCCCGGCTGATGCGACTTTTAACAGTATTAGCTGGGATCCCCAGAAGTTTTGCAGAATCCTCAATTGAGTAACCGTCCAACCACACTAAGGCAACCGCATCCGCCTGGTCCTTAGGGATTTTTAGCAGGGCGGATTTAATTGTGATCTCATTGGTGGTTGCTTCAGCAAAGCTACTTTTTTTAGCTGCACTCTCATCCAAGTTGGAGATATCATCATATAAATAACTCCGCTTACTCTCCCGCCTGATTAGGTCTAAATAAGTGTTGTTCACAATCTGATAAGCCCAGGTCAATACCTTAGAGTCATGTTTAAAGGAGTCTGCCTTATTGATTATTTTAATCCAAAACTCTTGCAACGCTTCATCTGCTAGGTTTTTATCAGAGAATCTACCTCGAGCAATCGCTGCTAATTTGGGCAGTAATAATATGGCCATGGCACCAAGGGCATCTAAATCCCCACCTTGGTAGCGCTTCATCAGCTCTTCCTCAGTTAAACCCTCGTAATTCAAAAGACACACCCCCAGCTGGTATGGGTTAAGGGTAGTGGCAAGGTAAATAAAAGAGCCCCCGCGGAAGGGTTTACGGGGGCTCTACTTATTACTTATCGTTACTTATCCAAGCTGGATTTAGAAGGTTCCCTCTTCTGAGGAGATAAATGAAACTACAAATGGCTTGGATGAAACAGTCTTTTGTGTGCCAGATTTTAAGACTCTAATGCGATAAGTCTTGTCGTGATCACACCATGCTGGAGCAGAACCAAACTCATCTGTGCAGTAAGGACTAACTTGGAACAGAGCCACACCTACAGCAGAGGTTCTTGTTGCCAACTCCTCTGACCAGGTTTGTAAGTAAACATCATAGGTTTCTAGGATAACTCTGCGACCAGTACCTGCTGGGGTCACTGTTACTTGCAAACTTGGCATATCTGAAGCAATGTCGTAATCATCTTCAGAAAAATCACGGTGGCCCTTATCTGCGCCATCCTCCCAAGACCAAGTAATGACTGGTTGTGGTTTTGGTGTGCCTAGGGCGTTAGCTACCGGGGTTAATACAAAGCTCCCCAAAGCAACGGTTAAAGCTACTGCTAATAATTTCTTCACAATTTACTCCTTCTAATTTTCTTGCCCGAGCCAGTTCTGGCCCAGATACATATAAGACGGATCAAAGCTGTCAATGGTTCCATCGATATTTTTGACTTATTCAAGGGGTGATTTTGGCCCCTGAAAAGAAAACGGGTGAATTGGGAACCAAAAAAGCAGTTCGGCGTCTAATCTATTGATATCTATAATTGCTTTAAAGGAGCATGCTGCCCATGATGATTAGTAACTCTTATCTGTATAGAGGACTTTCATTTGTGCTTGGCTTGGTTATTGCAAGCTCAGTATTGACGCCAATTGCACAAGCAGTGACTAATGGCTCGCTGGTGGTTGATCCAAAAAGTAATGCTCCATATGTAGTTTCGATCTGGACATCGGAAAAAAGTAATGATTATAAAGATGCTGAGTTTATCTGTACTGGAACCTTGATTGGTCCACAAGTTGTATTAACCGCAGCGCACTGCGTAACTCTCACCACTCCTTACTTTGTCAAAGTAGGAGCTGATGCCTTAAACGACAATACTAATTTTACTGCAGTCAGTGGCGTATGGACCAGTCCAAGATATAGCTCTAAGACTTATGCAAATGATATTGGTTTGCTCAAACTAGAGGAAAGATTTGAAGATATTGCATTCCCGACTTTAGCCAGCTCAGTAACTGCTAAATCTGTTAATAAATTTAGTAGGTTAACAATTTTTGGATGGGGCTTAGATCAAGATGAAAATCTAGCTGATCTACTTAGGACCTCAAATCTCTCATTGCAAGATGGGCTAGCTGTTAAAACATTTGGAAAATCTTTTAATCCAGCCACTATGTTGGCAGCTGGTAGAAAAATACCTTCTGAGAATGTTTGGTCTGGTGCTTGTAATGGTGACTCAGGTGGACCTTTGCTTTCCAATATAAATGGTATAAATGTAATTGTTGGTGTAACTAGTTGGGGGGCAAGAAATTGCTCACCAAATAAACCAAGTGTATTTACTCGAGTTAGTTATTATGAAAAAGATATCCGTAAAGGCATTAAAGAGGTTGAGGCACAATCGGTGGTAGTTAATCGGACTGCACCTATCGCCACAACTGAGCCAGATCTCACTGGTCTAGCCAGGCCAGGAAATGTTATTAAGTGCTCACCTGGAGTTTGGAAAAATGCGGTTGCAATTCAAACTGCCTGGACATCACCGGCAAGATTAGTTGGATCAACCAAAAATGAAGTGACTGTTTTGCCCACCGACGGAGGCTCAGAGTTTCGATGTGAGGTAATAGTCTCCTCGACAGCTGCCAGTGTGCGAAGAGTGTTAAGAACATCAATAACTGGTAGTGCCACTTTGGCCTCTGCGCCAATAATTTCAGGTATTGGAACTGGCTATACCCTTAAAACGGGTATGACAGCTAGATGTGAAGGATGGAATTGGCGAACACCAGTTGATAGTGAGCGGGTTACTTGGTTTACAGCAGCCACTTCAGCACCATCTGTGCCGGTTAATGGCAGGCAGATTGGATCTGGCTCTTCAATTACCTTTGACTCATCCATCCTAAAAGATGAAAATGGTCGCTATCTAATCTGTCAGGTGACAGGTGTTAGAGATGGGTTTGAAGCCCACTTCACCAGCAGTAAATTCATAACTACACCAGCACCACCATCACTTAGTAATGTATCGGTAAGTGCCTATTCACTCTCTGTTGGCAATACCGCAAGCTGCTCCTACTCCGCCTATGGTGATGTTGAGGTAGCAAGAATAGATTGGGGTTACACATCTAACTCTGGTTATTTCTCACAGATTCAAGGAGTATCTGGCACAAAGATTTCAATTACTAAAGAGATTGCGATACAAGCGGCTGGAAAACCACTTGCTTGTAAAGTGACAGTAAGTAACTCTGGCGGTGAGGCAATGAAAATTGCTTCTAGCTATAACAGCTTTGAGAATCTGCCAAGTGCTGTAAATGTAAGTATCAGTATCTCAGGAGCTGCCGAGGCTGGAAAAACTGCCTATTGCAATCTCAATTCCAGTACCCCATGGAGTACTACCACCACATATCAGTGGGGTAAAACCTCTGTAGCTGGTTCAAGCGCTATTGAGGGCCAAGTTCTCTCTACAAATAGTTATTACACATTAAGTAGTAGTGATATCACACAATTAGGTAACTCTTATCTAACTTGCGTTGTAATGATTACAAACAGCATTGGATCCACAGCATCTGCAGCTAGCCTTCTAATCCCTGCGACAGTCATCCAGGTGCCGTTTCCTAATCCACCAACCGTTGATTTGCAAACCCCATCAACAACCTCAATTGCAGTACGGATTCGTATTCCATTTATCTCAAGCTATAACGCAACCACAATGAAAGCTGTGCTTAATCTTATGAATGCACCAAGCTGTCGCAATATTGAGGTTGTTCCTGGTCAGGCATATGAGTGCGCGGGTTTATCAGCAAATACCACATACCTTGCAGATATCACACTCTCACCTAGAACCGGCACTGGAACTAGTCGAACTTCAGAGAATCTTAGATTTACCACCAATAGCTTGTCTTCTAACGACAATGTTACGCCCACCATTATAGATTCTTCATATCAATACACTGGTTATGAAAAAATTATTCCAACAAGTGCAAATCCTGGGACAGAGATCGCAGTTAGATTTGTTGCTCGAGATAATATTGGTGTTTATAGCACCTCAGTGCGGTTAATTAATCCTTCGAATGTAGTCGTATCAACTACGAATGGTGTATTTCAAAGCGGTAGCACAACCGATGGTGCCTACCGTGCAAATATTGCGACAGCGTCAAGTGGTCCTGTAGCAGGTGACACTTATCGCATTGAGGCGCAAGCACGTGATGCTGCCGGAAATTTATCTGCTTGGTTTTATTTAGGCAATTTTACAGTTACCAATCAGGTGAGTATTCCTACTCCAGTAGCTCCAACATTTACACCGATCTCCTCAACAAAAGTTAAGGTTACTTTGCCAGGTATCCCAGGATTTAATGCAAATACAATGA
Source organism: Candidatus Nanopelagicus hibericus (assembly GCF_002288005.1). Lineage (NCBI taxonomy): Bacteria > Bacillati > Actinomycetota > Actinomycetes > Candidatus Nanopelagicales > Candidatus Nanopelagicaceae > Candidatus Nanopelagicus > Candidatus Nanopelagicus hibericus. Next base: position 371,235 of record NZ_CP016771.1, on the reverse strand, counting down.
TTGCCCAACTTTATATTTACTGGCAGACAAGTCTGACTGCAGTAGGTATTGACGGGTCTGCAAAAAGTATTGAAGTGAATGCCAACTCAGGCAAAACTCATACCGGTTATGTTGTCTTGAGGCGACTTTCTGATGGATATGAAGTTAAATCAACGATCATTTACTTCACAATGCCAACTGCAGATCCAGATACGCAGGCTCCACTGGTTGGTTCAGGAACGATCTCATACGGTCCATTGACCGGCTTTGCAACAGTTGATGTTGATTTAGTTGATGTTTCAGGTGTTTCGAGTTGTCGGGCAGTCCTTTACAACTCAAATAATATTGACGTTGCATCCAACACAAATTGTCTAAGGGTCTCTGGCACCTCAACGAGCGGTGCTTGGAGGGTTTCTTTTGATTTACAAAATAGTGCCTTCAATCCAGGAAATTACACTGTGAAAATTGCTGCTACAGATTTGCTCGGAAATACCAGCTCTCTCGTAAATGTGGGGGGCACCTTTATAAAGCCTGGTGCCTCTGTTAGTACTTTGTCCTCACTGCCGATACCTACAACTATTGGGATTAATTATGTAGATCAAATAGTTTTGAACGGATTTAATTTTGGAAATTTAGGAGCTGCTCCAAGTAATTTTACCTGGACTGTCCGAACATTAACCACATCTGGAGCGCTTATTAGTTCAATGCCAGTGGGGTCAAATCAAACATATATCACTGGGTTATCAGGTTCAACTACCTATAATGTGGTACTTGTTGCGACTGATTCTGCGGGACAAACAAGAGTTTCATCTCCACTAACAGTTACAACCCTTGCTCCAGCTGACTCAGTGGCGCCTGCTATAAATATTGGTTCTGCCTATGTTTCATCACTGACCACAAAAACTGGGCAAAGCATGACTGTTCAGTTTCAAGTTTCCGATGCAACCGGTGTTTCACCTGCCAAAGTAGGAGGCACTGGTTCTCATTGTGGCCTTTGGGATACATCAGAAAGTACACATTGGGTCTTACTACAAGCGCAGCTTCAAAGCGGTGATGTCAAAAATGGCACATGGGTTTGTAATTTTGTAATTTCAGCTGATGCACCTAGCGGAAATCTTAAAATTATCGCTGAGGCAGCAGATGCTTACGGAAATTGGAGCGGTCGAGTAACACTTGCCACGGTAAGTAATACAAAGTTATAATTATTTACCTGAAATAGAATGGGGTTCTAGCCATTAAAACCGTAAAGGCTTATGGTGAAGTAGTTGAACTTTCAGACTATCGAATAAAGTGGTTGTCCAGAATTGTTTATAGCAGTCCATTTGAATTACTTATTGCATTTGTAATTTTAGTTAACGCAATTTCATTAGCGCTGTTAACTATGCCTAATTCTAATTCTACTACTCGATCATTTTATGAGACTCTAGATCGCTACGCTTTTTATGTTTACGTCGGAGAGTTGCTTTTAAGAATGACCTCTTATGGCATCAAGCCATGGGAGTTTTTTAAGAAACCGTGGAATATTTTTGATTTCTCAATAATTGCGCTATCCCCAATATTTGCAAGTCAAATAGTGATTTTGCGGCTACTTAGATTGCTCAGATTGATCCGCATTTTTAGGTTTTTACCTGAAGTGCGCGTATTGACCTCATCGATAGCCAGATCGCTACCCCCTCTGCTTAGTATGGGTGTACTAATTTTCTTGGCATTGTTTATTTATGGAATGGCAGGGGTCTACGTATTTGGTGATGAGATACCAAATCACTGGGGAGATATTTCTAAGGCACTAACAACTCTATTTATCTTGCTAACTTTGGAAAACTTTCCTAACTATCTTGAAGAAGCAACCCTAGTGAGCCCCTGGGCATTGCCTTTTTATCTTTCATATATTTTCATTATTGTTTTTACCGTGCTCAACGTGCTGATTGGAATTGTTCTAAATGCTATGGATGAAGCTCGATCTGACAATAAAAAACGGATTGATAAAGTTAAGCAGCTAGATCAAATCATTCAGGAAGTAGAGCTAATTACAGCCGATGGAAAAGTCACTGAAGAGGAGATCAAGCAACTCCGGGAGAAGTTGACGATTCTTGAAAGACTTGCATCCCAAAAACAACAAGAATAAGAGGCTATCGTTATCTAATGAATTCGGCTTCTCGTTCCAAACTTAGCAAGGTAATTATTGCTTGTGTCTTTTGTCTTTCTTCAATATTTGCTAATCCCAGTGCAGCTTATTCCCAAGAGAAACCGATCTTTTATATGTTTGCTAAACCAGGGTGTTACGCCGCGTATTCAAAATCCATTCAAACAATACCCTTATATTCCATTAAAAAGATTTATCCAGTTTCTTGTTTCGCACCACACCACTTTGAAGTTTTTTGGGCTGGTCAGTTTTCAACAAAAATCGGAAAGGTCGGAGCTGATGGACGCGCAGTGGTATCTAGCTGTTCGCAAAAATCTAAGGAGTATGGATTTTGGGGTCGGAATGCAAATTTTTACAACTACACTCCCGACGAGATGCAAGTGATAGGTAACTGGACGAGTGATTATGGTGTTGAATCCCAAAGGTTTCCAAATCGATCCATTTGTTATGCCGTCGTCTCTACTGAATCAATGCTATTTATAAAAGAAATTGACTATCCTATAGTGAAAGGACATGAAAAATATGATAATTAATTCAAAAATACTTTTCAAATGGAAAGTTGCCGTTTCACTTGGATTATTAATATTAATTATTACACCAATTGTTGTATCAGCTGTTATTAGGCCCACCACGGATTCTTTACTCGATGGAAGTGCGCTAAAATCAGATTATAAATTTGATATTTCTGTTTCTAAAATTGATGTTGAAGAAAACCTAGCCACCATCACTATTACCCCTAGATTCCAAGGTAACTATGGTGAAGTTACTAGAAATGGTAGTTTAACCTTTAAAGATGTGGAATTGCTTGTGGATTCATTCCAAGGTAGCGGTAAATTCTCTTCCGAAATTGGACAGGTAGTTGGTAGGCAAGAGTTTAAAATTCTTCTAAAGGGTAATTCATGGCGATATCCATTTGATAACTACCGAACCGGAGTTGGTCTAATTGATTCAAAATTCGAAAATTCATCACTTCTACTAACAGAAGTAAAGGAGTATTTGCCTGGTTTCCGAGCAAACTCAAGACTTATTCCAAATTATCGTGAAGATTTATACCCAACTGACTCCACCAGAGATGAAAAAATTATCAGCGATTTAACTCAGGGCATCGCACAAATTGAGTGGCGGATAATGCGCTTGCCTGGAGATATATATGCTGCAATCCTCTTGGCGATTCTAATGCTGATATCTGCAGGGGCTAGCGTTTCAGTAACTCGGGCTGTATGGAGCGGCAAGCGACCACCATCAATTAATGCCTTGGCTTGGCTCGCAGCATTTCTCTTTGCAATGTTTCAAATTAGAGCGAGTTTGCCCGGTACACCACCGAGTGGAACTTTGTTTGACTTAATAATCTTTTACCCAATTTTAATCGTACTTCTTGCAGAGATGGCTGCTGTTGTTTATTTATGGATACGGCGAGATGACTGGGATTTAAAAAATGTTCCCAAAAATTAATTTGCAAGATAGGCATACAAAAACGATTTTGGGTGCAATAATTTTTATTGCAGTCATTCTAGCTTTTTTTGCGCGTGGTGGAACAACCTCTGTCGACAAGCACTCTAAAAATTTATTGAGCTGTGACCCCGGACAATGGAGTACTAGTGTTTATTACTCCGATAATAAAGATGGCTGTCCGGACCTTATTGAGTTTTATTTATTGCCATCTTTTGTGAATGAAGCAGCATCTGAACTCGTAACTCGTGTAGTAACAGCCCCAAGTGGTCTATATGGAGTGGCAGAGAGAAATTCAGGCTTCACTAACCGAGCGTTTACGGTGGATTTGGATAGCGTAGATGCTGCAAGGACTCTTAATACCTCAAGTAATGCAACTATTGGCATCAACTCTAGATCGAAAATGTCGACCAAGAATGCTCTTTTTTATTACCCTTTTGATTTTTATGTTGGTGAAATAACTTTGCAAGCAACTGATTTTCAGACAAAGTCGACCATTCCAAGCACAGTAAGTGTTGGGGTGCAATCCCTATCAGGATGGCAACTTAAATTCTCGCAATCAGGAGAGCCTGAACCAGAGTCGAGGGATAAAATAATTTATGGAGATGGCTTAGCTAAGATTTCTTGGGAGTTAAAGCGAGCAAATGTAATTTTCATCGCCATTATTTTGCTCATATTTTTAATGATGATCGCTCTGGTTTCAGGCTTTGCGATAACAAGATCAATTTCTAGTGGCAATCGGCCTCCTTCTATGAATTTACTGCTATGGCTTGCAACAATACTTTTTGCGATAATTCAAGTTCGGGGAAATTTTCCAGGAGGCCCACCACTAGGAATTCTAATTGACTACCTCATTGTTTTTCCAGTTTTGAGTTTGCTGCTGTTGTTAGGAATTGCAAATACTTTCTTCTGGCTGGCCAGGGCAGACTGGGACATAGAGAATGAAAAAGCCGTTTAAATCTGTTCTGTTTTCTCTATCAATTGTGCTACTTACTTCTTGCACAACTGACAGAGAAAATGAGCAATTAGCCCAGCGTCAAGGTCAACTAGAACAAATTCAATTCGCACTGAGAGAGAATGCTGTTAGCGAGTGGGAGGCAAATCTCCCAAAATCTGCCCCTTCAAGGGAATTTTTTGACCGCTCAGCAGCTCCGATAACAGAAAAAGTAGTTAGGAGTGACACTCAATCAGTGGAATTTCGAAAAAAACTTGCCAAGGATTGGGGGGAACTTCAGAGCCAGCGGGAATTAGATGTTATGTGCAAACTTTTTTTTGAAAGTTGGCTCGGATTCGGTGACACATATGCAAAAGAGATGGCTGAGATGAGAGCTGTAACAGCGGCTCTGGGAATAAAAATTGAGACTATTGAAAATATTAGAATTGCCGAAGATAACCGCAAGACTATAAATTATCCGATGGCAGGAAAGAAATATAATTTATTTGTTTGTGAAGCTACAACAATTTTTCGACTTGCGCGACCTGGGCTAACGCTGCCGAGTCGATCAACTATTGCAGTGGTTTACTATCTAGACAATGGTGAAATTAAGGTCACTTTTTCTGCCGATCCAGGCGTAAAGACAGACGCTATTCCCGATGGTGCATTCCTACCAACCTCTTAATTATTTCTTTGCTGATATGGTAAAAGGTATTTATCTGAAATCGAGTCGCTTACCTTTCCATGTGGTGACCGCTGTATAGTCACCAGTCGCTTCATCATAATTCTGAGTTATCATCCCGTCGCAACGAATCCAGTTTTGACCGGCTTTTTGCTGCTCAGGGTTTGGTATATACCATGCCCAATAATTTAAAAATTTTGATCGGCCTTTCCAAGGTGCGCAAACTGTTATGGCTTTTTTTAGATCATAATTCACAGCTAGATCATTGGCTTTTAATTTCACTACTCGATAAGTCTCCGCTGAGTGTTCTTTCAAACAATTAATAGGTGCAATATCTGAATAATCTGCAGCAACATCAGCCTTAGTTAAGTTGTAGCAACTACCTACCTTTGGCATCGGTTTTGCGGCTGCATTTGCGTTGGGTATATGCGAGGTTGTGATAATAGGTAATGCTATCGACAGAATAAAAGCGAACTTTTTACGTATCTTCATGTCCAAGATCATATACTCCTAAACCCTCGAAACAGTAGCACTCCACTGCAGAGCAGTAGGTTTGCGATCATCACTTCCAACAAAGCTGAAGTTTAAGGTGCAGGTGCCATTCGCAAGTGAGTTAACAGTGGTCTGGGAGTAAATACCCCCCCGTTGATCCGATGGGGCGGTACTGGACACAGTACAGACAGTGGGAGTTGAAGTGGTAACCACTAAGGGGTGACCAAGGCTGCGTAAGCCGCCCATTTTAGATGTATCAGCAAAGGAGACCGCTGCATCGATTCTGTGCGGCCCTCTACCAACTAATGAAGTTGATCGGCTCACAGTAATTTTCATTGCAGATTTAATCCAATTAAAGGATTGCTGTACTGATACAGCTGCTGCATACCGACTATCTCCTGGTTGAGAGGCCTCAACAATGCAATTTACGGAGTCTCGTCCAGTCAATGGATAGACAGCTTGCACCGCGGCTCCAGCAGGTGGATAGAGGATATAACAGATTGTTGGTGTTAAAGATTTGTATGTTATGGCAAGACTAGATGTAGTAGTTGCTTTTAGATATAAGCCACCACCATATTCACGATCTGCCAGAGGTGCAAAGGTAATTGTTTGTGGGGTATTACTTCCTGGTGGTACTTCGATTACTCCTGAGATAGTAGTAGTCCAGATTGTAGTTGCTGGCAACATTACTTGATCACCTGGGAAAATCAATTTAATTGAACAGCTTCCATTTTTAATAGCCCTAATTGTTGCTCTAGTTCCTTCAGGCGTATAGGTATAGTAAACATCCTCTATAGAACAAATATCTGGTGATGATGTAGTAATGAGCAGTGGCGTAGCACTACCGCCGACACCATTTACTCTTGCTGCAGTGCCATAAATAAATGCTCCTCTATCTGTAATTGGAGCCATCTGCTTCACATTTATTTTGGATGCTGATTTTGAGTAGGTAAAGCTGCGGACAACTGGGGTTGCTGGTAAATACTTAGAATCCCCCACTTGATTAGCAATAATCGTGCAAGTTGAAACTTCAGGCATTACTACTGGTGATTGATATTGAACAACAAATCTACGTGACCTCGGCTCAAGAATCTGACAGACAGCAGGAGTAGTTGTGGTGTAACTAATCGGTAGCCTAGATGTGGCCGAAGCTAGAAGACTGGTTCCTGCCTTACCTAAATCCATATTTGGGAGTGCAGGAAAGTTAATAACTTGAGCCAACTTATCTGGAGTTGGTGTTGGTGTTGGTGTTGGTGTTGGTGTTGGTGTTGGTGTTGGTGTTGGAGCTACCCCAGAAACTAACTCAACATAGCCAACAAATTTTGATCCAGATTTCTTCTGCCACTCGTCCTCACCCTCTACATAGATTGAGTAACGACCAACTATATAGGTTGATTTTGTTGCCCAATCATTTTTATACACACCATCTGTTTTACTACCTGAAGAACGGTAGCCAGGAATATAGGCAACGATATTTCCATTTGGATCTGATAACGAGAATTTGACAGTTTTAATACCAACATCGTCGGTAAAGCGAGCATTCATCTCAGGAATAGTTTTGCCAATCACAATAGGCCCAGCTGACACCGTTCCTGAGAGAAAAACTGGCACAGATCTATCTTCAATTGTTGATGGTTGTGCCCAAAAGTTTGGAATAGAGCTCCAGGTAGTTGCATTACGAGCAGCATCTAATGCTTGTACATCAACCTGGTACTTACCAACTAATGCAGTGCAGGGAATTGCCCAGTCATTTTTCCATGTTCCATTTTGTTCAGTTCCTGCAGTTTTATACATAAAGGTTGAATAGACCATGCGCCCAGTATCTGTGTGGTAGATGCGCATATTTACAGTAGTGATCCCGACGTTATCAGAGGCTTTGACTGACATCTCTTCAACAGTTTTACACACTTCAAGGATTTGTGGATTGGTGTAGCCACTAATAATTACTGGTTTCTCTATATCAACTCCTGGAGTTGGTGTTGGAGTTGGTGTTGGAGTTGGTGTTGGAGTTGGTGTTGGAGTTGGTGTTGGAGTTGGAGTTGGAGTTGGAGTTGGAGTTGGTGTTGGAGTTGGTGTTGGAGTTGGTGTTGGAGTTGGTGTTGGAGTTGGGGTTGGTGTTGGAGTTGGTGTTGGTGTTGGAGCAGCAGATACTGGTACCTCACGCAACATGACTTGAGTCGATACGTTGCCCGCTGCATCTTGAGCAGTTGCATATATTTTCCAAGTTCCCACAAAGTTAGAGCCAGTAAAGCTTAAGGTTGATCGCCAGACACCTTTTGTGCTGGTGCCGCTATAAAGAGTTGCTGGGAATGATCCAACAATTACCTTATTTGCTTCAAGGGATACCGTAACTTTTGTGACACCAAATTCATCATTTGCCTTCAAACTTAAGACTGGTGTCATACCGAGAGTGAATGTCCAACCACTTACATATTCAGATGAACCATCTACAATCACTGGTTTAACCAAATCTGGACCAGTTGGTGGAGTTGGCACTACTGGAACATCTGTTGATGGAACATCAATTGGTGAAACGTATAAGAATTTATTGACAGTACCGTCAGGTAAATTCTCAATTACAGATTGTGTTGCTTGTGAAATAACGCCCTCACTTACCTGCTCAACAGTTGCAGATGGATTTAAACCACGATAAACCGCGACAGCTCCTGCCACATGTGGTGACGCCATTGAGGTGCCAGAGATAGTTTTCTCTGCATTTGCAGCTGTATACCAACCAGCGGTGATGCCATAGCCGGGTGCTTGAATATCAACGCATGAGCCCCAATTTGAAAAGCTAGCTTTTGCATCATCTACCCCAGTTGCTCCAACTGTAATAGCAGATGAGGCAGATGAAGGTGAGTAATTACAAGCATCCGCGTTTGAGTTTCCAGCAGCTACTACCACTGAGATTCCAGCAGTGGTAAGTCTGGTGATGGCATCATTTAATGCAGTCGACTTAGGTCCGCCAATACTTAAATTTAATACCGCATTAGATTTAGAATTAGTATTACTTGGACTTAAGATCCAATCTAAGGCAGAGATCACTCCTGAGTAAGAACCACTTCCTGAGCAACCTAATAATCTAAGTGCTACTACTGTGGCATTTTTTGCCACACCATATTTTTTGCCAGCAGCAGTGGTAGCAACATGTGTGCCGTGACCATTGCAGTCCGAGAATCCACCACCAAAACCGTCATAACCAACTGGTGAAATTCGACCTGCAAGATCTTCATGTGGGTAAACGCCAGTGTCACCGATATAAATTGTTGATCCCGCACCAGCGCTCTTATATCCAAAAGTAGATTTATATGCTGGATCTGCAGTTGGAATTTTTATGCGTTGATCAATTCGATCTAAACCCCAATAAGCTGGAGTTTGGTATTGCTGAGTATTTATGGCAGTAACAGGTGCATCTTTTTCTACCGTCAAAACATTTGGGATCCTAGCTAAGAGTGTTGCTAACATATCTGGTAATTTGATTACATAGCCATCAAATGCATATTGATATTTAGCTTCAATAGTTCCACCTGCATTTTTAACAGCGGTCTCAATGGCAGCTCTTGCTGATGGGGTTACTTTAATTATGTATAGAGAGGAAGTGCCTAAGTTTAAGGCAGCTTGGGCGGGCGCAGGTGTTGTGCCTATCAAAACAAGTAATCCAAACATGGCTGAAATTACGCGTATTGTTGATTTCTTAAACATGTATCCGCTCGCAATCCTCTTGGTATATCCCTTGAAGATTAGACGTCTGCGGGTTGGGAAAGGTTCCACACCACCAAAAACTCTAATCTGCAGCCAGTCCTTTACGGGTGTGGCAAAAAGCTGTGATGCCTACGTCGCTGTAGTTAGCCTAGAATCCCTACAACCGAATAATTAATTTGGAGGTATAAATATGGAGCTAAATAACCCGCTAGAAGATCAGCCTGTAAAGGCTTCAACCTCCGGTCTGGTTTTGGCAACTACGCAGCATAGATTTGGTGGTGCAATGCTTGAAATTGCCTTGATTATTTCTTCGTTCATAACAGTTGGATTGGCTTGGATAATCTGGAGTTTTGTAGTTTGGGGTCAGGGCCAAACCCCTTCAAAGCAAATTCTGAAGATGCGTGTATACAGTGTGGATACTGGAAAGCCGGCCTCCTGGGGACATATGGCTATAAGACAGTTTTTGATACCCAGTACTTTCTCGATGGTTTATCTACCATTTTTTATAGCCGGATTATCACTAGCCATTGAAAATGTGTCTGACTACTCTGTTGGCGGCACCCTAGTTATTGGCTACATTGTATATTTTGCGATCCTTCTTCTTGATGCACTTTGGGTGTTCAAGGATGGCGGCATCAGAAGATTGACCGACGTCTGGGCTAGAACAATTGTTGTAAACGAGTCAAGATAATCAACTTTTTAGATTTACGGATGACTTAGAATTTTTCTGGCATCTTCATGTAAAGAGCGCTTAAATTGGCTTCGTTCAAGTTTAGTCGAAATTTTCTTGGCATAATCCCGCCTCATTTTCAGTGAACTTATAAGATTTAATCTTTCTTCGGTAATTTGCCCACTTTCTATAGCCAGATTCCCTTTTCGCTTTAGCTCACTTTTTTCATTTAAGCGCAAAATAACCGAACTAATAATTACAATTACAGGTGGAATCACCGCATATATGATGAAAAATACACCGTTGCTTTCAGTGAAAATCTCTAAAAAAAGTACGGTATTCCAAAGCAAATGCAAAGTGAAGGCTATGGTAAATCCAATTAATGAAATCCAAATTCGCCTGCTCAAAAAGCCAAAGACTATTACTATGCCACCTAATCCTGAAAAGAATGTATGAGAAAAGATCGAGAATATTCCGCGTTCTACTATCATTGCTGTGATATCAGTGCTTGAAATTGCGTAGAGAACATCTTCACATATAGCAAAACCAAGCCCAATATAACCTGCGATGATTAAGCCATCCATCCAAGATTGAATGTTTAGTCGCCTGTATGCCACTACCAGGCCTAGAAGTTTGGAGGCTTCTTCAATAAAAGCACCTGCCAAAGTAGTAAATGCAAAGGACTCAAAAATTATGGATAAAAAACATGCTGGAAATGCTCCCCAAGCTAGTGCCCATAAAATTGAGCCATTCGGTTCTCGCTCATATCTATCAGACCACCACAGTAAGAAAAATACTGAAGATGAAATCATGGCAAGTAAAATTACATGATGAATCTGCATTACTTCCCATGGTCTACTTTGAAATAAAATTATTACAGCGCAAATTAAAGTGAATATCCAATCAGCTAATTTTGCACCAACTGGCTTTACCTCAGCGATACTAAACCCCTGTAAATTTGTCATTTACTTAGGAATTTTTTGCTTATTACATTTTGATAATATATTTGTAATTGCAGCTTTTTCTGGAGCAGTAACCCACAATTTATATTTGTATTTGACAGCCACTTGTCTTGCCACATACTCACATCTAAACGCTTTCAGTGGCGGAAGCCAGGTAGCAGCATCCCCATCCCCTTTTTGGCGGTTTAATCTGGCGTCAACTGCCATGAGATTTAGCGGATCATTCGCAATATTTGTGCGCAAATCTTTTTCAAAGTAAGCAGCACCTGTTTGCCAGGCATTTGATAGTGCCACGATATGATCAATGTCGATATTAGAGGCTGATGCATTTAAATCAAAAGTAATAATCTTGCCGCTAAAAGGATCGATTAACTGCCCACTAATCACCTTGCAGTCTCTTGTGCCCTCTTTGAAAACAGTATCTTTAAGATCGCGTTTCAAAATATCATTTCTACTATCGCAACCATTGCGATCAGGATCTGACCAATGGGGAAATTGTGCCCTGGTGTAGCCAGTCTTGGCAGCCCTACCCTTTACCTCTAGCTTATTTAGTACTGAAATAGCTGTTGGTGGCTCTGCCGCAAAAACTGGTGGAGAAATTACAACAAAAATCAATAAGCAAAAAAGAGATAATTTCTTCATATGAATATAGTTCCGTATAAACACACTCTAAGCAAGCAAATCACTACTTAAAGCAAAAGAGCAATTGCCCACTGACTTTGGGCGAAGGTGGTTAAAGTACGGCGAGCAGAAAGTAGGCCAGAAGCTGGCCAATTAGATAACTAAAAATAATCAGCGTGGTGTGAAAACTTTGCACCCATGGTTTTGGCAGCTTTTTTGGGGAGTCATATCCATACTTAACTCTTCGGATCTCACCCAGTACTGGTTTCTCCAACACCTCGGTGAAGACTATTAACAAGATAGTACCGATCACCACGCCAAGGGCGAAGATTATTGGTGTGAAATCCATAATTGATTACTTATCCTTTTCTAATATCGGCACCAGCTTGCTGCCTACCACCATCGCTGCGCCAATTAATACTAAGTTTTTGATGATGTACTGACCCTCCAGGGTGAGAACAAATGGAAATTCAACAAAACAGATTTCAGGGCGCAGGATAAGCGGCAGAAAGGTGCCGGGCATTTGCAGTGCCAATAAGAAAAGCCCAATTCGAATCAATGGAGCGTAGAGCAGACAGAGCCCAATTAGCATCTCCCAGTAGCCAAGTATCGGAATAAAGATATCTGGATCAAACCAGTAAATAGTTTTAGTTATTACATCATTAGCTGATGAGTTACCAAAGGGCTTAAGAGCGCCAAACCAGATAAAAACTATTCCCAGTGAGACTCTAAGTACTGGCAGTGAGATCTTGCTTAGGTAGTTGATAAGCAAGGTATCAAACTGCTTGAGATTAAAGTTTTTAAAATCAGTAAGGTTTTTCAAAGCACTCCTTGTAATAAATCACTCCCATAATTGTAGTTTATAAATTTGGCTAGGCTAGGATTTAACTATGATTTGTAATGAGATAAGCCACATATGAGCGGTATTACCGTTATCTTTGATGGTAATTGTCAGTTGTGTATCAACTCCATAAATTGGCTCTCCAAAAAACTAACCTTTGATGCGATTGCCTATCAAAGCGCACCCCTTGCAAAATTTGGCTTAACAATTGCGCAGTGTGAGAAGCAGGTTTACGCCATATCTGGTGATAAAAAATATGGTGGGATTACTGCGGTGACCTTTTTACTTAATGCACGTGGTAATAAGGTGAGCACTTTTTTACTTAGAGTATTAGGTCCTATTGGCGCACTTGGCTACAAAATGATTGCCGGAAATAGGCAATCAGTGTTGGTCAGTGTGTTATCTAGATTTATTAAAAGAATTACTTAACTGGCTCAAGCTCTGGTGCAGGCACTGGCAGGGCTGGTGAGATTGCTGGCTCACGCTCACGGCGCACCACTCGATCTGGTTGCCCAATTTCAGCCATATTTTTCCTTTACTCGGATAAGAAAAAATCTTACTTCTTAATTTTACCGATGTAAATGACGGGGGTAGGTAGAAAAGGTAGATCTAGATCACCTCACCTGCTGCTTAAAGTAGGTGTTTAATTACAGGTATGAGTTATGTGCAAAACCGGCAACGGTTGATCAGATTAATTCGTATTTATCCAGTAATTGCCATCGCTGTCTTGGCAGCTGCTTATCTTCTTGGTGGGTTTACTGATCAAGTTGATCCACTTATTCCACAAGAGGTAGTTATCACCGCTTTGTACTTATTTGTAGGCGCAGTACCCCTGGTGTTTATCATTGCATTTCTAATCATTGGCAGAGTTGGTGATAAGGCAGCTTTAAAAAATAATAACCATACTGATAAATTAAATTATCAAAGCGGCTTTGATCTGCCAGTTGAGCAGATGCATGGATATAAGTTGGCATTAATTACTGGGCGCACTCCTACCCTTACTGGATTAACTGGAGATACATACCTCTCAGATTCATCTGCCAAGTGCAGTATTAACTCAGAGCATGTGCCACCAGTTGCACAGTGTGAGTGCGGCTTTTATGCATACAGTGATATTGATGAGGCAAGATTTGAAGGCTCAATTAATCCAGGTGCTTTTTTATTAGATGTTGATCTTTATGGGGTTGGCTTTAAATACGCCAGAGGGTATCGAGCTGAAACTCAGGTAGTAAATGAGTTGATTACCCCAAGGCGATGTCAGTTTTGCCGGACCTTGCCGGCAAAGGTTTTTGTTACCATCTATAAATTAGGTTATGACGATACTTCTTGGTGGCAGTGGCAGATACGTTGTGTTATATGTAGTAGCAGTTTTAAAGAGGCAGATAAGTTAAGTGTTGCGCAAATGAGTGAAAAATTAAGTTTGTTAATTACCTAAAAGTTTTTGCATTTGATCAATCTCAGCCTGCTGGGCTGTGGAAATTGCTCGGGCAAAATCACGAAGGGCTGCCACTTTACTATTTTCAATCATCCCAACCATTTGTAGCGCTCCTTGATGATGCTCAATCATGTTATTTAAAAATAACTTATCAAAGGAGGCACCTTTACTGGTTTTTAAGGTATTAAGTTGGGAGTCACTTAACATCCCAGCCATCCCAGCCATTGAATGGCCAGGATCTGTGCCAAGGCCATCATCTGTCAGCCACTTTGTCATCTGTGTGATCTCACCTGCTTGATCTGATTTTATTTGTTTTGCAATCTTTAGTACCTGCTCATTTTTTGAGTTGGTTAATGCGTAATCAGAGATAACTACTGCTTGGGCATGATGTGGAATCATCATCTGCAAAAACATTGCATCATCAGCGGAGAGATTTTTACCTTCAGTAACTGTGGCAGAGCTGCCATGACCCATCCCTGAATGATCCATCACATCCATTTGCTTTGTCCCATTTGGAGAAAGTAAGGCGTATGCAAAAAAGCCAGAGGTAATTACCAGAACTGCGGCTAATATCCCAGCGCTCTTTTTGCTTATTGTCATAAAGGTAAAAATATCATTACTTACCGAGAGGAAAGTTGGTTCTTATTTGATTTTTTTGTGAGCCTAATAACATTCATGCTCCATAACGCCCAAAGCACCAAGAGAGGTTGGAAAAATAAACGTATTAGCCGCTTTTGATCGGTATCTAAGCCAAAGGCATCAATCTGATTTAGATACTGATTAATGTTTCCTGGGAAAATCAGAATGAAAAATACTGCAACCGTAATACCGACCTGCCGGCGAAATTTGGTAAAAATAAATGTGGTGGTAATTAATGAGATACCAAGTGCTATCTCCACTAAACCAGAGGCAATAACTACAAAATCTGCATTTAGGGGTAACCAGGTGGGTACTTGGGCTAGGAACTCTTTTCGGTTTGATCCAAGGTGGGAGGTGCCGGCCGAGGTGAGGAAGGCACCGAGTGAGAGTTGTAGTAATTTCTTAATCAAAGTAAGTACCTCTCAAGCGCTGCTCTAATAAGCTGCGATGGGCTTTTGCCGCTTTGAACCGCTTTGCGATCTAATGCTCTCTTTAATTGGATTGGTACCCGAGCCTTAACCTCTGGTGAAATTACATTTGGCTTGGTTAATGAAGGTCTACCAGCTGTTTTCTGTCTTACCTCTTTAACAATCTGCTTTACTCGTCGATCAGTAATCCTACGGCCAGAAAGATCTCTGACAATCTCTTTCTTAAGATTTACATCCTTACCCAAGCGATACTGAGTACTTCTAGCCATCACTTCCTCCTATATCGGTAAGGCATAACATGAATCACCAATAAATATTGTGGTGTTGCCACCGCAATAATTTCAATCTCAATGCCTCGGTCATCTTTGCCAATCCAGCGAAAACTTTGATCAGTTCTTTCACCATCCAACACCGGAATCGGTAGGTAATGCTCCAACACATAAAGTGCCCGAGCCCTGCCAATCCGATGTTTCCTGGCTGATTGGGTAAATCTAACCTGGTCAGGGGCTATATTATGCGCCACAAAATTATTTGTCAATGACCCTAACTACCAATCTTTTTAGATCTACTTAAAGGAAATACTTAGGTTAATAAAGTAGATCAGCTGAAGAATTGGTTATCCACACTCAATCTTTGGTTAGAAAAATACCTGCAGTAGCGGCAATTTCACCTTTGGTATCGGTATGCTCTAACTATGAGTAAACCTTTAACCGCTGAAAGATTACGCAAAACCAATATCTATGCAGGCATTCTTCATCTAGCCCAAATGGCAGCAGTTCTAGCCCTAAGCAGTGACTTCTCACTACCAATAACTGCTACCTATATGTCAGGGCCTCCAGGCACAACCTATGCTCCACCGGTAACTTTATTTGAAACTCCAATAGGTCTAACTGTGGCAATATTCTTAGGTTTATCTGCGCTGGCACATTTTATTGTGGCATCGCCAAAGTTTTTCCCCCGTTACTCTGCCGGCCTACTCGCCCAGCGCAATTACTTCCGCTGGGTTGAGTACTCAATTAGCTCATCGGTAATGATTGTTTTAATTGCTCAGGTGACAGGTATTGCAGATATAACTGCAATCATCTCGATCTTTGGTGTAAATGCATCAATGATCTTATTTGGCTGGTTGCAGGAGAAGTATGAGAACCCAGGAAATGGTGGTTGGCTGCCATTTATCTTTGGTTGCATAACCGGGGCTGTTCCATGGCTTGCACTTTGCTTTTATGTATTTGGTATTGGTGGCGCTGGTGAGACTAAGGCACCTGCCTTTGTATACGTAATTGTGCTAACTATCTTTTTGTTCTTTAACTCCTTTGCACTTGTGCAGTATCTGCAGTACAAAAAGGTTGGTAAGTGGAGTGATTACCTACGTGGTGAGGCCACCTACATCACCTTGTCACTGGTGGCAAAATCAGCCCTTTCTTGGCAGATCTTTGCCAATACCTTGATACCACCTGCCTAAACCTGGGATGTTGACCTAATTCACAAAGATTTAACCAACTGCCGGCTGACCTTTATTTGGCTTGGGTGTATATTTAAAAATCACAGGTGACCAAATGTGTTACCTAAAGGTGAACTAAGTCAAGTAGGAGAGAAATCAATGGATCAAGAAAAATTAATTAATCAATGGAATCAGATGCGTAGCCAAATCATCAATGCTCAAATGGCGCCATCATTAGTGCTAGTTGGTGTAGTTATTGCCGCTACCTTTGGAAAATTTGAAGGTGCATCAGATGCAACTAAGTATGCAACATTAGGAATCGTGGCAGTAACTGGCATCTTGGCAATTATTAGCCAATACGCAGCAGTGCGTGAAGGTGAAGCATTACTTGCAGATCTAGCAAAGGTTTCATCTCCTAGCAACTTAGCCAAGGTGATTGCATCCAGTCGTGGATTGCTCTCACTTTCTGCGATCGCAATTGTTGGTTCAGGTCTAGCCATATTTGCACTAGTCGTGTGGATGGTTTTAGCTTAAGTAATAGCGATTAAGCTTTAATTATTAAGGGCGGTGAAGTGATGGAGATAGGTTTTATTCTTATCGTAGCCTTCACCGCCATTGTTTTGTTTTTTATATTTAAATATGAGTCAAACAAAAAAGAAAAGCCAGATTTAACTGGTCGTGGTGGAGATTTTGAGTAACTTACCTTTGTGAGTTACGAAGTGCTGATTTAGATAAGAAGAAGGCAAAGACTAAGGCCACCACAATTAGTGCGTTCAGCCCCATCTCATAGATAGATCGATCAAAGGCTTCATCACTCTTACCTGACTCAAGTGTGAGTGAGGCACCTACCGTCAAAATGTGTCGCACCGCGGCAATAACTCCAATTATTAAAAACTTATCTAATTGATAAACACCATCGGTAAATCTAGATATTACTGTGCGCAAGATTTCTAAAATAATTACAATAAATAGAATGTCATTAACACCTTGAATCATGCCGTTTGGGAAAAATGGATCTGTTTCAATTAAACGCTTGATACTAAAGATAAAAGCGCCAATGCCAATTCCCAGTAAAGCCAGGGCCAGTACTGCGTGAAATACATCCTCAATTAAATCAACATATTTGATCGGCAAAATGGAGGTTTCAACCTGTTGATCTTTTGGCGTTGTGTCCTTTTTCATATCTATATTTTAATCTGCGCCAGCTTTATTTCACCTGCAAACTCACCGAGTGATCAAAGGTTAATTACACTTATCTGATGAAATCCCTCACCAAGCAAGGGCTCGGTATCAAACTTGTATTGGCATCAGCGCTGCTTACAAGTTGCAGCAGCCCATCACCGTTTGAGTCCTTATCTGCAGGTGATTGCAGTGATACGCAGCAGGTGGCGGTTGAAAAACACATAACTGGGCAGATAAATGCGATCTCCGCCGAAGATTGGTCAAAGGCTTATACCTACGCAGCGCAATCATTTCAAAACTCAATCAAACTAGAACAATTCACCGCGATAATCGCAGCTCAGTATCAAATGTTAATTAATAACCAAGGTTTTACCTTTAAAAATTGCAAGATCACATCATCTGGTGTGAGCCAAGGCGTTGAGGTAGTTGATTCAAGAGGTAATTATCTTTTGTTATACAAACTAGAGATTGAGCAGCTGCAGTTAGGTGTAGTAGCTGCCTCTGTTATTGAGGCGAGTGAGGCTATAAATACCTAACCAGGGATAGCTTGGGTAATTAAGTTATTTTTAATAGTAACTGTTACCCGATCCAATCGATAATCCTTAGTTAGGGCGAACTGCTGATCATCCTCGGCGCCAACTCTAAACTGCCAATTCAACTTAGTTGCGCACTCTAATCCTGCACTCTTACTCATCCCCACCAAGGTGGCAGCTTCACCAACACTGATATCTCCTGCTGCTCTGCTGATTGGGCAGGTAGCGGCGGGCAGCACCTGACCTCTAATCTCTTGTTGACCAATTGCCACCGTTATCTTGGCAGCACTCTTTGATTTAATACTTATTTTATAGATGCCAGCCTCGGCGGTTTCAGAAAATCTGCCAAGGTATAGGTAATTGGTGCTGCTGTATGGCTCAAAAAACTTACTTCGTTCATTAAGTTTAACCACCACCTGCTTACCAGATGGATAGGTAATTGTGGCGATGGGTAATTTACTCATTGCATATTTATTCTCAGGCGCTCTATCAACAATAAGATACTCAAAATTAAGAAGCTCAGATGATTTCAATACTGCTCTAAAGCCTCTGGTTTGATTAGCTTTAGTAAAATTTGCTCTGATTGCGAAGGAGACAGTGCCATCGGCTAAAATTGGTCCTTGGTCAGCGGTAATATTTTTTAATCCCAAATCAACTGGCTGGTGGGCGTAAGCGGTTTGTGGTTGCATAAGCAGCGCAGTGGTAATTACTGGTGTAAGTACCATCCTTGCCCCAAGCTTCATCTTGGGATTTAACCATAGATTTCTTAAAAACAGGTGTGGGTAAATTAGATATTTACTCTAGGATTTAGCCATGGCATATCAGGTTGAGCGAATTCGAAAAGATTTTCCCTCACTTAATACCGGTCTTGCCTACTTTGATGGCCCTGGTGGCACCCAAACACCTAAAGTTGTTGGAGATGCGATTGCCAAAGCGATTACCGAGCCATTATCTAATCAAGGAGTTACCACTGAATCTGAAAAAAATGCAGAAAGTTATGTAGTTGAGTATCGCAGCGCGGTTGCAGATTTATTAAATTGTGATCCCAAGGGTGTGGTCTATGGCAGAAGTTGGACTCAATTAACCTATGACTTCTCCAGAACTTTAGCTAAGAGTTGGGGGGTCGGGGATGAAATTATCGTCTCGCAATTAGATCATGATTCAAATATCAGGCCCTGGGTGCAGGCAGCTGAAGCCAAAGGTGCAACAGTTAAATGGGCAAAGGTGAATACCCAAACATCAGAGCTTGATACATCATCCGTTACCGATCTTTTAACACCGAAGACAAAGTTTGTGGCGGTCACAGGGGCCTCAAACACACTTGGCACTAAGCCTGATATCAAGGCAATTGGCAAAGCGGTTAAGGCAAATGGCTCATTGTTTTTAGTAGATGGTGTTCACCTAACACCACACGCGGTAATTGATTTTAAAAATATGCCAGCAGACTTTTATGGTTTCTCCTCTTATAAAATCTTAGGACCACATTGCGCATCTTTTGTAGCAGATCCAGCACTGCTGGAAACTTTAAGTAATGACAAGCTGCTGCCCTCCACCATGGTGGTGCCGGCTCGGTTTGAGTTTGGCACCTTGCCATATGAGTTAATGGCAGGAGTCAGCGCAGCAATAGATTATGTCGCAGCACTTGATGATCAAGCAGTTGGCACCAGACGTGAGCGAATAGTGAAATCACTTACCGCACTTGAGGAGTATGAGCAATCACTCTTTGTTTACATGCTCAATGGTCTAGCAAAGCTGCCTGCAATTACAATCTACTCAAAGGCAAAGCAGCACACACCTACTGCCTACTTTAATTTTAAAGGTGTAGTTGCAGCAGATCTATATAAATTTATGGCCAGCAAAAAGGTAAATCTGCCTGCTGCTAATTTTTATGCCCTAGAGGTCTCACGTGCTTTGGGCTTAGGAGATACTGGGGCGCTGCGAGCAGGGCTTGCTCCTTACTCAACTAAGGATGATGTTGATCGGTTGATCTTGGGGTTAGAAGAGTATTTAGCTAAAAAATAATGGCAATTACAAATACTGACCGCACCTCTTACTTTCCGTTAATTGAAAAACGGTATGGGGAGAAGATGAGTTACTGGCATGCGGTGATGAAAAAACTAGCGGGTAAGAAATACCCAGAGCAGATTGCCCACTTGAAAGAGAATTACGGCTTTTCCCAAGCCCACGCAAATGCTTTGGTTATGTATTCAAGAGGCTCTAAATCTGCTGCTAGATTTTCATCAATTTCTGATTACTACAAATCCTTAGATCCAAAGCAGGCCAAATTAGTGAAGGCAATCTTTGCTGCGATTAAGAAAAAACACCCTAATTTAACTTTGGTAATCGCTTGGAATCAACCAATGCTTAAAAGTGGGGATAAGTATGTATTTGGAGTTTCTACCTCTAAAAATCATATATCGATCGCACCTTGGAGTGAGAAGGTATTAAAGAGGTTCACCCCCTACTTTAAGGAGTATCGGGTTACTAAAAAGACTATTGCACTCCCCAATGATTGGAAGGTGGATCAGAAATTACTTTGCGATATGGTCGCTGCTGGAGTTAAAGAAAAATCAATCTAATTTATAGATCTGACCGGTCTGCTTTCCTAAGATAGATTTCACATAGGCATCGGCCACAGATTGGGCGCCCACCTGGTGATAACCAGCAAACTTTGCGTGATAACTTGTTGCCTCAACTAACACATTTGGGCTGACAGTATTAATCCGCAATCCCCTTGGCAGATCAATAGCGGCAGCTAAGGTAAAGGATTCAATCGCGCCATTTGCCAAGGCCGCAGCAGAGGCGGTGGGGATTGGATCTCTGGCTAATACCCCTGTCATTAGGGTGAATGAGCCGCCATCATTTAGGTAATTGATACCTGCTCTTACCAACTCAACCTGACCAAGTGCCTTATCTTTAAAACTAAGTAGGTAATCCTCATAGGAGATCTCGGTAATTGGTTTGTAAACCACCTTGCCAATGCAAGAGGCCACCGCATCAACCTTGCCCACCTTTTCATACATCGCCTTAATTGCGGCGGGATCTTTCACATCAACTGAGATTTGAGTAGTTCTAGAGACACCAATCACAGTGCCGTGTTTGCTTAAAGTTTTTGCCACATAGGAGCCGATTAAACCGGTTGAACCAACTACTAAGAACTTCATTACCCGCCCCGCTTTAGATTGAGAACTCACCTAAAGCCTACTATTTATCAGCGAGTTTGTACTCTTCACCTAGATTTTAACTCTTTGATACCGCAAATGCGCATTCAGTTCACCTGTCGTGAGTTCACTTACCACCAAATCCCCACAGGTAAAGTGATTTACCTGTCGTAAATCAGGTATCAACTTAGTAAAACTAGTAGAAAAGGTGTTTAAAATTAAGAGCTACAAAAAAGCAAAATTCAAAGCGGTACTTTTCATCTCAACAATCTCATTATTCTCATCAATCCTGCCAGCTAATGCTGCTGCAGGTATTACCTACATGGAGCCAGTAGCTGCAGGAGTTAGCCTGGATCCATTTGCAACCGCTGGTGATTCAATTGGTGGATATTTAATCGGTGGTATTCCAGATGGTATGGGTGTAATTCCTGTTAATGGAAAACTACGGGTCGTAACCAACCATGAGTGGAGCAATGCAAATCCAATTGCAGCAGCTCGTGCTTCAACTGCCGGTATGACAACTGGTTCATATGTCAGTGAAATGCATTATGACCTAAAGAAAAAAGCGATTGTGGCTGGTAAAGATTTTATGGAGTGGGTTGAGTGGTATGACTACCAAACCGGTAGTTTTGGCGTAGTACCAACTGCTCCAGCTGGTGCGGTACTAGTTGATCAATATGGATCAAGTGCTCACTCATATTTGATCAATCGTTTCTGTTCTTCAACTTTGGCAGATGCTGGTGAGTTCTATAACAAGAAGACAGGTCTTGGCTACAAAGGTGCGGTCTATCTAACTGGTGAAGAAGGCGGAGATGAATCTCGCGGCTTTGCTGGCAATCAAGATGGTGAGTTTGTTCAGGTTCCAGGCTTTGGTTTAGCTGCTTGGGAAACCTTTGTTAACGCACCAACTACCTCAAATGCCACAGTAGTAATGGGTAATGAGGATGGCGCAGCAACTGATAGCCAATTATTTATGTATGCCGGCACCAAGACAAAAACTGGTGAGTGGTATGAAAAAGCAGGTCTTACAAACGGCAAGCTTTATGTGATGGCATCAGATGTATTAAATGACAACGCCTTCCGCGCAAAGTATGCAAAGGGAGTAGAAGCACCAGCCTCATTTAAGGTGATTGATTACAAGCAAAATGGTAAGTTACAAAATGATAAGGCTCGTGAGTTGGGTATGACCCTGGCTCGAGTTGAGGATGGTCATTTTGATCCAAAGAAGCCAAATGATTACTACTTTGTAACTACTGAATCAAATAAGGATCCAAAGGCGACTGCGCCAAATCCTGCAACTCCAACCGTATCCCGCGATGGCGGAGCACTTTGGAGATTGCGATTTGTTGATGTAAACAATCCAACTAAGGGTGGAACCCTAACAATGTTGCTAGATGGCTCAGAGGCACCTTACCTATCAAAGCCAGATAACATCGTGGTGGATGACGTCGGTAATATCTTGATTCAAGAAGATCCAGGTAATAACGCTCTGGTTGCCAGAGTTGTTTCATACCGTATCTCAGATGGCAAATTAGCAACTATTGCGAAATTTAAAGATACTTACTTCATCTCAGCAAACACAACAACCTTTATCACTCAAGATGAAGAGTCAAGTGGAATTGTTGATGTTACTTCATACCTTCGAACTGGTAAGAGTGATAAAGCTAAGTACTACATGATGGTGGCACAGATCCACGCAACTCCTGCTAAATCACGTCCTGATTTAGTGCCAGCACCAGCTGATATTGCAAATGCAATTGAAGGTGGTCAGTGGTATGTAATGAAGGTCAATGATTGGAGCAGTATCTACTAAAAATAAATTTAGGGCAGATTTAAATCAAGCCCTAAAAAAGATTACTCTTTCCTAGGGGGTAATCCTTAAAAATAACCTAGGGCGTGAATCCCTTCCACACGCCCTAGGTTTTTTAATTGTTCAAAAATCTCTATTGCAGATAGTAAAGCCAAGCCCTAGCCTTCTAGTATGTATCAGCACGGTGTAAAACAAACCCTAAAGGCAGGAAGCGCTGTTTTTGGTGCCTCGGCAGTATTTTTACTTATCGCACCTAAGCTTTTCTTAGATCTACTTAATCTAGAAAGTAATGATCAGATGGTTTGGTCAATGCGAATGATTGCAATTACTCTAATTGCCCTAGCTGGCAATATGTGGCAAAACTCTAAGTTAAGTAACAACGCCCTTGGGCTTAGATATGTGGCTCTGGTGATGATATTTTCAGCCGCATCCCTTGGTGTTTTAACCTTGTTGATCCCAGCAAAGATAACCATTTTCACAGCTGTATACGCTGCAATCGGCTTTTTGTTTGCAATCTCATATCTAGTTAATCTGACTAGAAAGTAAGCCCCTTCTACCATTGCCCTATGCGGGCAAAGGTGAAAAATGGTTTCCAGCCAAAGGTTTGTCATACCTGCAACTTAGAGTTTGAGTGGCGCAAAAAGTGGGCCAAAAATTGGGAGAATGTTAAGTACTGCTCTAAAAGATGTGGCGGCAAATGAAGCGCATAATTTATGTAAGCCATGATCAATTAAATGCCAAGTATGGCGCGCTAAAGGACGCTAACCCTAAAGAAGATTTAATTGTTTTAGTTGAAAGCGCCCGAATGGTAACGGGTGATCATTGGAATAAGGTGCGGCTCTACTTTTTACTATCTAGCGCAGCCCACTTTGTTAAATCATTACAAGCAGATGGCTATACAGTTATTTATCAAAAAAGTGCAACCACAGTTGATGGCCTAAAAGAGGTCTTAAAGAAATATCCAAAACTTCCTATAATTTCAGCCACTCCCTCCTCCTTTAGATTAAAGAAATCATTGGCTGAGTTTGGTGTTAAATTTATTGAAAATGATTTCTTTTTAACCCCACCAGATTTATTTGCCCAATGGGCCTCATCACAAAAGAGTTACTTAATGGAGTCTTTCTATCGAAATCAGCGAATAAGATTAAATCTCTTAGTTGAGAAGGGCAAACCAGTTGGCGGGGCTTGGAACTTTGATAAGGAAAACCGCTCCAGCCTTCCAAAAGGATATAAATTTCCACCATATCTTGAACATAAAGCAGATGAGATTGATAAAAGAATTGCTACAGAGTTAGGAATTAAGCCAGCCACTATTTGGGCTACTAGTACTGCTGGTGCTAGAAAAGTATTAAAAAACTTTCTAGATAAACATTTCGCACTTTTTGGCCCATATGAGGATGCGATGACTAGTGATAACTGGGCGCTGCATCACTCCTTGCTTAGTCCATATATTAATAATGGTCTGCTTCATCCATCTGAGGTGGTGGATGCTGCGGTAAAAAGATTTGAAAAAGGTGATATTCCAATCGCCTCTGCTGAGGGCTTTATTCGCCAGATTATTGGCTGGCGTGAGTACGTCAACGGTATGTATTGGCACTTAGGTGAGGATTACAAAGAGCTAAATCATCTAAAAGCAAAACGTGAACTTCTGCCTTTATTTACCGATCCAGATAAGACCAAAATGAATTGCATTAAGCAAACTGTTACCGATATTAATGAACGTGCTTGGGTGCACCATATCCCCCGGCTGATGTTGCTAAGTAATCTTGCCTTAATTACTGGAACTAATCCACAACAATTTCTGCAGTGGATGCGCCGGGTATTTCTTGATGCAAGTGATTGGGTGATGGTGCCAAATGTAATTGGTATGGGTGTGCATGCTGATAACGGGGTGATGATGACAAAACCATATGCAGCAGGAGGTGCTTATATTTCAAAGATGAGTAATTACTGCAAAGGTTGCATTTATGACCCAAAGCTTCGAACCGGGGAAAATGCCTGCCCATTCACAACTTTGTACTGGGATTTCTTAGATAGAAACCATGAGGAGTTTGTCGGAAATCATCGGATGGCGCAGCAGTTATTTGGAATTAAAAGATTAAAGGATATGCCTGAGGTGAGAAAACGAGCACAAGCAGTACTTGCTGGATTAGATAAGGGGCTAATCTAACCACTATGAAATCAATGCTTTCAGTAATTGGTATTGGTCTTGTATTTGTCTATGTAGTTGGTTCTGGGCTTTGGGTAAACACCCGTGATGGCTGGTATCGCTCATTAAATCAACCAAGTTGGCAGCCACCTGATTTCATCTTTGGCATTATCTGGCCATATAACTTTGCTATTTTAGGTTTTGCTGCTGTATATGTGGCAAATAAATTAAGTACTACAAATGCCATTATTTACCTTTCTATCTTTGCTCTCTCTGTTGCTTGCGCACTCACCTGGGCTTTTCAGTTTTATCGACCACATAATTTATATGCTGCCTCAATCGCACTTTGCTTTGTAGCACTATTAACCCTGCCAATGCTTTACTTTATCTATCAAGCTTCAATTCCATTATTTTTTGCAGTAATTCCATATCAACTCTGGGTAATTACCGCTAGCTACTTGAGCACTACCTATGCAAGATTGAATTAACTACTTTTAGTATTTTAATTAATATTTTTAATTACTCTAAGTATTTTTGTTTGTGGATAATATAAGCATTGATTAACAAGAAAACTAAAGAATTGGTGAATGAACCAATTCTCAAGTATGAAGACAAAAGAGTTGCTTAAATGCTTGTGCCGATCTCCACTTTGTTATAAAATCGTAAGACAGAGGGGATCGCATCGAACTTTAAAAAGTAAGAACTACCCAGATATAAGAGTTAGCTACCACGATTCATATGAAGTCTCAGGAAGATATATAAGAGATTTACTAATTAAGAGGGTTGGATTAACAGAAGCTATGGCCAGAGAGGTTATTAGGTGAAAATTCAAGTATTGATCGAAAATGATGGAAATAGCTGGCAGGCAACTTCAAAAGATTTAACTAACTGGGTGGCCTGGTCTGATTCACTTGCCAATTTGCGACAGTTGATTGTCGAGGGCGTTGAGTACTGTTTAGAGTCAACTGATTTCACTATTGAAGAACAGTTTGATTCATCAATTCAGGTTGGGCAATAAGATTTTGTTCAGATACCCATTTTTCATATAACTCATCCAAACTCCAGGCAGCAGATGCTCTAATTGATACTCCCCTTGCTCCAGTTCTTCTAACCACACCCTTTGCCACAATTAGATTATTTCCTTTAATAACATGAGCATAACTTTGTTGCGTATCCTCAAAAAAGCTTAGATCACTACAACCAAAGCCATCATCTAAGGTTAAAAATAAGACTCGTTTACCACTTCTAATTGGGGGTGATTGCAGCGCCACCTTCACGCCAACTACTAATACCTCTTGATTTGATCTCACCTTTATTA
This sequence comes from Candidatus Nanopelagicus hibericus, assembly GCF_002288005.1. Lineage (NCBI taxonomy): Bacteria > Bacillati > Actinomycetota > Actinomycetes > Candidatus Nanopelagicales > Candidatus Nanopelagicaceae > Candidatus Nanopelagicus > Candidatus Nanopelagicus hibericus. The sequence goes on along the minus strand of NZ_CP016771.1, from coordinate 344,664 downwards.
GCTCACTTGATTTACAAACATTAAGTGCATCTAAAAATGGGGCGTATTGTTTAAGTAGGTGCTCGGTGATATCAAGACCTAGGTTTTGTAATTCACTACCAATCTGCTCACTTTTTGTAATATCTGGAAGTCCCAAACTATCTATCTCACCTGGGGATAAGGCAAGGGATAATTGACCATTTGCTGCTTTGCCAGCATTTAATTGTTTTAACTCAGATAGGTGAACATAGAGATCTCGCCGATTTAATTTGCTTCCCTTTGTAATTCCATGAAGTAGATCAAAGGCGCCGATCTCAACCAAAATTTGGGTAGTTGGCCAATGAGCACCTGAGCGATAGGTGAAATCAGCTAGATCTGTATAGGGGCGGTTTTCAATAATTGATTTAATCTCAGAGGCAGATATCCCAGCAATATCTGCCAGGGATACTCTGATTCCATAACCGCTAGCATCTGGCAGAGTTAATTTAGCACCGCTGCTTTTTGTATTTGGTGCGGTATAGAGGTACTTATCTTTTTCACTCACCACCTTCTCTACTTTATAACCGGCAGCTGATTTATTTATATCTACCGGCAAGATTTCAATCCCCCACTGCCTTGCCTCATCAATTATTAATCGCTTTGGATACATCCCTGGTTCATGAGTTAAAACTGCTGCTAAGAAAGCTGCGGTGTGATGGGTTTTTAAATAAGCAGATTGATATGTGGTCATTGCAAAGGCAGATGCATGGGCTTTACAAAATCCAAAGGAGGCAAAATCTCGCAGGATCTGCCAGGTGTAATCAACAACTGATTTTGCATAACCACGTTTTGCTGCTCTTTGATAAAACCAATCACAAACCTCTTGGGCGCCCTCTTTACTGCCCATGTTTCGACGCATCTGATCTGCTGCGCCGAAGGTGGCGCCAGTCATCTTGGAGATTATTTCAATTACCTGCTCATGAAAGACCACTACCCCTTTGGTTTGCGCCAGAATTGGTGCTAAATCATCATGAATTAAATTGGCACTTACCGCGCCAGTTCTAGCATTTAAAAAGGGTGTGATCATCTCAGATTTAATTGGACCTGGCCGAAAGAGTGAGATACCAATTACTAGATCATTAAATTGATCAGGAACTAACTTGCCAACTAACTCCCGCTGTCCTGGGCTTTCCACCTGAAATAAACCTAAGGTTCTAGTTGATTTGATTAAATCAAAGGTTAGCTTGTCATCTAGTGGGATTTTATTTATATCTAGGAGCTCATCCTCACACTCTGCGATTTCTTTGATGGTATAGGCGATGGCAGATTGCATTCGTACTCCCAGCACATCTAACTTTAAAAAGCCAAGTGATTCCACATCATCCTTATCAAAGGAGAGCATTGGGTAATTACTTTGATTAATTGAAATGGGTGAAAAATCTAACAATCTGTTATCTGAGATCACTACCGCACATGGATGCATCGATAGATGCCTAGGCAGCTTATCTAGCCGCATTGCTAAGTTAATAGTTGCCTTAATTAATGGGGAGGAAAGATCTAATCTTCTTAACTCTGGTAGCTGATTTATTGCATTGCCAATATTTCTAGCGCTGACATGTGGCATAGATTTTGCCAGTAGATCAATCTGGGTTCGATCTGCCCCTAATGCGTTTCCGGCATCTCTGATGGCATGGCGAGCGCGGTATCGCTCCACCATCGAGACTGTGGCGCACCGACTTTGATTATTAACCTTTGCCCAATCACTTTCGCCATATCTTTTAAAGATTAAGTCATAGATCTCATACCTTCGATCTGACTCAACATCAATATCAATATCTGGTAACTCATTTCGCTCCAGTGAGCAAAACCGCTCCATTAATAAACCATTACTGATTGGATCAACCTCTGAGATACCAAGTAGGTGACAGGTAAGGGAACCGGCGGCGCTTCCCCGGGCTGCAACTCTGATGCCAAGTGATCTAGCTGCATCCACAACACCTGCAACTGTTAGAAAGTAGGAGGTAAAACCTAATTGGCCAATTGTGTTTATCTCTTGGGCAAGCCGGTCGTTAGCAGTTTTTTTTAAATCAGCTGGGTAGTAGTAAGTAATAGCACCAGCTGCTTTTTGCTCAAGCTGCGTCAGTAACTGCGCTTGGTTACTTGCGTTAAATAATGTTGGCTCCGGCAGGTGCACCCCACCAAGGCCAATCTCACCTCTTGGCTTTAATTCACAGCTTTGGGCAATATCTAAGGTGGTTTTTATTAATTGATACCCATCAGAAAGGCCCGCCTGCTGTGATATTTGATCAGCTAATTCATACATCTGCTTACTATCTTTTAAGTAAGCCTCACCATTGCTGCGCTCAATACTGGCATCACTAATTAGCGATAACTTTCTACTGGCATCTAGCAGATCTGCAACTGGGCCATCTGATCGATCTAAAAATCTAACTGCATTGGTAATTACCGCTGGTATTTGGTGCTTATTAGCAAAGGTGAGTGATTTAGCAGCATTTGAGGTTGATCTTAAGTTTCCACTCCGCTCTAAGTGGCTAACACACTCAATTACTACCTGATTAAAGTGGCTCTTTGCTAGCTGATAGATACTTAAAGCTGCCCCTTCCTTTCTAGCCAGTAGATTGCTAATCAACTGTGATTGCACACCAAAGAGTGCGATTAGATCAGATGAGTATTGATTAAATTTTTCAAGTAACTCAACAGTTAATACCCCATCACTGGTGTTGGTATTAATTGCAGTAATTAATCTATAAAGAGATGATAATTTGCCGCTTTTAGCAAGTAAGGTAAGCCGAGATTGTTTTTGAATAAAGCCAATATTTACTCCCAGAATTGGCGTAATGCCATATGTTTCACAGCTCTGAGCAAATCTAATTGCCCCAGCTAAATTATCAACATCGGTTAATGCCAGGGTATTCATATTTAATTGGGCAGCCCTTGCCACCAGTTGATCTGGATGATTAACCCCGTACTTAAAGGAGTAGTTAGAGCAGGCAGATAGATGGGTAAATGATTTGAGCATTTTATTTTCCTCTTGAGCTTGGCCGAATCTGCCAAGAGTTATCGCCTTGATTAAACTCAATCTCAAAGGTGGTAAGTGCGCCAATTGGCGCCGCCTCCACCTGCCAATACCTACTCACCTGCTCATTAATCTGATCAGAATCAATTTGCTGCCACCAAGAGCTGCTTTGTAGCCAGGTAGTGAGCACCGAGTTAATATGAAAGCGCACACCTTGATAAATAAACTCAACTGGTTCACCAGCTTGATTGGTCAGGCAGATTTTGGCAGCGGTATTTTGCGGTGAGTTTGGGCTTAATTTGTGTTCGAACATTTGTTCGATAAGATACTAAACCCTACTGACAGTGGCAAGTTGGGCTACTTGAGGTTAGAAGATTAAAAGAGTGTGCCGGCAGGTGGCAGCTCTATTTGTGCTGCCAACTCTGGGCCAGTATTTCGGGCATTGTTAACCTCATCAGCTACTGGCCAAAAGGTTAGCCCGGCATCTGGTGATTTTAAATCAATCATCTTTAGGTACTGATCTATCTCATCTGCTGCAAGTGATTTACTACTAAGCCAGCTGCTCCATAAACTTTTTGGCAAGATCAACGGCATGCGATGGTGAATTGGTTTTAATATCCCAGCAACCTCGCGGGTGATAATCGCTGCGGTGGTAATTGGTGAGGATGTTTGTGGATTAATCCACTCTTCATAAATACCAGCGATAGCAATGCTGCTCTTATCTGTATTTGAGATATAAAAGGGCTGCTTTGGTTTGTATTGACCCAGCTCTGTTGCCCATTCATAATAACCAGTGGCAGGTATTAAACATCTTCTTGATTTAAATGCACTCTTAAAGCTTGGTTTTTCAGCAATTGATTCCACTCTGGCATTAATTGCATTTGATTGCCTGCTTGCATCCTTCGCCCAGGATGGAATTAAGCCCCACCTTGCCAGATGAATCTGTCGATTATCACCTGCCAGATTATCTGCGGCAATAAATAGAATTGGTGTGGTGGGTGAGATATTCCAATTACTTGGTGTGATTGCAATATTGGCATTACCTGCTGCAAACTCAACCGCTAAATCCTCACCTGAGATATTAAGCGCGTATCTGCCACACATTTACTAATTCTAACTAATCTACTGGCAGTAATTGCTCTGGACAGCTTTCCAATACCCTACTCATCGCACTTTTTTCAGGCGCAGTAAGCCAAAGTGAGTACTTCAACTTCACTGCGATCTGAGCTGCCACATATTCACATCGAAAAGATTTGGCTGGTGGCAACCAGGTGGCAGCATCACCATCTCCTTTTTGACGATTCAACTTGGCATCAACTGCCAAAAGATTAAGTGGATCATTGGCAATTTGAGTACGTTTTGCCTTGTCAAAGTAGGCCGCCCCGGTTTGCCAAGCATTTGATAATGCCACTAGATGGTCGATATCAATATTAGATTTTGTGCTACTAAAGGTAATTGATTTGCCACTAAATGGATCTAATAATTGCCCACCTACCACCTTGCAATCTCTGGTCCCCACTTTGTAGGTAATATTTGTTAAATCTCGTTTAAGTGTGTCATTTCTAGCATCACAACCATTTCGATCTGGATCAGACCAGTGAGGAAATTGAGCGCGACTGTATCCAGTTTTAGCAGCACGCCCCTTCACCTCTAATTGATTTAAAGCGGTAAGGGCATCATTGGCAGCAGCTGGCGCTGTGGTGGGCAGAAGTGTGAGCAGTAAGCCAAGTACAACTATCCGTCTCATCCCGCAATACTCTTAGTAATACTTAGATAAGGCAAGTATTTAAACTACAAAGCTGCCAATCTTTGAGTTTGTTGCATTTATTAACAAAATTACATCCACAATCACAGTGACCATTAAAGACTTAAAGATTACTGAGTCTGGCGCAGCGCTAGTAATCACCGCAGCAATTAAACCAACTACCAACAACGAAGTGTTGGCAACAGTTGCATGCAATAGCAGGGTGGTTAATATCAATAAACTGGCGGTGATGACTCGGCTAGCTCTTTTGCCCAACCGCTGCGGTAATCCCTTTATGCCAGAGGTTAGATCCTGATCTAAATCTTTGAGCACATTGGCAAAGTGTGCTGCCACACCAAGTAAGGCTCCTGCTGTAATTAACCAGATTGGCACTAGGCGATCAGTTGAGATCACCAAGGATGAGACAAGTGCTGCAAAAGCTAATGCATATGGCAGTGGTGATAGCAGGGTTGATTTGAAGTAAAAGTTATAGGCAACACCCATTCCCACCCCAAATAAATAGAGTAGCCCGCCTTTAATTCCCAACGGTCCAAACAGATTGAGTACAACTGCAGCCGGAGCGGTGATCTTAATCGCCCGCAATAATTGAGCTGTAGTGATTACCCCAGAAACTAATGGTTTGCTGCTGCGATTATGCTTTAAATCATCCTGATAATCATTTAAGTCATTAGACCAGCCAACTAATAATTGGCCAAGAAAAATCCCAAAAGCGATTACAAGTGCCGGACCTTCCCACCAAAGGTTTTTCGCAAGCAGTAATGAAACCAGAGTAACTGCAATTGTTGGACCAAAGTGTGCTGCTTTTAATAATCCAATTACAAACTTCATCTTATAAGAGTACTAGTTGAAGACTTATTTATTACCTATTGCCTTCTTCAGATCTAGATACTCTTCACAGGTAACACCACACAAGCTCTTTAATTTCGCTAGGTTTTTCTTTGCATCCGCAGTTTTTTTAGTCAGCATAAATAACTCACCCTGATACTCCAGGGCGCCCAGATGTTTAGGATCAATCTTTAAAGCTTTGGTGTAGTAAGTGGCAGCTGGCTTATATTGCTTCAATTTTCTTGAGCTATAACCTAGCAAATTATTAATATCAGCATTATTTGGGAAATCTTGATCGGCTATCTTCAAAGCTGCCAGCGCTTTCGTGAAATCATTTTTAGCAATCAAAGCCCTAATTGTTGTCAGTTCACCATTTAAACTCTTAGCTGCAGCAGTGGGGGTGGATGCCACTTGAGTTGGCGTAGGCGTAGGTGTTGCGGCAGGTGCTGGCGCTGTGGTGGCGGCAGGTGCTGGCGCAGGTGTACTGCGATCAACAGCATTTGCAGCTGGGGATAAACCAAAAACTAGCAGGAGGATTAACAGCTTTTGCATGTGGATATCTTATATTGCTTTCTATCCACAGGGAATTAAGGAGGTGAAACTTAATCCCGCCTTCACCTAATAAAGTGATCTAGTTAACTGGAAATTAATAAACAAATGAAAGATTCCATTTGGTTTACGTGACAGATTTATGCGCGAGATAAATCTGACAGTAGATCCTCCTACAAAGTGGCTCAATCAAGCCCTTTGGTAAAGGCCCCGCCCACCCTTCCTGCGGGGCTTTTACAGTTTAAATAACAAAATTAACTAATTTTGGTGCAACAGTAATTACTTTTTGAATTGTGCTGCCCGCGAGTGCAGCTTTGATCTGCGCATTTTCCATACCTAATCTCTCTAACTCATCCTTTGAAATATTTGGTGAAACTTCAATCCGATCTTTTATTTTGCCATTAATCTGCAAGATTGCAATTACATTATCAGCCCCAAGTAATGATTTATCTACCACTGGCCAACCAGCATTGGCGATGGCAGGTTTATGGCCAAGTTTTTCCCACATATCCTCTGCGGTGTAGGGAGCAACAAGTGAAAGACAGATCGCAATCGCCTCACTCGCTTGTCTCACCGCTGGATCACCAGCGCCGCATCCAGAGTCAATCGCTTTGCGAGTGGCATTTACCAACTCCATCACTCTGGCAATTACTACATTAAATCGAAATGATTCAACTGCAATCTCAATATCAGATACCGCCTTGGCAACTACTTTACGAAGTGTGAGATCACCTTTAGAAAAATCTACCCCCGGCTTACTATCTACCTCTTGGCTGATCTTCCATGCACGGTTTAAAAACTTTAATGAGCCAGCTGGTGACACATCAGACCAATCAATATCATCTTCAGGTGGGCCAGCAAATACCAAGGAAACTCTAATTGCGTCCACACCATGTTTATCTAACTCATCAGATAATTTCACAAGATTGCCTCGGCTCTTGCTCATTGCCGAACCATCCATCAACACCATTCCTTGATTTAGTAATCTAGTAAATGGCTCATTGAAATTAAGCAAACCAAGATCATTTAACACCTTAGTGAAGAATCTGGAGTAAAGCAGGTGCAAGATTGCGTGGGTGACCCCACCTACATATTGATCAACCGGCAGCCAGGTTTCAACAGACTTTTTATCAAAAGCAAGCTCATGGTTATTTACTGAGGTATAGCGAAGAAAGTACCAAGATGAGTCCACAAATGTATCCATGGTGTCAGCATCGCGTTTTGCAGCCGAGCCACACTTTGGACATTTAACATTTACCCAATCAGAGGCTGCTCCCAGTGGGGATGAACCTTTTGGCTTTAAATCTAAACCTTTGGCATCTGGTAATTTCACTGGCAGTTGATCTTGCGGCACTGGGACTAAGCCGCACTTGTCACAATGAATAATAGGAATTGGCGTTCCCCAAAAACGTTGGCGGGAGATCAACCAGTCGCGCAGGCGATAATTCTTAGTCGCCTTACCTAATTTCTTTTCTGCCAATTCACTAATAATCTTATTTATGGCATCATCTTTTTTTAATCCAGTGATTGAGCCAGAGTTAATTACTAAGCCATCTCCATCGGTGGCGATCCCTGAAGTGTTTGGATCCTCAAGGCCAGTATCAATCACCACTCGGATCGGTAGCTTCATTGCTTTAGCAAAATCTAAATCTCGTTGATCATGTGCTGGAACAGCCATGATCGCACCTGTTCCATAATCAGCTAAAACATAATCCGAGGCCCAGATTGGAATTTTTTCATTATTGACCGGATTAATTGCGTAACGATTTAAAAACACGCCACTTTTAATGCGATCTGTAGCCAGGCGATCAATATCAGAGGCAGATTTAACAGTTTCTAAATACTTTTTAAACTCTGCCTCAACTGGTGTATTTGCAACTAAATCTGCTGCCAAGGTTGAATCTGCCGCTACCACCATAAATGTTGCACCATACAAAGTATCTGGCCGGGTGGTGTAAACCGTTATTTTTTTATCAGAGCCATCAATTGCAAAATCAACTTGCGCGCCAGTTGATCTGCCTATCCAGTTGCGTTGCATAAGCAAAACCTTCTCCGGCCAAGCCCCCTCTAATTGCTCCATGTCATCTAGCAGGCGATCTGCGTAATCAGTGATCTTTAAGTACCATTGATTTAATTTCTTTTTTGTAACAGCGCTATCACACCTCTCACATAATCCTGCTACTACCTGCTCATTAGCCAAAACAGTTTGGCAATCAGGGCACCAATTAACCGCTGAGTCTTTGCGATAAGCCAGCCCCTTTTCAAACATCTTAAGAAATAACCATTGATTCCATTTGTAATACTCAGGGTCACAGGTGTGAAGTACTCGATCCCAATCAAAGGAGCAGGCATACCTGCGCATTGAAGCTTTTTGGACATCAATATTTTCATAGGTCCACTGCCTTGGATCAGCATCTCTCTTTATCGCCGCATTTTCTGCGGGTAATCCAAATGCATCCCAACCAATTGGGTGCATAACATTAAATCCTTTTTGGATCCAATACCTGGCAATCACATCCCCTAATGCATAAGCCTCAGCATGACCCATGTGTAGATCACCTGATGGATAAGGAAACATATCCAAAACATATTTCTTAGGACGCTTGTCATCATCCTTGCCAGATTTAAATGGCGCTAACTTATCCCAGAGTGGCAGCCACTTATCTTGCACCGCCTTAAAGTCATACGCCTCTTGCATTACTTAGTACCAATAATTTTTTTTACTACAAAAATGAGTAAGGGTTTTGGCATTGATAAAGTCTTCACTACCACTACTCCCCTTACCTGTTGATTTAAATAACGTGGAGCTGAGGGGATTTGAACCCCTGACCCCTTGCATGCCATGCAAGTGCGCTACCAGCTGCGCCACAGCCCCGCTTGTGTATTAGAAGGTGCAACCTTATCTAATTGACCGCATCATCTCCAAAGACAGGCTCAGGTAATGAGCCGGCATTGTGCTCTGCTAAATACCACTTACTGCCAGTGTGATGCTTTGTTAACTCTAGGACTGACCAACATGCATTTGAAAGGCCGCCGATGATTCCCCATTGTGGAATCGGTAATTTAAGAATTGAACCTAAAACACTTCTTACAGTTCCGCCGTGGGTTACAAAAACTACCGTGCCAGAGAAATTATCTGTTTCTTTTTCAATTACCGCTACCGCACGCTTTGCTACATCACTCCTTCGCTCACCAGTCACACCCGCTGGTTCATCTCCACCTTCATACCACTTAGCAAATAAATCACCGTGGGAAGCTCTGTTTTCCGTAGCGGTTCTGCCCTCCCATAATCCTCCGTTGGTCTCTCTTATTCCCGGATTTATTTCAACTTTAATGTTAGTTAAATCGGCAAGGGCAGCAGCAGTTTTTTGCGCCCTGATTAAATCACTGGAGATAATTCGATCTGGCCTTAAAGCAGCAAGTACTTTTGCCGCTTCAACCACTTGATACTCACCCACTTTATTTAATGGGATATCTGAATGTCCCTGAAATCGATTTTCAACATTCCAATCAGTCTGTCCATGTCGCCATAAAACCACTCGTATTGGTGTGTTAGCACTACTCATTACCGATTCACCTGCTCTAACTCTAATTCAATTGTTGGACAATCATTCCAAAGGCGATCTAGCATGTAGTAATTTCGAAGCTCACTGCTTTGAATGTGCACAACTAAATCGGTGTAATCCAACAAAATCCAGGAGTTACTTCCCTCTTTTCGAGCAGGCTTCTGACCAATAGCAGCCAACTTTTTCTCAACCTCATCAGCTAACGCTTGTAATTGTGGCTCATTATTTCCAGTTGCAATTAGGAAAACTTGGTTTAAAACTAATTGTTCAGACAAATCAATTGCCACAATTTCACTACCTAGTTTTTCTGCCAATGCTGCAGCTGCAATCTTGGTTAACTCTATAGTTTCACTACCGACTGCCATATAACCCATACTCTCTAATAAATGTAACCACCTTGGGTGGTAATAAACTGCTTACATTCTCTCGATTAGATATTGATTTTCTCACCTTTGTTGATGAGATATCCAATGCTTTAATTGAGATTTCCTCAAAATCTGAGGGTGGAGTTGCTGGTCGCTTGACCACCAATATCTTCACTAACTTTAATAAATCAGCAGATCTATGCCATTTATCTAGATGCAACGCGGCATCAGAGCCGATTACCAAGGTGAAGTTGGCCTCTGGATAAATCTGCTTAAGATCCTCAACAGTATCTATTGTGTAGCTGCTACCCGCTTTTCTAATTTCAATTGGAAGTACCTCTACTTTTTCAGCAAGGCCCATTGAGGTAACAGCAAGGTCAGCCATTTGAAATCGCTGTTCAGAATTTGCCAGCGGTGGGTTGTCTTTGAGCCAAGGAGCTCCTGCTGGAATAACCAGCACTTTTTCAAATTTATTTGAGATCTCTTTTATAAGATGTAGGTGACCGAGATGAATGGGATCAAAAGTTCCACCAAATATTGCAAACTCTTTACTTACTGCGCTGATAATTAATCCCGGTCAATACGAAGGGTTAAATAAAGCAGGAGTGAGAGAATTCCAAAGGTAACCAAGCCAAATAATGCTGGCGACATCGGTAGTTCCCGCAGATTCTCATTAAGCATTATCACTTGATTAGTTTATCCCTTTCTCAAGTAATAATTTAAATCCTGCCTCATCCAGTATGGTAATTCCAAGCTCTTGTGCCTTATCTAACTTTGATCCAGCAGCATCTCCTGCCACTAGATAATCCGTTTTTGCAGAGACAGAAGATGCTGCCTTGCCACCCCTGGCAATAATCGCCTCACTAGCCCCATCCCGAGTGAAATCATTGAGGGATCCAGTAACTACGATCGTTAATCCAGTTAAGGTTTGTTTTAGTTTCTCCTTAGGTGCATCTACCAGCATTACACCAGCCTTCTCCCATTTCTTTATTATTTGTTTGTGCCAATCCACGCTAAACCACTCAATAATTGCCTCAGCCATAACACCGCCGACACCATCGATGTTGGCAAGCTGATCCGCGGTTGCTTTTTGGATATTTGTAATTGAACCAAAATTATCGGCAAGTGCTTGTGCGCTAGTTGGCCCAACATGTCTTATAGAAAGTGCAACCAATATTCGCCAAAGTGGTCGCCTTTTGGCTACCTCCAGCCCCGCAATAAAACGCTCAGCAATCGCTCCCAGTGAGCCATCTTTTTTGGTGAAAAATTCAGATTTACTTAAATCTTTCAGTGTGAGTGAAAACAAATCACCCTCATCAACTATTAATTTATCAGCTAACAGCGCAGCTGCTGCTTCATAACCTAAAACATCAATATCAAGGGCAGATCTTGAGCCAATATAAAACAACCGCTCAACTACCTGTGCCGGACAAGATTGCGAATTAGGGCATCTGATATCAACATCGCCCTCACTCATCGCACGAAGTTTGCTGCCACAATTAGGACACTTACTGGGCATGACAAATGCCCGCTCACTTCCATTTCGCTTTTCAATTACTGGCGCCAAGACTTCAGGAATTACATCGCCTGCTTTTCGAATGAGTACTGTGTCGCCAATTAAAACTCCTTTACGTGCAATCTCTTGCGCGTTATGTAATGTAGCGTTAGTAACTGTTGATCCAGCTACTTTCACCGGCTCCATATAAGCAAAAGGTGTTACTCGTCCAGTCCTACCAACACTTACCTTAATATCTAATAATTTAGTAACTACCTCCTCCGGTGCATACTTATAGGCGATCGCCCATTTTGGCGCACGGGAGGTGAAACCCAAGGAATTTTGTGAAGCGATTTCATTTACCTTAATTACTACACCATCTATTTCATGCTCTACATTATGGCGATTTTTTTCATATTGATTAATAAAATCTAAAACTTCATTACGATTTGAAACCACCTTGTACTTGTCACTTGTTGGCAATCCCCAACCCTTTAGTAATTCATAAGCGCTAGATTGCTTTTCAAATGAGACTCCCGTAGCTGCGCCAATGCCGTGAACAACTACTGCAAGCGGACGAGAGGCGGTGATCTTAGGATCTTTTTGGCGAAGAGATCCGGCAGCAGCATTTCTAGGATTAGCAAAAGGTGGCTTACCAGACTCAACTAGTGAGTCATTTAAATCATCAAAGGATTGCAGTGGAAAAAATACCTCACCTCTGACCTCAAGAGTTTTTGGTAGATTTTTTCCAGACAATTCAATTGGTACTGATTTGATGGTCTTAATATTTAATGTTACATCCTCACCTGTTGCGCCATTTCCTCTGGTCAATGCCCTACTTAATCTGCCATCTTCATAAAGTAAATTAATGGCTAAGCCATCCACTTTGACCTCACACAGCCAGGTATTTCTTATCTGCGCTTTCTCAATTCGATCAAACCAATTAGCCAACTCCTCCTGATCAAATACGTTATCTAAGCTCATCATTTTCTCAATGTGATCATGTTGAGTAAAGGAGGTAGAAAAACCGCCACCAACTTGCAGGGTAGGTGAGCTTTCTAACTGGTACTGCGGATACTTACGCTCTAGCTCTAGTAGTTGATTCCACAACTTATCAAAGGCGGCATCGGTAATGGTTGGTGCGTCTAATACATAATATTTGAATTGATGATCAGTGATCTCTTCACATAATTGTTGAATCTGATGCCTAATTGCTGCACTCATATTTAAATAGTTTCACAAATCGTGCCAGAGCCAACCACCCGATCACCATCATAAATAACCAATGCTTGCCCAGTTGCTAATCCAAAAACTGGCGTTTCCAAATTAGCAATTAGATTCTTGCCATCAAATTTGTATTCACAAGCGAGTGGTTCACCATGCGCCCTAACTTGGGCATAGCCAGATAAATCTGCATTGATCTGCGGTGCCGGGCCACACCAGGTAGGAGGGGTAGCAATAATTGTTGAAACCGCTAACGCTTCATGGGTGCCAACTACAACTGTGTTGCTCTTTGGTTCAATCTTTAATACATATCTAGGTTCACCAGTTGGATCGGGCACAGTTAATGCTAAACCGCGCCGCTGACCTATTGTGTAGGTATAAGCACCTTTATGCTCACCTAGCTTTTTACCATCTTGATCCACAATGTCACCGGTTTCAGAGCCTAATTTATCTCGCAACCAACCAGCGTTATCTCCTGATGGCACAAAACAAATGTCATGTGAATCTGGTTTATTTGCCACAAATAATCCGCGCTCCTTCGCCTCTTTACGAGTATCTGTTTTCACCGTATCACCTAGCGGAAAAATTGCCCCTTCAATCTGATCAGTACGAAGGACAGCTAAAACATATGATTGATCTTTAGCAATATCTGCTGCTCGATGTAAGGTTTTTCCAGCCGCGCTATCTTTAGTGATTGCATAATGTCCAGTTACAACGCCATCAAAGCCAAGCGCCTTGGCGCGATCAAGCACCGCTTCAAACTTGATTTTTTCATTGCACCGTAAGCATGGATTAGGTGTTCTACCTGATTGATACTCTGATAAAAAGTTTTCAACTACTCCTTTGTGAAACTCCTCCGCCATATCCCAAATATAAAAAGGAATGCCAATTACATCAGCAGCGCGCCTGGCATCATGTGAATCTTCAATGGTGCAACAACCACGAGCACCCGAGCGATACTTTTGTGGATTACTAGAAAGTGCTAAGTGGACACCAACAACCTCATACCCGGCATCAACTGCTCTGGCGGCAGCTACCGCGGAATCAACCCCGCCACTCATTGCTGCTATTACCTTTAATTTTTTCATTTTTTCCCTGAGGCTGCTTTTGATCTAGCCACAACCGATGCAATCACCGATCCTAATCTGGCAATCTCATTGATGGTATTCAAATGGCTTAATGAAAATCTTAGCGTGGAGGTGGTTTCATCCTCACTTAATCCCATCGCCATCAACACATGACTTGGTCGCTGCACTCCAGCACTGCAGGCAGAGCCAGTTGAACATGCAATTCCCTCTGCATCGAGCAGTAGCAATAAACCTTCGGAGTCTGTTTTAGGAAATGTAATTGAGACGATTCCTGGTAGAGATTTTTCAAGATCTCCATTTACCTGTGCCTCTGGCACACTCTTCTTTATACTTTGAATTAACTCCCGCTTCAATCCCCTAACAGTTTGCTCTCGCACTTTTCGATTTGCCTGCGCATCAGTTGCAGCAGCTGCAAAGGAGACAATACTTGGAGCATTAAATGTGCCACTTCTAAGATCTCGCTCCTGACCGCCGCCATGTAAAACTGGTTCGATATCTAAACCTTTTTTTAAGATTAAAGCGGCAACTCCCAACGGGCCACCGAGCTTATGTGCGCTAATTGTGGCTGCAGTTAAGCCCAGTTTCTTAAATGAAAGCTCAACTTTGCCAAAACTTTGCACACAATCTGCATGAACTGGAATCTGCCCAGCAATTGCTACCACTTGGGCGATATCTTGAATGCTGCCCACCTCATTATTTGCATGCATAATTGAAATCAATGCAACTTCACCAGCATGCTCTGAAACCGCTTGCTTCAACTCATCTAATTTTATAAATCCTTTGGAATCAACATTTATCCCCACGACCTGAGCACCTTCATGCTCTGCCAACCAAACAATTGGATCCATTACTGCATGGTGTTCAAAGGTTGAGGTGATAATTACTTTTTTATTCTCCTTCACACCCTTCCAATACAGCCCTTTGACCGCCAAATTATTTGCCTCAGTGCCAGTTGCGGTAAATATCACCTCACTAGCTTCACAAGTAATAGCCTTAGCAATCCCCTCCCGCGCCGCCTCTAAATCTTTTCGCACCGACCTGCCAGCTGAGTGCAGTGAGGAGGCATTACCTAATTTTTTTAATTGAGTATTAAGTGCAATTACTGCAGCCTCTGCCATAGGTGTGGTGGCAGCATGATCAAAATAGATACTCACGTAGTAAGTCTAAAGGTTGCACCGATTGGTGATGTAATTTAAGCCTTTCGCGCAACAATCTGTGCGGTGGCTTGTGGCAAAACATTAAATAAATCACCAACTACTGCAAAATCTGCGATCTCAAGAATTGGTGCCTCTGGATCTTTATTAATTGCCACAATTGTCTTGCTTGTCTGCATACCAGCGCGATGTTGAATCGCACCTGAAATTCCGGCTGCAACGTAGAGCTGTGGTGAAACAGTTTTTCCAGTTTGGCCCACCTGGTGTGAGTGTGGATACCAACCAGCATCGGTGGCAGCACGGGAAGCGCCAACTGCTGCGCCCAGCGCATCTGCTAACGCTTCAACTGGTTTGAAATCTCCATTTGTGCCACGCCCGCCTGAAACCACAATTGATGCTTCAGTTAAATCTGGTCGCCCGCCCTTAACTACTGGAGTGGCAGATGAGATCGGTGCCAATTTGGCTGCCGCAGAAATAGTTGCAGCAAAGGTTTCAACTGTTGGTGATGAGGTGGCACTTACCGCCTCAATTGAATTAGCCCGCAAAGTAATGATTGGCACACCCTTGGTCACAGTTGAGTGAACAGTTGTTGAGCCACCAAAAACTGATTGGGTGGTGATTAAATCCTTATCTACATTTACCGCATCGGTAATAATGCCAGAGCCACAAATAACCGCAACTCTGCCGGCAATCTCTTTGCCATTTGCCGATGAGGTGATCAAAACTGCAGCTGGGTTTTTAGCCTTTATTAACTGCGCTAGACCATCAGCAATTGCCGGAGCGCCGTACTTGTCCCATTCACCTGCAACGGTAATTACCTTATCGACTGCAAATACCTTTAATTGTGAAGTAATCTCATCTGCACTTTGCGCAAAAACTACCGCAACCGAATCACCAATTGATTTAGCGTAGGTGGCAAGCTCACCCGTTGCTTTACTTATCTTTCCACCAAGATGATCTACTAAAAATAAAACCTCACTCATGCCAGCCTCTTTTCTACCAAAAACTCAACTAACTTTTCGCCGCCGCTTCCCTCATCAGTTAATTTCACACCAGCACCACGTGGTGGCCTTGGTAGGGCATCTTTAACCGCGCTCCAAGCAGCAGATTGGCCAACTGAGCTGGCATCAACTCCAGTATCTGCAATTGTCATCGTGGTAATACTTTTCTTCTTTGCCGCCATAATTCCCTTAAATGATGGATATCTTGGTTCGTTTATCTTTTCAACCACCGATAAAAGTGCTGGAAATTTTGCACTCATGACTTGATTACCAAACTCAGTCACCCGCTCAATCTCAACAGCTGTATTAGCAAGATCAACCTTAACTTTTCCGGCGAAGGTTAATTGCGCCCAACCCAATCGAGCAGCAATCATTGCTGGCACTACACTCATTCGGGCATCAGTACTTTCGGTGCCACAAATAACTAGATCATAATTTTCTTTTTTAATTACCTCAGATAAAACTAATGAGGTGGCGAGTGCATCCGACCCTGCCAAAGATGCATCACTTACCAAAATCGCATTGTCAGCGCCCATGGATAAACCTTTTCTGATTGCCTCGCTAGCTCGCTCTGGTCCCATAGAAATTAATGTGATGGTATGGCCACTTGCCTCACCCACCTCTTTACTTGGTGAGTTTGCCTCCACAATCCGAAGTGCCTCTTCAACTGCGTACTCATCTAAATCATTTAAAACTGCATCAACATTGGCGCGATCTAAAACTTGACCCGCCATTTTTTTCTCAGCCCAAGAGTCTGGAACCTGTTTAATGCAGACTGCGATTTTCATACCTCAATGTTACTCGGGGGTAGATTGCGGCGCCTATTTTCACCTGGCCTTCATCAACATTTAACCTCAACCTTTACTTAAGGCTTCCTGAGTGCCTCACCCTACCTTTATGAGAGTTGCGGTGGTCACAGAATCATTTTTGCCAAATGTAAATGGCGTTACCAACTCAGTACTTCGCATCTTAGAAAACTTAGCTCAAAACAATGATCAAGCATTGGTAATTGCGCCAACCTGTCCTGGTACACCTCGATCTTACGCCGGCCACCAAGTACGAACTACACCAGCGATTCCAACTCAAAACTTTTTACCAGTGAATATGCCGATGGGTTTACCACAACGAAAATTAAAACATTTACTAGATGGCTTCTCACCCGATGTTATTCACTTGGCCTCACCTTTTGCCCTTGGCTCCTACGCTGGAAAATTAGCCAAGCAGTTAGAAATTCCTACAGTTTCAGTTTATCAAACTGATTTAGGTGGCTTTGCCAAACAGTATGGCTTGGGTGCGGCTCAAAACTCTCTGCAGAAAATTCTTTATCGAATTCACTCCCAAACAGATCGCACCTTGGCGCCGTCAAACTCCGCCTGCCTAGATCTACATCTTGCTGGTGTACCAAATGTGCACCTGTGGCAACGAGGTGTTGATAGCAACTTGTTTAATCCAGCAAAACGAGATGAAGAGTTGCGCACTCGCTGGCGTGGCATCAACCAAGAGAAAACCATTATTGGCTTTGTCGGCAGATTGGCGCAGGAAAAACGAATTAGTGATCTAGCTGTTTTAGCTAACAATCCTGATATTCAACTGGTAATTGTGGGAGATGGCGCTCATCGTAAAAAACTTGAGCAGTTACTGCCTGGCGCAATATTTCTTGGCTTTAAATCTGCAGATGAGTTGGCCAAAATCTACGCCAGCTTTGATCTGTTTATTCATCCTGGCCCTAATGAAACTTTTTGTCAGGCGGTGCAGGAGGCACTTGCTAGTGGTGTGCCAGCGATTGTGCCACTTACTGGTGGGCCAGCAGATTTAGTAGTTGATAACCGCACCGGATACATTATTGATACCAAAGATGGCGCCGCTTTGTTGCAAGCAGTAACCAAACACCGAGGCAGATTAGATCGCAAGCAGATGCGAATTGCTGCCAGAGATTCAGTAAGTATGCGCACTTGGCAAAATATTATGGATCAACTACGCCAGCATTATCAGCAGGTAATCAGCGAAAAATCAGCCAGCCAATCAGATTCGGTAGGTGTGGCGTGAGAATTGTCCATGTAGCAAACTTTTATGGCCCAAGCTCTGGTGGTATTAAAACAACTCTGCATGAGTTGGGCGCCGGTTATTTAAAGTATGGTCATGAGTTTATTTATATTGTCCCTGGCCCAAGGTATTTAAAGGAGCAGACCCCATTTGGGCTGAAAATCAGCTTGCCTAGCATCACCTTGATCGGTAGCGGTGGGTATCAAATTATCCGCAGCAACCGGCAATTACTTAATCTTTTAGAGTTTTTACACCCGGATCGGGTGGAGGTCTCAGATCGCTTCACCTTGATGAAGGTTGGAAAATGGACGAAGCAAAACAAGATTGCCAGCTTAGTTTTCTCCCATGAAACCTTAAATGGTCTAGTTAAAAAGTATGCCGGCTTTATCCCCACAGCTATTCGCAGCAAATTTGTGAACTGGCATAATAGAAAATTAGCCAGCAATTTTGATCAGGTAATTGCTACTACCAATTTTGCCGCAGCTGAGTTTGAGCAAATTGGAATAACCAATTTAAATAAAATTGCCTTAGGTGTTGATCTAGAGCAGTTCAATCCAGCAAATCGTGATTTGGCGCTACGTACCTCACTTCTCAAAGGATCACGATATCTACTAATTCACTGCGGCCGGCTCTCACCAGAAAAAGAGCCAGCAAGAAGTGTGCAGGCGGTAGAAAAACTGATAGAAGCTGGGATTGATGTGCGACTAGTAATTATTGGTGGCGGCCCGTTGTGGAAAAAAATTAGAAAACAAAGCAGCAATTTGCCGGTTGAGATGTTGGGATATATTGCAAATCGTAAAAAAGTTGCTGAGTATCTAGCCTCAGCTGATGTGGCAATCGCACCTGGCCCACTTGAAACCTTTTGCTTATCCGCACTTGAATCACTTGCCTCTGGCACACCAGTTGTTGCCTCGGCATCTAGCGCGGTGGGTGAGATTTTAGATATTACATCTACTAACCCGGCCGGGGCGGTGGCGAAAGATAATGGTGCATCCTTTGCTAATGAGATAAATAAATTACTCCGTGATAGCTCTTTAAGAGTTACTGCCAGAAAGCAGGCAGAGCTTTACTCTTGGACAAATACTGTTCACAAAATGCTGGAGCTACATGGTGCTAAGCAACCCATGGTGGTTACAAAACGTAGGTTAAGAGTTGCTTAAAATGGATGCGATTAGATCTCATCCAACCTTTGTAGTCCTTGGCGACAGCGCAGCATTTGGTACTGGAGATGAAGTCAATAAAGGAAAGTTTCGTGGCTGGGCTGGATTCCTAGCAGATGCCTTTCAAGATGGCTGTGATTACTATAATTTTTCTAGGCCAGGTGCGAAATCCGCTGAAGTATTAGCGGTGCAACTACCAAAAGCGCTGCGACAAAATCCAGATATTTGTGCGGTAATTGTGGGTGGTAATGACATGCTCCGTAATGGTTTTGACCCAATTACGCTTTATAACAATCTACGCAGTTGCTGCCAACAATTACTGGCAATGGGTAGTGAAATAATCATGGTGGAGTTACATGATCCAAATAAGTTGCTTAGATTGCCAAGGTTAATGAGTAGGGTGCTCAGCAGAAGAGTTAATGCGGTAAATGCGGTCTATCGCAAAGTAGCCCTGGAGTTTGAGATCGTAACCATCAAAACTAGAGCGATAAATGATGTTCATAACCTGCGGAATTGGCATATAGATCGAATGCATCCTGGCCCTGCTGGCCATTTTATGTTGGCAAGAAATATCGCAATGCAATTACGCCAGCGCGGCTGGGCAATCTCATTGCCATATGAATTATCTGTAACTCACAAAAGTCGGGCGCAGAAGGTCAAGTGGATGCTACGTAATGGCACTCCTTGGTTCTTAAAGCGCAGCGTGGATCTTCTGCCTGCAGCCTTAATTTTGATGGCCTTTGAAATGGGGAGAATTATTTTTGAAAAAATTAATCCACATAAAAAAGCAGCAGAGCTGCCATTTCTAGCCAAAATTGAGCAAGACCCTCAAATACGCGCCCTGCTAAAAGCTAGTTAATTAGTTTTAAAACTTGCAGATAAAGTGACATTAACTGTTTTATCAATTGTTGAAACATCATAAAAGCCACCAGCTGTCCGCTCAAGTGAATCCTTAGTTGTCACCTGGGTTGGACCAGATGAGACGGAGATAAGAGAACCTACCTCACCACCAACCGCTTCCGTGATCGCCTGCGCCCTGGCCTTTGCATCCAACATGGCAGCAGCTAATAATTTTGCACGCATTTGATCTAAGGTTGAAAGGTAATAGGAAGGTCCATAATTTCCCACATTTACGCCAGTGGCAAGCAGGGAGCCAATCTCATTGCTTAGCTTTGAAACCAACTTAACATCCTTAGTTCTAACAGTTACGGTGCGATATGCCTGATAGGAAATAACTCGCCCAGTTGGATTTCCATTTATGTACTCCATCAACGGATTACTGTTAATTGGGCCAAGCTCAATTTGATCTGCAGTAACTCCACCATTTAATAGGTAACTCTTTAATGCTTCTGCGCTGGTATCAATTTTGCTAACCGATGCGGCTAAAGTTTTTTGAGATTCATTTAAATTTAAATTCCAGACTGCATTATCTGCAGTGGCATTTTCAGAGGCGGTGCCAGTAACGGTAATTGCATTACCAGCGCGAGAGGCAAGACCAGAGCCAACCTTATAAAGCCCAAGAGTAAGCCCGGAGGATAAAATTGCCGCAGCTAAAATACCGGTTGCAAATTTGATCCGATCAGAGGCTTCAAAATTCATGCACTAATCCTATCCAATATTTGAAAAGATCTCTGCAGATCCACCTGCAAGTGCTAACCGATAAGGCTCCAACTCAATCTCCCATTGATTACCCAGTGCTTTCTCAAGATCTTGCTGCAATCTCTTTTGTGAAGGTGCATTTTGAATTAACTTATTTACTTGATGTTCATTTAAAACTACATCACCATTTGATGCCAGAGATGCTTGGTGCAAACCAAGATCTGGGGTGATGCGATACAAAGTAGCATCACCATTTTTCTTGCATTTTTGGGTTATCTCAAATCTTAAGTAACGCCAGCTGATTAAAGCTTTTGCAATCTTTGCCGCCACTGGTTGGTCGCTATAAAAATCCACCTCAGTTGCTTTTGCGCCAGGTGATAGTGGCTGATTGACCCAATTTGGCTCCACTTGATAGCCAAGATTTTGATTAAGCGCCCACTCAATATGTTGAGTCAGGGCTGCCGGGGTTGAATAAATAAGTATTCGCCCAGCATAAATTGGAGATTTACTCACTAGTACCTGCCTTTAGATCACTCGGTGTGACCTTCCCCAGCCCACCAGCGCCTAATGCAGTAAGAGATTTATACATCTCTTTTCGCAATTAGCCAATAGCAGGGTAAACTTTGCAACAGTCCGACGCTTGGCAGTACCCGTTCCACTGATTGTTGATTGGGATTCGCTGTAAGAATAAAGACCGGCGCTTGTTATATTGCAAGAGTCCAACATAATCAAAGGAAAAAAGCTAAATGGCAACAGGTACAGTTAAGTGGTTCAACTCTGAAAAGGGTTTCGGTTTCATTGCAGTTGATGGTGGCGGACAAGATGTTTTTGTTCACTACTCAGCAATCCAAGGAAACGGTTACAAGTCCCTTGAAGAGGGTCAGGCAGTTACATTCGAAGTAGTCCAAGGTCCAAAAGGTCCTCAGGCTGACGCTGTAAACCCTGCATAAATAACCATTAACCTTTCGAGCAACTCTCGAAAAAGAATTAAGGCCTGCTAGAAATAGCGGGCCTTATTTTTATTTACTTCGTAGGCTCAGCTGGAATTACCGCAGGTGTTACAACTTTTGGTTTCAAATCTTTACCCATCTGCCAAGCTTGCAAATATTTAAATGGTGGCGTCTTACCTTTACTCTCTAAACCAACGCCACGTCTCACCCACCAAATACCTTTTTCAGTTGGGTATGAGATACCAAAGTGCAGATGAGGCTTAGTTCCCCGAGCACTGCCGGATGATCCAATCTCACCTAACTTTTCCCCAGTTGTAACTCGATAGCCGGGCACAATATTTGCTTCAATTTTAGAAAGATGGCTTCCATAATATCTAAGGCCATCATCACCAATGATTGAGATTGATAGGCCGCCGCGATCTGCGCCAAGATTTGTTTTACCACTCCACTTGTCAACACTGTTTACCTCATCTATTACACCTGCAATGGGTGAGACAAATGCGCAACCTTTTTTACCAAAAATATCTGCGGCCGGATAATCATGATGGTATTTGGTATAGGTAACGGTGCAGCCGGCAACTGGAAAGGTATAGATAGGGGCAGCGGTGGCTGGTTGAGTTGATAGAAATAGAAAAATGACAGAGATAAATACTGCTCTAGTTTTCATACTTTTTATTATCCTGTGTGAGCATGTGAATATTGCCAATTAATGCTTAGTGTTGGGATAGATGTAAGGTATGACACTCACCTCCTTATTAGGGGCGGTAGCTCAGTTGGTTAGAGCCCCGGACTCATAATCCGGTCGTCGTAGGTTCGAGCCCTACCCGCCCCACATGATTAAATTAGATGGAGGGCTCTCAACAGCATTAGAAAATAATGGCAATAAATTAACAACCTCACTTTGGACAGGTGAGTTGATTAGATCAAATCCTGCGCAAATAACCAAGGCGCACTTAGATTTTATAAATGCTGGGGCGCAAATCATTATTACCTCCTCCTACCAACTCTCCTACCCTGGGTGTAGTGCACGTGGTTGGAGTGAGCAAGAAACTGATCAGGCTCTAATTACCTCAACCAAATTAGCAAAAGTTGCAGCTACTCAAAGTGGCAAGAGTGTGAAGGTGGCAGCATCGGTTGGTCCATACGGAGCATCCCTTGCAGATGGCTCTGAGTACAAAGGTAATTACGGTGTTAGTAAATCAGTATTAAAAGATTTTCATTCCAGACGTCTTGAGTTATTAATCTCAACCTCACCAGATTACTTAGCACTTGAAACCATGCCAGACACCTTTGAAGTTGAGATTTTATTAGAGCTATTAAAGGATTGCCCAATCCCATTTTGGATCTCCTACTCCTGCAGGCAGGGTAATCAAACAAATGGTGGGCAAAGCTTTCAAGCAGCGGTTGATCTAGCAAAGGAGGCAATGGCGGTGGGTATTAATTGCACTAGGCCCGAGTTGATTACAGATCTATTGCGCTCTGCTTCATCATCTAAACCTTTTATTGTCTATCCCAACTCGGGCAGAGTTTGGGATGCAAAACATAAAGTGTGGACAGGAAGTGGTTCTGCTGGGTTTAGCGATCAATTAATAAGTGAATGGGTTGGTGCCGGGGCCCAAATTATTGGTGGTTGCTGCGGTATCAGTGCTGCTGAGATCGCAGATTTGAGTATTTAACTAGGAGTTACGCAACCTTGCGCCAGTTTTTTGCACCTCAGCAATATTTCTAGCTCCAGTTAGCGCCATGGTATTTATAAAATCTCGCTTCATAATCTCAATCACTCTTTCAACACCTAATTCTCCTCCTGCCATAATTCCATATAGATAGGCACGTCCAATAAATACAGCCTTCGCTCCCATTGCAACTGCAGCATATGCATCTTGACCTGATAGGACAGCACCGTCGATATAAACATCAGCTTTCTTACCAATCGCTTTCACTACCTCTGGTAGTAACTCAAGGGGTACTGGCCCTTTTTCTAACTGCCTCCCACCATGGTTTGAAAGAATAATTCCATCTACTCCCATTTTTGCAAGCCGTTTTGCATCCTCTAAATTCTGAACACCTTTCACAATAATTGGGCCACCCCATACCGATTGCAGCCACTTAAGATCCTCGAACTTAGTCGCTGGATCAAATATTGCCGCTGCTAACTCAACAAGTGTCTTATTCCAACCCCTAAAGGCTGCAAACTCTAGTTTTTTGGTAGTAAACAAATTCAGCCACCAAATAGGTTTTCTTGCTATTGCAAAAACTGTGCTCAATCTTATTCGCGGCGGAATAGTTAGACCATTTTTCATATCTCGGATGCGAATGCCACTGACTGGCGTATCGACGGTGAGAATTAATGCTTCAAAGCCAGAGTCTTTTGCCTGTTTAATAACTGACAAACTATCTTTACGATTTTGCATCACATAAAGCTGAAACCATCGACGTGCCTGGGGCACCTGATCTGCTAATTCCTTAGGTGAGGTAGTTCCCATAGTGGAAAGTGAATAAATTAAATTATTTTTTGCTGCTACATTTGCAACTGCTGGTTCACCAACGTGATACATGAATCTGGTGTAGCCAGTGGGTGAAAATAGAATTGGAAGATCTACTTTTTGACCAAATATTTCAATTGATGGATCTATCTTTGAAACATCCCGAAGTGCGTGAGCTGTAAATTCAACTCGATCAAAAGCTGCTTGAGATCGGGAGTAGCTAACCTCATCTAAGGCTGATCCTTCTACATAATCAAAGACCACTTTTGGAACTCTCTTTTTTGCAATTTTTGCTAAATCACTAATCGTCATAGCTCTAGTAATCCTGGTTCTATTTCTATGAATTGATGGAATCTTCCAATCAATCAAAGAGACCAAATGCGGAAGATCGGGAAATCTACGTTTAGATTTGATCATTTATTGCTTATGCATACCGGGCGTGTAAAGCGCCATCAACCATCAAGTCGGCTCCAGTTATAAAAGATGCATCCTTTGACAGGGTAAATAAAATAACATTTGCGATCTCCTCCGGTGAACCAAATCTGGCATTTGGAGCAACTGATAGTGCATGAGCTTTTTCATCAGGAAATTTCTCCATATAACTTTTTAAAAGCGGAGTTGCAGTTGTGCCAGGTGATACTGAATTCACTCGAATTCCGTACTTTCCTTCATCTAGTGCTAAGTTTCTAGACAATCCAATTATTCCACCTTTAGCGGCAGAGTAAGGGAAGAAATTTGGTCTAGACATTCGGCCATGAATTGATGAAATATTTACAATTGAGCCGTACTTCTTTTCTCTCATGTCAGGCAGGCACAGCTTTGCGAGGTACCAACTTGATTTAAGATCAAGAGCAAAAAAATCATTCCACTCCTCATCTTTGTACTCAACCGCATCGGCATATGAGTTACGGCCAGCATTAGATACTGCAACTGTGACTGGACCAAAGGTTGAAACTAATTTGTCATAACCTGTTTTAAAGGTTTCAAACTTGGAAACATCTGCCTTTGTATATTGGACCTGATGCCCTTCTTTTGTTAATTTTTCAACCAAAGCATTGGCTTTCGCATCATCAATATCAACAAAAGATACTTTGGCGCCCTCTTTGGCGCCGCCAATTACTAATGCCTCACCAATTCCAGCTGCTCCGCCGGTAACAAATAAATGCTCCCCTTTTAATATCATGCTGACCTTGCTCCTAATCCACCATCAACTGCCCAGTCAGAACCACTTACATATGTAGATTTATCGGAGAGTAAGAATGTGACAACCTTTGCTACCTCACTTGGTTGACCAATTCTGCCAAGTGGTTGAATAGAGTTTGCGCGCTCTGCTCTACCCACCTCAGCGTTAAGGTAATTCTTCGTTAGATCGGTGAGGATATAACCAGGTGAAACTGCATTAACTCTTATCTCATGCTTTCCTTCATCTAAGGCTAAGTTTCTAGTTAAGCCGAGAACTGCAGATTTTGCTGCGCCGTAAGGAAAAAATCCAGGATAAGTAAGCCGGCCATGAATAGAACAAATATTTACAATCGAGCCACTCTTTGCCTTTCGCATTGCAGGCAAGGCTAACTTTGCAGTTAACCAGACTGGCTTCATGTCAATTGCAAAAAAATCATCCCATTGCTTATCAGTCATAGTTACTGGGTCTGCATGTGAATTGACCCCAGCGTTATTAACTACGCCAGTTACATCCCCAAATTTTGCTACGACTTGTTCAAATGCAGATTTTAACTGTTCAAAGCTGGCAACATCTGCTTTTACAAATGCCACTTGCTTACCTGTTGCACTTAATTCAGCAGCAAGTTTTTCACCTACTGCTACATCAATATCAATGAATGAAACTTTGGCACCCTCTGCGGCAGCATCCCTAACAATTGCTTCACCAATTCCCTTGGCGCCGCCTGTTACGAAGATATGTTTATTGGCTAACTTCATGTTTATAAACTACCTTACTAGCTTGCTCAATTGCAGTGCGGAAAGCCAAAACATTTCTACTTACCCCACTTACACCGTCTTTGGTTAATGGCCCACCTAAACCAACCAGATCCGCTCCAGCTGCAAACCACTTTGGAATTGATTCCAGAGTAATCCCAGCAGTTGGGCACCAGCGATTATTTGGAAATGGCTCTCTGATCGACTTTAAATGATCAGGACCTAATACTGATGCTGGAAATAATTTCAAAATATCAGCCCCAGCATCAACTGCAATCCCGACCTCAGTAGGGGTTGAAACCCCTGGCATTGATGCCAATTTCAATTTCTTAGTTGCTTGGATTACATCCTCATTAGTATCCGGAGAGACAATAAATTTTGCGCCAACCTCTGCCACTTTTTTTACATCTTTTACGGTTCTAACAGTCCCAGCACCAACTAATAGCTGCTTATTTTTCACCAAAGATTTAATGATCTTTAAAGCACCTGGGGTAGTTAGGGTGATCTCAATTGCCTTAACACCTGCTGCCACCAAAGCATCAGCCATCTCTTGACCTTCTTTTTGAGAATTACACCTGACCAAACTCATCATCTTCTCTGTGAGCAAGAAATCAACTGTCTTCAAAATTAACCCCTAAACCTTTTTTGATAACTCATCTGAAATTAATCCAGCGCTACCTGTTGGCATGCCAGTCCAGTCCCCAAACATACTTGCAACTAGCGCCCCACAGATACTTCCCTGTTTGAGGGCATCACTTGGTGCTAAGCCACTTAATAATCCAGCGATGCTGCCACCGGTAAAGGCATCTCCAGAACCAACTGGATCAACTGCAACCACCTTTGGGGGTGTGATTTCATCATATTGACCATCGATGGAGTAACGCATTACCTGATCACCTTTTGTCATTACCGCGATTTTACAGCCACGTTTATTCATCTGTGCAAGTACTCGCTTTGCATCACTATCGCCAAAGACGACTTTGAACTCATCTTCTCCACCAATTAATAATTCAACATTCTCTGCAATTGGTGCCAAGGTTGCACTTGCTTGAGATTCACTCCAAAGTTTTCGCCTAATATTCAAATCAAAACTAGCTTTAACTCCTAATTCACGTGCTGTCTTTAATGCATGCTTTACAGTTTTCTCACCACTTTGTGAGATCGCACAGGTAATACCAGTGGTGTGCAACCACTTGGCGGATGATATGTAGGAATCTAAAATATCTGCTGGTTCAATGGTGGATGCGGCTGAGCCTTTTCTTAAATAACTTATCTCAACTGCTTGGGATTTACCAGAGTTTCGCACCATGGCACCGGTGAAAGAATCAACTCGCTTAACTAATGAGGTATCAACACCCTCTGCCTCAATATCAGCCAGCATTACTGAGCCCAATTGATCATTTCCAAATCTTGAGAAAAATTGAGCTTTTAAACCCAATCTGGAAAGTGCAACTGCAACATTTACCTCAGCCCCTGCGGTAACCCGTTCATACTTGGTTGCGCTCATTACCGAATCAGTATCACTTGAGATAAAAACAGAGAGTGCCTCACCAAAGGTGAATAAGTCTGTGCCCAATTAGGCACCAAATAAGTTTGTTTTTTTACCCACTACCCCAGGGGTGGCAATAAATGTCATACCTGCTTGTGGAAACGCATCTAAATCAACCTGTTCTCCTGGGTTTCCAACGGCTGAGGTAATAATTAGTTGATCAAGCTTTTCTCCCGCAAATACACAGGAGGTAATTTTCTGAGTGGGTAATTTTATTTCCTCAAGTTGCTTACCAGTTTTACCATCAAAGCATCTGACACAAGAGCCTAACCAAAATGCTACCCAAAGATTATCGTTCGCATCTGAGCACATTCCATCTGGATATCCCATACCCTCTGTTACCTGTACCAATGGCCTTCTATTTGAAATTTCACCATTGAGATAATCAAATTGATCAACCCGCAGCGTTAAAGTGTCAATATAAAACATTCTGCTTTTATCTACTGACCAATCCATACCATTTGATATACCAACTGAACCAAATAACTTTGTTAGCTTTTTGCCATCTTTGCTTAAACGATAAAGCGCTCCCTGATCACTTTGATTTTCATATGCCATTGAGCCAAGAAAGAGATCTCCATCTGGTGAAACTTTGGCATCATTCCAGCGAATTACCCCTGCATAGTTATCACCATCTACATCTGCCCGAGTTGGTAATTTGCGAATTACTCCATCTGCATCTCGCAGCACCGGACCGTTAGCGGTTCCTAAAATATCACCGCCCACACTTCTTGGAATTTGAAAGCCAATATGTTCATCGGCAAGGTACTCACTACTTTGTCCAGTGAGTAAATCCTTTGACCTAACCGCTTTGCCATAGATGTCACACCACTGAACCTGATTGTTATTTTTGCCAGTGGCAGTTGGACCCTCACCCAATTGATTGCATCTAGAATCAAATACTTCAACTGCGATCGCCATGCTTATCCTTTCAAGGAGCCAGAGAGTAATCCTCGTAGAAAGTAACGTCCTAGGAAGATATAAACAATAAGTGTTGGTAGTGAAACGATTAATGAAGCGGTCATATTTACACCGTAATAAACCTGATTTGAGGAGCCGGTAATAAAATTAAGCGCTGTAGTTGCCACAGAAAGCTTGGGAGAACCGCCAGTTAAGAAGATGGCAAAGAGGAAGTCATTCCATGCTGAGGTGAATTGCCAGATTAAGACCACCACAAATGCTGGTATTGATAGTGGCAAAATAATTGAGCGATAAATTCTTACCATCGAGGCTTTATCTACCCGGCCAGCCTCAATTAACTCATTTGGAATAGCTTCATAGTAATTGCGGAAAATCAGCGTACAGATTGGAATTCCGTAAATAACGTGCGCAAAGACTAAGACATAGATAGATTTGTTTATGCCCACCTCAGTTGCCACCCTTACCAACGGAATCATGATCGCCTGATAGGGAATAAACATTCCAAAAAGGAATAGTGTAAAAATAAAGTTTGATCCCTTAAATTTCCATTTGGCAAAAACATAGCCATTAATTGAGCCAATCACCGCCGAGATTATTGATGATTGAATTACAAACAATAAGGTCCTTGTCATTGACTCCGATATTGATTGTGGGAAGTAATCAGTTCCACTCCAAGCCACCGACCAAGCTGAAAAATCCAATTTCTCTGGCAATTTAAAGGCGTTGATCAAATAAACATTTTTTACACCTTTTAGTGAGTTAATTACCATCACATAGATAGGCATTACGATTAAGAACCAAATAAAGGTAAGTGATACGTATCGGAAAATCAGCCAAAACTTCTCTTTTCCGGTTCGCTTGCGCTTTGAGTTGCGCACACCATGCTTAGTGGTGATTAAATCGACTATATCTTTACTCATTGACGGTACGCCTGTTGCTTGTTGTTATATCGAAGATATGGGATCACTACTATTGCAATTAAGACCAGCAACACAATTGCAATCGCAGTTCCTTTGGCATAATCACGGGCATCAAAGGTTGCCTCCCACATATAAACCGCTACTACCTGAGTTACGTAGGACTTTCCATTAATGCCAATAATCAGATCAAATGCCTTCAAAGATATGTGGCCTAAAATAATAAGTACCGTCAATAATGTGGGTGTTAATTGAGGGAACAATACGTAGCGATATATCTGTGATTCAGAGGCGCCATCAACTCGAGCTGCCTCTCGCATATCATCTGGAATACCGCGAAAACCAGCTAGAAAAAGAGCTAGAACATAACCAGACATCTGCCAGATGGCAGGAAGTGCCATCGCATACATTGCCCCTCGCTCTGATACATACCAATCATTTTGTAAAAAGCCTAAACCCATCTTCTGTAAGGCAAGATTTAAACCACCCGCCTCTTCATCCCTGGCGGAGTTAAGTATCCAGTTGAACACTGTTCCCATCGCAATAAATGAGATTGCCATTGGGTATAAGTAAAAAGAGCGGAAGAAACCCTCACCCTTTATCCCTTTTTCAAGTAAAAGGGCCATAATAAAACCAGTTACCAAAGTTCCTAAAATAAATACTATTGTGAATTTAACTAGATTGCTCAAAGAGTGCGTGAAGCGGTCATCACTAATCAAATCGGTGTAATTTTTTAGTCCAACATACTTAATTTCTTTGACACGACCTGAGTTTTGATCGGTTAGTGAGACATTTATTGACCAAATAATCATTCCGTAGACGAAAATTAATACGGTAATTATTGAGGGTAGTACAAATAATAAACCACCGATACGAGTCCGAAGGGGGTAGCGATTAGTATTTGATTTAGCCACCTAATCCTCCCCTGACCTAAAAGTTAGCAGTTGGTGGAGCCTAGCGAATTAGCCTTAAATTAGAAAACTTTGGTGGGCAATTAACTTGCCCACCAAAGTTATTTACTTCTTTATTGCTATTAAGCCTTGCCAGCTTCGTAAGCTGCAGCAAGATCCTTAGCAAGTCCGGCGTTATCTTTTGATCCGCCTGAGAAGTACTTACCAACAGCTGCGTTGTACTTAGCCATCAGTGCGTTATTTCCCATTACGCCGTGGACAGTTGAACCGACTAAGCGATCCTTTGACCAATCAGCAGAAGCAGATTTTAGATAATCATCGTATTTGGATAGATCAGCATCAGTACGTGCTGAAATTGATCCCTTCTTTGGATTAAATGCATCCTGTCCAGCTTGTGATCCACAAACCTTCAACCATGCAATTGCAGCGTTGCGGTGTGGTGCACCAACTGGAAGTGTGAATGAATCTGATAGCCATTGGTATGTACCAACAGTTCCTGGAGCTGCTGCGAATGTGTAGTCAGTTCCAAGCTTTAGACCATCTGATTGCCACTGTGCTGAAGCCCAGTCACCCATGATAAAGAATCCAGCTTTACCGGAAGTTACTAACTTTCCAGCATCTGGCCAATCAAGGTTTCCTGCTCCCTTATTTCCATAAGAAAGTGCCTTCTGGAAGTTCTTAAGTCCGGCAGCAACCTCAGGGCCTGTCCAAGAAGTTGATCCGTTGTATAGACCTTCAAACTTATCTGCACCCATTGATGCAAGAAGCATCCAGTCAAGAAGGTGAGCAATCGCCCAGTCTCCCTTTCCTGCAAGTGCTAGACCAGTTACGCCAGCTTTCTTAAACTTCTCAAGGTCAGCAAAGAACTCATCTAGAGTCTCAGGTGCTTTTGTGACGCCAGCTTTTGTTGCAGTTGCTGGATTCCACCAAAGAACATTTGCTCTGTGAATGTTTACTGGGACTGAATAAATTTTTCCGTCAACAGTAAGAGTTTTGATCAAATCAGATGGGAATATTTTGTCCCAACCCTCTGATGCGTACAAAGAGGTTAGATCCTCTAACTGTCCGCCTCTTACATAACCATCAAGCTCCATACCAGCGTGTGCTTGGAATGAATCTGGTGGCTCATTAGCATCTAAACGGCTTTGTAGTACAGCCTTAGCGTTTACACCAGCACCACCAGCAACAGCAGCGTTAATAAACTCTGTGTTTGGATTCTCTGCTGAGTAAACGTCAATCATTCCTTGTAGGCCAGCAGCTTCGCCACCAGATGCCCACCAGGTAAAGATTTCAAACTCTGTGTCTTCATTCGCTGCTTCATCAGATGATGATGAACAACCAGTTACCGCAAGGGCAATAGCTGCTGCAGCTGCAACAAGACGAAATGAACTTCTACGCATTCATTTCTCCTTTTCTATATAGAATGGCACAACGAGATTCGTCGAACCTGAGCCAATCCTTACTACTGCATGAGAAGCAGTCAACAAAGGCATGCTAACAATGCTTTAATAATCATCACTTTATCTGATTGTTATAAATTCCCACGCCCAATGCCTCAAGTAATGGTTAAGGGTCTGTTGGATCACCAGTGCAGCCTCTAATCTTTGGGGTGTGAGTAGCAAAAATTATGATCTGCAAAAACTCTCCACCATTTTCACCGCAGCCTTAGCCTCTGATTGTTTAGACCACATGGGATTGCGCAATCAAGTTTTAAAATCTGATATTCAAATGATCTCAGGTGATGGCGTGATGATGGGGTATGCGTTTCCAGTAAGAGTTGAGGCGGTTTTTGCTTCCCCTGATGTGCCATATGTGGGATTACTTAAAGCACTAGATGCAGTTGGCAGAGATCAAGTTTATGTAACACCATCTAATCGAAATAATGGTGGTGATCATCCGGCAGCATTTTGGGGTGAGTTACTTTCAACCGCGTGCAAACATAAGGGTGTGGCAGGTGCGTTAACTGATGGACCGGTAAGGGACACCACCAGAATGCAGGCCTTAGGTTTTAAAGTTTTTGGTGTGCAAACTTCCCCCCTTGATATTAACTCTAGGTATGAGGTGGTTGAACATAATGTGCCAGCGGTTATTGATGGCGTAAGAATTAATCCTGGTGATTTAATTGTTGGTGATATTGATGGCGTGGTAATTGTGCCAAAGGGTGCAATTGATGAGGTGATTGCCAGAGTGGAGGAGAAAAACTCTGGGGAGAGTTTATTTAGAAAAGCTGTCAAAGAAGGAATGCCACCTAGTGAGGCCTTTGCTAAGTATGGAGTGTTGTAGGTGAAACCAATTGTGCAGGTCTCACTTGATTTAATCGATATCAAAGAGGCGATGGAGATGGCGCACACTGCGATGCGCGCTGGTGTTGATTGGTTAGAAGCAGGCACGCCATTTATATTGGCGGAAGGATTACATGGTGTACGCGCACTTAGAAAAGAGTTTCCAAATATCCCAGTGGTAGCGGATTTAAAAACTATGGATGGTGGCTATCTGGAGGCGGAAATGATGGCAAAGGCTGGCGCTACTCATGTTGTGGTTATGGCAAGAGCGCATCCTGAAACAATTAAAGTTGTTGTTAAAGCGGGCGCGGATTACGGAATTACTGTGATGGGCGATAACTTAGGTTGTGACGATATGGTTGCAGGTGCAAGACAACTTGAAGATTTAGGTTGCCAGATGATCATTCACCATATTGGATATGACGAGCGACGCGGCATTGCTGCAAGTGGCAAGGTTGCACCAAATCCACTTGATCAATTAAAAGCCGTAGTCGATGCGGTTGGTATTCCAGTGCAAGCAGTTGGTGGCTTATCACTTGAACAAGCAATTGCTTGCCCTTCATATGGCGCCCCATTGGTAGTAATTGGCGCACCACTTGCCATTGATGCTGACTCTTTTTCAAGGGGTGCTGGAAATGTGGAAGAGGTTCTTAGAAAAATTTGTGAAAAGGTTCATGCATATGGTGATATCCCAATTACACCAAGAGTGAGGTAAAAATGAAATCAATCGGAGTTGTTAATTTCTCCTCCAAGCCAGGCAGTGTTGAGCTGCAAGAGATTGATTACCCAAGCTTTGGTGATGATGATGTGATTATGCAGGTAGAGGCGGTAAGTGTTTGTGGCTCCGATTTACATCAGTGGCATGGCACTAATTCTTGGGCAGTAAATTACCCAGTTGTCTTAGGACATGAGTTTTGTGGAGTTATAAAAGAGTTAGGGAAAAATGTTAAATCAGTAGGTAAGTGGAGGGTTGGTGATCGCGTAGTAACTGAGACTGCTGCGGTAATTGATACTGAATCACCGCTTAGTAGAGAGGGAAAGTACAACTTAGATCCCACACGAAAAGGCTTTGGTTATGGCGTAAACGGCGGTATGACTAGATATGCCAAGGTTGCATCCCGATTACTTCATAAGATTCCAGAAAATATCTCATTTGAATACGCTGCTATGACTGAGCCATGTGCGGTGGCGTACAGCGCAACTATTGCGCCCGGTTTTGTTAGACCAGGGGATCGAATTGTGGTTTATGGCCCGGGACCAATTGGAGTTCTCTGTGTTGCAATGGCGCGGCTTGCCGGCGCTGAGGTGGCGTTGGTTGGTTTAGAAAAGGATCGGAATCGATTAAATATTGCAAAAACTTATGGTTGTGAGGTAATTATTGGTGACGCCAAAGAATGGGCAATGGCGGCAGATGGTTTGGGTGCAGATGGTGTGGTTGATGCCGCCGGTGTAAGTGCTTCCTTAAAAAATGCTCTTGAAGTAATCCGCCCAAATGGATGGATTTCAAAGGTTGGCTGGGGGCCACAGCCACTTGATTTCTCAATGGATCCTTTGGTTGCAAAAAATGTGACATTGCGTGGAAGTTTTTCACATAACTGGCCAATGTGGGAGCGGGTGCTTCGATTGCTGGAGAGTGGTTCGTTAGATCTAAAGCCAGTGTTAGGTGGAGTATTTCCAATAAAAGATTGGAAAACTGCATTTGAAAAGATGCAATCTGGTGAGATTTTAAAATCAGTAATTAGGCCGGAGTAATCATGCGCTTAAAAGATAAGGTAATAATCATTACCGGTGCCACCTCTGGAATTGGAAAAGCTATTGCAATCAAAGCAGTTGCTGAGGGGGCAAAGGTATTAATTCATGGGATTGATAAGAGTGGCGGTCAGGAAGTAGTTGATCAATTGGGAAAAAGTGCATCACTTTGCATTGCAGACCTCGCAGATAAAAATACTCCAAAAAAAATTGTTGATGATGCAATCTCAGCCTTTGGTCAAGTTGACGGCTTGGTTAATAACGCAGCAATCATTGAGCGAAATAATCTTTCACAATTAACCCCAGAGGCATTTGCTAAAACCATCACGGTTAATTTGCAATCAGCTCTATTTTTAATTCAAGCAGCTTTTCCATATCTGAAAAAAAGCCAAGGATCTGTTTTAAATATTGGCTCAATTAATGCCTACAGTGGGGAATCATCTCTGCTTGCTTACAGCATCGGCAAGGCTGGATTACAAACTATGACTAGAAACTTAGCAAACGCCCATGGGGTGGATAAGGTGAGATTTAATTTAATTAATCCGGGTTGGATACTTACTGAACGTGAGTATGTAGATCAGGTTAAAAAAGGTATGCCAGTGGGCTGGCCAGAAAAACTAGGTAAAGAAAATATTCCATTTGGTGTTATGAGCACGCCAGAACAGTTAGCTGTTGCCTGTATTTACTGGCTAGGAGATGAATCCAAACCATTTACTGGAGCGGTGGTTGAGTTGGAACAGTTCTCAATAATTGGTAGAAATCCTGAAAAGTAATGCCTAAGTTAGCCGCCTTTCCCAAAGGATTTATTAAGCAATTAGTTTCAGGACAGATGAGTATTTATGAGTGGATTAAATTAGCTGATGAATTAAATGTTGATGGCCTTGAATTTTATAACAACTTTGCTGATCTAAAAGACCCAAGTAATTGGCCAAAGATTAAATCTGCAGTTGAGGAAACTGGCATGGTAATTCCTATGATGTGTGCCTCCCCTGATTTCACCATTCCAGATCCATCACTTCGCCAAAAAGAGATTGAGAAGGAGATTCAAGCAATAAAAATGAGTGCAGCCCTGGGTGCTAAATACTGTCGAGTGTTATCTGGTCAAAGGCGAAAAGATATTACACGGGAGGAGGGTATGAATTATGTGGTTGATTCCATCAATCAATGTATTCCGGTTGCAAAAGATGCAGGAGTAATTTTAATTATCGAAAATCACTATAAAGATGATTTTTGGACTGAGCCTGAGTTTGCTCAGATGATGGATGTATTTGTGGATCTAGTCAGCCGAATTGATTCACCCTACTTTGGAGTTAATTTTGATCCATCGAATGCAATTGCGGCGGGGGAAGAGCCGTTGGAACTACTAGAGAAGGTGAAACATAAAGTCTTAACCATGCACGCCTCTGATCGCTATCTTGCCAACGGCACTATTGAAGATCTACGCAGGGCAGAGGGCGGGAGTGCTGGATACGTTTCGTTTTTCAAACATGGCGTAATAGGAAAAGGACTTAATGATTACGACGCAATATTTAAGACATTAAAAGATGTTGGCTTTGATAGTTGGATATCAATTGAAGATGGCGTAGATGGCATGGAACAGATGCACCAGAGCGCAGATTTCTTAAGGGACAAAATTAAAAAGTATTGGCCTAATTACCAGCCACGATAACATTATTAAGCGGCTTACCTTGCACTAATAAATTTAATTGAGATTCGATTAATTTTCGAGCACGCTTTTCAAATGCTGATGAATTACCTCCCACATGTGGTGAGATCAAAACTCCTTTTGCTTTCCATAAAGGGTGATCTTTTGGCAGCGGCTCAGGATCAGTGACATCAAGTCCCGCGGTAATTCGGCCAGAGTTAAGCTCTTTAATTAGAGCTTGAGTATCCACAATTGGACCGCGGGCAACATTTACCAATAGCGCGCCATCCTTCATAAGTGCAAGACGACGAGCATCGAAAAGGTGTTTACTCTCTTTAGTCAGCGGCAAAATTAAAATTACTACATCAAGAGTTGGTAGGTGTTTATCTAAATCAGTAATTGCATTTGTGTTATCTCGGCCGGATTGAGTAAAAGCCACTATCTCAACTGAAAAACCGGAGAGCATTCTGGCGATTGTGGAGCCAATTGAGCCAAAACCGACAATTCCGATCTTTCGATCATTTATTGATTCGTAATTCTTATTTACCCACTCACCCTTATCTTGATCTCTTACAAAGGTAGCAAAGCCACGTAGGGAGGCAATTGTTAATCCAACTGCTAACTCAGCGGTTGAATCATCATGAATTCCTCGGCCATTACACAAAGCAATTCCTGGACGTAAAAATTCAAGAGCATCGTCATAGCCTGCGTTTGGAACCTGCAAAACTTTTAAGTTGGGCATTTTTTTAGTTAACTCAAGTGCGGGGCGTCCACCCAGATATGTTGGCACATAAAAAGTTACCTCAGAAAAATCTCCAGCCTCAGTAGGGGTAGTTGCCGGTGATAAGCGCTTGAATTTACTTGGAACATTTAAGTCATCCCATTGAGTCCAAACTACATGTTCACTCATTATTTAATCCGCTCATTAATATCCTCTGGCGTTACTGCCACTTTATTTACTAATGTCCCAATTTGATCAACGGTTATGGTTACTAAATCCCCTGCTATAAGTGAAATTTCAAGGGGGGGCACAATTCCAGTACCAGTAGAGAGAATTACCCCAACTGGAAAATGCTGGCAGCGAAATAGATACTCAATTAGGTCATCAAAGGAACGATTCAATGATTTAAGTGAGGTCTCTGCCTGCCAAACAACTGAACCAGCTCTTTCAATCTTTGCGTAGATATCTAATTTGTCTTGGTCAACGATCTCCCAAATTGGGCGAATCATTGGACCTAATGCATTAGATCCATAGTAAATCTTCGCTTGTGATAGATATAAGGGATTTTCCCCTTCAATATTTCTTGAGGTCATATCATTACAAATGCTCATTCCAATTAGTTCACCAAACTTATTCATCACAATTGCAACCTCAGGCTCGGGCACTGAGGTCAATGCATCAGCTCTAATTCCCACCTCTGCTAAATGGCCAACTGTCCTACGTGCGGTGGCTTTAAAAAATAACTCTGGTCGATCTGCTTCATAAACTAATTGGTAGACATCTGGGATATCACTCTCTTCTTTTCTAGCATCCCGTGAGCGTTGATAGGTAACACCCGCTCCCCAAACTTCTGTATCTACTGCAACTGGCGCAGTTAACTCACCCTTTATCTCTTTATTTCCAGAAGCCTCATAAGCTTTTCGAAAGATAGGTGAACGCAGTACGAGAGCTTCGGATAAGTCTTTAACGCCTTCAATTTCAAAGTACTTGCCATTAATCTCTTTGACTAACCGATATGGCTCAGATGCGGTTTCAATAACTGCTATATGGCTCATAAGGAAAATCTAGTAGTAGTGTGCAATATGAACATTCTGCTAATAGTATAGGAGCGTGTTGATTTAGTGAATACGCTTCGGATATTGAGATAGTAGATCGGAATTGGTGAACATGGATAAAGAGTTTGCAGGCCTTACCGCAATTATTACTGGTGGCGGCTCTGGCATTGGCTTAGCGGTTGCTAAAGGATTAAAGGAGCGCGGGGCAACTGTATTTGGCTTTGATATAAATCAAGGTGAGATGGCGCCATTTGCCACCTTTATTAAGTGCGATATTGCAGATGCAGCATCAGTTGAATCAGCTTTTGCTGAGTTTAAAAAAGCTAGCAATAAATTGGATATTTTAATTAACAATGCTGGCATTGGATCACTGACCACTGTTGAGAAAGAAAGTGATGAAAATTGGCATAAAGTCTTAAATGTAAATGTGGTTGGCACAGCCAGAGTTTCACGCTCTGCAATTCCACTTTTACGGGAAAGTAAATCTGCTGCGATTGTAAACACTGCCTCAATTGCTGGCACAGATGGGGTCCCAAATCGCGCTGCATACAGCGCATC
This sequence comes from Candidatus Nanopelagicus hibericus, assembly GCF_002288005.1. Taxonomy (NCBI): domain Bacteria; kingdom Bacillati; phylum Actinomycetota; class Actinomycetes; order Candidatus Nanopelagicales; family Candidatus Nanopelagicaceae; genus Candidatus Nanopelagicus; species Candidatus Nanopelagicus hibericus. The sequence continues at coordinate 306,159 of NZ_CP016771.1, read as the reverse complement.
AAAAGGTGCGGTGTTGGCATTAACACTTGCCATGGCAACTGATCACCTAGTCGATGGCATTAGAGTCAATGCAGTAAACCCAGCAACCACCGATACTCCTTGGGTTAAACGTTTACTGGATCAATCACCAGATGCTAAAGCTGCAAGATCAGCGCTAGAGGCAAGGCAACCAATGGGACGCTTGGTATCACCTGCTGAAATTGCCAGTGCAATCATATTCTTAGCAAGTCCATTGCAGAGTTCGGTTACCGGCACCACTATTAGTATTGACGGTGGTATGCACTCACTTAGAATTCCAAAGTAATGAATCCCCTTAATTATTTCCGCTTTGGCGCATACGCCATACTTGCTATGGGGCTCATAAATTTGCGATATCAAACAGGCAGTGAAGCAAATTTGCCCAAAAGCTCGGCTTTAATATTACTTGGCTCGCTGGTGCTTTTAATTACTTTTATTCCGGGAGTTAAAAATCTGCTGCTATCAAAATTTAGTAAAGTGGTGGGAATTTTGGGATTAGTAGCATCCATTATCTATGGCTTCCTAATTTAAGTTGATGGATTTAGATCAAATAAAATCAAGATGGAATGAGGTCCTAGACCTTCTGCTGGAAAATAATCGCATCATTTGGCTAGCTTTTTTTGACGCCAGATTGGTTTCATTTGAAAATAATCAATTAACCTTAGATTTTGCTGATAGCCAGAAGTTTGCAAATCCTCATGATTTCAAAGCCAGTCGTAATCCAGCACACACTCAGGCTTTAATCGATGCAATTACAGCAATATTTGGCATCTCACCTACCATAATAGAGCGGTGAAAAAGGGAGTTATTTTCTTAGTAGTAGCACTGCTATCTACTTCTCTTGTTCCTGCTGCAAATGCGGCGACTACAAAAACTATAATTTCATTCAATGTTGAGAGCACGCCTAATGCTGGTGAATCTCTAGTCACTTTTTATGGACAAATAAAACCCGCCGCAAAGGGCAATGTAAGTATTGAAAGCTTTGATGGTGATGTTTGGAAGGTAACCCCGTTAAAGACCACCGCCAGCGCAAGTGGTGCTTGGCAAATAAAGACTGTTGCAACCGCCATTAAAGCCCAGGGCAAGTACCGCGCCAAGGTTGTAGTTGGTAAAAAGAAGGCGACTTCAAAAACTGCAGATTTCATCGTTGATAACTCCAAAACTTTTGCCGATACAAATGCCTTATTTATTACCCCCGAGACAAGTAAATTAACTGGTGGTCGAATTCAAGGTGCAGATATAAGTAGGTGGCAGCACCCAAATGATCAACCAATTGATTTTAAGCAGATGTTTGATGCTGGTATGAGGTTTGTCTTAATAAAGGGCTCAGACGCGCAAGAAAAAGCAGATATTGAGACCATGAAGTGGTTGATTGGCGATCGAAATGCTGCCCAAGCAGCTGGCCTATACACCGGTATGTATCACTTTGCTTATATGCCAAACAGTACTGATGAAGCTTATGTAATTAGAGATGCAAAAGCGCAGGCACAAAAAGTTATTTGGCGGCTTGCATCCCTTGGTGGATATAACGAACGTGATCTGCCAATCGCACTTGATTTAGAAAATAACTGCGTAAAGAAAAGTAGCTCTGGAGTTTGCATTAAAACCTTGCCTAGAAGTTTAGTAACTTTATGGGCAGAGACTTGGCTTTCCACAGTTGAAGAAAAAACTGGTAGAAAACCATTTCTTTACTCTTACGCACAATTCTTAGAGATGGCGATGGAGCGAAGTGAAACTCTTCGCCAATATCCACTTTGGCTTGCCCACTATGGAATTAATCCTGCAGATCCAATCGCCAAGCCAGGACAGAGAGAGAAAATTGGTTGCTTTGTGCACTCTTGGAGCACGGCAAACTGTGCATCGCAGTGGCAGATTTGGCAGTACTCATCCTGTGGAATTGGTAAAAAATATGGTGTGCCAAGTTCAAGGCTTGATCTAAATGCTTTCCGCGGAACTCCGGAAGTTTTCCTTTCGCTCATCAAGGGCAAATGGCAGCCAGAAGCGGTGGATTTAATGCCGATAAATGAGGCAACATCTATTAATTTAATTTCAGTGGCCGCAACTGATACCAATAAGCCAGTCATAATAAATGTGGAGGTATTTAGGAGTATTGGGACGCCAGTTGTGACTGGCACAGTGGTATTTAGACCACTTGATCCAAAAATTAAAGTCAAAAAACAAACTCCTGAGCGATCTGCCAGTGGCAGATGGGAGTTAAAACTCGAGGGTCTGCCAGCAGGTATAACTGAAGGAACTTTAAATTATGTTGATATCTCAAAAACTCATGCTGATAATCTGCTGCCACTTTCAATTAATTTAATGCAAGGGCCAGAACTTCCAGCGCCAACTCCAACCCCTAAGCCAACTGCCACTAAGAAACCAACCGATAGCTGCGCTAAACAAATAAAGCACTGAAATTTTCGACTACCCTTAGCCATCATGAGTCAGAAAATATCTGGTGGGGTATTTAGAAGTGATCTAAAGCTTGCTGATGGTAGAACCATCTCTTACTACGACGGTGCTGAGATAAAGCGAAGTGCTGTTGATACCAGAGATGAGAAAGCGCAACCTGGTATTGGTCACCTTCGTCTTGACCCGCTTGTAAATGAATGGATCTCTGTTGCATCTCATCGTCAGCATCGAGTTTTTCTACCACCAAAAAATCTCTGCCCACTCTGTGCGAGTAAGGGTGATAAGTTAACGGAAATTCCAGATAGTGATTATGAAGTAGTGGTTTTTGGAAATAAATCACCTGCACTTACTGCGCCAAGTAGTAATTGGCAGCTGCCACAGATAAATGGAATTGATACTCCAAATGCAGATGCAGCTGGTGCTTGCGAGGTCGTTTGTTACACATCTAATCATGACTCTAGCTTTGCGAAATTAACTGAAAAACAAATTAGAACTGTGTTAGAGGCTTGGAAGGATCGAGATGCGGCACTTTCGAGATTAAATTATATTGAGTATGTCTTTCCATTTGAAAATAGAGGTGAAGAGGTGGGCGTAACCATCTCCCACCCACATGGTCAGATCTATGCCTACTCATTTGTGCCCCCACGGGTTGAAAAAATGCTGCAGGCAGCAGATGCTCACCTGAAAAAAACGGGCAAAGTATTACTAGATGATGTAATCGCTCGCGAGATTAAGGATAAAAAGCGAATTATTTGCCAAAACACTGAGTGGATTGCCTACGTGCCATACGCTGCCAGATACCCATTTGAAATACATATTGCGCCAAAACGATCGGTGCCAGCTTTGCAAGATTTGGATCAATCACAATCAGAGCAATTTGCAGCTGTGGCAAAGGAGTCATTAAGTAGATTAGATGGGGTATTTGGAATCGAAATGGCTTATATCGCCGCTTGGTATCAGGCTCCAGTAAATATTGGTCGAGATAGCATGCGGCTGCACTGGCAAATAGTTTCAGTTCGGCGCCAGCCTGGAAAATTAAAGTATTTATCTGGCTCAGAATCTGCCATGGGAGCTTTTATTATGGATTTAGAGCCAGAGCAGTCTGCTGAACAATTAAAAGCGGTTAAATATTAATTAACTGGGGTTACTGATAGAACCTCAACCCCACCAATAGCGGTTAAGACATTTACTAGATCAGTTGGGTCACTGCCTGGCACTGCAATTGTGATGTCATCAATGCCTCGACCATCCTCACTTCGCAGCACAACTAAGCCACGAATATCTCCGCCAGCGAAGCCAATAGCGGATGCGACCGCACCTAATGAACCCGGGCGATCTGGTAGTGCAACTTGCAATCGATATAACCCCATGCTCCCTGACTTGGACTCGAACCAAGAACCTGCCGGTTAACAGCCGGCTGCTCTGCCAATTGAGCTATCAGGGATTACACCAATCTAATTACAGATTAGTGAGGCAAATAGTAGCGAATATCTAAACTCTCTCAAACCTAGCCATATATTAGGTTTAACTCTCTCCTAATGCCAACTCTTTTTGCACCCGTCGTGCTGCCTCCATACCAACTAGCTGCCCAAAAATCTCTTGGTACTGCGCATCATTTTCAACTGGATTTAATCGCTGCAGGGTGGATTTAATCTCTGCTATTGAGCGACTTAATGCCACCTCACGTAATCTTGCAAAAATACTGATGATGTAACGATCTGAAACCTCACCATCTGTTCGAATTGGCTCCACAATTAACTCGGTAATCAAAGACTTCAACTCATCTCGATCGCAAACCTCTAGTAATTGTTGAACATTAAACTCTGCTTGCGCATCAATTAATTTACGTAGGTCGTTGTAAAGCGGAAATGAGAAAGCAGTAGGCTCTAAATCCACCCAACTATGAGCTAGCTCAGGTATTTGCAGCTTAACCTTTAAAACCTCACGCTCTAATATCAAAATTGGATCAGTCAGATTAATTCGCTTATCACTTTGAGGTTGCTCAGATTTACCACTTTTCTTCACAGCTGTTGAAACAATATCAACCTCCATACCCAACCAACCAGCAAGTAATCTCACATACTCTGGCCTTAAGGATGCATCCCTAATCTTGCCGATTAATGGCGCTACTTGGTTTAGTGCATTTACTCTTCCTTCAGCAGCAGTAATATCATAATTAGCAATTACAGATTTGATTGCAAACTCAAATAACGGAACTCTTCTAGCAACTAAATTGCGCACTGCATCATCACCATGAGCTTGGCGCAACTCACATGGATCCATGCCATTTGGTTCAACCGCCACAAAAGTTTGTGCCACAAATTTTTGATCATCTTCAAATGCACGAAGTGCCGCCTTTTGACCAGCTGCATCCCCATCAAAGGTGAAGATAACCTCACCCCGAAATGCATCAGCATCCATCAGTAATCTTCTAATAATTCTTATATGTTCATCACCAAAAGCGGTACCACAAGTGGCAACTGCGGTAGTAACACCTGATAGATGAGCCGCCATTACATCGGTATAACCCTCAACAATTACAACTTGGCGATTTTTTGCAATCTCTTTTTTAGCCATATCTAAGCCGTATAAAATCTGATTCTTTTTATAAACAGGAGTTTCAGGTGAATTTAAATACTTTGGACCAGTATCAACCTCATCACTTGCTAATTTTCTGGCTCCAAAGCCAACAACATCACCAGAGATGTCTTTTACTGGCCAGATTAATCGATTGCGATATCGATCAATCATGCCCTTACTTGCCTCTTTGACTAACCCTGCCAAATTCAACTCTTCATCGGTAAAACCTTTGCCTTTGAGGTTTTTGTATAAACCATCCCACTCATCTGGGGCGTAGCCGACATTAAAGTTCTTTGCCGCATCACGATCAAAGCCTCGTTTAGTTAAGAAATCTCGACCATGTTGGGCAGCTGGTAGTTGCAATTGCTCTTGATAAAAAATGGAGGCAGCTGTATTTGCAGCAACCAACCGTGAGCGATTAATTGATGGGCCGGTGCTAACACCAGAGCTTTCATACTTCAGGGTGTAGCCAATTCGTTCAGCTAATCGCTCCACTGTTTCTGTGAAGGTTAAATGCTCTAATTTCATAATAAATGCAATTACATCACCACCTGCCTGGCAACCAAAGCAGTGAAAAAAACCTTTACTTGGCGTTACATGAAAGGAGGGAGATTTTTCATCATGAAATGGACAAAGACCTTTTTTCTGTCCACCGCCAGCATTTTTTAGTTGCACATAATCACTAACTACATCATCAAGTGCACTGTGCTCGCGCACATATGTGACATCTTCTGCCTTAATTCTTCCCGCCATGCTTCCTATCCTAGTTTCAAATTAGACAACCTAAATTATCCCCTGTTAATAAGCCGATTATGCAGTGCAACTGCGCCAGGATCAGTTAGCGATGCCACCTGATCAATCACTACTCGCAGGCGAGCTTGATCAGTTTGGGCCCGCTGCCAATCTTGCAGGAAAAAACTTTCTAAGGTTGTGGGTGCACTTTCAAGGATTGCTGCAACCAACTCAGTTAGTAGTTTTTGCTGCTCACCGTATCTAATCTGGGAGTCACTAGCGTTAATTACATAATGGCCAGCCATTGATTTAAGCAATGCCACCTCAACCCGCTGCGCCCTAGGCACAACTAAATTTGCGCCATACCTTGTTAGATCACCATCCCCATACTTTTCTTGGGTTGCAATCTCTGCGGCCTGTGCGAATCTGCCAATTAATTGACTAGCCAAATCCTTTAATCTTGCTAAGGAGCGATGTGTGCCATCGTAATAACGTGGCCAACAAGATAGTTTCTGCAAGGCATCTAATGCTGATTGCATCTCAACTTCGGTGATATCAGCTAAATACATCTCCTGGGCAACTTTATATAGCTTAGGCAAATCATTACTTAATTGATCTAATTTAACTTGACCAGAAACTAATGAATCCTCTAAATCATGAACGCTGTAGGCAATATCATCAGACCAATCCATAATCTGCGCCTCCATAGAGGTCTTGCCAGAATCAACACCGCTGCGATACCAATTAAAGATCTCAAGATCATCTTCGTAAATACCAAATTTTTTAGCATTGACCGCTCTGCTCCAGGGATACTTTGTCGCTGCATCTAATGATGCCCTGGTTAGATTTAATCCAATTGATTTCCCATCAGGCAAAACTGTTTTTGCTTCAAGTCTTATTAATAATCTAATACTTTGGGCATTGCCCTCAAAGCCGCCACATGAGTTAGCGATTTGATTCAACGCCTCCTCGCCATTGTGACCAAATGGTGGATGACCAATGTCATGGGCAAGACATGCCCCTTCCATTAAATCTGGATCCGCTCCTAAAGCGGCGCCAAGTTCGCGGCCAACCTGTGCACACTCAAGTGAATGTGAAAGTCGTGTTCTTGGAAAATCAGTTGCCCATGGAACAGCTACTTGAGTTTTAGCAGCAAGTCTTCGAAGTGCGAAGGAGTGAATAATTCTGGCGCGATCTCTTGCAAACTCAGTTCGACCACCACGTTTTGCTGGCTCATCTAAAAATCTTGCACGGTCAAAATCAGAGTATCCGGGGTGTTCATTCGCTGGTCTGATTACCATTTGGTAATCCTATCTGCCAACAAAATTAAGTGCGATCACTTAACTTTATACCCAGCCTACCGAGAGTTATATAAGCAAGATATGCCCCAGTTTCTCTTGCCAAATACTTATAACCAGAGTTTGCAACTGCAGCTGGCCCAGTTTCAACTGCTGCACAACTTGCCGATAACCCTTGATCATTTGCCATTTTTAATGATCGAAAACAATGATAAGGATCAGTAACAATTACCACTGAAATAAGCTTTGCTTTTTTCATCACATCAGCATATGCCTGAGTACTTCCTAAGGTATCTCTACCTTCTGTAATCGATAAAATATTTATCCGCTTTACTCCATTTTTAATTAGCCAGTTTTTACTAGCCGCCGCCTCAGTGGTTCGATCCCCAGGTGCTCCTGAGCCGACGGTATAAATCCTTGGTGCCAGCCCTGCTTTATAAATCTTTAAACTCTCATCCAACCTAGATTGCAATACTTCACTGGGCCGACCATCAAATTGCGCAGCTCCCATTACTAAAATCACCTCAGATTTAACTGGCTCTGAGTTCCTGGCTGCATACCAAATACTGCCAGCCAAATATAATGGAATTACGATTATTAATAATAAAATAAATGAAATAACTCTTCTAATAAATTTAAATAAGAACAATTACTTATCCACCACTTATTGCATCATCAATTGTGATGGTGGCTAACTCATCTGGATCATCAAGCCAACCTGCTGGTAATTTCACCTCACGACCTTGACTAGTACGCCCCCTTGGTCCATCACCCACCTCTTGTGGGTATGGCTGATCCTGCAATCCTGATAACAATTGCTCCATTTCAACTAGTGATGAAACCATGCCAAGGGATGATCTAATCTCTCTTGGCACTGAGAAACCTTTCAAATACCAAGCCATATGCTTTCTAATATCTCGCATCGCTCTATCTTCATTTTCAAAGTACTCAACTAATAATTGACCATGGCGAAGCATTATTTTTCGTACCTCAAATAGATTTGGATTAACCCGCTTATTTTCACCATTTATTGAGCTAACTAAATCAGCAAATAACCAAGGTCTACCTAAACATCCCCTACCAACTACTACACCTGCGCAACCAGTTTGCTGCATCATATTTACTGCATCCGCACCTGACCAGATATCACCATTTCCAAGCACTGGCACATCAGTATCTGATAAATGTTCAACTAACTCAGTAATTTTTTTCCAATCAGATCTGCCCTCATATAACTGCGCCGCAGTTCTAGCATGCAGTGCCACCCAAGTAACACCTAGATCTGCTGCTGATTTTGCTGACTCTAAAAAGGTTTGATGATCAGAGTTAATACCAACTCGCATCTTTACCGTTACTGGAATTCCATATCTACTTGCAGCCTTGACTGCTGACTCAACAATTGCCGAAAATAATTTACGTTTAAATGGCAAGGCTGCTCCCCCACCCCGGCGAGTAACTTTAGGAACTGGACAACCAAAATTTAAATCAATGTGATCTGCTAAATCCTCACTACCAAGTAGATCTGCTGCTTTTCCGATTACATCTGGATCAACAGCGTAGAGTTGAATTGATCTAGGTGTTTCCCCAACTCCTGGCTTAATTAATCTAAAGGTTTCTTCCCGCCGTTCAATTAAGGCACGTGCGGTAACCATCTCAGAAACAAATAAACCAGCCCCTTGCTCCCGACATAATCTTCTAAATGCTGCATTAGTTATGCCTGCCATTGGGGCAAGCACAACCGGGGTGGCTAGTACTACCTCATTATTTTCAAATCTGCCATTAGAAATTGGCAGATGAAGTGGCTTAACTTTGGTGAGCAATTAGCAACCTAATAATTTTGTGGCAAGATAATTTTGAACTTGATCAATTGCAATACGAGATTGGGCCATGCTGTCACGCTCTCGAATTGTGACTGCTTGATCCTCTAAACTTTCAAAATCAATGGTGATACAAAACGGTGTACCAATCTCATCTTGGCGACGGTAGCGTCTGCCGATCGCACCAGCATCATCAAAATCCACATTCCAATGCTTACGCAGAGAATCAGCTAAATCCTTTGCTTTCGGCGATAGATCTGCATTTCTAGATAATGGCAGCACACCAATCTTTACTGGTGCTAATCGGTAATCTAATTTCATTAACGCCCGCTTTTCCATCTCACCCTTTGAGTTTGGCGCCTCATCTTCGGTATAGGCATCTAACATAAATGTCAGCGCGCAGCGATCAACTCCAGCTGCTGGTTCAATTACATAAGGCGTCCATCGCTCATTTTTTTCTTGATCAAACCAAGTTAAATTCTCACCAGATGCCCTGGAGTGTGATTTCAAATCAAAATCAGTTCGGTTTGCAATTCCCTCTAACTCACCCCACTCAGTACCAGTGAACTCAAACTTATACTCAATATCTGCAGTCCGCTTTGAGTAATGAGAGAGCTTTTCTTTGGGATGTTCAAAGACTCGAAGCCGGTCTGGATTAATTCCTAAATCTTTATACCAAGCTAATCTGGTATCAATCCAGTATTGATGCCACTCTTCATCTGTTCCTGGAACAACAAAGAATTCCATCTCCATCTGCTCAAATTCGCGAGTTCTAAAGATAAAGTTTCCAGGAGTAATTTCATTTCTAAATGATTTACCTATTTGGCCAATACCAAATGGTGGCTTTTTGCGTGAGGTTGATGCCACATTATCAAAGTTAATAAATATTCCTTGCGCAGTCTCTGGCCTTAAATACGCCAAGCCTGATTCATCCTCAACTGGTCCTAAATAAGTTTTAAGGAGTCCAGAAAATTGTTTTGGGGAGGTGAACTTGCCCTTGGTGCCACAGTTTGGACAATTTATTTCAGTAAGTGCGGCGGCTTTTTTCTTATGCTTATTTTCATAAGCCTCCTCTAAATGATCTGCACGGTAGCGTTTATGACAACTTGTGCACTCAGTTAATGGATCAGAGAAGGTTTCAACATGACCGGAGGCTTGCCAAACCTCGCGAGCTAAAATTACACAAGAATCTAAACCGACCACATCATCGCGGCCCTGCACCATGGATCTCCACCACTGGCGCTTAATATTATTTTTTAACTCAACTCCTAAAGGACCGTAATCCCAGGAGGCACGAAGTCCGCCATAAATTTCAGATGAGGGGTAAACAAAACCACGCCTCTTAGCGAGTGAAACAATTGTTTCTAATCGATCTTGCGCCATTTAATCTCCATCCGGCTGGCTGTCGGCGGCTTGCTCTTACTGCACTACCTTACGCTAGATTACGCAAATGTTAGTTATCGCACTTGCAACTACCACAGTAATAGCAACATTTTTTGGCGGTTTACTAGCCCTTCGCGCCAAAGATCGCTTTCATTTGGTCCTGGGTCTGTCAGCTGGACTCTTACTTGGATTGGTGGGCTTTGATCTACTTCCAGAAATATTTGAAATGAATTCTCAAGATTTAATTGGGGTTAAAACTGTATCGGTTGCATTGATTGCTGGATTTCTCGCACTGCACTTCATCGAACAGTTTGCTGGTTCTCATGAACCAGCAGAGTCTGATTATGGTCATGAGCACTCCCATACATTTGAGATCGCTGGCACAGTGGGCGCAATTGCCATGGCTGGACATATATTTTTAGATGGTGTGGCTCTTGCCTTAGCATTTAAAGTAAGTAATGAGCTTGGCTTTGCAGTTTTCATTGCAATGCTTGTTCATGCATTTAGTGACGGCTTAAATACTGTTGCCTTACTTATTAAAACTGGAAGTTGGAAAAAGCGTGGAAAGTTTCTCTTAGCAGTTGATGCAGTCGCCCGCATAGGTGGTGCTGCAGTTGGTTCTTCTCTGACAATAAGTGATAGCAATCTTGCAATTTATCTAGCAATATTTTCTGGAATTGTTATTTACCTCGCTACTGCACATATCTTGCCAGAGGCTCACTCTCGACATCCATCCAAGATCACTATGATTTCAACACTAAGTGGTGTGGCAATAATGTGGGTAGTGATAGCTAATCTTTAATTACGCCTTACCAAACCTTCTCTCACGCTCAGCATAAATCTCAATCGCCTTCCAAAGTGTGCGCCGGTCTGCATCTGGCCAGAGCACATCTAGGAATACCATCTCCGCATAGGCCGATTGCCACATTAAAAAATTACTAGTGCGTTGCTCCCCCGATGATCTTAAAAACAAATCCACATCACTCATTTGAGGTGAATAAAGATACTTTTTGAGTGATTTTTCAGATAATGAATCTGGCTTAACTTTCTTGCGAAGAGCATCCTTTGCAATAGCAACCGCTGCATCTAGCATCTCAGCTCTGCCACCATAATTAACACACATATTTAAAGTTAATACTTTATTGTTTTTGGTTAACTCTTGTGCCTCTTTCAAATCCTTTAATACTCCGGTCCATAACCGCTTTTCTCTACCTACCCAACGAATCTTTACACCCATCGCATTCATTTCATCACGACGTTTTCGCAAGACTTGACGATTAAACTCCATCAGAAAACGAACCTCATCCGGTGATCTTTTCCAATTCTCAGTTGAAAATGCGTAAGCACTTAACTCTTTAACACCAATTTCAATAGCGCCATGGACTATATCTAGTAACGTAGCCTCACCCGCCTCATGGCCAGCAGTTCTTGGTAATCCTTTTTGTTTTGCCCACCTACCGTTGCCATCCATTACTAGCGCCACATGATTAGGAATTTGTTTTGGATCTAACTTTGGTGGGGTAACACCGCTGCGATGCGGGGTTGGCGGTGTAACTTTTTTTCGCTGGCTTACCTTGCTCTTCTTTTTAACCACGACTAATTCTCTCAACTAATGGCAGGGATCGTAAGCCCCGCTCTAAATGCCACTGCAAATAAGCGGCGATCAAGCCAGAGGCTTCATTGCGATTTCTACTCTCACTCTTAACCGCTTGCTCCCAATCCCCAGTCAATAAATGAGCCATTAGATCTAGAGTGGCTTGCGCAGGAGTAGCACTTGCTGATGGCTTACAAACTAGACAAACACAACCACCACCTTGCAATGAGAAAAACTTATGTGGCCCTGGTGCATCACATCTGGAGCAGATTGTTAAGGATGGTGCATATCCTGCAACTGATAAGGATCTTAAAAGGTAGGCATCTAATATTAAAGAAGGGTCATATTTCTTATCAGCAAGCACCTTTAATGAACCAACAACTAATAAGTACTGCTGCAGCGCTGGTTCATGCTCTGCTTGGGTAAAGCGCTCAGCTGCTTCCAAGATAGCATTTGCAATCGTCCAGCTTTGATAATCACTAGATAAAATATCACCGTAATTTTCAATACTGACTACCTGTGTGACGGTGTCAAAGGTTCGCCCGGTATATAACTGCAGATCAACATAACTTGCGGGTTCTAATCGTGCGCCAAATCTTGATTTAGTTCTGCGCACTCCTTTTGCAACCGCTTTAATCCGGCCATGTTCTTTGGTAAACAAGGTGATAATTCGATCCGCTTCCCCTAGTTTGTGGGTGCGAAGCACAATCGCCTGGTCGCGGTATAACGGCATCCCCCTAAGTTACTAGAGGTGTAAGACAGAGTTTGTTAGCGAACTGCGCGATTGATCGAGGAGATAACTGCTTTTAGCGCTGCAGTAGTTGTACTTGGATCAATTCCTACTCCCCAATAAACCTTGCCCGCAATTTCACACTCAAGATAGGCGGCAGCTTTTGCATCCCCACCAGCAGATAAGGCGTGCTCGTAATAATCTAAAACCCGAAGCGATAACTTTGATTCGTAGGCATTAACAATTGCTACAAATGCTGCAATTGGGCCATTGCCGGTGCCAGATAATTTCTGAGCCTTACCTTTATCAAGTAACTCAATAGATAGATCAACATCCTTATCCATCTGCGAGCTTTGTGCCAAAGCGGCTAATTTAAATCTGCCCCATTGATTATTTTTTGCAGGTAGGTACTCATCTTCAAATATATGCCACATAGCCTCCGGTGTTATCTCACCACCTTCACTATCAGTCTTTGATTGAATCACCTGACTGAACTCAATTTGTAATCTGCGCGGTAAATCTAATTGATGCTCATGCTTCATCAGATATGAGACGCCACCTTTACCAGATTGACTATTTACTCTAATTACCGCCTCATATGTGCGACCAATATCTTTAGGATCAATTGGTAGGTAAGGAACTGCCCAAGTGGCTTTATCTTTTCCTATCCCTGCAGCTTTTGCATCTGTCTCCATGTGATCAAAGCCTTTTTTAATAGCATCCTGGTGTGAACCAGAAAATGCAGTAAATACCAAATCACCGCCATATGGATGACGTTCTGGCACACGCAGCTGGTTGCAGTATTCAACGGTGCGCCGAATCTCATCAATATCTGAAAAATCAATCATTGGATCAATGCCATGACTTAAAAGATTTAGCCCTAAGGTAACTAGACAAACATTTCCAGTTCGCTCTCCATTACCAAATAAAGTTCCTTCAATTCGATCAGCACCTGCCAAATACGCAAGCTCTGCCGCTGCAACTCCTGTGCCACGATCATTATGTGGGTGCAAACTTAAAATCACACTATCTCGATACTTTAAGTTTCTATGCATCCACTCAATTGAGTCGGCATAAACATTTGGTGTTGCCATCTCAACTGTTGCTGGCAGGTTCATAATTGTTTTCCAGGCAGGTGTTGGCTTCCAAATATCATTTACCGCGTTGCAAACCTCAACTGCAAACTCAAGCTCTGTTCCGGTATAAGACTCGGGTGAGTACTCAAATGAGACCAATGTGCCAGGCACAGATTTAACTAAATCCAAACAGATCTGGGCGCCGTCGGTAGCAATTTTTTTAATTCCATCCTTATCTTGGCCAAAAACCACTCGCCTTTGCAAGGTTGAGGTTGAGTTATAAAGATGCACAATCGCCTGCTTTGATCCTTTGATCGATTCAAAGGTTCGCTCAATCAACGGCTTTCTGGCTTGAGTTAGCACTTGAATGACTACATCATCTGGAATGAATTTTTCTTCGATAATTTTACGAATAAAATCAAAATCGGTTTGGCTAGCTGCCGGAAAACCAACCTCAATCTCTTTGTATCCCATCTTCACTAGCAACTTAAACATCGCCAATTTGCGATTGGCATCCATGGGATCAATTAATGCTTGATTACCATCGCGCAGATCCACCGAACACCACTTAGGTGCTTTGCTCATCACCTTATTTGGCCAGGTGCGATCTGGTAGTGAGCCATTATTTGGAAATGAGTTGTATGGGGCATACCGAGATATCGGCATCTGCGATTTACGTTGTTCTGGAAAGTTACTCATCTTATTTCTTCTCCTCGTCGGTTAAATCTGGTCTACCGGTACGACCAACCTCCGCGACGAGGGAGCCGGTTACTTGGCCCCGCCGCGGCGAAGAAGAAGCAGAGTTGACAGGCGTAATGAAGGGATAAGTAATGAGCTTTCACCTGTCGCTAACATGGCTCAAGGCTAACTCAATCTAAACAAATTCACCAAATAACTTACTTAAAGCCATTCTATTTAAGTGTAAATCTGCTTATCGTTGAGCCATGAGCATTGCTACATCAAAGCCTTATTCAGCCCCAAGACCAAATGAGTACACGCCAATCCCAGCGCCTATTCTGCGAAAGAGCTGGCTAGGTGATCCAAATATTCCGGGTCCTAATCCAATTTTTTCAGATCTACTTACCGCCACCTTCATGATTGATACCCCAAAGTTTTTACTTAAAATGCAACACAAATATGGTGATACTTGTTCTTTCTTTTTATCTCGAAGATTATTTATTGGACTCTTCTCTCCTAATGCTGTCCATCAAGTAACTGTTGCCCAGCAACACAAATTTGTAAAAGGCGTTGGCTTTGCCAGAATGCGCAAAGTACTTGGTGAGGGCTTATTAACAAATGAAGAACCAATCCACCTAGCTCACAGACGAATGATGCAACCACCATTTCACCATGGAAATTTAGATGGTTATGTTGCAATTATGTATAACTTGGTAAATGAGCACACAAATAAGTGGCGAGATAAATCAAGTATCGAGTTAGCACCAGAGATGATGGCACTTACCCTGGAGATCGTAAGTCGCTGTTTATTTGGCTTAGATTCTGCCCAATACACCAAAGCGATTGCCGATTCGATGGAGGTAGCAATTGATCGAATTGAGCGAACTATGTTGCCTGGGCTTGATCGTTTTGATAAATCAGGGATCAAGTACTTTAAAGAGTTTGAAGTAGCATCTGATCGATTAGTAGATATTGCTGAGGCAATTATCAATAAGCGAATTGAGGGTGGGCAAACGAAGGATGATGATCTGCTGGGGATCTTGCTACAAATGCGAGATCAGATTTCTACCGATCACATACGTGATGAGGTTCTAACATTAATTTTAAGTGGTCATGAAACTACTGCAAATGTAATGAGTTGGGCTTTTTCTTATCTTTCCAAAAATCCAGAGGTAAGAAAACAATTAGAGGATGAGGCAGAAGGTGCTGCCTGGATTAAAGAAAATCGCATCCCCACCTACCAAGAGTTGGAAGATAGCTCAAAAGTGGCATCTGCCATTTTGCAAGAGACGATGCGCCTGGCACCACCAGTTTGGGTGGCACCAAGAATTGCTACAACTGATTGTGAAATAGATGGCGTAAAGATTCCAAAAGGAGCCCATGTTTTAGTAAGTCAGTATGTAACCCATAGAAATCCCAGGTATTTTCCTGAGCCAGAAAAATGGCAGCCAGAACGTTGGCTCGATGTGGGATTTGAAAAGTCGCTTCCAAATGGTTCTTACTTTCCATTTGGTGGCGGCAGTCGAAAGTGTTTGGGCGAGTACTTTGCGATTGCCGAGGCAAGATTAATTTTACTAATGGTGGCAAAAAACTTCAGATTAAGTGGAGATTTTCCCAAGGCCCAACCCAGAGCAACCTATCGACCAAAGGGTGAGGTTAAGAATAAGGTGGAAGTTCGTTAACTAAGTGAGAAAGATGGATACTCATCAGTTATTAAAAGTACGGCATATCCATATAAGCGATTCCAATAAGCAATCACCTTCACTACCTCCTCCGCCTTATCAGCAGGGTAGTAACCCTTGGTAACCACGGTAAACCAAGCGATCAGTGTTAGTGCAAGTAGATATATGGCATAAATTAGACCAAGCAAAAATAATGGAATCGCTAAAAACCATTTAACCAGCGGCATCCAAGGTGATAATTTTCTTCCACCATCAATCTCAGGGTAGGTAAGCCTGACTTTTTGATTTGCCTCAATTGACGGATAATCATCGGTTAATACCAATAAATAAGCTGTAACTCGATTATCTAACTCTAAAAAAGCTTTATTAAAAGCCAATACATAGGATGGATAAACATTTCTAAAAAGCAATGAGAGCACAACCGGCAATACTAAAAAGCCACCTATCCAACCCATAGCATCATCGGCAAAGGCAGCGAAACTGGATAAAAATATCAGCACCGGAACAGCTAGAAAAATCCTAAACAATGCGGTGTTCTTATCGCGATTATCTAAATCAACACTTATTTCAGTAATAATTTGGTTGCTCATGGATAGAGCATATCTAAAGTACTGGCAAATACCTGCCTAATTCATAGGCACTTACCTGTTTTCTATACTCATCCCACTCACTACGTTTATTTCTAAGCACATATTCAAATACATCATTACCTAATGTTTTCTTTACCAACTCACTTTTCTCCATTGCGCTAATCGCCTCTGCCAAATCAGTTGGTAGTGGTGTGGGATTTGTGTTTTCCTTTAACTCATACTTTCCTTCTACCCCAGCAATACCAGCAGCAATAATTACCGCATAAGCCAAGTAAGGATTACAAGCTGAGTCAGGAGATCTGACCTCAATTCGAGTTGATGCCTCTTTTTTTGGTTTATAGGTTGGAATTCGAACCATCGCATTGCGATCTGCTTGCGCCCAAGTGGCGTAGGCAGGTGCCTCTCCTCCCCCACTTAATCTTTTATAAGAGTTAACCCATTGATTTGTAATTGCAGTTATTTCAGCTGCATGTTTGATAATTCCCGCGGTAAAGGATCTGCCAATTTTTGATAATTGCATTGGCGCACCCTCTTCATAAAAAGCATTTTTTTCACCATCAAATAATGAAAAATGTGTATGCATGGCAGAGCCAGGGTGATTAGTAAATGGTTTGGGCATAAAGGAGGCATAAAAACCTTGATCTAACGCCACCTCTTTGATTACATGTCTAAAGGTCATGATGTTATCGGCGGTGGCTAACGCATCGGCGTAGCGAAGGTCAATCTCTTGTTGGCCAGGACCTCCTTCATGGTGGGAGAACTCAACTGAGATTCCCATCGCCTCTAAAATCGTAATTGCTTGCCTTCTAAAATCATGTCCCACCACAGCTGGTGTGTGATCAAAGTATCCGGCGGAATCAACTGGTATTGGTTGATCTCCCGGCTTTGGCTCCTCTTTAAATAAGAAAAACTCAATCTCAGGGTGGGTGTAACAGGTGTAGCCAAGCTTTGCTACCTTTTCTAATGTTTGACGCAAAACTCTTCTGGGATCAACTGATGCAGCGCTGCCATCTGGCAGGGTGATATCACAAAACATTCGCGCTGCGCCTGGTGATTCCGTGCGCCATGGCAGAATTGAAAAACTTGCTGGATCTGGTTTTGCCAACATATCCGCCTCGGTAACTCTGGCAAACCCTTCAATCGCCGAACCATCAAAACCAATACCTTCTGCGAAGGCGCTCTCTAACTCAGCTGGTGCGATTGCGACTGATTTTAAAAAACCTAATACATCGGTAAACCAAAGTCGAACAAATCTAATGTTGCGCTCCTCTAAGGTGCGCTGCACAAAAGCTTGTTGTTTTGCTAAATCATTTGGGGAACTCATGGCTGTATTAAAGCCAACAATGATTACGGCTGTGTTAACTACAAAGATTTAAGCGCATTAGTAGGGGTTAGATAGCAAAAAACTCGGATGAATCCACCATGGTCCTAGCCGGAACGCTCTTAGTGACCACCACATTGGCATTAATTTTTACCCCATCACCAATGCTGATATCTCCTAAAACTCTAGCCCCCGCACCAATTACTACATTATTTCCAATAGTTGGATGTCGCTTGCCGCTACCACCTGTGCGAGCGCCGAGAGTTACATCATGATAAATCATTACATCTTCACCAACTACTGCTGTTGCACCTATTACCACCCCCATGCCATGGTCAATAAAAAACCTACGACCAATCTTGGCGGCTGGGTGTATTTCAATTCCAGTTACAGCTCTCACCCAATTTGAGTAAATCCGCGCAAGAAGTTTGAGTTTTACTCTCCACAAAAAATGCGAAATTCGATACCCCCAAACTGCGTGCACACCTGGATAGGTAAGTAGCACCTCCAACCAATTACGCGCTGCCGGATCTTGCCGGAGCGCAGCGCTGATATCCTCTTTAATAAATTGAAACATTTAGCCAATTAAATCTTGAAAGAGAATTGTTGATATATACCGCTCACCAAAGGATGGAATTATCACCACAATGGTTTTGCCAGCAAACTCATTGCGCTGCGCTACTTGATGCGCTGCCCAAAGAGCCGCCCCGGATGAAAGCCCAGCTAAAATTCCCTCTTTGGTGCCAGCCTCACGAGCATACTTAACTGAATCATCAGCTGAGGCATCAAAAATTTCATCATAGATTTTTCTATCTAAAACTGGCGGCACAAAGTTTGCTCCGATTCCTTGCAGCGGGTGCTTGCCAGGCTCACCACCATTTAATATTGGCGATGCAGCAGGTTCCACACCAAATATTTTTATCGCTGGATTTTTAGATTTTAATGATTGACCGACTCCAGTAATTGTGCCACCGGTGCCAATGCCAGAGATAACCGCATCCACTGTGCCGTCGGTATCACGCCAGATCTCCTCCCCAGTTGTTCGGCGATGAATATCTGGTCCAGCTTGGTTTTCAAATTGGCGAACTAAAACTCCACCAGAATCCTTTAAGGATTCCGCCTTTGCAACCGCGCCCTTCATTCCTTCCGCAGCTGGGGTAAGAATTAACTCGGCGCCAAAGGCTCGCAGTAATGCTTTGCGCTCACTAGACATCGACTCTGGCATAGTCAAAATAGTTTTATATCCACGGGCTGCTCCCACCATTGCAAGTGCGATGCCGGTATTGCCACTAGTCGCCTCCACAATTGTGCCACCTGGTTTTAGCTCACCAGATTTTTCCGCCGCATCCACCATCGCAATTGCCAGCCGATCCTTCACCGTTGAGGTGGGGTTATAAAACTCAAGCTTTGCCAGCACGGTAGCGGTTGAGTTGGTCATCATCTTATTTAGCTTCACCAACGGGGTATTTCCAAAAACCTCAGTTATATTGTTGTAGATCTTCACTTTTATCTCCTTATATTATTTGTTTTTAGGATTAAATTGATTTTATGCAAGCAAAAAGTTGGGCAAAGCCCAATTGAAATATTTTTAAATTAGCAACTAGTTGATGCGATGCGGCCAAAATCAACCACCCGGCGACGGGTGAAGAACCAATGCTTAGTTTGAGTCAGATTCCTTGCTGATTTTCCCATTGTGAAATTGTAGGAAATTACTTATTTATTACCTAATTGCAAATGCTTTGCGTGTTCTAATCTATGCGTAAAAATTCTTAAGATTCATTCCAATGTGAGGTAATAGGCAATCTGCGATCCTTACCAAATGCCCTACTTGAGATCTTTGTGCCTGGTGGATACTGCCGCCGTTTGTACTCAGCCCGATCTACCAACCTAACTACCTTGTCCACCAGAGCAGGATCAAAACCGGCAGCGATCGCAGCTGGCCGGCCACCATCTTGATCTATATATATAGCCAAGATCTGATCAAGTGTTCCGTAAGGGGGCAGAGAATCAGAATCCTTTTGATCAGGTGCCAGCTCCGCACTTGGCTCTTTTTCAATTGAGTTAACTGGAATAGGTGGAGTTTGCCCTTGCAAGATTGCCAACTCATTGCGCCACTTTGCCAACTGCCAAACCTGGGTTTTATATAAATCTTTTATTGGCGCAAATCCGCCAACTGCATCGCCATACAAGGTGGAGTAGCCAACTGCTAACTCAGATTTATTGCCGGTGGCCAGAACCAGATGCCCCTCTTGATTGGATAATCCCATCAAGGTAATACCCCGCACCCGTGCTTGCAGATTCTCCTCTGCAACTCCTGCCAGATGTAGATTTTCAATTAAGTTTGCCACCATCGGAGTTATTTCAATGATTCGATAATTTAAACCGGTATTTATCGCAAGCTCCTTTGCATCAGCTAGTGAGTGCTGCGATGAGTACTTGCTTGGCATTGCTACGCCAAAAACTCGATTACTACCAAGGGCATCAGCTGCTAAGGCTGCAGTTAATGCAGAATCAATTCCGCCAGATAAGCCGAGAATTACAGATTTAAAATTATTTTTCTCCACATAATCACGAAGACCAATTACTAAGCCTTGCCAGATCTCCTCTAGATCTCCCAACCTTCTGGCCACACCAGATTGCAGCTTTTTATACTTTAATATTGGCGGATTAGAGATAATTAAATCAGGATCAGATGAGGCTAATCTGACATCAAGATCAATTACAGCTAATCCATCCTCAAATTGTGGGGCTCTGGCAATTACCTCACCAGTTGGGCCAACCACAATTGTGTCGCCATCAAAAACTAAATCATCTTGACCACCTGTCATATTGACATAGGCAAGTGGGGCGCCAACCTCAATCGCCCGCTTTTGCACCAAAGCTAATCTGGCATCATCTTTATTGATCTCATAGGGTGAGCCATTTGGCACCAGTAATAAGCCGATATTGCGTTTAGTTAACTCCGCAACTGGGCCACCGCTTTGCCAAATATCCTCACAAATAGCAATCCCAATATCCACCCCACAAACTCGAATTACCAATGAGTGATTGCCGGGGGTGAAGTTTCGATACTCATCAAAAACGCCATAATTTGGCAGATGGTGCTTGATATAGGTGGCAACTATTTCGCCCCGATAAATAACTGCAACACAGTTTTGTGGCCGGGCAGCATCACTTTCTCCCAGATAGCCAACTAGCAAAGTTAAATCACCATTGCCCTCATTATTAATCCGGGCTGCAAGCTTTGTGATCGCCGCAATTGAGGCTGCTCTAAATGATGGTCGGTTTGCTAAATCCTCTACTGGATAACCGGTTAAAACCATCTCCGGATAGACCACAACCACGGCGCCTGCGTTGGCGGCATCAAAGGCGTACTTAGATATTAGATCAGCGTTCTTACTTAGATCACCAACAGTTGGGTTGATCTGGGCAAGTGCGATTCTGATCTGTCCGGTCTGGCTCACTTTTCAAGAGTACCTCAGGTGGTGTGATCTTGGCAGTTAAGTTAAACTCATCCCTACCTAGCAAAGACAGGGACCTTATTTATAGGCCTTGATCTAAAAGGAGTAAGTATGAGCAATGCTCAAAGTGTGCGGATCTCAGTTGCGGATTTAGCTGCCAAAAAGCGGGCGGGTGAAAGATTTGCGATGCTGACCTGCTACGAACAGATCACCGCAGAAATTTTTGACTCCGCAAATATTCCAGTTTTATTGGTGGGCGACTCTGCTGGTAATAATTTCCTCGGCTTTGAAAACACTATCCCAGTAACAGTTGATGAGTTGATTCCCATGGCTCGGGCGGTGGTTAATTCAAGTAGCAAAGCGATGGTGGTGGCAGATCTGCCATTTGGCTCATATGAGAGCTCCCCAGAGCAGGCGTTAATTACCTCAATTAGATTTTTTAAAGAAGCAAAGGTGGGCGCAGTAAAACTAGAGGGTGGAGTCAAAGTAGTGCCACAGATTCAAAAACTTGTTGCTTCTGGTATTCCAGTGATGGGACACCTTGGTCTAACCCCACAATCTGTTCACACCCTGGGTGGCTTTAAGGTGCAAGGACGTGGTGATGATGCTCAGGTGATCATTAATGATGCCAAAGCTTTGGTTGCGGCTGGGGTTTTTGCCATCGTCTTGGAGGCGGTCCCTGCGCAACTGGCAAAGCAGATAACCAGCGCCATCTCAGTTCCCACAATTGGCATTGGTGCTGGGGTTGATTGTGATGGCCAAGTTTTAGTTTGGACTGATCTGATGGGATTAACCGCGAAAATACCAAAGCTTGCAAAGGCGTACCGAAATATGCGTAAAGAGATGAGCGATGCGGTGAGTGAGTTTGCCCAAGATGTAGCAGCGGGTAGATTTCCGACTGCAGAGCAAAGCTTTAATTAATCCTCTGCTGGGGGGCTTTTGAAAGCAAATCTGGCGATAGATTTTTCACCTCTGAAGCGGTATCCAGATTTTCGCCGGCTATGGCTCTCTGGATTAATTTCCTACTTTGGCTCCATGTTCACCTATGTCGCACTGCCCTTTCAGGTGAAGGAGTTAACTAACTCTTTTCTAGCAGTTGGCTTAATTGGCTTGGTAGAGATTATTCCGCTGGTGGTCTTTGGTCTCTACGGCGGGGTGCTGGCAGATCATATGGATCGCAAAAAAATGATCTGGGCAACTGAGTTCGCCGCATTATTTTTATCAGCAATACTATTAATCAACGCGCTGCTGCCAGAGCCAAAATTAGCCCTGATCTATATTGTGGCCGCACTCTTTTCAGCAGTTGATGGATTACAACGACCTAGCGCAGATGCGATTTTGCCCAGATTAGTTGAACACAAAGATCTGCCCGCAGCAAGTGCGTTAATGAGTTTGCGCTGGCAGATTGGCATGGTGGCTGGGCCAGCATTAGCTGGAGTTTTAATCTCCGTAGCCGGAGTTCCTGCCGGGTACATCTTGGACATCCTTACCTACTTTTTATCCTTAACAATATTGATCCGAGTTAGAAGTGTGCCGCCAATTGAGGTCAATGAAAAACCAGCATTTTCTAGTTTGGTGGCAGGGGTTAAGTACGCCACCAGCCGCAAGGATTTAATGGGTACTTATCTAGTAGATCTTTCGGCGATGTTTTTTGCAATGCCAACTGCGCTGTATCCGTTTTGGGCAGATCAGGTAAATGCACCTTGGGCGCTAGGTTTCTTTTACGCCGCCGGCACTATTGGTTCATTACTAGTTACGGTGACCAGTGGTTGGGTTAAAAGCTATACCAAACATGGTCGGGCAATATTTTTAGCAGCCCTTGGCTGGGGGGTAGCAATTACCTTGGCTGGATTGGTAAATAACCTGGCATTGATTTTGCTATTTCTAATCTTGGCTGGTGCCTCCGATATGGTCTCGGCGCTATTTCGATCAGTGCTTTGGAATCAATCTATTCCAGATGAGTTTCGTGGCAGATTAGCTGGTGTAGAACTTATCTCCTACTCAGTTGGGCCATTAGGTGGGCAAACTCGCGCCGGCTTCACCGCCGAGCGCACCTCACTTCGCACCTCAGTTGTCTCAGGTGGCTTACTTTGCATCGGTTTTGTCTGCTTTTTCACCGCATTGCTGCCAGATTTTCGAAAATATGACAGCAAAAGTAATAAATTTGCAATTTCAGAGGCAAAAAAACGTAAAACTGCACCAAATAATTAACTCGTCAGTAGTTTTTATTAAATTAACACCAATAAAATCGATAAATTTTTAAAAAAACGGCATAAAATTCCAATTAAATAAAGTTGCGACACGCTCCATATTTTTTGCCAAATGAGTGGATTCTTTTCCCATTTAGTGCCACGCTTATCCCTGAAACAGGTTCGGTGACGGATCGAACCACTTTGATAGGAGACCACGTGGCTAAACGCCGTAAGAAAGCAGCAAAAGCTGCACCAAAGCGTCGTCGTCGCAAGAAGGCAGCTAAGGCTGCTCCAAAGCGTCGTCGTCGTAAGAAGGCAGCTAAGGCTGCTCCAAAGCGTCGTCGTCGCAAGAAGGCAGCTAAGTCTGCCCCAAAGCGTCGTCGTCGTAAGAAGGCTTAAGTTATTTAATAACTTAAAAACCCCGCCAGTAAAATGGCGGGGTTTTTTTATGGTTTAAATTTCATATCACTGTTAGATAAGGTTGCCCCCTGATGCGAAGCGGCCTAGATCTAACCCACATCGATAAAAACACCCGCCCCCAAGATGACCTGTTTAGGTTTATGAATGGCAAGTGGTTAAAGGAATCGGTGATTCCAGAGGACCGGGCTAGTGATGGTGCTTTTTATAAGCTTTTTGAAGCGGCTGAAAAACAGGTTAAGCAGATAATTCTTGACCAAGCAAATAGCAAAGCTCCTAATGGCAGTATTGCCCAAAAAATTGGCGATTTATATAACAGCTATATGGATGAGGCGAAGATTGAAAAGGATCACCTCACCCCCATTGCTAAGGATTTAGCAGCTGCGCAATCCTTTGAATCTGCAACTGAATTTTTTGAGTTGCTGGGTAAATTTGAGTTGGAGGGGTTATCTACTCTCTTCTACTCCTATGTATCAACTGATGACAAGGACTCTGCTAGAAACATTTTAT
The DNA here is from genome assembly GCF_002288005.1 of Candidatus Nanopelagicus hibericus. Taxonomy (NCBI): domain Bacteria; kingdom Bacillati; phylum Actinomycetota; class Actinomycetes; order Candidatus Nanopelagicales; family Candidatus Nanopelagicaceae; genus Candidatus Nanopelagicus; species Candidatus Nanopelagicus hibericus. The sequence goes on along the minus strand of NZ_CP016771.1, from coordinate 281,668 downwards.
ATCTTGGCCAATCGGGCCTATCACTGCCGGATGAGAGCTACTACCGCGAAGAGCAGTATGTAGATATCAGGGCAGCTTTTATCGCACATGTAAAAAAGATGTTTGAGCTTGCCGGGATTGATCGGGCGCAACAACGAGCGGATGATCTGCTGGCACTTGAAACCCAGATCGCATCCCATCATTGGGACCAGGTGAAGGATCGAGATGCGATCCTTACCTACAACAAGATGAGCTTTGAGCAACTCAGCCAAATTACACCAGCATTTAATTGGCAACTCTGGATTGAAAGATCACAAACTCCACCTGCGGCATTAGCAGAGTTAATTGTCCGCCAACCCTCCTACCTGGCTGGGTTGGATAAGTTATTGGCAGATTTTGATCTAGAAAAGTGGCGTACCTGGCTCACCTGGCATTTACTATCTGGCGCGAGCCCTTACTTAAGCTCTGCCTTTGTCAATGAAAACTTTGCATTTTATGGCACTACCTTGTCTGGCATACCTAAGCTCAAAGAGCGGTGGAAGCGCGGTGTGGGCTTAGTTGAAGGCGCACTTGGTGAGGCGGTGGGTGAGATCTATGTGGACCGACACTTTGGCGCAGCTGCCAAGGAGCGAATGGTTGATTTAGTAAAAAATCTAATCCAGGCATACCGCAACAGCATCCAATCTTTAGATTGGATGAGCCAGCAGACAAAGGAAAAGGCATTTGTTAAGTTAGAAAAGTTCACCCCCAAGATTGGCTATCCAGATAAGTGGCGAGATTACTCAAAACTCAGTATTACTCCCGGTGATCTAATCGGCAATCTTGAGCAGATCGCAAAATTCTCCGCCGATTATGAGTACGCAAAGCTTGGCAAACCAGTTGATAAAACTGAGTGGCATATGACCCCACAAACAGTTAATGCTTATTACAACCCTGGAATGAATGAGATTGTCTTCCCAGCCGGAATATTGCAGCCACCATTTTTCGATGTTTTGGCCGAGGATGATGCTGCAAATTACGGCGGCATCGGCGCAGTAATTGGACATGAGATTGGCCATGGCTTTGATGACCAGGGCTCTAAATATGATGGTGATGGCAACCTAGTTAATTGGTGGAGTGATGCCGATCGAGTGGAGTTTGAAAAGCGGACCAATAAATTAATTGATCAATACAACCAACTATCACCAACCGATGCACCAGAGGTGAAGGTCAATGGCGCACTTACTGTGGGTGAGAATATTGGCGATCTTGGTGGCCTAACAATTGCTTACAAGGCTTACTTAATCGCCTTGGCAGGAAAGCAACCACCAGTAATTGATGGCTACACCGGTACGCAGCGATTTTTCATGGGTTGGGCGCAATCATGGCGGGGTAAGTATCGAAGTGAAGAGGTTAAGCGGCGGGTTGCAACTGATCCCCACTCTCCAGATGAGTTTAGATGCAACCAGATTGTGACAAATTTAGATGAGTTTTATGAGGCCTTTTCAGTTGCTAACAATGACAAACACTTTATGCCAGCTGATGAGCGGGTAAGGATCTGGTAATTACTCCGGGAAGTGACAGGCAACCTGGGATTTTCCAACAGTTAATAACTCAGGGGTCTTGCTGCGGCATACCTCTTGTACTTTCCAACACCTAGTATTAAATACACAGCCAGCAGGTGGATTAATTGGTGAAGGCAGATCTCCTTTAAGGATTATTCGCTCCCGATTTCGCTCACCACGTGGATCTGGTTGGGGAACAGCTGATAACAACGCCGTGGTGTACGGATGGTGTGGGGCGGTGAATAAATCCTCAGTCTTAGCTAGCTCCATAATCTTGCCCAAGTACATAACCGCTACTCGATCAGAGATATGTTGAACCACAGATAGATCATGGGCAATAAAGACGATTGAGATGCCATCGGCCTTTTGCAGATCATCAATTAGGTTAATTACCTGGGCTTGAATGGAGACATCAAGGGCAGATACTGGCTCATCAGCCACAATTAGTTTTGGTTTTAAAGCAATAGCTCTGGCAATTCCAATTCGCTGACGTTGCCCACCTGAGAACTCATGCGGATATCGGTTGTAATGCTCAGGGTTTAGGCCCACCCGCTCCATTAGGGCTGCAACCTCTTTTTTAACTCCACCTTCCGGTGTCACTTTTTGAATCTCAAATGGGGCAGCGATTATTTTTCCAACAGTCTGACGTGGATTAAGGGCGGAGAATGGATCTTGAAAAATAATCTGCATCTGTGCTCGCAGAGGAGTCATTAAGCCTGGACGAAGTTTGGTTATATCTTGACCTTCAAAAACTATCTCACCAGCGGTTGGTTCAATTAACTTTAGAATAGTTCTACCAGCTGTCGTTTTGCCACACCCGGATTCACCAACTAACCCAAGCGTTTCCCCCTTCATTAAATCAAAAGAGATGCCATCAACAGCTTTTACCTGCAGCTTTTCTTTTCTAAAGCCAACATTTCTAGAGGTTGGAAAGTATTTCTGTAAATTTCTAACACTAAGTAATGGAGAACTCATTAGGTGCGAGCCCCCTTTATCTCAGCGGTAAATAATTTATTCCGTTTCTCCTCCGGCACATGACACCTTGATTTATGAGAGTCAGAGTTTCCAAGAAGTTGGGGTCGAAGATTTTCACAGCTATTTTCACCAGCTAGAGATATGTACTCACATCTTGGGGCAAAGGCGCAGCCAATTGGTAAATTAATCAGTGATGGCGGCTGACCTGGGATTGCCTTTAATCTCTCTGAGCCTCTACTGCCAATGCGAGGTACTGATTTTAATAATCCCAAGGTATATGGAGCGTGTGGTGAGTAGAAAATATCATCCACATTTCCTTGCTCCACAATTCTTCCGGCATACATAACATGTACTCGATCTGCCACCTGTGCTACTACACCAAGATCATGGGTGATTAATAAAATTCCCATATTAAGATTCTTTTGTAGATCTTTTAGTAATTGCAAGATCTGGGCCTGCACCGTTACATCAAGTGCGGTAGTGGGTTCATCAGCGATTAATACTGCTGGATCATTCATCAGCGCCATTGCAATCATTACCCGCTGGCGCATACCGCCAGAGAACTGATGTGGATACTCCTTAGCCCTTACTTGTGGCTCAGGAATTCCAACTAAAGAAAGCATTTCAAGTGCTTTTTTGTTTGCCTCCTCTTTTTTACCAGGGTGATGAACTAAATATGCCTCCGCTAATTGTGAGCCAATCTTGTAGTAAGGGTGAAGTGAAGACATAGGATCTTGAAAGATCATTGAAACTACCCGACCACGATAGCTTCGAATTTTATCTAGTGGGGCTGAAACAATATCTAAACTTTCATCCTTATCCTTGACTAAAATCGAGCCGGTGATCTGAGTTACTTTTCGGTTGTGCAGACCAATTACCGATAAAGATGTAACAGTTTTACCAGAGCCAGATTCACCAACAATTGCTACCGTCTCACCTGGGGCAACTGAGATTGAAACTCCATCTGCCGCCTGGACAAAACCATCATCGGTAGGGAAAGTAACCTTTAAATCTTTGATCTCAAGTAAATTTTTCACTTCATTCTCACCCTTGGATCTAAATATCCATAAGCAATATCTACAATTAAATTCATGGTAATTACAACTCCTGCTGCCAAAATCGTGGTCGCAACAACCACTGATAGATCAAACTCATATACAGCCTGCAAAGTCATGCGGCCAAGACCAGCTAAATTAAATATTGACTCAGTGATAATGGCTCCCCCGATTAAGCCAGCAATATCTAGGCCGGCGCTGGTGGTAATTGGCGCAAGGGCGGCACGCATAGTGTGTTTAAGGAGTACCACACGCTCACTTAATCCCTTAGCTCGAGCAGTTCTAATGTAATCCTCACCTAAAGTTTCAAGCACTGTTGCTCTTGTGAATCTGGTGTAAAAGGCGGCATATAAAATTGCCAAAGTCAGCCAAGGCAAGATGAAGTATTGGAAGTACTTCACTGGACTTTCAGTAATTGGTACAAACCCTTCCAAACTTAACGGGACTATTTTCCACTTTATAGTCACATAAATTAGAAAAAATAATCCAGTTACAAATGTTGGTAGAGATGTTCCTAGCAAGACAAATACTGAACTTATGGTGTCTGGGTAACGCCCTCGAAATTTAGCTGCCAGAAGTCCTAATCCCACTCCGACAGTTATCCAAATTACAAATGCCCCAATAGCGAGATTGATAGTCACAGGTAATGCCTCTGCCAACATATCTGTCACACACATATTCTCATTAAATGAATAACCAAAGCTTGGAGCTGGACAAGTGAACTCAGCAGATCCTGCCCCATATGTTCTACCTAAAAATATCCCAGATAAAAATAACCAGTACTGCTGCCAAAGCGGTTTATCAAAGCCTAGTTTGACTCGATTTGCCTCAACGATTGCTGGTGTGCACTTTTGACCACAGGTAAGGGCTGCTGGATCAAATGGCAAAATCGAAAATACGCCGTATACAACTATTGATACTAATAAAATTGTTAAAGTTGCAAAGTAAGCACGGCGTAATATAAATCTTGGCAATTCGCTACCCCTTAATACTAATTTTTTAAGCCTAGAGTAAGTAAATAGGACCCGCAGTGACGCGGGTCCTATTTATCTATACTGTCAGTGGATTATTGATTAATCCATAACTTTCCGTAGGCCAAGTTGCCCTGTGGAACCCAGAAGAAGACGTTTTGGACCTTTGAGCCCCAAATTTCTTGAGCCTTACCAAACAATGTTGGTAGAACCCAGAAGTTCTTCATCGCTTCTTTGTCTAATTCCTTCCAAAGTGCAGCTTGCTTCTTACGATCAGTTGTCTTCATCGCAAGATTTACCTTGTCCTCAAAAGCCTTGTATGCAGGATCCTTTGAGTTTTGGCTTAGGTTAAATCCACCCGCTGTTGTGAATAGCTCTGGAATAACTGTTGAGGCATTTGCCCAGTCAGCTCCCCAGCCAGAGGTTGATAGATCACTCTGTTTTGTAGCATCCATAACAGTTGGGTAGTAACCACTCTTGATCAAGTTATAACTGATCTTAATTCCGACTCGTGCAAATGCTGCCACGTTGATTGGAATTGTGTCGTTATCACTTGCAGATGGACGACCGTCAATAACAATTCCGTCCTCAGTAGCCTTCTTGTAATCAGCAGGACACTTAGTCTTTGCTGTATCCATTAAAGCTTGAGCCTTAGCCACGTTACCAGATGGTTTAAATCCAGTAGTTGGATCTAAAACATCAGCAGTGTTCTTGTAATCAGATGGTCCGACAACCTTAGTTGGCGCAAAATCTGTTGCCAGAAGTGGGCTAATTACACCGGTTGCATATGAACCTGCATAATCAGGACCGCCTGCGTAATCAAGTAGCGCCTTAGCATCACGTGCGTAGTACATAGCCTGACGGATCTCCATGCAAGGCATCTTGACAAGGTTAAATGCCAAGTAGCGAGCATAAGGGTCAGAGTTATTCATACGACGGTCTGCAAATTTTGCATCCTTGAAGAACTTATCGCGGTTGGTTGGAAGTGGTCCACCAAAGTTAACAGCGTTTGGAATTGTATCTTCCAACATAATCTGATCGATTACTTCCTCATCCAAACCGAATTGGATAATTACCTCATCTGGATATGGTGTGCGAACGGAGTCAGATGACTTCTTCCACTTGGTATTTCGGACCAAACGAAGTTGAGTGGCGCTATTTTCAACAATCTTGTATGGGCCAGTTGCCTGTGGATTAAGGTCATACTTATCGCCAGTGTCTAACTTCTTCTGAACTGGAGAAATAACTCCATAAGTTGCAAGATAGTTAAAGTCAGCGATTGACTTATTTAAATTAAAGGTGATGGTGCTTCCCTTACAAGTTACTGCCTTGTTAAACGCAGCCACACCAGCTGGTGTGTTCTTATAAGGACCGGTATAGATTGAAGTTCCATCTGCGTTCTTTGGGATATCTAGCCATGAAACTAGGTATTGAGGTCCGTCAGAGATTACATCTGTAGCAAATACTCGGGAAGAACCATACTTAACATCTTCACAAGTAATTGCTTTGCCATCTTCAAATGTTCCGCCTGGGCGAAGAGTAAACTTCCAAGTCTTTGCCTCATTGCTTGGGACTCCAGTGTTGGTAGCAAGATCTGGAACAAGAGTTGTTCCCTTCTCACCTGGAACTGGATTGTAAGCAACCAATGTGCGAGTGTGGAATGAGTTCATGAACGCTAGATCACGGCCAGTATAAATTCTGGACGGGTCATAGTGATCAAGGCGAGGAGTGTGCTCTAGAAAATAAAGCGTTCCGCCTGCCTTTGGTGTTGCTGCATTTGCTGTAGATGTTGCGCCAACAGTAATTACTGTGCTGACGAGTGCACCTGCAGATAATGCTGCTAGCACGCGAGTGCTAATTGCATTTTTACGCATTAAATCCTCCTAGGGGATTTGTGGGCTTTTGCCCGGTGAGGCAGTTTGCCACCTCCCAGCAGTTTTGGGTAGCCAAAGAGAGCCCCCATCATCAAGCCAGGGTGAGATTGAGTGTGAATATGTGGCTATTTAGGAGCGGTTATAACAAATTTGTTAGCGTTCAGATCTTGGGTCTAACGCATCACGCAGTGCATCCCCCACCAGGTTAAAGGCAAGTACTACCAAGACTAATGAGCCAGCAGTGATTAGGAAGAAGTTTGGATACACCGTAACAAATCGTCTGGCGTTATCTAACAAAATTCCCCAGGTAGTAGCAGGTGGTTGAATCCCAATTCCTAAGAATGAAAAAACTGCCTCAGCTGCCAGATAGCCTGGAAGAGATAAAGAGACCACCACAATTACTGGCGCCCAAAGATTTGGCATTAACTCCTTAAAAATAATTCGCTTTCTAGAAGCACCCATTGCTTGAGCGGCGGTAACAAAGTCACGTTCACGCAGTGAAAGCACTTGTGACCTTACCAACCTAGAAAATCCTGGCCAACCAAAAAATGAAAGAAAGAAAATTAAAAAGATAACACGTGCGCCATTTCCTTGTGCGATACCTGTTTCTTGAATTCTTGCCACCATCGGCTCGGAGAGTGCGACGATCATAAAAAAGGCTGGAAAGGCGAGCAAAAAGTCGGTAAATCGTCCTAGGTAATCATCTATTCGGCCGCGGAAGTATCCACCAACGATTCCTACGATTAATCCAATAAAAATTGCTAGCCCGGTGGTAAGAAAAGCCACCAAAAATGAGATTCGAGATCCATAGAGCAGATTGGCTAATAAGTCTCGGCCAATTCCTGGAGTAAGACCTAATGGATGCTCCCAACTGATACCCCCATTTGGCAATGTTGGAATGCCAGAGCTGTCAATTAAATCAAGATTTAATTCATCTGGATTTATTCCAAGAATTTTACAAACCACTGGCGCAAAGAGTGAGAGCATTAAAACCACAATCGATATGCCAGCAGAAACCATGCCAACTTTATTTCGACGAAAGCGACGCCAAGCAATCTGACGTGGGCTACGGCTAGTTATCTGCCCAGCAGCGCTGGCATTAGCACTCTTTAACTTGGAGACCACTCAAACGCCCCTTCCTATTTTCTAAATTTGATCAAGTCGTAAAGGTAGCCTATGAGGGGTGAATCTTAAAAGAGTGATCAAAAGGGCCCGTAATTTAAGGGGCTAAACTTGATCAGAATTTAGTAGTATTTGCCCCTAGAGGCCGTGTATTAGATAGATAAAGATATGGAGTCAGGTAAAAATGGAGAGCAACTCAAAGTTTAAATTAGCAGTTTTAGCCGTAGCAGCTGGGTTGCTTTTAACAGCCTGCGGTGGGGGAAGTGATAGTGCTTCAACTGAATCAAACCAGGAGTTAGTAGCACCGCCTGAGCAAGAGGTGCAGGCAACTGGTGGTTTTAACACTGCCGTAAAAATCCCATCTGGGGTTTCATTTACATTATCTGAACCATCTGCATTTCGTCCTGGAAAGTTTGCAGCCGGGCAACTTCCTGGTCAGCGCTATCAACAATTTAAGGTTGATATAACAAATGGATCTACTGCTGCAATAGATCTAACTACTCTGATCATCATTGGTAAGAGTGCCACTGGTTTGTGCGTAGATATATTTGATGGTGATAATGGCATGGAGGGTGCTCCCCAAGATCCATTAGCGGTTGGAAAATCAATCTCATTTAACTGGGGTCTATCTTGTGAAGGAAAAGCTGGTGAGGATCTCTCCCTAGTACTTTCCAATGAGGGCGTGGCAATTATTGAGGTTACTGGCAAACTGGCTTAACTAAGTTTTTTTCAACTTAGTTGTAGTAATTGCCGGTTAAATATGTCCTTCTCCTTTAAGGTTGAAAAATCTTTAAAGGGTGCCTTAGGTCGAAGTGGTCTTATTTCAACCCCGCATGGGCAGATTAAAACTCCAGCTTTTATTCCAGTTGGTACTAAAGCAACCTTAAAATCAGTACTGCCTGAATCCTTATCTGATCTTGGCGCGCAAGCAGTTCTGGCAAATGCATACCACCTTTACCTACAACCAGGGCCGGAAGTTGTTGATCAAGCAGGTGGCTTAGCAAAATTTATGAATTGGAAAGGTCCAAGCTTTACCGACTCTGGTGGCTTTCAAGTTTTATCCCTAGGTGTTGGCTTTAAAAAAGTTATTGCCATGGATGAAAACACCTTTCAAGCAGATGATGTAATTGCTGATGATAAGGAACGCTTAGCTCATGTTGATGATGATGGTGTCACATTTAAATCACATTTAGATGGCTCACTGCACCGCTTTACCCCAGAGGTTTCCATGCAGGTGCAACATCAAATTGGCGCAGATATTATCTTTGCCTTTGATGAGTGCACCACTTTGCATAACACCAGGAGTTATCAAGAAAAAGCATTAGAGCGAACCCGGCTTTGGGCAATTAGATGTTTGAAAGAACATGATGGCCTAACTAAAAAGCGAGCAGGCAAGCCCTACCAAGCACTCTTTGGTGTGCTGCAAGGTGCGCAATATGAGGATCTGCGGCGCAAGGCTGCTAAAGATTTAGCAATGATGAATGTTGATGGAGTTTCCTTTGATGGCTTTGGTATTGGTGGGGCGCTAGATAAACAAACACTGGGTGATATTTTGAAGTGGGTTAATGAGGAGTTGCCGCAAGATAAGCCAAGGCACTTTTTGGGAATTGGTGAGCCAGATGATTTATTTGTTGGGGTTGAAAATGGCGCAGATACCTTTGATTGTGTGGCCCCTTCAAGGCAAGCTCGAACAAGTTCAGTCTTTACCAAAGATGGTCGCCTAAATATCTCAAATGCCCCGCATAAAAATGAGTTATTTCCCATTGAAAAAGATTGCACTTGCTACACCTGCCGCAATTACACCCGAGCATATATTTGCCATTTATTTAGAGCCAAAGAGATGGTGGCAGCCACCTTGGCCACAATTCATAACCAGCACTTTATTGTTGGCTTAGTAGATCAAATGCGCTTAAGCATTGAAGATGGCACATTTTTTGATTTTAAGGCTCAATTTATGGCCAGGTACTACGGAAAGTAATTTGAGGGTAGATTAAAGATATGAATGACGCTCGCAAGCCTCTTCGTATTGGAATATTAGGCGCAGCCCGAATTGCACCGAGTGCCATTATTTTTCCAGCCCAAGCAACAGGACATCTTTTAGTTGCAGTTGGCGCCAGAGATAAAGCACGCGCTTCTGAGTTTGCCAAGCAGTATCAGATTGAAAAAGCTTATGGTTCTTACCAAGAGGTGCTTGATGATCCAAATGTTGATGTCATCTATAACGCCCTGCACAACGGTGGCCACGGACCTTGGAATATCAAGGCATTAGCAGCTGGTAAACATGTTTTAAGTGAGAAGCCTTCTGCTTCTAATGCTGCTGAGGCGAAAGAGGTTGCAGCAGCTGTAAGTAAATCTGGCAAGGTATTTATGGAGGGGTTTCATTACTACTATCACCCAGTTTTTCAAAGATTACTTGCGATAGTTAAATCAGGTGAGATTGGTGAGGTTATAAAGGTTGAATCCTCACTTCTAATTCCACGCCCTGATGAGAGTGATTTAAGGTTGCAATTTGATCTAGCTGGTGGCTCAATGATGGATGTTGGCTGCTACGCACTTCATAGCCAGCGCATGATTAGTCAGGCTATTGCAGATGGTGAGCCAACAATTGTTAAAGCAGAGGCAAATGCTGCTGATGGAAAAATTGATACCAAGTTATATATGCAACTTAAGTATCCAAATGGAGTTGCCTGCTTAGCAAAGGGTGATTTTGAAGCACCAGTTATGGAGGCACCTTTAACTGTTACCGGCTCTAAGGGAAGCGTTCACCTTCCTAACTTTGTGGTTTCTGGTTGGGATCCAAGAGTGATTGTTGATCTTGCTGGTCAAAAACGTGTTGAGCACCTGCCATCTATTTCTACCTACACCTATCAATTACTCGCCTTTGCCGATGCGGTCGATTTAGGCAAACCAATTAAGACTGATGCAAAAGATGCACTATTGCAAGCACAATTAATTGATGCAGCATATATTGCAGCGGGATTACCGCTTCGGCCAATTTTTAAACATTAAATTAGTAAAAGTTTTTGACCCTTATCGACCGCTTCTGCTCGTCCAGCAACCTCTAATTTGCGATAAATGTTTTTAAGGTGTGTTTTCATGGTGTTTTTTGATATGTGCAATGACTTGCCAATCGCATCTATAGATTTACCAGTAGCCAGATGTTTAAGAACATCTATTTCGCGAGAGGTCAGGCCCTCACTAATAGCTTTGCTAGATTCACTTCGTTCTTTTAATCGGTTAATACAATCTCGAGCAAGTTCCTCCAAATAAATTGAGGGTTGCTCTTTAGCAATCTCAATAATTAAATTTATGTGATAGCTGTTTTGTCTAATAAAGAACTCACGACTACCTGTAATTTCTCCAATTTTTAATGCTTTCTTAACCCAATATTTGGGATTTTCATCCAACTCAGCCTTAAATTCAGATAAAAACAAATATTTATATATCTGCTCTTTATAAGTTTGTTCTGGAAATTTAATAACTTCCGCTCTAGTAGGACTCTTACTGCCTGAACTTTCCGCAATTGATGCTTTAACATGTCTGACATAAGGTAAGTCAGGACAGCGAGCAACTAAAAGATTTGCTCTGGTAAAGTCGCCTAAAATAAATCTAATGTATAGCTCGGTAACATCAATTAACCAAGCTAAGTCGTTGTTCTTTGAAACTACATCAACCTCGTTATGAAGATTTTTTAATCTTTCCAATGCTTCAGAATGCTTAAATTGAGCTGTCAAAATTCGGATTGCAAAAGTTTCTGCAAGGACAAAAAAGAGAGTTGATTTAGAGCGCTTAGCCTCGATTTTCAACTCAGCTAGCTCAATTAAAGCTTGATCTAACTTAGAGAATTCGAATAAGGTTCTAGCCAATATGTACTTGCAATCTAAAGGTACCGAAACCCCTATGAAACCATTTGCCTCAGCAGATGCGACTCCCATTTTTGCATATTCATTTGCCTTTATAAAATTACCTTCTTCATAGTAGATTAATGTTTTGATCGCTATTAAGTGATATGAGATATTGGTTCCACCAAACTCAGTCATCAAATTCTCTACTTGATTTTGTGCCTGTTGCATAGCTGGTAGATCTGAATACAGGTGGTCAATTACTGATCTCATTCTGATTAAAATTGGCTTATCCATACCACCCAAGTCATTTGTGATTACTTGTGAATTTAGCGCGATGTCAATTTGTGCTCGAGCATTGGCCAAATCTCCACTTGCAAAATAAATAAAGGCACGAGTGTATGCAATTAGTTTTTCTAAGAAATCACCTATTTTTGTTTTAGACTTTTCAATCTCAAGCTCCATCGCTAGTGCTTGAGCCACTACAAAATCTAATTCCACCAAATATCCCATCAAGGAAAACGCTTTCTGTAGTGCCATTCCATCAATGGATTGATCGCCTGCATATTTAGACAAATTTATTAATTGTTTTCCTTGTCCAGTTTGAGCCAACTCTCTCGCCGTGTTTGCAAACATTTGATATATAAAATCAACATCACCTCTTTCAATAGCCGCTTCCAGGGCGGCGGTAGTTGAACCTCTGACTGAGGGTGATGAATTAGCTTGAGTAGACATGGCGTAAGGGTGAGGCAAATGCCGGAATTTTGATAGTGGCCTCACCCCTGGCTTAGGGTGAATAGCGGGGGGATTTAATCTGACTCGTTGGGTCAAATCCTCAATTTGAGCGCAAAATTCTCACTCCTTCATAGGGCGGTTAAAATCAAGTTATGGATCTTCCCAAGGTAATTCTTTACTACATCTTCACGCCATTATCTGATCCGGCTGCAATAAAGATTTGGCAAAAAAATCTTTGCCAAACATTAAATTTAAAGGGACGAATAATTATCTCCCCCCATGGCATCAATGGCACTTTGGGTGGTGAGATGAATGACCTAAAAAAATATATTCGCCAAACAAGATCATATGAAGGCTTTGCCAAAATGAAGTTTAAATGGTCGCAAGGCACTGGCAATGATTTTCCAAAGTTAAGTGTGAAGGTGCGAGCTGAGTTGGTGGCATTTGGCTATCCAAATGAGATTAAAGTTGATAAAAATGGAGTAGTTGGTGGTGGAAAACATTTAAAGCCTGCCCAGGTTGATGAGCTGGTAGCAAAACATGGTGATGATGTGGTTTTCTTTGATGGCCGAAACGCATATGAGGCAAAGGTTGGCCGGTTTAAAAATGCAGTGGTTCCACAGGTTGAAACCAGTAGAGATTTTGTACAAGAGATTGAAAGTGGCAAGTATGACCATCTAAAGGATAAGCCAATTGTTACTTACTGCACCGGTGGTATTAGATGTGAGGTTTTATCATCAGTGATGAAGACACGTGGATTTAAAGAGGTTTATCAAATTGATGGTGGCATAGTTACCTACGGTAAAGAGATTGGTGATGATGGCCTATGGGAGGGCGCTCTTTATACCTTTGATAATAGGATGTCGATCGAGTTTAGTGAGAAGACAAAATCAATAGCTAACTGTGAAAAGTGTGCTGCACCCGCAAATCGTTTTTATGATTGCCCAAAGCCGCCATGTAACTCTCTGAATTTATTGTGTGTCACTTGTGCTGAAAAACTGAATGATGAGATCTGCAAACACCCACAGCGAAAATACTCTAAGGCTGAATTAATCGGCTAACAACTGATTTGCGTGATCCCTTGGGTGGTTTATATAGGATGAAAACCACTTTTTAAGATCATAAGCACCAGATTCAGTATGGACTCCAGCATTTGATAGTTGAGCAACCTCTAATCTTTTAATGATCTCAAGACTTGCTGCCCTAGATGCTTTATAGAAAGCTAAAGAGTTTTCAATTGGTAGCACGGTGTAACCCAAGGTGGTGTTTTGTGCCCAGATATTTTCATCATAACCTTGGATTGTTGTGCCAGGTTCTGCAACTAATCTTTTTAATCGAGCGCAAGATTGGGATTCAGAATCTGCTAAATGATGAATTACCTGCCTGGCGTTCCAGCCATCTTTTTTAGGCTTATCTAAATCAGCCAGGTTTACCTTTTTAAAGGCTTCAAGAAATACATTTGTTGCTGCTTCATACTCAGCAGCTAACTTTTCAATCTCAGAATTACTCATCTGTTTATCCTACTAGCGGCGCAAGAAGGTGCGAAGGGCCATAAGAAGTCCTCGATACAACCTGCTTGTCTGCTTAACTGGGGATAGACCAATTACCTTGGCGCTAGTTGGCTCCCCTGGTGTTATAACTGAGTGCAAGGCGGGTGAGCTCTCATCTAAAGAGTTAGCGATGATTTTCATCTGCGAGACGATTGCAATGCACCTAACAAATTGGCTACGAGGCAGCTTATCTGCCATTGCAATTAACTCCTCAGTTAAATTATCAGCTGCTTGCCGTAGATCTCTGGCGATATTGTCAATGATTCGCTCTCGATTTGAGGATTGCAGTAACTCTAGCTTTTCAGTAATTGCAGTTGAGGTAGCAGAGAGTGCGTAAGCAATCTGGCGATCAACAGTATCTTTTCGATTTGGATCAGAGGTTGAATCAAATAATGCTCTTGCCATTCCCCTTATTTGAACCACCATATGTTCAATTGCTACTCCTTGAATATATAAAGATTCAGCCTCATCAACTTCGGCAAGTGGTGACCATTTGGCATAACGTTTTGCCTCAATGGCTTGGCTTCTTAAAGTTGGGATCTCCTCAACTAATAATCTTGCTCTGGATAACCAAGCACCCGCCTGCTTTTGGGTGAAGCCACCGGCCACTCCCTCTGCCATATCACTAATTAACTCTGCCCCTCTTTTACCCAACCTTGTTATTTGATTAACAGTTCGACCTGCTGGGGTATTTGGATGTGAGAAGTAGGAAAAAATGATTGCAACCGCTGCGCCAATTAACGTGGAAACTAATCTGTGTTCTGCTGTTGAGCCAGAGATACCAGGACCAATAACAATTAATGCCGTAACTGGCACGTTGACAGATGCCACCTCACCGAGGCGAAGTCCACGTGCAACAACTGAGCATAAAAATACGGTAGTGCCAATAGCAATTACCCCAAAGCTAAAGTAGTGAACTGTTAACAGGGCAACTCCTGCGCCAATTGCAGTTCCAACTATCTGACCTAATCCTTCTCTTACTGATTTATAGAGTGAGATTCGAATGCTTAAAGCGCAAACAATTGCTGCTACTAAGCCGCCTTTAAAAACTAAGGAATCTCCTATTACCCAGGCGGTAGCAGATGCAAGAGCGGCCACCGTAATTTGGCGAACCCAAATCCTTCGATCAGTAAATAACCTTATAAACCAACTTATAAAACGCTTCACGGGCGAAACTTAATTTTTTTAGCATTCATTAATACTTTAAGCCTTGCAACAGCTGATTTACCCATGCCATGTAAGCCTTCTAATTCAGCCAGTGAAATCTTTCGCAGGTCTGAGACCTTATATAACTTGGCATCAACTAGTGCTCGCCTTGCTGGGGCTGCGATGTTGTATTCGCGCCACTCTTGATCTAATTTCTCATACCGATCTAGCTCTGCTTGAGGGATATCAACTACTTGTTTTGGCTTAGCTACGTTTCCCATGATCAGATCTTACAACTTTACCTACCTTTTCTTTTGACCATTATCTGCACCATTCGCTGCGTCATCAGTTTTCTCACCAAAGTTTTAGGAAGTGGTGCATCAAAGTGCAAAGCACTCTTAGTTTGCTTATAAATGACTAAATCTTTATTCAAGGCAGCAAGTACTGAGCCACTAAATGGATAAAAAGAGCAACCAGCACGCCGGGCAGCAATTCCACAAACAACATCTTTTCCTAATTTAAAGGCAGGAATTCCATAAGAGATCCCCTGCTTAAGCTCTGGTTCTATCTCTAAAATCATCTTGCGCATATTTTTAAGCAAGGTTTTCTCAGGCTCTTTTTGAGCTGAAATATATTGATCAATCTCTAACTTGCTCAATCTATTTCACCTGCCTATACATTCCTAGATACATCTGACCTGGTTTAGATCTAGATGGCAATGGCTTATCTGCCTCCACAAATCCTAACTTCTTATAAGCACTCCTTGCCCTTAAATTCTCTGGCCACACGCCCAAACCAATCACCTGCCAAGTATTTTCTTTAGACAATTTAATAACCCAATCCAACATTAATTGTGCAATATTTTTGCCTCTAAATTTCTCGTTAATCCACCAGCTAGATAACCAGCAATCACTATTGCGATCTTTATCAGCCCTATCTACCGCTAGTAATCCAACATCAACACCATCTGCCACCACAAAACACCATTGGGTATTTACCATCCGCTCTTGCCACTGAGAGTCTTGAATTAATAATTCATCCTCATACTTTGCTCCAAATGCCTCAGGGGCATCTTTTAATGCACTAAGTCGAAGCGATTTAAGCCGGGAAGGATCCTGGCCAGTTACAACCTCAATTGCCACGCAATTACCTGCTAAATAACTTGCTAAATATTCCCGACTTTTTTACCTGACCTTCATGGCCTTGGCAACGATCAGCTTTAGCAATACCTGCCAACGCCTCTTCAATATGTTCGCCACATCCAGACCAGGTTGGTTTCTTACACTGCCGGCAAATAACTTTGCTACACATATCTAATTCCTAACTCTTCTGGAGCCAATAATCAAAATCAAACTGCCAATAATTGCAGATAAGAGCGCAGCTACTAATAAACCAACTTTAGCCTGATTAAGCAAAATATCAGCGGTATAACTCAAGTTTGCAATCATGATTGATACTGCAAGTCCCATGCCAGCAAGGGCAGATCCACCAATTAATTCCAACTTACCTATCAACAACTGACTCTTAAAGAGTTTAACCCCAATTAATGCAAAGAGTGTGATGCCAACAATTTTTCCAACTACTCTAGCGATAATAATTGAATTACCAAGATCAGATTGCAGTTCAAGATCAGCCGTTAGAGTTGGGTAAACATTTGCAAAGACATAGATCGGCAAAATCGCAAAGTTAACAAACTTTATAAAGTATTTTTCAAGAGGTGCTTTACCAATTAACACTCCAAGCAATACTGCACCAATACTTGCCAAAACCTCAGTTGCCTTTAGCGCCCCGGTGTATTTAACTCCCAGCACAATAATTGAAAGTAGATCATCAGCAACAGCTAAGGCTAATAAAAAAGTTTTTAAAGCAACTGACGCACGTTTGCCTAAGGCAAGGACTACCAACATCACAAGTGCGATATCAGTTGGCATAACTAATGGCCAACCAGAGGCTATTGCTGGATCAGAATTTAACCCTATAAAAATTAGCGCTGGAAATAGCATCCCACCTAAGGCAGCAAAGATTGGCAATAAAATCTCTTTTGGGTGGGAGATCTCATTCCTTAGTTGCATGCCAATTAAAAAGAAAAATGGCGCCAATATTTCACTATGCGCAAAAAACTCTAATTCCATTAGAGTAGTTAAGCATATTCAGCTGGTCGGCTGCTGTAAGTGCAGTTGTTCCACTGTAATCAGATATACAATTTATACATGAGCATTAATATACGTTCAATTGAATTATCTGATAAAACAAGGTGGCTCGAGTTATTTAAAGAGTACATAGTTTTTTACAAATCAAAATTGTCAGATGAGCAGTTTGAATTGACCTGGCAGCGTATTCATTCAGATTTTAATATTAATGGCCTCGTGGCAGAACTTGATGGCAAGGTTGTGGGTTTTACACACTACATCTGGCGGCCAGACACCTGGGAGGTTGAGGATTTTTGTTACTTAGAAGATCTCTACACCGACCCAAAGGTGAGGGGTAAAGGTGTTGGTAGGGCGCTAATAAAAGCTGTTGAAGATATCGCAATTGCTAAAGGATCAAAGCGGCTTTACTGGACAACTGCCCCAGATAATGAAACTGCTCGAAAACTCTATGACAAGGTTGCCATTACAGATCGTGTGCAATACAAGATCTTCTTAAATCAGTAATTAATGCCCGGCTGTTTTTGAATTTTTAGTAACAATTAAAGTACCTAAAGCAGCTAGAGCCATACCAATTAAACCAATGCCCTTAATTCGTTCATCAAAAAAGTAGTAGGCCTGCACCGCAGCAAGGGGTGGGACCAGGTAGTAAAGGCTGGAAACAGATGAGGCACTGTCATGCCTTAGTAGGTAAAAGAGTAAAAATATAGAGCCAATTGAAAGAGCTAACACAATCCAACTTAAGGCTAAGACAAACTCCAAAGTGATATTTACTTTAAGTGGCTCAAAGATTACAGATGTAATTGCAAAAATAACTGTTGAGGTAGCGAATTGCACTGCGGTTCCAGCTAAGAATGGAATATCTGCTCCCCCTTTTTTCTGCAGCAAGTAACCAGCAGTTGTTCCAAGGAGAGCTAGAACACAGCAGATAATTCCAAAGGTTGAAAAGCCGGTGGAGAGATCTCCTTCAAATAACTTTGGTGAGAGCAAAAAGAGCACACCAATAAAACCAAGTGCTAACCCAAATACCTGGCGGTATGAAAGCTTCTCCCCCAGTAACGGAATAGCGAGTGCTGAAACTAAAATTGGTTGCAAGCTAACAATTACTGCAGTAATTCCCGCTGGAATATCAATAAATATTGCATAGAAAACCCCACCGATATAAATAACATGCAAGAAAAGCGCCACAATCATTGATTGCTTTATTGCCGCCTTACTAATACGAAGCGGCTCTCTTAGTGCTTTTGCAATTAAAACCAAAACAAGAGTGGCGAAGAAGTATCTAATAGTTAAGAAAACAAAGGGCTGCGCATATGGAAGTATGTACTTAGCGCCGATAAACCCTGTGCTCCAGAGTAAAACAAATATGAGTGGTGCAAATGTTTTTACTCTAACCATTACAAGATAGTAAGGGCTTTGTCTACATTAACCAAGAAGCGGCCTAAGCTCAACCTTACGATTACAAGCCTTAGATCCAGCAAATGCTAACTTTCTCGCCACTTCAATACTTTCTGCCTGGATCAACCAAAAACCAGAGAAGTTCTCTTTGTTAGCAAATAGTGGTTTCCCAGTGGACAAATTCGCATCATTTCGATTATCGATTACATCAGCACTCTCTGGAGCAGCAAGGCCGCCAGCAAAGATAAATTGACCATTGACTCGCAGTTGATCATTAAACTTATTTATCTCAGCCATTTCAGCTGGGCTGCCAGAGTTTGATTGATCATCTATTACGTTGATAATGAATTTCATTAATTAATTGTAGTAAAGAGTCGGCCTATAAGCCGGAAAAGTTCAGATTAGCTCACAATTTGGGGAGCACTAGCTTCTGCAATACCCGACTTTGCTTGTTTCTCTAGCCCTGCTGTAACCGCAAAAGTATCTTCATAAACATCGAAGTCATATGCCTTGCCCCAGCGCAGTTTGATTACATGGATTCCAGGATTTACGTAAGGTTCTCCATTTTCAAGATTGCAGGTTGCTACCCATCGGGCAATAACTGTTGTGTTCCATGGCCCTCCTTGAACTAAAACACTTGTAACCTCAAACTTAAGATTTGGCAGCACAGTCCCTACTCGCTTGAACCATCGACTCATAGCTTCTTTGTCATGTCGGATGCCACCCAGTGAGTTAGGACCTGCAAAACGATGGGTGAGGTTGGTAGAGGACACACCCTTTAACACTTCTTCATAATTGTGATTTTGGACGGCAAGAAATGTTTTACGTACCAATTTCTCAACGATTGAACTGTAAATAAGCATGTGCTTTTGTACCTTTCAAGGAGTTATCATCGACAATACTAAACACCAAGAAGTGGTTTGTAGTCAAAATCTGCCCATATCTGCCCATCGATTCCCCATAAAAACATCTAAATCTGCGACAGGTTATGTAACAACTTGTACAACGAATATGCAGAAAGGTGAGCGCAGTTTTAACCTACGCCCACCTAATTGGAAGAAGAGTCGCCCTATAAGCCGGATCCTGTTCTCTTGCGAGAGATCATCATCCATCTAGATCTGTAATTGCTTACAGATTCAAGCAACCTACCCGTTGACTCGAGCGAGTAGCTCTCAAATGCCAACAATCTGGTCTTGCTCCAGGTGGGGTTTACCTAGCCATATACGTTGCCGTAAATGCTGGTGGTCTCTTACACCACCGTTTCATCCTTACCATTATTGCTAATGGCGGTTTATTTTCTGTGGCACTAATCCCGCAGGTTTCCCTGGATGGCCGTTAGCCATCACCTCACTCTTTGGAGTCCGGACTTTCCTCGGTATTTTCATAACGCGATGATCCAGACGACTCTTCAGTGCTAATGATACCGAAGATATTTTTAAGAAGGAAATGCTTACATTCCGCTATCTAATACATCATTAAGTATTGAATCTGCATGTGAGTTCTCCTCGCGGGGAATCCACTGATATGAGACAAGTTTTGGATCATGGGTAGCAAAGGCTTGTTTTGCCAGCTTTTGCATATTTGGATGCTTTACCTTCCATCTTCCACTCATCTGCTCAACAACTAACTTTGAATCCATCTTCACCAATATTGTGGCTGCTGGATCAATCTCATTAGCCGCCTTAAGTCCTGCAATTAAACCTTCATACTCAGCCACATTATTTGAAGCAATTCCAATTGATGCACCAACCTCTTTAAGGATTTGATCATTTTCATAAACCACTGCGCCATAGGCTGCTTTGCCTGGATTTCCTCTACTGCCACCATCTGCGGTAATTATAAAATGTCTTGGCATTTAAATTCTTACCAATATCCGCCGGCACTCTTCACATCTAAGTAATTCATCTTTGGCTAAGGATTTAATTCGATCCATCTCAACTGCGTTAATTGCCAGATTACAGCCGTTGCATTTATTACCAACTAAGGCTGCAGCGCCAACTCCACCACCATTTCCTCTAATCTTTTCATAAAGATCTAACAATGCTTTTTCAATTTTGCCAGCAACTGCATTACGTGCTGTATTTTTATCTGCAATTACCTTATTTATTTCATCGGTTGCACTTTGTAATCGGCCTGAAATCTCATCCTTTAAGGTTTGAAGAGAGGCTAGATCAGTACTTAAAGTATTAGTACGAGCAATAACTGCGTCATTTCTAATCATGATCTCTAGCTCAATCTCCTCCAATGACTCTTGGCGCTTTTTTAAGGTTTCCACCTCATGTTGGAGTTGCTCTAACTCCTTTGGGGTGGCATTGCCGGAGGATAATCTGGCCTCATCTTTTTTAATACGATCTGTAACAGTTTCAACATCAACCTCACCACGGCGAAGCTCAAGTGCAATTTGATCAGATTCCGTTTTTACTACTGATAGCTCATCATTGGCGGCGGTAACTCTTTTTTCAATATGAAGTAATTGTTCTATTTCAGGTAAGGATTTAAGTTTGGTATTTGCCTGCATAATTTCATTATCTAGGAGCTGAAGTTCTAAAATTAGGCCTTGCTGCTCGGTAGATGCCTGCACAATGCACCCCCTGTTTTAATTGTTTAAATCTTTACTTTTTTAGTTGTATTACAAAGGATGAGTTTACTGATCTTTGCCCACCCTTTCTACCTGGTGATTGCAGCCTTAATCTGCGCACCAAACTGCTTAATCTTTGCAAGCTCGGCTTTGTAATCCCTAGATACCTTAAATTGATCACTTCTTATTGCCGTTGGTAATTGCGAGAGCTCAGTAATACATATCCCGCCGCGATATAACTTATTAAAGGCTGCAATTTTTGGATCAAATGAGATTGCAATATATGGTCGATTAAAGGCGTAGGCGATGATGGCGCCATGTAATCGGGTGGTAACTACATAATCGCAATCTTGATACATCTTTAAGTTCTTCTTCAATGGATTTTTTGTGCTCTCGATATTATCCGTAAAGTTGTAATCAAAACCTGACTCTTTGATTACTCTCTCTATCTCACCAGCTGCACCAGTTGGCTCTAAATCCACATGTGAGCTATGCAAGATCCTCTTTCCAACATCACTCTTTGGTGCCACCTTAAATTTATTGGCCACATAGACCAAGGTGGGACAGGCGGTTATGGAGATCTCAGATTTTAGATCGTAAAAATCCCGAGTTAACTCATCCCTTACATTTGCAAAAGTTGTTCTATTAAATACTGATTGCACAACTGCCTTTGGCACACCTTTAACTGAATCATTATCAGGTAGGCACACCCCAATTCCCCAGATAATGATTGGCAACTTGCAGTTCTTATCTAGATCAACCCAAAACTTTTCAAAGACTGAGTGCAATAACCCTGCGCCACCAACAATTACCTGATCATAGTTTTTATGAACAAACTCCCAATCAACTGGGGATTTATGGATATTCCAGGTATCTAACTCTTGATCTAACATCTGATGAATTGCTAGCACCGGTAGATAATTACCAATATTTCGATTAGCGGAGTAGAACTGAAGGGTTTTACTTTTTACAACCCGCTCACCCTTTGAAATATCATTTAATTTAGTAAGGGATGAGCTGGCAGAAAAGATTTTGGCAAACCTAGTGAGCATTAACAAAGCGTACCTGCTTGGTGATTTAAGAGATGGTTTGCTTCTTTGTCTCATCTCTGTGCTTGCGCAGGTAGGTCATAAATGGTGTGCCACCAGTTCCTACTGCAGATGGATTACCAGGTGTTGCTTGTGCTTGAGCGTGAATATATGTGCCGGCATACTCAAGATGCATTGCTCTAAAACTAGCTACTAACTCAACACACTCATTAAATACTGAGGTTAAAGATGTGCGCTTAGTAGTTGTGACAAAGTTGCGAACAGATGGACCAGCTTCTACCGCTTGGATAAATGCCACATGCTTTGGTGGCATATAAGTTCTCATCTCCATTAAATACTCACGTAATTCATCTCGCTCATGTTCAATTCCAAGGACACCATCCATCGCTGGAATAATCGCACTCTGCGCTCCGGTCTCTCCCCTAAACTTTTGCCCTACTCCTTTGTACTCATCCACTCCTTCATAGACCACACCATCTGGCAATGATGGGTTATTGCGCCAACCGAAGATATATGGACGAACTCGGTGGAAGTAAATATATGGATCACATCTTTCTGGCATTCTGCCCAATACTTGATACATCGAAGCTAATGCATCACGTAGTTTTGTAAGTGATGCCTCTAACTGATCAGCATCATTTGAAGCTACAGCAGCCTGTGCATCTTCAATTGCTTTAAGTGATTTACCAGCTTTTTTCTCAATATCGATGTGAATTAAAATAAACCACTCTTCATCTTGCCCGCCTAAGAAACATTGGGCCAAGCCAATATTGCCGCACTCAATTGGGCCAGATTTATCAAAGCGGCGCCAATTATCTGAGGCATAACTTTGATAAGAAAGAATCGGTGGCCGTCCTACTAACTTACCAACCTCATACCAAGGAAGAGCTAAGTTTGCTGGCATTACAGTGGCTGGGGTGTTCTCACTCCATTGATATGACTGTCCGATATAACTTAAAACCAGCATCGCTCTTTGAATCTCAGCATCACCTTTTAACTTGTCAATATTAAATTTAGGTAGTGCTTTAACCTTTGCTCTAAAGTTTGTGCTCATTAATAACTTAGGAAGATCCTTACCAAACTGATCCCACTCCTCATTGCCAGCAGAAAGTGATTGGGCAGGTTCATAAGATGGCAAATAACCAAACTCTTCAGTTATTCCATAATCTGCGATCTTGGCTGGCTTCATTTTGCTCCTTGTTATTTTTCTATGTGGGCGGTGAGGGTTTCGTCTGATTTTCCTCATTCATCCATTTCATATATTTACTTTTTCTTGACTTAGCACCCATATTAGTCAATTGGTCTGACATTTACTAGATATTGAACGGATATAGGTCAGATATAGGCGACATTATTTTCTATCCAAATTCACAGGCTATTAACACCAAATCCATTAAATTTATCAGTTTGCACTGTTAAGTTCCGCTGATGAAAATAAAAATAATCGCCACATCAATACTAGTTTTATCCATTTTCGCTGGAGTGTTTGGTCTTGAAAAATACATTTCATCTCAGATTGCTTCAGGCGTAAAGCGAGAGATGCCAAATGCTTCTGGGGTTAGCGCATCTATTCCACTAACTGATATAGCAAGTAATATAACTTCAGATTCAATCAAGTTAGCTAATATCGATATAGAAAAATATCCTTTAAAGGAAAGCAATACAGATTCTTCAATAAAAATTTCAGCAGGAAATATCAGTAAGTCCAAGCCAACACTTATTGGCTCTTTAGAAATAACTGCCACAATTCCTGTATCAACTATTGCAAAGGCATCGGAGTTCGGTGATGCACAGATTGTGGGTAATACCTTGCAGGTTGCAGCCGGAGCTGGTGGAATGGGTAAAGCAAGTCTGATTCCAAAGTACTCAAATAATCAACTCTATTTTGAACTTAAAAGTGTTTCACTTTTCGGTAATGAGATTCCCGCTTCATCATTGCCAGCAGATCTTCAGACTCAGATCAAAAGTAAGAGCCAACGCAGCCTTACGCCCCCTAAAGGGCTTAAAGTAAAATCAGTATCACTAAGCAGTAAAGGACTAGCTGTGAAAATGTATGGCACTAATGTCCAACTTGGTAATTTAGGTTTATAATTAATTTATGAAGTTTGATTTCAAAAAACTACTTCCAAACAACCCCACAAGTTTTGAGGGTTTTCGAGCAATTCGTATAGTCACAGCCATCTATATGTTAGTAATGGTGGTGCGCAGTTGCATTCACCTCTTTGCAGCAGATGGCGGTGCTCAGAGTATTGCTGGCATTGATACATCCGTTGCAGGCGGAGATAACATAATTGCGATATTTCACCAATGGGGGGCAATACAACTTATTCTTGCAGTGCTTCTATTTGTATTGTTTTTCCGTTATCCAGGATTAACTCCATTGATTTTGTTAACTCTTGCCCTTGATCCAGTTATGCGTTTTATTGCCGGGCAGATGATGAGTGTAACTTCGACGGGAACACCGCCTGGTGAAGCACTAAACGGGGCATCTTTTTACTTATTGGCGTTGTTGTTCATCGCTTCGTTAGCAAAAAAGAATTAGGCCGATAGAACTAGTGAAATAGGAGTTATTTCCTTAAAGGTTTTTGCTGACTTACATCCTGAAATTAATTACCAAAGTAAGTGACTATGCGTGCTGTGTGGGCGGTGAGGGTTTTACTCCGCTTTTTTCGGGTACTTCCCCGACTTTTAGATTGTCGGGTCATAATAAGTTAACTTACACGAGAAATCTGAAGTAAGAAAGAGTGAATTCTTATATCTAGCCCTATTTCACAATGCTCGATTCAATTAGGCTTAATTCATGGGGATCCGCCTTATTGCCTTACTAGTGATTACACCCCTTCTACTTTCATCGCAACTCTCCACCTCTCATGCCGTAGCTAAGGCCGGTGCAAAGTGCACAAAGGTGGGAAGTAAATCTGTAGTTGGCGCAAAGACATTTACCTGCATAAAGTCTGGAAAAAAGTTAGTTTGGGATAAGGGAGTTAGCGCAGTAGTCGCAGTTGATTTATTAGCTGACTGCAAATTGCCGGTTGCTGACGGTCGTGGTGATGTGTCGATCGGTGGCTGGCCACGGATTGATGAAAGATTAAAATCAACTGGAGGTGTGATATCCACCGTTGTGATGG
The DNA here is from genome assembly GCF_002288005.1 of Candidatus Nanopelagicus hibericus. Lineage (NCBI taxonomy): Bacteria > Bacillati > Actinomycetota > Actinomycetes > Candidatus Nanopelagicales > Candidatus Nanopelagicaceae > Candidatus Nanopelagicus > Candidatus Nanopelagicus hibericus. The sequence goes on along the minus strand of NZ_CP016771.1, from coordinate 256,575 downwards.
TTGATTTTCCAGATTCACCAGCAAGTATGACGCCTACTGATGCCTTTGCTCGAATATCACCATCTGCTGATGTATTTAATGAGATGTCTTATGGAAAGTTAAGTTATACATTCAAGCCACAGTTAAAGTGGTATCGCATGAGTAAAAAGTCAACTGATTACGTTGCAGGTGGTTGGACATTTATTAAACATCGAGAGTACATCACTGAGGCAGCAAAGTTAGCTGATGTTGATATCGACTTCAGTAAAACCGATAGCCTAATTATTTTAGCGAATCCAGATTCGACTGGGATTGGAAATTCAGGACCTGCGTTTGCAGCAATTAGAAAAAATGGCATAACTCTTGATGGTAAATATATCTCTAATGGTGCTACATCAGCCTATGATCTAAACAATTGGAAATCTATCTGGTTAAACCACGAGGTCACTCACACCTTAGGATTAGTAGATCTATACGCATTTACTCAAAGTAACTCGGCTAATCGCTACGATGGCTTTAGATACACTGGCGAGTTTAGTTATATGGGTTTCAGTAGTTATGAAAGTAATGCACCAAGTCTGTTTGCTTTTGAAAGGTGGAATTTAGGCTGGATTAATGACTCACAAATTAAGTGTTTAAAGGATGCAAAATCGACTGAATTAATCTCACCAGTTCAAACTTCTGGTGGAGTTAAAGCGGTTGTTATTCCAATTTCTAGAACTAAGGCTGTTGTAATTGAAAGTAGAAGAGCAATCGGCATAGATAAAAACATCGCAAAATCCGGAGCGTTAGTTTATGTAGTTGACTCGTCAATTCAATCTGGTCAAGGTCCGGTAAGGGTATTTCCATCTGATGTAAGCAGTGATCCTCGTTATTTAAAGGCACCAAGAGCACTCGGTGAATCTGTAACCACTGAGGGCATAACGGTTAAAGTTACTAAATCAGATGACTCTGGAGATACAGTAGAAATAACTAAATCTTAATTTATTAACTGTGGGCGGTGAGGGTTTCGAACCCCCGACATCCTCGGTGTAAACGAGGCGCTCTACCACTGAGCTAACCACCCGGTGAGAGTGGGAATATTACTAGTAGATCAGTATTACTCCCAATTATCTCTGCTTATAAGGCTGAAAGTGCTGCCTTATATTCAACAAGATTTCGAGCATCACCAAGGCCATTAACAATTTGCCACTTTAAATTGCCATCTTTACCGATGATATATGTGCCGCGTTTAGCACAACCTCTACTCTCTTCAAATATGCCATAAGCCTTAGTGGCTTCACCATGTGGCCAAAAATCAGAGAGTACTTGGAATTTATATCCTTCTTGCTCAGCAAATACTTTATTTGCATACATCGGATCACATGAGATCGCCATTAATTCAACATTATCATTTTGAAAGGCTGATAGATCATCACGTAATGCGCAAAGCTCACCTGTGCAGATGCCGGAGAAGGCAAATGGATAAAAAACTAGCACTACATTTTTCTTGCCCTTAAAGGATGAGAGTGAGATCTTCTCACCATGTTGGTTTACTAATTCAAAATCTGGGGCAGCATTTCCTATTGCGAGCGCCATCTATCTATCTCCTTCGTTAGTAGGGTACTTACTTACTTTTCTTTTTATTGCTGCCAGCGTGACGAGCAACTAATCTGGTGGCAGACCAATCTGCACAAGCTGGAAAGGAGGTGGTTTGAGAAAGTCCTGCGGTGGGGGCGGCATCTTGAATATCACTTGCTTCAACATACCCAGCCCTGCCAACCTTTGGTGTGAAGAGCCAGATTGGACCATCCTCACTTAGATATGTAAGGGCATCTACTAACTCATCTACTAAATCACCATCACCATCTCGCCACCAAAGAATTACCGCATCGACAACCTCTTGCGCTGTGGCATCTAAAAATTGATTGCCACTCTTTGCATTAATTGCAGCACGTATTGTTTGATCACAATCTGATTGGTCAAAACCAACCTCAAGAATTAGTTGATCTGCTTTTATGCCAAGCCGTTCAACGGTGGCATCAGGTGCCAGTGCTGAGTTCATTAGGAGTAGTCCACCCAACTTTGGCGCAAGGTGCAACTCGTAATTGCTCATTCACCCAAAATTAAGCCAGATCACGCCTATCTACCCATTTAAATATGACCAAACCCCCCTTTAGGAGAGAGAATAAGGGAGTGAGTGAAAACTTTAAGGCCCCAGACCACTTGGTGGACCAATTAGTTGATACCGATCCAAATGAGAGCGCCGAGTGGCAACAATCCTTTGATGCAGTCTTAAAAAACGCGGGTCCTGTCAGAGCTCGTTACTTGATGCTTTCATTACTACAACGAGCAAATGAAAAAAATGTTGGTGTCTCAGGACTTCGTACCACTGATTACATAAACACAATTCCACCAGCACTTGAGCCAACTTTTCCCGGGGATGAGTATTTAGAGCGACGCATCCGGGCATTTATTAGATGGAACGCAGCGGTGATGGTGCATCGTGCGCAACGACCTGGTGTTGGTGTTGGCGGACATATTTCAACCTACGCATCTAGTGCATCTTTATATGAGGTTGGTTTTAATCACTTCTTCCGTGGCAAAGAGCATGCAGGTGGTGGGGATCAAATATTTTTCCAAGGACATGCATCCCCTGGCATGTATGCCAGAGCATTTATGGAAGGCCGCCTTACCCAAAAGCAATTAGATGGTTTCCGCCAAGAGTTATCACATGATGGTGGCGGATTATCTTCCTATCCACATCCAAGGTTGATGCCAAATTTTTGGGAGTTTCCAACTGTTTCCATGGGTATTGGTCCAATTAATGCAATTTATCAAGCAAGATTTAATCGTTATTTACACGCCCGCGGCTTTAAAGATACTAGTGATCAAAATGTTTGGGCATTTTTAGGAGATGGTGAGATTGATGAGCCAGAGACATTAAGCGCTATCTCATTAGCTGCGCGAGAAGGTTTAGATAACTTAACCTTTGTAGTTAATTGTAATCTTCAAAGATTAGATGGACCGGTCCGGGGTAATGGCAAGATTATTCAAGAGTTGGAATCTGTATTTGGTGGAGCAGGTTGGAATGTAATCAAAGTTGTTTGGGGCAGGGAGTGGGATCCACTCTTAACTGCAGATCGCGAGGGCGCCCTAGTTGATTTGATGAACAAGACCCCTGATGGGGATTTTCAAACCTTTAAATCAGAGAATGGCGCATTTGTAAGAGAGAATTTCTTTGGTAGAGATCCAAGAACTGCTGCGATGGTCTCATCTTGGAGTGATGAAGAGATTTGGAATCTAAAACGTGGTGGCCATGATTATCAAAAACTATACGCTGCGTATAAAGCAGCTACTGAACACAATGGCAGGCCTACCGTAATTTTGGCAAAGACTATTAAGGGCTGGACTTTAGGTTCACATTTTGAGGCAAGAAACTCCACCCACCAGATGAAGAAGATGACGTTGGAGGATTTAAAGAACTTTAGAGATCGCTTATTTATACCGTTAAAGGATGAAGAGATTGATGCCAAGTTGCCGCCTTACTGTCACCCAGGCATTGATTCACCTGAGTACCAGTACATGATGGATCGGCGCAAAGAGTTAGGTGGCTTTTTGCCAGCTAGGAGATCAGTTTCCAAACCATTGCCACAGCCAAAAGATGAAAGTTATGAATCGGTAAAACGAGGCTCTGGCGCCCAAGAGGTTGCCACCACTATGGCATTTGTTAGATTATTAAAAGATTTACTCAAAGATCCAGGAATCGGTAAGCGATTTGTGCCGATCATTCCAGATGAGGCAAGGACCTTTGGTATGGATTCTTTATTTCCAACACTTAAAATTTACTCACCGCAAGGTCAGGGATACACCGCGGTTGATCGTGAATTGATGCTCTCTTATAAAGAATCCAAAGAGGGTGTGATCTTGCATGAAGGAATTAATGAGGCGGGCTCAGTTGCCTCCTTCACTGCAGTTGGCTCCTCCTACTCAACCCATAATGAACCGATGATTCCGATTTATATTTTCTACTCCATGTTTGGCTTCCAACGCACTGGTGATTCATTTTGGGCGGCAAGTGATCAATTAGTAAGAGGTTTTGTCTTGGGTGCAACCGCAGGGCGAACCACACTAAATGGTGAGGGCTTACAGCATGAGGATGGTCATTCAATATTGCTGGCCTCAACTAATCCAGCTGTTATCTCCTATGACCCAGCATTTGGTTATGAGTTAGGCCATATTGTTAAAGATGGTCTAAAGAGAATGTATGGTGAAAACAGTGAGAATGTTTACTACTACCTAACTGTTTATAACGAGCCGTATGTGCAGCCAGCCCAGCCAGATAATCTTGATGTAGAGGGTTTATTAAAAGGTATTTATCTACTTAAGAAACCACTTAGATGGCGACGTAAGAAGGTAGCACTCCTTGCCTCTGGAGTTGCGGTTAATTGGGCGATCAAAGCACAAAAACTACTAAATGATGATTTTGGGATTGCAGCAACTATTTACTCCGTCACCTCTTGGAATGAGCTGCGCCGTGATGGGCTAGCAGTTGATCGACATAATCTATTAAATCCAGATAAGAAAGTAAGTGCCTTTATTACTAAGAAATTAAAGAAGGAATCTGGCCCAGTAATTGCAGTCAGTGATTTTATGAGATCGGTTCAAGATCAAATAGCCCCATGGGTTAAGCAACCTTTCTACTCACTTGGCACAGATGGCTTTGGCTTATCCGATACCCGTGGCGCACTTCGTCGTCACTTTAAAGTTGATGCTGAGTCCATTGCAGTTGCAGCGCTATCTCAACTACATAAAGAGGGATTGGTAAGTAAGCGTAAGGTGAAGAAAGCTATAAGTAAGTATCAGATTAATGATGTCACAGCAGCTGAGGCTGGAAATACTGAAGGTTCTGGGTAACAGCTAAATAACTACTGTTGGTAGTTTTAAGATCTTAAATTAAAAAATCATCTGTGCTATATTTTTAGCGAGTTAGTCATTCTCAGATTAGGTAAGCAAAAGGGCTAAGAGAAATTCTTGGCCCTTTTGCTATTTATGCAGAGATATAGATCAGATACTCTTAATCCATGGAATCACTAGCACTGCTTGCTACTTTGATTATCTCGTTAACTGTTTTAGGTGGGCCAATCTCATTGGCACTTACTTTTTTGCCACAAAGATTGCTACCACTTGCCGTAATTAAGGTCCTTGCATTTTTAATTGCACTAATAGCAGTATTTTTCGGAATTGCCCTAGTTGTTAGCGTTAATTCAATTGGTGCAAGAATCATGGGCAGCTTTGGAGTCATTACTGCTGCTACTGCGATCTATCGAATAATAAAAGTAATTCCAAAAAAATAAATGGTGGAGGTGCCGGGAATCGAACCCGGGTCCTCTAGCACTATTTCAAAGTTTCTACGGGCGTAGTGCAATTAACGCTTTCTCAGTCCAAACTCTCACATGCACAAGTAGTTTGCGGACTCAGTTACAGATTTATGTCCCCATTAACCTCCGTAACACGGTTAGGGGTAAGTCCTCTAGCGACGTTAGATCCGAAGGCGAGAACAAACTTCGGGTAACGGATAACAGAGCTAGCTTAGGCAGCTAGTTGATAATCAGCGGCAGTTTTACTTGCGCTTATAATTTGCCATGTTTTTGTGGTTAACGAGATCATCACGGCTTCCTCGGCCCGCTTGCCTTGAAGTAACGACTAAAGTCGAGACCGTTCACCCCCAAGATTAAAGCGAATTTATATTTCTATATTTAGTTGTTTGAAGGAGTTATTTTACAGGCAATCTTTAAATACTGTTAATTGCGCTACTAATCGTAATCAGCATCTGATTTTTTGCGCTTACTTGTAGCCGTACTTTTGCCAGATTTACGCCGTGATAACTCTCGATTAACCTCACGGGTCATCTGTTGCTCCATCAATGTATTTCGCTTGTCATGTGCCTTCTTACCCTTAGCAACTGCAATCTCAACCTTTGCCTTGCCATCTTTGAAGTAAAGTGAGAGTGGGATCAATGTCAATCCACCTTGTTTGATCACGCCAATAATCTGCGCAATCTCCCGGCGATTAAGCAACAGCTTTCGATCCCTACGTGGGGTGTGGTTGGTCCAAGAGCCTTGGTTGTACTCAGGAATATGAATGCCACTTACCCAGATCTCGCCATCTCTAGCCATCGCATAACCATCTGTTAATGAGGCACGGCCAGCTCTTAAAGATTTGACCTCAGTGCCAGTTAATACCAGCCCGCACTCATAGACCTCTTCAATAAAATAATCATGGCGAGCGCTTTTGTTTTGGGCAATTACTTTTCTGCCTAACTCCTTGACCATAAGTAAGCCCCCAATTCTTATTTAAGCGCTGGTGTTACACCTTTAAATATTTACGAAGGGTAATTACTGAGGCAATTGATGAGACTACTAATCCAGTAAGCAGCAACCAAGCAGATGCCACCCAAACATCCTGCCAGGTGAAGTAATTGGTAAATGTCAAAAGTGGTGCCACCCTAGAATCAACCACCGCTTTAAAGCCAGCTAATACGCCAACTGAAAATACCCAACCAAATAAGGCGGCAAATACGCCCTCTAATAAAAATGGAAGTTGGATAGAAAAACTAGAGGCACCTACTAATTTCATTACCCCAGTCTCCCTTCTGCGGTTAAAGGCGGCTAGGCGCAGGGTGTTACTAATCAATAAAGCTGCGGTAAGTACTGATGCGGCGCCAATTGCCAAGGCACCATTTCTTAGTACTCCAAGTAATCTAAAGAATTTTTCTAAGATCGCTTGTTGGTCCTGCACAATATCAACACCAGGACGGCCGGCAAAGGCGCTTTCTATTACCGCAAACTTTGTGGGATCTTTAAGTTTTACCCTAAAAGATTCTGGTAGCTGATCAGGTGTGACATTTTGCGCAATCGCTGATCCTTCAAATCTCTCTTGAAAACGTTTAAATGCTTCAGATTGTGATTCATAGAAAACTTCTTGCACGACAGGAAGTGCTTGGAGATCTCGTTGAATTCCTATTTTTTGCTCTTGGGTAATTACTCCCTTGGCGCAAGATGAACCTTCAGAGAGTGAGCCACATAGAAATATTGAAACCTCTATCTTGTCATACCAGTAATCCTTCATTACCCGTACCTGCGAGTTGGCAAGTAAGCCAACACCAAGTAATGACAATGAGATTGCTACCGTAATTACCACTGCAAAGGTCATAGTTAGATTTCGGCGCAGGCCAATGCCCACCTCACTCATTACGAATTTAGCGCGCATTTTCTAACCCTATCTTTCCCATCTTGAAATTAACCGGTATAGCCATAGACACCACGGACTTGGTCTCGAATTACCGAGCCACCCTCCAACTCAATTACTCGCTTTCGCATTTGATCAACAATTCCAGCATCATGGGTTGCCATCACTACCGTGGTTCCCTCACGGTTGATCCGATCTAGTAATTTCATAATCCCAACCGAGGTGGCAGGATCTAGATTTCCAGTTGGTTCATCTGCAATCAAAATTGTTGGCCGAGAAACATAGGCCCTAGCAATCGCCACTCGTTGCTGCTCACCACCTGATAATTCACTTGGTTTGCGATCACCTTTTTCCTCAAGCCCAACCAACTCCAATACCTCTGGCACCTCTCGGCTAATTTGTTTATTTGGATAGCCAAGGACATGCAAGGTGAAAGCGACATTTTCAGAAACGGTTTTATTTGGCAGTAACCTGAAATCTTGAAATACAGTTCCCACCTGACGTCGTAACTCTGGCACTTTATGGTTGGCCAGAGTGTTTAACTCCTTACCAGCCACATGAATTACCCCAGCTGTTGGACGTTCCTCCCGCAAAACTAATCTTAGAAAGGTTGATTTTCCAGAGCCAGATAGACCAACCAAGAAAACAAACTCGCCCTTATTTATTTCAAGGTTTACCGCATTTAAGGCTGGCTTTTCCTGTTTGGGATAGAGTTTGGTTACATTCTCAAAACGAATCAAAATCAAAACCTCTCATTAGTAAATCAACCTAATCTGATCCTAGTTTAGATAAGTAATCAGAGATCTTTGGTGATTTAGCGGTAATTTTCCACAATTAATACTGAGAATCAACGCTTATATGTGAGATTACTCCCGCCCCTTGCGCCATTTAATACCCGCCTCAATAAATCCATCTAAATCACCATCTAGCACAGCTGATGGATTACCAACCTCATAATCTGTGCGCAAATCTTTTACCATTTGGTATGGCGCCAATACATAAGAGCGCATTTGATTTCCCCAAGAGCCAGTGTTGTCACCTTTGAGTGCATCCATCTTGGCCCGTTCTGCCAACCTTCGTCGCTCCAATAATTTTGATTGCAATACCGCCATTGCAGTTGCCCGATTTTGAATTTGAGATCTTTCATTTTGGCAGGAGACCACAATCCCAGATGGAGTGTGGGTAATACGCACAGCAGAGTCGGTGGTATTAACACCTTGGCCACCAGGACCTGATGAACGATAGACATCAACCCTTAAATCTTTTTCATCAATCTCAATATGATCACTTTGCTCCACCACAGGTACTACCTCCACGCCAGCAAATGATGTGTGCCGACGTGATTGAGAATCAAATGGAGATATTCGAACCAAGCGATGGGTTCCCTGCTCTACCGATAATCTGCCGTAAGCGTAAGGGGATGAAATACGAAATGTGGTTGATTTAATCCCTGCCTCTTCAGCGTAGGAGGTTTCTAGCACCTCAACCTTGTAATTGTTTCGTTCGCAAAACCTTAAGTACATCCGCATTAACATCTGCGCCCAATCAGCCGCCTCAACTCCACCAGCCTCAGATCTGATAGTCATCAACGCATCCCGCTCGTCATACTCACCACTTAATAATGTTTGCACCTCTAAATCATTAATAACTTGAATGAGATTATCTAGCTCTTTATCAATATCTTTAAAGGCAGCTGCTTTATCACCCTCACTATTTGCTAACTCAACCATCACTGGCAGATCATCTAATCTAGATCTAATTCCACTGATTTTATTTATCGTTGATTGCGCCCTGGATAATTTACTGGTGATTACCTGCGCAGCTTGTGGGTCATCCCAAAGATTTGGCACAGAGGCTTGGTGCTCTAAATCTGCAGCAGTTGCCACCAATTTGGGCAGGTTTAATACCTGTTCAATTGATTTAAGGGTGAGATCAATTTTGCTTATCTCACCTTGATAATCTCGCACCGCCATGGGGCAAGGGTAATCTAATTAGGCATGTATACCGAACTCGCGCCAACCTTACTTCGAATTGTCAGAGTATTTAACTGATCAAGATGAAGAAAGGTGAGATCAACTGGCAATTTGCCAGTAATGGAAACCTGCGCCCAAACTTCATATAGTGAGCAATTAAAATCTTCTACCAGTATTTGCTTGTCAGATAAGCGTGCGTTGGCAATCAAATTATGAAACTTAATATTTGCAACTACACAATCTATTGGTACTTGTTTGTTGGAGTTAAATCTATTTAGCTCTGCGTAGTAAGCCAAGATATTGATTGATTGTGCAGATTTATTTATCGCACCCTCTGCAATATTAGTCAACTCTTTCTTTATATTGTATGCCGATGCAACATTGATTGAAATAAATGCCAATGTCATTGCTAATAAGTAGAAGCCAAAAGATAATGCCATTAATGAACCACGGCTTTGGCCAAGTACAATTCCCTTAATTATTTTAGAGTTTATCGCCATAGATCTACATACTCAGTTGCTGAAGATTTTTGATCTCTACCAATAGTGATAGTGGCAGTAACTAAATTCCCAGCCTTAAAACATGGATGGTCACTGCAGGTAATCTCAACTGTAATTGGCCGGGCTAATTGGGCTGAATCCGATTGCTTTGATTTGTAAATCTCAACCACTTGGAATGCGCGCTGCTGAGCCAACTGCTCATTGGGGCTGGTAATAAACGCCCTGATCACCTGCCGAGCCAAATTACTGCTCTCAGCCATAGCCATAGATTTGAATTGAATACTGGTGATCAATAATAGAAATGCAGTAAAAAATGGCAAGGTGAAAATTAAGAACTCTGCCACCGCTGATCCACTTGAGCTTGAGTTGAGGTATTTAATTACTTTCATCTTCATCAACTGCAATTGAGGTAACTTTCTTAAATGATAAGTGGTTAAAATCTAAAAACTTTCTAATACTTACCACCTTACTTCTTACTAAAACTGAACCCCCACCTAGCAGTGGATATCGTTCATACTGATTATTTCCACCAGAGATAGCGATCTTTGAAACCTCACCTTGTGACAAATGGGTATCTGACATCAGGTTAAATTGCATAAAGACCAGTTGAAACATCACCAAAAAAACAAAAACCTGTGGAATTATGGTTAGAAATGACTCAACTGATCCCCTGCTTTGGGCGAATAAGTGCTTGCGCAACTACCTGATACCGCCCATTGCATCTAATGAGTTGCGCAAGATTGTGGTCAGTTTTGGTGCGGCAATTGACCAGATGCCGGTAACTAAAGCTGTTGTCATAAGTACTACTAATACCCACCCTGGTACATCTGCTCGGCTCTGACCTTTAATCAGCTTTGCCAGCTTTGATTTTAAAAAGAGATTCACCCGTATCACCTGCATGGTTATATTCATATAGCTCCAAATTTCTTTGCGTTTGGGAACTATAAAGAAAAATGCATACTAAAAAACTGCAGAAACTTAAATTGTGGATTACTAGTAGAAATACTTACTTAAGGCTACAAACCAACCTCTGTTAGTGATTTCGAGAGTAACTCTAAGCCAAGTTTTGCATCACTTTCTGAGATATTGCAAGGTGGCACCATGTGAATACGGTTGAAGTTATTAAATGGCATCAAGCCATTCTTCTTACAAGTTGCCACGATCTCATTCATCTTTGGACTAGATGCACCGTATGGTGCAAGTGGTTGGCGACTCTTTTGATCTGAAACCATATCTATCCCCCAGAAAACTCCAGCACCGCGAATATCTCCCATAACTTGATGTTTTTTAGCCAAATTATCTAATCCAGGTCCCAGAATTTTCTCGCCAATACTTGCTGCATTTTCAACCATTTTCTCACTCTTCATTGTTTCAATTGTGGCAACTGCAGCTGCGCAAGCCAGTGGATGGCCAGAGTAGGTAAGACCGCCTGGAAAAACTCGCTCATCAAATGTTTTAGCTATTTTCTCTGGAATTACTACCCCACCAAGTGGCACATATCCAGAGGTAACACCTTTTGCAAAAACAATTAAATCTGGAGTTGATTTTGAGTGCTGAAAGCCAAACCACTTACCAGTTCTACCAAAGCCAGACATAACCTCATCTGCGATCCATAGGATTTCATACTTATCGCATAATGCACGCAAGCCATCTAGATATCCAGCAGGTGGTACTAATACACCAGCGGTTCCAGGAACTGATTCGATCAGTACCGCTGCAATTGTCTTTGGTCCCTCAAAAATAATTGTCTGCTCTAGATGTTCTAATGCTCGCTGACACTCTTCAGCCTCATTGGTTGCCCAAAAAGCACTTCGATAAAGATATGGACCCCAAAAGTGCACATGGCCAAATGCAAACTCATTTGGAAACCTTCTGGGATCCCCAGTTGCATTAATCGCAGAGCCGGTGTTGCCGTGATAGGAACGATAGGTAGATAAAATTTTATGTTTATTTGTATGCAGCCTTGCCATTCTGACCGCATTTTCCACACCATCTGCGCCGGCATTGGTAAAGAAAACTTTCTGAAAATTTCCATTTGCTACTTCAATAATTGCTTTTGCCGCTTGATTTCTTGCCTCATTTGCATGTTGTGGCGCCACAGTTGCCAAAACATCAGCCTGCGCTTTAATCGCAGAGATTACCTTTGGATGTTGATGACCAATATTGGTGAAAACTAATTGGCAGGAAAAATCTAGATATTTTTTGCCGGTGAAATCCCAAAAATAGGAACCGGCGCCACCAGCAACAACCATTGGTGAAATCTGAGCTTGCGCCGACCAGGAGTGAAATACATTTGCACGATCATCAGCAAATACCTTCGCCTGCTTATCTGGATTGTTTTCTAGATTACTCACCATACTCCTAATCAACTAATGAGCCAATCTAATCACTTATGCTCTGATTTTGGTAGGAATCAGTGATTTCACCGGCCAATATCCTTCGGGTATTGTGGGCAGATGGAATCAATCTCACATTGGATTAACGGCTCAGTTTCAACTGAGAAATCTGATCGCACCGGTGATGTTTATAACCCGGCAACAGGTGAGATCTCTGCCAAAGTAAATTTTGCAACCAACCAAACTGTGGATCAAGCGGTGACGGTGGCCACCAAAGCCTTTACCGAGTGGCGACATAGCTCCCTAACAAAACGTACTCAAGTTTTATTTGCATTTAGAGAATTGGTCAATCAAAATAAGGAAAAGTTAGCTGCCCTAATTACCAATGAGCATGGCAAAGTATTAAGTGATGCCTCTGGTGAAGTAACACGTGGGCTTGAGGTAGTTGAGTTTGCTTGTGGAATTCCACATCTACTTAAAGGCGGATTCTCTGAGGAGGTATCAACCGGCGTAGATGTTTATTCAATCCGGCAGCCATTAGGACCAGTTGCGATCATATCCCCATTTAATTTTCCAGCAATGGTGCCGATGTGGTTTTTCCCAATTGCAATTGCTTGCGGAAATACCGTAATTGTTAAACCATCTGAAAAAGATCCAAGTGCAATTATGTTGGTTGCACAACTACTCAAACAGGCAGGATTACCAGATGGGGTATTTAATGTTGTTCACGGCGATAAAGTGGCGGTTGATGCACTTTTAACTCACCCAGGAATCAAGGCTGTTTCATTTGTGGGATCAACCCCAATTGCAAAATATGTTTATGAGAGTGGGACGAAAGCGGGCAAGCGTGTTCAAGCTTTAGGTGGGGCGAAAAACCACATGATCGTATTGCCTGATGCTGATCTTAATTTGGCAGCAGATGCTGCTATAAATGCTGGCTTTGGATCTGCCGGTGAGCGATGTATGGCAATTTCAGCAATTGTGGCAGTTGAGCCAATCGCCGATAAATTGATTGAAAAAATAAAAGAGCGAGCTTTAAAGATTAAGACTGGTGATGGCACCAAAGGTGCCGATATGGGACCACTTGTTACCAAAGTACATCGAGACAAGGTTGCTTCTTATATTGCAGCTGGTGAAAAAGAAGGCGCCAAGATTGTTTTTGATGGCAGAGATGTAAAGGTTGATTCTGAGGGCTTCTGGTTAGGGCCAACCCTGTTTGATCAGGTAAAGCCAAATATGAGTATTTATCTAGAAGAAATTTTTGGTCCAGTGCTAAGTGTAATTCGGGTAAAAAGTTATGACGAAGCACTCAAGTTGGTAAATGATCATCAATACGGAAATGGCACAGCCATTTTTACCAACGATGGTGGCGCAGCACGTCGATTCCAAAATGAGGTTGAGGTGGGAATGGTTGGTATCAATGTGCCTATTCCAGTGCCAATGGCTTACTTCTCATTTGGTGGTTGGAAGAACTCCTTATTTGGCGATTCACATGCGCATGGAACTGAGGGTGTTCACTTCTTCACCCGGGGCAAGGTCGTTACCAGTCGTTGGTTAGACCCAAGCCATGGTGGAATTAATTTAGGTTTCCCGCAAAATACCTAAGTTAGCCGCGAAGGGTTTTTGCTAACTCTTTAAAATCATTAACCATAAAATCAATTTCGGCTTGATCATGGGCCAAGCTAATTAGCCACTGCTCATCTAATCCAGGTGGTGTCATAATTCCATGATTTAGTGACCAAATAAATGAAAGCTCTGCCACCTGAAAGTTTGTCGCTTTGTAATCTCGATAGTTACGCACTGGTGTATCAGACCAAGTAACACACCCTTTAACACCAAAACCAACGGTGTGTGCCGGTAATTCATAAATATCGATCATCTCTTGAATCCGTGTGAGTGCTTGAATATTTAAAGACTCTGCCTTTGCCAGTGCTGTGGGTGTAAATATTTTATCAACCGCTCTAACTGCTGCCATCGCCAAAATATGGCCATTAAATGTGCCAAGGTGTGGCATTCTGCCATCGGTTACTGGTCGCATAAACTCTTCTTTGCCACCAAATGCTGCAAGTGGAATGCCACCACCAATTGATTTAGCCATACAAATTAAATCTGGTGTAATTCCCAATCGCTGCGCCGCTCCTTGTGGGCCTGCAGTCAAGCCAGTCTTTACCTCATCAAAAATCAAAATGATTTTGTATTGATCACAAAGTTGTCGAACCGCCTCTAAATATCCTTCATCGGGTAGAACAATGCCGATATTTTCTAAGACTGGCTCCACAATAAAGCAAGCAATAGTTGAGTAATGTTTTTCAAAGACATTTTCAAGGGCTTGAATATTATTAAATGGCACGACATATGACTCACCTGGTACTGATGCATTTCCGATCACCGAGTTTGGTGAATCAGCAGGTCCTGCCTTATCAAGTGGCGGTTTAGTTGAAACCATCACCGCATCACCACTTCCGTGGTAACCACCCTCAACTTTTACTACCCCCTCTTTGCCGGTGTAGGCACGAGCGGTACGGATTGCATACATCGTTGACTCAGTTCCAGAGTTGGTAAATCTAATTTGATCAATTCCGAATCGACGACAGAGCCGTTCAGCCGCATCTCTTGAATCTGGAGATGGTGCGGTATACAAAGTGCCTACATCTAAGGTGGCTTTCAACTCTGCAATTACCTCTGGATTTAAGTGCCCTGCCAACATGGAGCCAAAGCCCATGGAAAGATCCAACATCTTTCGACCATCAACATCAGTCATCCAAGCACCTTTAGCGGAGGCGATTGAGATGGGATAAGGATCAAATGATTGGAAGGTTGAATGAGCACCTAATGGAATTGATTTAAGTGCGGTCTCATACTCAGCACTGGAGCTGCGCAGGTTTGATTTATACAAAGCAATCTGTTGTTCAAACAAAACCGCCAACCTATTGGTATCAAGTGGTTTTGAATGTGTTGGTAGGGCTCTAAAGGTTTGGGGGTGGTGCGTTTGGGTTTTCATACTTTTTGAACTGGCAACGGGTCTAGGTTAAGACCAAAGTTTGTAGTGCACTCTCCTAATCAGAACTGCTCTTACAAGTACACTTTAGCAGGATTAAAACAATATGCAATTTATGCGTAAAGTCATGCGAGTTTTACATTGTTTTTTACCTTTAAATAGTAAAAATATGTGATTTTAAAGAGATTAAATAAGTTTATGAAATCAAGTATTATCTGCATATGTTTAATAAGCGAGTTGATCTATCCGCAGATCAAATTGAGCATTTAAAAAGTTTAGTAACTGGTTTAGTTTCAACAAATGAAACTGTGTTGGCACAACATGGCAGAGATGAATCTGCTATTCCACCAGTTAATCCATCAGCTGTAGTGATGCCACAAAGCACAGAGGAAGTTTCTAAGGTTTTGGCTTACTGCAATCAACAAAAGATTCCAGTAGTTGCCTTCGGTGCTGGCTCATCGCTGGAAGGCCATGTGCTCCCCCTATTTGGTGGTATTTCACTTGATCTAACTCAGATGAACAAGATTATTGATGTTCGGGCAGATGATTTGTTGGTAAGGGTTCAACCAGGTGTTCATAGGGTTGCGTTAAATGAAAAGCTAGCCAACTTTGGCCTATTTTTCTCAGTTGATCCAGGAGCCGATGCAACCCTCGGGGGCATGGCAGCAACTGGGGCTGCCGGTACCACAACTGTTAGATATGGCTCGATGCGAGATAACGTATTGGCTCTGACTGCGGTAATGGCAGATGGCACCATAATTAAAACTGGCCGCGAAACTAGAAAATTATCAGCTGGCTATGACTTAACCAGATTACTTGTTGGCTCCGAGGGAACCTTGGCGGTAATAACTGAGTTAACTCTTCGAGTCTTTGGTATTCCAGAGAAGATGGCCGCTGCCACAGTACAGTTTAAAACCCTTTCAGATGGAGTAACTGCGGCTACTGCAATTGTCAGATCTGGGATCTCAATTGCAAGATGTGAGTTTTTAGATGCCAAGTGCATTAAAAATGTTAACTCACATGATGGCTTGTCATTAGCAGAGGTGCCAACCTTATTCTTTGAATTTCATGGCTCACCGCAAGGAGTAGCAGAGGATGCGCAATCTGTGAAAAATATTGTGGAGGAGTTTGGTGGCTCTGAGTTTGCGTGGAGTACAGATGAGGGCGCAAGACGGAAATTATGGCAAGCACGACATAACGCATACTGGGCGGGAATCGCAGCAAATCCTGGTAAACGAGCGGTAAGCACTGATGCGGCTGTACCACTTTCTAAACTTGCGCAGGCGGTAACAGTTGCCGAACAGGTACTTAGTAAACACCCTTATCCATTTTCAATATTAGGACATGTGGCAGATGCAAACTTTCATTGTTTTATCGTTACTGACCCAGAAAAACCTGAGGAGTTAGAGGATGTTCGTCACATTACCCATGAGCTAACTATGAAGATGATTGCTATGGGTGGCACCTGCACTGGTGAACATGGCATTGGCTCAGGAAAGATATCGGCATTAGTCGCAGAAACTGGTGCTGAAGCGGTTAGTATTATGCGTTCAATCAAGAAAACCTTAGATCCAAATAATATTTTAAATCCAGGGAAGGTCTTTAATTAAATGAGTGCAACTGTCTGGCAAGTAACAATCGCTGGACTTTTAGCAGTTCTACTCTTTGACCTCGCCTTAGCCATCATCAGGCGAAATAAGGAAACCTCTATGAAAGAGGCAGCAGCCTGGACTATTTTTTATGTAAGCGCAGCAATTATTTTTGGTTACTCGTTGGGTGAATGGAGCACCACCCAGGCGCGTGGTGAGTTTTTCGCCGGTTGGATTACTGAGTACTCACTCTCAGTTGATAACTTGTTTATTTTTATTTTGATTTTAGCAAGATTTAAGATTGATAAGACAAAGCAGCAATTGGTGCTTCTGATTGGAATCATTATGGCATTGGTGCTTCGCGGCATATTTATTGCTCTAGGCAGCGCTGCAATCTCAAGATACTCCTGGGTTTTTTACATATTTGGCGCTTTCTTGCTCTACACCGCTTATAAGTTGGTAAGTGAATCTGGTGAAAAAGAGTGGAAAGAGGGAAAACTAATTACTTGGTTTAGAAACAAAGGTGCCTCACCGATGATGATTGTACTGGTGGCAATTGCATTTACTGATCTGGTTTTTGCCCTTGATTCTATTCCTGCAATATTTGGCTTAACTAAAGATCCTTATATTGTCTTTACCGCCAATGCTTTTGCACTGATGGGTCTTCGTCAGCTCTACTTTTTATTGGGTGGCTTGATGGATAAATTGATTTACTTAACCAAAGGCCTAGCAGTTATTTTGGGCTTCATCGGGGTAAAGCTAATTGTTGAAGCCCTACATGGTGGAGATATCCATAAAATATTTGGTGTTGAAATTCCAGAAATTTCCACACAATTCTCGCTGCTAGTCATCATTGGAACTTTACTTATAACAACTATTGCAAGTCTTTTCGTCAGTTCTAAATCAAAGGTGGCAGAATAACCCTCATGATCGAGGGTATTAATAAGATCCAAGTATTTAAGCCTTACCACTCAGCTTTGCCACCATTAAAGCCCTACTTTAAAGAGTTTTGGCGCAGGCGAGAGTTTGCAACTGAGCTATCAAAATTCTCTGATAAAGCTGAATATCTGGAATCAAAGCTAGGCAAGGTTTGGTTAGTTTTAAATCCGTTATTTTTGGCGGTTATTTACTACTTGTTGGTGACAATCATTCAAGGGGGTCGGGGCCAAGGAAATGGCTTCATTACTTTGTGCCATATTTTAATCGGATTATTTACTTTCTACTTTGCCCAAAATTGCATTCTGCTCGGAGCTGCATCTATCACCTCAGGTGGCAGTCTTATTTTAAATCAAGCATTTCCAAGGTCACTATTGCCACTTTCCAGTGCGATCAGTGCGGCGAGGCAATTTCTACCAACAATTCCAATTTATATTTTAATTGTATTGGTTGGGAAGTTACTCCTTGATAATACTCAGTTGCCAGGACTTAATTGGAATTACCTACTACTGCCATTTTTGTTTGTATTGTTGGTAATAACCAGTTTTGGGCTCTCCTTATTGTTTGCCACAATGAATGTTTACTTCCGAGATACCACAAAGCTGCTCTCATACATCATGCGAATCTGGCTCTACGCCTCCCCAGTATTATGGCAACCAGATATGTTAAATGGCTGGTATCGAGTAATTCTTTATATCAACCCACTTGGTCCCATACTTTCCGCTAATTCAAGAATTTGGATTGATGGGCTGCCTCCAACCCCCTTTCAATTACTTGGCTGCATATTTTGGGCAGTATTTGCATTTTTAATGGGAAGTTATTTCTTTATTTCAAGGGAGCGTGAATTTGCTGTCCGCATCTAGTACTGATATTTCACTGCCAAAAGATTTGGCAATTCGAATTAAAGATTTATCTATAAGTTATAAGATAAATGTAGAGTCGAAAAAAACTTTAAAAAATGCGATTATGCGTGCCAGCAGGGGTGAACGGGTTAGAACTAGAACCGTTGAAGCTGTGAAAAACTTAAGTTTAGATATTCCACACGGCTCTGTGCTGGGAATTGTGGGAGCAAATGGCGCTGGAAAATCAACGTTGATGCGTTCAATTGCTGGCATCTTGCCACCAACTTCTGGACAAATAACTGTTAATGGTCGGATCTCAACCTTGCTAGCACTTGGAGTAGGTTTTAATAAAGCATTATCTGGCCGAGATAATATTATTTTGGGCGGACTTGCAGCTGGGATGAGTAAAGCCGAAATCGAAGGCCAAGCTGATGCAATTGCTGAATTTGCTGATTTGCCGGAAGGTTTTATCGATATGCCGGTGCGGACCTATAGCAATGGAATGTATAGCAGGGTGGCTTTTGCAGTTGCAGTAAATATGACGCCAGATATTTTGCTTCTTGATGAGGCACTTTCCGCTGGAGATGCTGCCTTTAAAGAAAAATCTTTTAACCGTATGCGCCAATTGTGCGATGAGGCCAGAACTATATTAATAGTTTCCCACGCATTATCTTCGTTGAATGAGTTATGTGATCATGCAATTTGGATGCATAAAGGCAAGATGCTGGCATCTGGTAAGCCAGAGGAGATTACTGATCAATACCTTAAGTTCTTAAATGTTGGTGAACTGCCCTCAAGTTATGAAGATTTATAGCGGCAAAGCATAAAAAACGGCAGTAATTACAGCGGCCAGAGCAAGTGATTTCAATAAAATAAGTACTGCGGTTTTGCGATCAGCTTTGCGATCCTGTAACGACGCTACTTTAGAAACCTGGCCCAATTTGCCTAGGTTAAATGTTCCAGCCAGTCCATAAGCAAGGCAGAATTTACTTCGAGATTGGATGAAACCAATTGAAAAAATTGCAGCAGGTAGAAAAATAGACAACCGTGCTGATTTACTTTGATCAGTTGATATCAAAGTTAAGGCGGTAATGACGGTAATTACAGCGCCAAAGAGGGCAACCATCTGTCTACTTCTGATTTCCTGTGGACCGATATTGCAACTACCTGGCAGATATTCAGTGCTCAACTACGCGTCTTCTCGCTCTTCGTCGTCACTCCACACCTCATACTCATCATTTTCAGAACGAGCTAGCCAATTAAAGGCAGTCTTAATCGCACCAAATATCACCAGTACTCCGGCAAGGAGTGCGAATAATCTTTTAAAGGCTTTGATCATGGGATAAATCTACACTCTTTTTATATCAAGGTAAGACTAATTACCTTCCTCTGCAAGTTTTGCCAGTGAACTCCCAGAAACTCTAAAGACGGTCCACTCATCCATCGGCTCTGCCCCGATAGATTTATAAAAATCTATTGCGCTCTTATTCCAATCAAGCACCCACCATTGCAACCTTGAGTACCCTTTTTCAATACAAATCTGAGCAAGTTTTCTGAGCAACGCCTTTCCATGGCCGGCGCCTCGAAACCTAGGATCGACATAAAGATCCTCTAGGTACACCCCATGTTTACCTAACCAGGTTGAGTAATTTAGATGCCAAACTGCAAAGCCACTTACCTGCCCTGCCTGCTCTGAAATTAGACAAAAAACCGCGGGCACTTGGCCAAATAAGGAGCTCTCTAAATCTGCGACCGAAAGGCGGACCTCATTTGGTGCTTTCTCATACTCAGCCAAAGCATGAATGAAGCGAAAAATATCGGGTAGGTCTTTTGTGGTTGCAGCGCGAACAATTACTGCCATTATTTAATTTTTGCTAGAAGCATTGCCTGGTCAATATCTGACCAAATATCATCCACATTTTCAATACCAACTGAGAATCGAATTAAACTCTCTGGCACGGTATGACTTTCTGTATCCCATCTTCGTCTGCGCTCCCAAATAGATTCAACTCCGCCCAAAGAGGTGGCATTAGTTATCAATTTAGCGCTATCGCACATCAAATCTACCTGTGCTGCGCTGCCTCTTGGTTCAAATGAAACCACTGCGCCAAATCCCTTCATAAATGATTTAGCAAGTAGGTGGTTTGGGTCGCTAGGCAATCCTGGATAGCGAACTCTGCTAATTCTTGAATCCTTTGATAATCGCTCTGCCAATATCATGGCATTTTCTTGCGAGCGCTGCATTCTTACTGCAAATGTTCGCAAGCCTCGAAGTGCTAGCCAGGTTTCAAATGGTCCAGCAATAGCACCGCCATACTTTCGTGATTGTTCTAGACGATTATAAAGTGCTAGGTCATTGGTACTTAGTGAGCCGAGTAAAATATCGCTGTGTCCAGATAAGAATTTAGTAACTGAATGAATGACAATATCTGCCCCCATCGCTAATGGGTTTTGATTCAATGGTGTGGCAAAAGTATTGTCTACAGACACTCCACATCCTTTGGCTTTGGCATAGGTTATGAGCTTTGGTAGATCAACCACATCAAGTAGTGGGTTTACCGGTGACTCTAAATGAACTATTTGGGCGCCATCAATAGCTGCCATAGATTCTTCGGCATTTGTTAGATCTACAAATCTGACGGTTAATTTTCCGCTTTCATGCAAATTCTTTAAGTAGGTAGTTGTGCCTTGATAGCCATTTTTTGCCGCAACTATTACACCAGCTGGTGGCAGTAATGAGAGAATGGCGTTAATTGCCGCCATGCCAGATGCAAAAATTAATGTCTTCCCACCCTCAAGGAGTTCAATTGCCTCCTCTAATGCGCTCCAAGTTTGATTTCCAGATCTGGCATATCCAATTGGTCCACCAACATGAAATGTGGAGTTTAAGGCGATTGGTGGATTGAGTTCACCATCTGCCTTCTTTTCTGGTCGGCCAGCTGCAACTACCTTGGATTCGGTGGATAGCTTGCTCCACTCATGTTTTTGACCCATAGGACGACTCTAGTCTTTTATGGTTTTGCTTCCAACACCAGTGCTACTGAATTAATACACCATCTTTCATCAGTTGGAACTGAATAACCTTCACCGGTGAAAACATGACCAAGGTGTGAGCCACAAGCTGCACACCTAACCTCGGTACGAATTCGGGGAAAAAGCGAACGATCCTCAATTAATTCGACCGCATCTTTTTGCGTTGGTGCGTAAAAAGATGGCCAGCCACAACCTGAGTGAAACTTAGTCTCTGATCTAAATAGTTCAGCAGCACAGGCTTTGCACTTGTAAACACCAATTGTTTCAGTATCGGTGTACTCACCGGTGAATGCCATTTCCGTATCAGCCTTGCGCAAAACATTAAAAGATAAGGAGTCAACTCGCTGTTTTAATTCACTCTCATCAATTTTGATCTTATACGGCTCACCCTTTGAGTTGATACTTGAATCAATTGGCGTAATCTCATTCATGTTAAGAAAGTGCAGCCATTGGATAATTGATTCCAGTTGATGAATGGCAGTCATAGCCATTTGGATTCTTAGCTAAGTATTTTTGGTGGTACTCCTCCGCTAACCAGTAGGTAACCCCTGATGCTGGCAGTATTTGGGTAACAATTTTACCGATGCCATTTTTGTCTAACTCTGCTTGATAAATACCCTTACTGGCAATAGCTTGCTTTAGCTGGTCATCAGAGGTGGTGTAGATGGCAGATCGATACTGGGTGCCAATATCACCGCCTTGTTGATTTAATGAGGTGGGATCATGCATCTCCCAAAATTCCGCAAGTAATCTCTGATAAGTAATTACCTCTGGATCAAAAATAATTTCCACCATCTCAGCATGATTTGTTGTTCCAGTGCAAACTTCTTTATAGGTTGGATCTGGTTTATTTCCACCCATATAACCAACTGAGGTTTGAATTACTCCTGCCAATTGCCAAAATCTGCGCTCTGCTCCCCAAAAGCAACCAGTAGCAAAGTATGCGGTGTGACTCATCTGCTAATTCTCTCCTAATCACAATTACTTCGCAATCTTTAAATATTTCAAGGGATAAAAAATGGGGTAAATGTGAGAGTGATAACCTTTGCGCTTATTTGTAATTAACGCCCTCGTAGCTCAGGGGATAGAGAACCGCCCTCCGGAGGCGGGTGCGCAGGTTCGATTCCTGCCGAGGGCACATAGATAATCAAATAAAGTGATGAATATCTGTGAAATATTTTCACTTCATAGCAAAATATCCTTGTTTATTAATTAGATTAAGGAGAGAATAGGGGAGTTAAGTTTTCGTTAACTTTTATTACCATCTATTTCACTGAAGGAGTTGCTGCCCTATGGATTGGCGACATCAAGCTATTTGTCGCGATGAGGATCCAGAGGTTTTCTTTCCCGTCGGCAATACCGGTCCCGCATTAGCTCAAATTGAGGAAGCGAAAAAGATTTGTGCCAGATGCCCAGTCAAGGAGCCATGTTTAGCTTGGGCACTTGAAAGCGGACAAGATGCCGGAGTTTGGGGTGGGTTATCTGAGGATGAAAGACGTGCGATGAAACGTCGGGCGGCGCGTAACCGTGCTCGACAAATGGAGAATCAAAACCCTTTTTAGTTTACCTTAAAAATTATCTCACCTTTGGTGAGGTTATCAATACGTACCAATCTGATACTCCCACTTAATTCATTTTTAGTAAGTGTGTTGGCAATTTGTAATCCTAAATTTGCTGATTTTTCAATATTGAAATCATCAGGAAGGCCAACACCATTATCAGATACCGAAACTTTGTAATCATTTCCATTTTTTATGATCTCAACAGTTAACAAATCTCCAGATTTTGATAAACCATGCTCAATTGCGTTATGAATTAACTCGGTAACTACAAGGGATAAGGCAGTGGCAGTTTTGGAATCAAAAGATCCAAAATCTCCGATTTTTTTATATTTAATCTTTCGCGGATTTAGATCTAACGCGTTCTTCACAATTTGCTCAAAAACCTGATCGAACTCCAGCAGCTCTGATGATTGATTGGATAAAGATTCATGGACAAGTGCGATTGAGGCAACTCGCCTGACCGCCTCATCTAATGCCGCACTTGCCATCGGGTCGCTGACGCGGCGTGATTGCAATCGAAGCAGCGCGGAGACAGTTTGTAAGTTGTTCTTAACCCGATGGTGAATCTCTTTAATGGTGGCATCTTTTGTTACTAATGCTCGATCACGATTACGCAGTTCAGTTACATTGTGAAGTAAAACTATCGCACCAATTCGATCCCCTTTTTGAGTCAACGGAATCACTAATAAATCAATTACCGCTGCTGCACTTTCATACTCAACTCTGCGCAAAAACTTCCCGCTAAGTGAAGTTTGCCAAGACTCATCTGTTGGTTGATTACCTGCCTTGCTCAAGTTACTAAAAACTTCACCTAGGTTTTTACCCTCAAGCTCATTTTCAAAACCAACTCTACTTAAAGCAGATCTTGCATTTGGCGACGCAAAAAACACCACACCATTTGTATCTAATCGAATTAATCCATCACCAACTCTGGGCGCAGATTCAGAGCTGTAAATGCTATTACGAATCGGAAAATTACCATCTACTACCATCTGAAACATTTTGCGAGCAATTTCGCGATAATTTAATTCAAGCTTTGAAGGCGACCGCATTAGATTAAAATTGCGATGCCTTGATATCACTGCCAAACTTTTCCCACCAAAAATTACTGGAATGCTCTCGTCTTTAATTAGTACTTCACCAAGTAACTCTGGCTCTGCATCTCGAATAATTTCACCATCTGATAAGGCTTGATCAATTCGTGGCCTATCCCCCCAATTAATTTGGGTGCCAATTAAATCGTTGCTAAAGACGGTTGCAGCGGTAGTTGGTCTGATTTGAGCAATCGCCACAAAGCCCTCAGGCCATGATTTTTCATCCCTGCGAATTGGCAACCAAAGTATTAGATCGGCAAAGGATAAGTCAGCTAGTAAACGCCACTCAGCAACTAGTTGCGACAGATGTTCTGCTTCAACATCGCTTAATTTAGAGTTCTCAGTGATCAACTCTGCAAGGGTTGCCATAGGTCAATGGTAGAGCCCCTGTCATATAAGTTGTTTACCAATTTTATCTATCTGCTTACTAAAGGCGGTACTGCGCCAAAATGAGTATTTGCTCACTGTTGAACCTACCGAAAGCTGTGCTGCGTGATCAAATGGGATTTGGATATTTGGCCAACTGCTAACTAACTCTAGAAACTTACCTTGAATTACCCTACCTATTCGATCAAACCTTTGTTGATTTAGTAGAAATATAATTGGCGGTGGGTTAATTACCTTTTGAAAATCCTTCAAAAACTGCGCTAAGTATAAAATCCCATTCTCATCGGCCTTTGTTACGTAAATTAATTTACTGGCACAAGCAACACTTTCACTTAACCAGTGGGAATTCATTCGCCGATCTGCCAGAGTTTGGGTCAAGAAAAGTACGGCGCCACCATCAATTACTATCGCACCCTCTTTCACAGTGGAAAGGTGTCTACTCAACTCTGGTGCCTGGATACCTACCACCTTAGATTTTGCCGGCGGCCGCAAATTTTGATGACTGGCAGAAATTATTGTGGCAGATACTTGGGCCGCAATTTGATTTGCGATTGTGGATACACCTGGTGCGCCAGGTGATCCAATCACTGTGGTGAGATTTACAAGTTTTTCTATCGCATGAATAAGAGGTGGTCGATTAATTTGAGATAAGGCATTCATTAATTCTGTTTGTTCATTTTTTTCGTCAAGTGCGATAAACCTGTGCTGTTTATACTTACTGATTATAGAATTTAACTCACCGACTTCACAAAAATCTTTACTATATACAATTGTTAGATTTAACTGGGATGTGGGGAGAAATTTTGATAGCAGCGACAGATTTAAGGCGCGATAAATAATGTTGCAGCCTTGGGAAAAAAGTAAGGCGGCAACTTTTTCCTCCTGGTCACTGCTGCTGATTGCAGTTACTAGGTTGAGATTTACTTTAGAAGCTTCGGACAATAATCAACCTGCTATCGGTAATTAGATTTAAGGCTGATATGACCTGGTCGCTATTTAAGATTACTAATACACTCACCGAACCTGAATTGCTGCGCTCCAACACCTGTTCAACTGATACACCAGCAGCTAATAATTCTGGGGTAATTATAGATTTAGAGTCTCTTTTTGGGATTGCATAAATATCAATGACATCACCACGTACTAATGCAATTGGTAGATCGGTGATTTCAACCGATAGTGGCACCAGCCGCTTATCTGTTGAATCAACCTCATTACTGATCGCGGCCACTGGAATTAAATCTCCGGTGGAAATCCTTGAAATTACAGTTGCACCAACAATTTGTGCAGCTGATGAAAAGTAGTTTTTTGCAGATTGAGCGAGTAACACCGAAGCCGGGATGATGTCTGTTGGGGTAATTATCTGACCTGGCGCAAGTTCGCCAACACTAGCCCAGACCAAAACGGTTCTATTTGCTTCTTTTGATATCAAACTGGCTGCAGACAAAGCAATTATTAATAGTGCCAGCCCCATCGCCAATCTTGAATTTTTTAGGAAATCTAACTTAGCCATTTGCATAAGTACTATTTAGCAAAGTTGGGCATGGAATAACTCATCCCTTCGGATGATCTGCTGATCAATCAATCCTTGCAGAGTTGCAGTATGACAATTACTCAATCACTGCCACAGGAGGTACCTAATCAAACGAAGAAGTTATACCTAGTACCAACAACTGATAAAGAGTTTGGCAACGAGCTCTCCCACCCGAAGTTCTCACCAATCCCCTCATCCTTGGCAGAACTACCAGATTTATTCCAATGGAGTGAGAATTTTGTAATTGCAGTTATTGAAGTTTGGTCTGGCCGCAGATCTGCACTCCAACTATCACGAAACTGCCATCGCTCTGTTATAAATAAAATTATCGAAGAAGGTAAGCATTTAAACCAAAAATGCCAAATTAGAAAGCTTTACACAAATCAGCCAATTGAAGGTGTGATAGAGGTAGTGGTGACCTTACGAGTTCAAGACCGAGTTCGCTCATTGACCTTAAGATTTGAAGGTGTTGATAAGCGTTGGATTTGTACTGATCTAAACTTACTTTAAGCAGCTCCATGGCATCGTTTGTATTTCTTTCCAGAGCCACATGGACAAGGCGCATTTTTAGATGTTCCACCAGAGTTTGTTGGCTCCACATCTGCGGCTGAATATTGCAATGCTGCAGCAGGTGCTGGTGCCGGGGTTAAACCTTTAGCGCCAACCTCACTACCTTCTACCTGTACCTCAACATGAAATACAAAACTAACTAATTCTTCCTTTATTGCATCCATCATCGCGGTGAATAGGTCAAATCCCTCTTTTTGATACTCAACTAATGGATCACGTTGTGCCATGGCACGTAAGCCAATACCTTCTTGCAAATAATCCATCTCATAAAGGTGCTCGCGCCATTTGCGATCTAAGACGGAAAGCAAGATTTTTCGCTCTAATTCTCGCATGACAACTGGAGTTAATTCACTCTCCCGCTTTTCATAAGCAACCCTGGAGTCTTGCAAAATTCTTTCCAATAAGAACTCACTATCAAGTGCTACTGCACCACCGATCTCTGCCAGTAATTCCTCGGCGGTGAAGGAGATTGGATAAAGAACTTTAAGCGCACTCCATAAAGTATTTAAATCCCACTCCTCTGCCACTCCATTTGCCGTCGCCGAGTTAACATATGCAGTAATTGTCTCCTCTAGCGAAACCTCAACTAGCTCCTTAATATCAACACCCTCAAGCACCTCACGACGCTCGGAGTAGACAACCTCACGTTGTTTGTTCATAACATCGTCATACTTCAATACATTTTTACGCATTTCAAAGTTTAAAGATTCAACCTGAGTTTGCGCTGATTTAATTGCATTGCTTACTATCTTTGACTCAAGCGGTGTCTCCTCCGGCATACCTGCTGCACCTAAAAATCTTTCGACTAAGCCAGAATTAAACCTGCGCATCAAATCATCTTGTAGAGATAGATAAAATCTTGATTCACCTGGATCACCTTGCCGACCGGAGCGACCTCTTAGCTGATTATCAATTCGCCTTGATTCGTGGCGCTCAGTACCAAGCACATAAAGTCCACCTAGAGCGACCACAGTTTCATGCTCTTTTGCCACAGCAGCTTTTTGTTTTTCAATCTCACTTGGCCAAGCTTTTTCATACTCCTCAGGTGAATCAACTGGATTTAATCCTTTGCGTTGTAATTCAAAATCTGCCATGAACTCTGGATTACCACCCAGCATGATGTCAGTTCCACGACCGGCCATATTGGTAGCAACCGTGACTGCGCCAATGGTGCCAGCTCTAGCAATAATCGCCGCCTCGCGCTCATGTTGTTTGGCGTTAAGAACTTCATGCGCGATGCCATTCTTCTTTAATACCGCGGATAACTCCTCAGATTTTTCAACACTTACTGTGCCAACCAATACTGGTTGACCTTTCTTATTTCTATCCACGATGTCGTTTGCAACAGCGGCAAATTTTCCAGCCTCTGATTTGTAAATAAGATCTGATTGATCAATTCTGACCATATTTTTATTGGTTGGAATCGGGATAACACCTAGCTTATAGATCTGCATAAATTCAGATGCTTCAGTCATCGCAGTACCAGTCATGCCGCTGAGCTTTTTATAGAGGCGGAAGTAATTCTGCAGGGTGATTGTTGCCAGGGTTTGATTCTCGTCCTGGATCTCAATTCGCTCTTTTGCCTCCAAAGCTTGGTGTAGACCCTCGCTATACCTACGCCCGGCCAACATCCGGCCAGTGTGCTCATCAACAATCAATAAATCGCCATTCATAACTACATAATCTTTATCTCGCTTAAATAATTCTTTTGCTCGAATTGCATTATTTAAGTAACCAATCATTGGCGTATTGGCTGCTTCATAGAGATTTTCAATCTTTAACGCCTCTTCAACCCTGGTTACACCCTCCTCTAAAATGCCAACAGTGCGCTTTTTAACATCAACTTCATAATGCTGATCCAGGGTTAGTTTTGAAACAATATTTGCAAACTCCACATACCACTTAGTTGCCTTATCTGCCGGGCCAGAGATAATTAATGGTGTTCTTGCCTCGTCAATCAAAATAGAGTCAACCTCATCTACGATCGCAAAGTTGTGGTCTCGTTGCACACAATCGGATAGTGACCATGCCATGTTGTCACGGAGATAATCAAAACCAAATTCATTATTTGTTCCATAGGTGATATCTGCTGCATAGGCTTCACGTCTTTCAGTTGGGGACATGCTTGCCAGAATTACACCAACTTTAAGTCCAAGAAAACGATGTACTCGACCCATCCATTCACTATCACGCTCTGCTAAATAATCATTAACAGTAACAATGTGCACACCTTTACCAGTCAATGCGTTTAAGTATGCTGGCAAGGTTGAAACCAGAGTTTTACCTTCGCCAGTGCGCATCTCAGCGATATTTCCTCGATGAAGTGCGGCGCCACCCATTAATTGAACGTCGTAATGACGTTGACCAAGAGTACGTTTTGCCGCCTCCCTGACAACTGCAAACGCCTCAGGCAGTATGGAATCCAAACTTTCACCATTGTTATAGCGCTCTTTGAATTTATCAGTTTTACTTCTTAACGATTGATCATCTAAAGCAGAGATTTCACTCTCAAATTTATTTACCTCTTGCGAAATCTTTACTAGGCGCTTAACCGCCTTACCCTCACCAGCTCGTAAAACCTTGTCTAATAAACCCACAAAGATCCTCCGCTGGCCTCTTAAATATTATTGGTGAAATTCGGTAGTGGCTTATCGTATTAGAGAATTACGCCCCACCGCACACGCGGTAATAACGGCGGTGATACCGATTTTCGCATTGGCCAAGGCCCTAGCCCCCTCTTGGATGGATGCGCCTGTGGTTACAAGGTCATCAATCAAGAAGAGATCACCGCTCGGAATCTCGCAGTTTTTAACGCTGAAAGCACCACTTAGATTTTGGGTGCGTTGGCGGCTATTTAATTTACTTTGATCTTTTATGTTTTTAGAAAGATAAATAACAGGTGAATAAGTGGCGGGGATATTTTCTACTGCAAGATTCTTTACAACCTGCTTAGCCACCTGACTTATGTGATCTCTGCCCCGCCTTCGAATTGCTGCAGGTGAGGATGGAATAGTAATAATTGCTACTGGCTGGGCAATAAAAGATTCTGATAGCGCAAAAATTATTGATCTGGCTATACAGCGTGCCAGTAGATTTATGCAAAATACATTACCATCTTCTTTGGCAGCTAAAATAATCCTGGCAGATTGTGGATTGTAGTTGGCAACAAAATAAAGTTTACTCTCACCCAAGTAATTTAATTTAGGGGGTGTAAACCAGGTTTCACTACAACTGTTACATAACTGAGTGCCAAGTAAATTACAGCCTGCGCAGGTAGTGGGATATACAAGTTCTTTTAACGCAGCTAAAGTTTTTATCACTGCCCTGTTATAACAGGATAGGTTTGATTTATTCTCTAAACTCTATTATCTGTTAATAGTAAATCATCTGGCGTGAGTGTGATTGGGAAAGATTGCACTGAATCACCATGGCGTTTAGGAATAGTCAACACAAAGTGAGCACCTTGATTTGGCTTTCCCCAGGCAAGTAACTGTCCCTGGTGTAATTTGGCATCTTCAAGCGCGATTGATAAACCTAATCCAGTTCCACCACTTGTTCGAGCTCTAGATGGATCTGCCCGCCAAAACCGATCAAATAGATAAGGTGCATCCTCCTCATTAAAACCTAATCCATAATCTCTTACACCTATCGCCACCTCTTTATCACTTTCTGCAATTGTTACCTTAACCCTGCGGCCCTCGCCATGATCAACTGCATTGGTTACAAGGTTACGAAGAATTCTTTCAATTCGTCGCGGATCTGCCTCAATTTGAATTGGCCCAACTGGTGCGATTACCTGGAAAAGTGCTGCTTTACTTGGATGCAGGAAATCCACTGTCTGTTTGGTTAATGCACAAATATCAAAAGTTACAACACCTAGCGCTGCCGCCTCGGCATCAAATCTGCTCACCTCCAGTAAATCTGAAAGTAGTAATTCAAACCGATCAATTTGGTTAATTAATAACTCACTACTTCTAGCAATATTTGGATCAAAACTTCCTTTTTGTTCAAATATTACTTCAGCCGCCATCCGTAAAGTTGTTAGTGGTGTACGCAGCTCATGTGACACATCAGAGACAAATCGCTGTTGTAACATGGATAAATTCTCTAGTCGAATAATTTGTTGTTGAATTGACACTGCCATTTCATTAAAGGATTTACCTAAAGTCGCTAACTCATCATCACTAGAAACACTCATTCGACTAGTCAGATCACCGTGAGTGAATTTCGCAGCCACTGCTGCGGCTTGCTGCACCGGTGAAACAACTTGCCGGATTACAAACTGAGTACTGAGTCCGATAAGTATCACCAGTAATAAGCCTGCACCTAGTAAATTCCAGGTGATGCTAGAAATGCTCTGATACTGCGCATCTAATTTGAAGAGGTAATAAATTTCATAAACTCCAGTACGGGGAATATTTAATTTGCCTCCAATTAAAAATCCTGGAAACTCTTTTCCATCTGAGTAGCGAATCATCACCCGCTTTTCCAAGACCTCGTCAGCTTTCTTAACCTGCTCACGGAAGCTTTCTGGAATTGAATCAAGCACCAATAATGTTGGAACTGTTTGATAAATATTTTGCTTACTATTGCCCTTAACCACCGGCAAAATTACCGTTTCCCGGCCAGACAGTGAGCCATCCTCTCGAGAAGAGGTGATGAACTCTTGAACTACCTTTTTTAGGCCTGCATCATTTTGAAATCTTGCAAGATTGAAATGTCCTTGCGCCAAATAAAGCGCGTTTGCAGTTTCTATCTTTGAAATAGAGATCTTCTCATTAATAATCGTTGTTGCCACTCGGTTATGTATTGATACACCAATAACTGTTGCAATCAATATCGAAAAAGCAATACTTGTCAGCAGCACCTTAAGGCTTAGGGATTTCCTAATCTTAATTTTGGTGCTGAACATGGCTAAACTCTAGCCGCCCCCGCCTTATAGCCAACACCCCGAACAGTTAATACATACTCAGGATTATCAGCATCTGATTCAATTTTAGAGCGCAATCGCTGGACATGCACGTTAACCAAACGAGTATCAGCTGCGTGCTGATAGCCCCAAACCTCACTCAATAATGCTTCGCGGGTAAAGACTCTGCCTGGTTCTTTGGCTAATGTGGCTAGTAAATCAAACTCCAACCGTGTAAGCGGAATTTCTCTGCCACTTTTTAATACCTTGTGTTCCATTTGATCAATTACTAGATCACCAATTGCAAGTGTGCCAATCTTGGTAACTCTTCTGAGTCTGGTGTTAATTCGTGCTACCAACTCTTGCTGTTTAAATGGTTTAACGATGTAATCATCGGCGCCAGCTTCAAGTCCAAGAACCACATCATGGGTATCATCTTTTGCGGTAAGCATTACTATTGGCACCATCGAAGTTTCTCTAATAATTTTGCATACCTGTATGCCATCAATTCCAGGTAACATAAGATCTAATAAAACTAAATCAGGTGGATTTGAATTAAATAAATCCATCACTTGATCCCCGCGATTTACTAAATCAACCTCCATACCTGCAGAGGTTAAGACGATGCTAAGCATCTCTGCTAAGTCTTGGTCGTCATCAACGACCATGACTAATGGCATTTAAGAGCCGTGTTCCCAGGAGTTTAAGTAGAGCTCTTGGGCTGGCGTAAGAACATCAAGTGCTGAACCCATACTCTCTAACTTAAGTCGTGCTACATCCTTATCAATAGAAACCGGCACATTATGCAATCCGGCTGCTAAACCTTTGCCAGATTTCAATAACCATTCAGCGGTTAATGCTTGATCAGAAAATGACATATCCATAACTGAGGCAGGGTGCCCTTCAGCTGCGCCTAAGTTGGCAAGTCTGCCTTCGGCAATAAGTAGTATCCGGCGGCCATCTGCCATTACAAACTCATCAGTCTGATGGCGCATCTTCGAGTTTTTACTCTGTGCATTCTTCTCTAACCACGCCACATCAATTTCAATATCAAAGTGGCCAGAGTTGGCGAGAATTGCACCATCTTTCATTTGCTTGAAATGCTCATCACGTAAAACATCACGATTTCCAGTTACGGTAATGAAAATATCGCCAATCGCAGCAGCTTTTGTCATCGGCATTACCCTAAATCCTTGCATCAGCGCATCCAATGCTTTGGTGGGATCAATCTCAGTCACAATCACCTCAGCGCCCATTCCTTTAGCACGTTCGGCAACTCCTTTACCGCAATAACCAAAACCAGCAACTACCACTATTTTTCCAGCAACTAATGTGTTTGTAGCACGGAATATTGCATCAAGGGTTGATTGGCCAGTGCCGTATCTATTATCAAACATGTGCTTAGTATCAGTGTCATTTACGGCAATCATAGGAAATTTAAGGGCGCCGTCTTTCGCCATCTGACTTAATCGAATAACACCAGTAGTGGTCTCTTCACATCCAGCCATAACACCGTCGATTAATTCGGTTCGGGTGGTGTGTAAAACATTTACTAAATCACAGCCATCATCAAATACTAATTGTGGTTTTATATCTAATGCAGAGTTTAAATGCTGATAGTAACCATCTCGATCAACTGCATTTCGTGCAAAGACAGAAATTCCATACTCATGCACCAAAGCTGCTGCAGTGTCATCCTGAGTTGAAAGTGGATTTGATGCACAGAGTGCTAGGTCTGCTCCACCGGCCTTTAACGCCAACATTAAGTTTGCGGTCTCAGTCGTAACATGCATACAGGCAGCAATACGAATCCCTGAAAAAGGTTTCTCTTTTGCAAAACGCTCTTTAATTTGTGCCAACACCGGCATGTTTCTCGCAGCCCATTCAATTCGCTTTTTGCCTTCGCCAGCTAAGGCAGGATTAGCAATATCGTTTTTAATCGCAGTGGTGGTGCTCATTTACTCTCCTATGGATTCGAACTAATAAAATGTTGGCTTTTACATTGGCGTTAGGGGATAAAGATACCCTGAGAGCGGTTGTTTTATCACCTTTAAAGCAATGCTAAAACAGTATCTGTGATGCTTGCCATCTCTTTTTCGGTATTAGCCTCAACATTTAGCCTGAGCAATGGCTCAGTATTAGATGGTCGAAGATTAAACCACCAAGTATCGGCGGTAACAGTTAGGCCATCTAACTCATCAAGTTGATATTTGTCTTGATATTCTGCCCGCACCGCCTTAATAGATTTGGCAACATCCTTTACTTTGCTATTGATCTCACCACTTGAAAAATATCGGTTGTATGGCTGTAGCAAATTAGATAACGGCTTGCTGCTCTCCATCAACTCAGCTAAGGCGTAAAGCGCGGCTAACATGCCAGAATCTGCACGCCAAAAATCTGCAAAGTAAAAGTGACCTGAGTGTTCGCCACCAAATATTGCCCCTGACTCAGCCATTAAACTTTTGATATATGAGTGGCCAACCCGACTGCGTAGAGCTACGCCTCCGTTTTCAGCAATAACCTCAGCCACCGCTTTTGAGGAGATTAGGTTGTAGATAATGGTGGAACCGGGCTTTGATTTCAGTTCGCGAGCAGCAATTAGAGCGGTTAGAGCAGATGGATTTACTAAATCTCCTTTTTCATCAATTAAAAAACATCGGTCAGCATCCCCATCAAAAGCCAGCCCAATATCAGCCTTCTCTTTTTTCACTTTCTTTTGCAGATCCTTAAGGTTGTCAGACTCAATTGGATTTGCTTCGTGATTCGGAAAATTACCATCTAATTCAAAATACATGGGAACTAAATCAATATTTAGATGCTTCATCACCGCTGGAGCGGTAAAGCCAGCCATGCCATTTCCAGCGTCAATGACAACTTTTAATTTACGTTTTTTGAAAGTTTTTTTAGGGAATCTGGCGAGTAAATACTCCACATACTCACTTAGTAAATCTTGATTTCGCACTGAGCCGACTGGTCGATTTGAGATTGGCACACCATCTTCGATGAATTGACGTATCTTCAATAATCCCGACTCTTGTCCAATTGGTCTGGCCCCACTTTTACAAAGCTTCATGCCGTTATATTTTGCAGGGTTGTGACTGGCAGTAAACATAATTCCCGGTAAATTTAATTTGCCAGAGGCAAAATACAACATGTCGGTAGAGGCTAAACCAATTCGAATTACATCCATGCCTTGACTGGTGGCACCATCAGAAAAAGCTGCTGCAAGTGGCGCAGATGAAGGGCGCATATCCTCACCGACCACAATTGTGGCTGGCTCTCTTTCAATCTCTAGAAATTTAGCAAAGGCAACACCGAGTGAGAATGAAAAGTCAGGTGTAATTTCATTTTTTACCAAGCCTCTAATGTCATAGGCCTTGATAATTTTCTCTAACATAATGCTCTTAACTTAGAGGTTAATTAAGGATTTTAAAAATTAGTTTGACGGCAGCACGCGCAGATGGCCTCGACGACCTAGCTCTGGCTGCATTGTTTTCCCGCCTGTTTCGGTATTTGCTACTTCACGAACTGCGTTAGCAATCGCCATTAAATCTTCCTCAGATGGCCCAGTGTTGTGATCAATAATCTCCTCTTTAATTACACTCCAACCAACTGGAACTGTTAACCGTTCGCTGTGCAGTGAGCAAAGATCATAATTGTGTGGCTCGGCATAGGTTGATAGCGGCCCTAATACTGCAGTTGAGTCAGAGTAGATGTAAGTAAGAGTCTTTATTGCAGCATTAGTGCAACTAGCTCGTGAGCATCTACGTGAATTCGACTTTCGCATATGAACAGGTTAATACGAGTATGGTGAAAATGTTGGGATTTAGCCCCGACTTATTACTTTTGCATCGGCGATTGGCTCGGCTGCTGTTTCTAAATTTGCGCCATTATTCATTGGAATGTAGCTGCTACCGATACCGCCATCTGCTGGTAACAAAATGACACCCCCGCTAATTCCCTTACTCTTTGCGGTAATTTGCAATCTATTTAGACCAACTGGGGCTGACCAGGTCAAAAAATTTGATCCAGTTAATTGTTGTTGAATTTTCTTTCCATTTACACCTGTTGCTGATACTTCGACACTTATTTGATCGCCGACAAAACTAAGTATGGGTTTGGAGCCCGTGAGGTTTACGCTCCACTTACTTAGCGGATCAGCAGCTGTTGCCCAGGCAATTTCAAAACTCTTGCCATAGGTAAAGGTACTTAACACCGAAGCTAAAATGGGTTGATCAGAATCGATAATTACTGAAAATGGTTGATTTGTTGGTGCAAAGGTCAACGGGATATCTAAAACTTTTTGCCCCTTTACATCCAACTCAGAAAGTCCTAGCGGTACAAAGTTTCCATCATTTGAATTTATGGTGACTGCAACATTTGCATCGATTGAGGCGGGTACTAGTAAGCGCAAGGTATGAGTTACCAAATTTTTAGAAGTAATCAATTTTCCAGTAAAGCCAGAGATGGCAGAGATCTTTACCTGCTTACTTGCTGCGGCTACTGGCGCTACAAAATCAGCACCTAAAGATTTAAGCCCTTTTTTTCTTTCATCAAATAAAAAAGAACTAACGCGCCCTGATTTAGTTTTTACGGCCATCATTATTACTTCTTCACCTGGGATCATCGAATCCACAGATATTTTTTTAGTTGAATCCTGAGCAATCACAACACTCTTTGGCTCAATCGGGCCAGTTGGAGTAAATATCTCGATATCAACCGATGATTCACTGAAGCCACTATTTGTAATATATAAAAATGATTTACTTGTAAGTGCGCCAGATCCACCAGCAAACCATTGCTCACCATTGCTAATTGAACATGGCACTACCGCTTTCCAACTACTATTGGCGAAAGTTAGCGCAGTTCCAGAATTGCCCTCCACTAAGACAGCTTCACTTACTAATGGAATCACACTACTTTTACCAGGATTAAGCCGTTTACTTTTGCCATCAATTAATCTGCGATTAATTTTTGAATTCACCAGAGCGGCGATTGAAGATACTTTGTTGCCAATTGCTGGGCAAACAGTCGCTGGATAGGTGCTGGTTAATTTCACCTGCTCAATTTGTGAAGGCGCAAAGTAGGAAATACCCGCTAAGCAGATAAGTACTAAAGGAATTGTCAGAATTTTCCATCTAAATTGGCTTATTTTCATACCAACTCCTCAAGGGGAACTTCACTGCGCCTTCGCCCAGCAGGTAGTGCCAAAACTATTGTGGCAATCAGCGCAATCATCTGCATTGATATCCAGGCATTTCGATACTCGCCATTATGGATTAAGGAAAAATCACCAGCTTCAGCGACTTTAAATACTGGTATACCAAACTGATTTTGTTCAACTGGAATCTTTTTCCCATTTAATATTAACTGCCAAGCTCTGTCATATTTTTCAGCCAATAAAATTTGTCCAGGACCTGTGACATAGCCCAGCGATTTCCCATCCGAGAGGCTGATTGGAAAATTTTTGCCTTGCGGGTTTTGGAAAGTAACTCTGGCATTAGAGTCATTAACTTTCCACACCACTCCATCCTTTGTGGCAGAGCTGCGGGTATACCCACCAATCCCATCAATGGTGCGCACCAAAGCTGGATCGGCTGGGTTTTTCATAAACAGGTATTGCACGCCATAAGCTCCCAGCACTTGGCTGCTAGCAGCGCCCACACCATTTACTAAATCAACAATCCCTTTGTGCACAAGTGCAGGAGTTTCACTTGCGATATCTGCATCACCTAGTTGCAGATCACCGCCTCGGGTTATGAAATATTGCAGTTGATTGCTGGTTTTCCTGATTACAACCGTCTTTGGTTGTTCAGTTGTGCTTGCCAAATCAGTTATAAATGCAGGCACTATCTGCTCTTGATTTGAGCGCACCAAAGAGTTAGCACCAGCGGTGGCGGCCCACACTGATATTGAGGCCATGGAAATCACGGTAATTATGGTGGTCAAAACAGTGGCTATATGTTTGAAACCAAAATTACTCCGGCGCAGCTGAGGCAGTAACCGCTCTACCACTGCAAAAAAAGCAAGCAGGCAGAGCAGTTGGGCAAAAACAATTAATGGACCACTCCAAATTCTCTCTGCACCACTGCTGTTGCCTGCAATGTAATAAGAACTAAATGTTGCAGCAACAGCAATAACTACAACCGCGAATGAGGCAATTTTTCGTTGATCGTATGAAATTACCCCCACTAGCAAGAACAGCATAAATGGTGCCAAAATTAACAAACCTGGGGATCCCAAGCCGCCTGGATTAAATAATAAGACTGATACTTGATTACCAGATTCAATTGATAATCCTGGCTCCCTAAGCGCTTTAATAGGATGCATAATTAGATTAAACGAGTGGGGAACATTAATTAGTACTGGGGTTATCAGTAGGGCAAGGCGCTTTTTAAACTCCTCGGTATCTAGATTCTTAAGAATCACTTGCCACTGAATCGCCCGCCAATTTGTTGAAGTAAAGTAATGATTGATACCAACTGCAAAGTGAAAGCAAATCCAGCCAAGTAGGAATAATGGCGAAAAGGCGGCGGCAACCGCTGCTAACAGGGTAATAGAGAATATCTTGCGCCATGAAATTTTCAATAATCCTTGGTATCTGCCCAATAAAGTAATTATGGCTGGCAGTAACAAGGCAACCACAATTGTGCCAAGTCGACCCTGATTTATTGAGGTTAGTACCACTGGTGAGAGTGCGTAGATAAATCCTAGAAATACACTGAAGTACTTGCTTAAAGCATAATTTCGAGCGGAGCGATAACTTAAAATAAACAGCAGCGTTGGAGCTAGAAAAAACAGCGCAGTAATAAAGCTTTGGGGGTTGGCAGCAGTAATAAATGAAGCAAGACCAATTATCGGCACCCATAATGGAACAGCGGCACTGCTGCCCAGCCCTATTTGATGCCAAGAGTTGAAATAGGAATTAATTAATTCATAAGCACTGGCAGGTGATACTGCTAGGGCACCACCAGAGAGTGAACCTAATCTATTTCGTGAGTAAAAAATGCTAATAAATAATGTTAGTAATACTCCAAATAATAAGGGCTGCTTTACTAAGGCTCTAATCTTGCCAAAACTTTTTGTTTGAACATAATCAATTTCATCAAAACTTTCATCGATGACACCAATATCAGAGTAGCTCTTTGCTCTTGTAATCTCACCTTCACCTCTGTTTGGTTTGAAAGCATTAACTAGTGCGGAAGAAATTCTCTCAAAAATACTTCTTATCTGAACTGCCCGTGCCGGGATAAAAGGTTTGATCACTCGAGCGGTTAATACTCGATTTGATCTTCGATATCTTCTAGATTTAATTAAATCTGCTGGCTTGAAAATCAAAAGTCCGACCGCAGCAATTTCATCGGCCGCATAGCCAGGAAGTTTTGCAAGTAAGTAAATTAGCGATCTACCCAATGAGGTGAAAAGAAGCTGAACCACCACCCACGGAAGAATCCACCAACTTGAGTTGGCGAGTAAGACAAATGCAGCATTGCGCCGATCCAACAGTAAGGGACGATGCAAAATCGCATCTTTCACATCAACCGTGCGCCGTTCAGAGGAGGCCGCCTCTGCGTGATAAAGAATTGCATCTCCTACACAAATTACTGAGTAACCAGCTATGTGAGTGCGCCAGCCAAAATCAACATCATCTCTAAATAATTCTAAGCTGGGGTCAAATCCACCCAACGTCTCAAACAGCGAGCGCTTTACTAACATTCCTGCGGTGCTTACCGCCAACACCTCATTAATCTCATCATGTTGACCTTGATCATGTTCGCGCTCCTCCAACCCGGTCCAGCGACTGCCATTCTCAGTAATGCTTATGCCAACCTCTAAAATATGTTTGCGGTCATACCAACCTAATATTTTTGGACCGGCGACGGCAACCTGTGGTCTTGCAATCGCGGCTGCTAATAATTTTGCTAGTGCATATCGATCCGGCGCAGAATCATCATGCAAAATCCATAACCACTCTTGTTCTTGGCTATTTTTTTTCATAGTTGGAAGTTGTCTAACCGCAGCAGCGACAGCTGCGCCAAATCCAGTACTACGAGATTTTTTTATTACTTGAATTCCAGCGTTACTTAATAATTTAGCTGAGCCATCAATCGAACCGGTATCGACCGCGATAATTTCATCTACCGGGTGCTTTTGCGAAGATAAGGAGGCAACAACCTCACTTAGCCAGGTGGCACCGTCATGGGTAACAATTACTGCAGTTACATATTGATCTTCAATTTGGGCACTTGCCCCGGTGATCGCTTTTTCAGCCACCCGTAATTTTAAGCGCTACGGCGCTTTAAGCGACGACGCTCACGTTCAGATAATC
This sequence comes from Candidatus Nanopelagicus hibericus, assembly GCF_002288005.1. Taxonomy (NCBI): domain Bacteria; kingdom Bacillati; phylum Actinomycetota; class Actinomycetes; order Candidatus Nanopelagicales; family Candidatus Nanopelagicaceae; genus Candidatus Nanopelagicus; species Candidatus Nanopelagicus hibericus. The sequence goes on along the minus strand of NZ_CP016771.1, from coordinate 216,774 downwards.
CGCCCCAAATTCCAAATCGCTCATCATGGGCTAAGGCGTACTCCAGGCACTCAGCACGGACCTCACAGGAAAGACAGACCCGCTTCGCCTCCCGAGTTGAGCCACCCTTTTCGGGGAAAAAAGCCTCTGGATCGGTTTGAGCGCAAAGCGCCCGCTCCTGCCAAGAAAGTTGTTCTGAGGAAACTACTAGGGCTGCAAGCTCTGCACGTTGATCTGACATATCTCTCCAATAACTCTTAAGTTAATTCCGCGAGTACCTAGGGCTAGGGTGTGCCCACTAATGGGGTAATTACACGCCTGTAATTCAAATAAGTCAAGTCAGTAGTATCCAAATTGTGGAGATTAAAACCCTAAATAATTGCCGATAACTACCATTCCAGCCTCAATTTGGGTATTTGGCGCAATTATTGAGTCAGTTATGCGGCAATTAGACCCAATTTTTGCGCCGCTACCAATTATTGAACCACTAATCTGACAATTACTCTCAATATATACCTCAGACTCAATAACACTGCCATTATTAATACTGCTATTGCTAGCAACTGATGCAGTAGGTGAGATTAAATAATCTCCACTGTGTTTTGGGGTGGCAGATGATTTTATTTGGCCAGTAATTAGATCAGCAGAGGCTTTTACTAACGCAGCTGGGGTGCCGATGTCTAGCCAGTATGAGTTATCCAAATAACCAAAGACGCTAATACCTGCAGCTAATAGCTCTGGAAAGGTTTGCCGTTCCACACTTACTACTTGATTTGCTGGAATCTTTTCAATCACCTGGCGATTAAATATATAACACCCGGCGTTAATTAAGTTGCTTACGGGGTTTTCCATCTTTTCTAAAAAAGTTTTAACCTGGTCATTTGCAGCCAATTCCACGCAGCCAAAAGCTCTGGCATCTAGAACCTTGGTTAAATACAATGTTATCTCTGCTTTATTCTTGCGATGAAAATCTAACTGCGCGGATAAATCATGGCCACTTAAAACATCCCCATTAAATACCACTACCTGATCACACTTATCCAAAGCAGCTGCTGCATTACGGATGCCACCACCAGTGCCTAATGCGGTTTTTTCTACAGCGTATTTGATCTTGATACCAAATTTTTCACCATTGCCAAAGTAAGGCTCAAATAACTCTGCTTTATAAGAGGTGGCTAAAACTATCTCCGATACTCCAGCATCAGCTGCTTTTCTAATTTGGTGTTCTGTAAATGGCACACCAGCCACCTGCAGCATTGGCTTTGGAGTTTTAAGGGTTAACGGCAACAGCCGAGTTCCCATACCGCCCACCAATAAAATTGCGCCGGTTTTCATGCACTTATCCGCTGAGCTGCTTGGCTGATATTTTCATCAGTTGCCGTTAATGCAATTCGAATAAATTGATCGCTGCCATAAAAAGCTCCTGGAGTTACTAAAATGCCTAGATTTGCAAAGTAATCCACGGTTTTATACCCATCCTCACCTCTGCTACACCAGATATATAAACCAGCGTGGCTGTATTCAATCTTAAATCCTTTACTCATTAACGCCGCTTTTAGTATTTGCCTGCGCCGGTCATACCGCGCTACCTGCTCCTTTACATGCTGCTCATCAGCCAGCGCGGTCACCATGACTTGCTGCACTGGAAGTGGGGTCATTAAGCCCGCATGCTTTCGCACCTGTCTAATCCGATCAATTAATTTCACATCCCCAACCACAAAGCCTGCACGGTAACCCGCCAAATTTGAGCGCTTAGATAGTGAATGAATCGCCAGCAGGCCGGTGTTATCACCATTTGCTATCGCCAAGATTGATTTGGCGTCAGTAGCAAAGCTTAAATAACACTCATCGCTGGCAACAATTGCATTATTTTTTCGAGCCCAACTGATGCAAGCAGCTAATTCAGTTTCATTCTGCACCTGCCCAGTTGGATTAGAGGGTGAGTTAAGCCAAGCTAAATCAGCAGTCGGCCAAGTGTTGGCATCTATTTCAACTGGCAGCACCTGCGCCGATGCCATCATGCCACTTACTTGATAGGTTGGATAAGCCACTTTTGGATAAAGAATTTTTTTGCTCTGCAAAAATGTTGGTAATAGCGCAATGAATTCTTTTGAACCAATTGATGGCAGTACATCAAACTCACCGCTTACGCCAAGATTTTTTATCGCCCACTGTCGAATCCCTTGACGCAACTCCTCTGTGCCTCCAGTTACTGGATAGCCAGGTGAATTACTAACTTGGGAGAGCCGCTCTTGAATAAATTTTGGCGTGGGATCAACTGGTGTGCCTTGAGATAGATCTATGAAACCGCCAGGATATTTTTTTGCCTTTTCACCATATGGTGCCAACAAATCCCATGGAAAATCTGGCAGTTTCAGAAAAAACTTATTTCTCTTGTGGCGGTAATGCAGCAACTACTTGATGGTCCTTACCAGTAGGGCCAAGTTTTGCTGCGCCCCCGGGAGAGCCGATCTCTATAAAAAATTTAGAGTTAACCTCGCTATATTCTTTCCACTGCGATGGCACATCATCTTCATAGTAAATAGCTTCTACTGGGCAGACTGGCTCACAGGCACCACAATCCACACACTCATCGGGTTGGATATAGAGCATGCGATCGCCCTCATAGATGCAATCAACTGGGCACTCTTCAATACATGATTTGTCTTTAACATCAACACAAGGTTGAGCAATTATGTAGGTCATGCCACTCCTTACAGCTAGATCTGCCTGATTAGGTAGAGAATACTGCCATTACTCTTAATGTTTATTAAGCCTTAAGTTTAGTAGAGAGGGTCAAATGCAGCCATCAGCGGCTCAGGTTGGTGAGCGGGTAAGCATTCGATTACATGATCCTGCAGGTGGCTACCGGGACTTACTGGGTATTTTAGTGAGTGAAAACACGGTGAAAAAGAAAGATGGCACTTTGATTACCTTTGACCCAAGCAAGATCGCAGTATGGAAGATTGTGCCCAATAAATGAGCAATAAAGAGATCTTATTATTTGATACCAAAAGCCGAAAGTTACAACCACTGGTAAGTAGCAACGGCAAAAATTTAAGAATCTATAGCTGTGGACCTACTGTTTACCGAGATGCCCATGTGGGCAATATGCGCACATTTTTGCTGGGAGATTTGATTACCCGCCTTGCAAAATTTCTCAATTACTCTGTTGAATTTATCCAAAACATTACCGATGTTGGACATATGTCGGAGGATTTTGTGGAGGACAAGATACTAGCTCAGGCAAAAGCTGAATCTAAAGATCCATTTGAAATTGCTCGCACCTACGAAAAAAGATTTCATACCGATCTAAAAACCCTAAATATCAGCCCAGCTGATTCATATCCCAAAGCAAGTGAGTGTATTGATTTGATGCATGATTTGATTGCACAATTAATTAAATCTAATAATGCTTATGTCGGCAGTGATGATTGTGTCTATTTTGATGCACAATCCTTTGCTGGGTATGGCGCAATCAGTGGAAATAGATTGGACTCACTTAAGCCGGGCCATCGCTTTGAATACACCGAGGATGGTGCAAAGAGATTTCACGCAGATTGGGCGCTTTGGAAAGCGGCTGCTGGCCGCAGTGAAATGATTTGGGATTCACCTTGGGGCAAAGGTTTTCCGGGTTGGCACATTGAGTGCTCTGCTATGTCATTGCACTACCTAGATAAATTTGTAGATTTACATCTTGGTGGAATTGATTTGCGCTTTCCTCACCATGAAAATGAGCGAGCGCAATCAAATGCAGCAATAAATCAGGAAGCAGTTGCACTTTGGGTGCATGGTGAGCACCTGTTATTTGAGGGGAGGAAAATGGCTAAGAGCACCGGCAATGTTGTTCTAGTCTCTGATTTAACGGTGAGGCATATTGATCCGCTATCACTTCGACTTTGTTTTTTGGAGAATCGATACCGAAGTCAAATGGATTTAAGTTGGGATAGTTTGAAGGCTGCGCACTTATTGCTGCAAAGGTGGCGGCAACGAGTTCAATCCTGGAAGGGTGATCAGCAGGTAGATCAAGCTGCGGTGCAAAGGTTTACCGATGAGATTATGGCGGATTTGCGACAAGACCTTGATACCCCAAGAGCATTACAAAAATTGCGAGGGATTGAAAAATCTGAAATTATCTCTGCTGCAAGTAAGTACGAAATTTTTATCGCAGCCGATAAGGTCTTTGGTCTAGATTTAGCTAGGCAGCCTTATAAGAGTGAGTTACCGGTAGAACTTGCTGATTTGCTAGAAAAGCGAGTGCAAGCACGAGCCTCCGGAAATTTTGCTGAAAGTGATCGCCTGCGAGATCTTCTTGCAGAAAATAAAGTGGTGGTAAGGGATAGTAAAGAGGGACAAAGTTGGGACTGGTTAATCTAGCGGGAGTTGGACCTTGATAAGACTAGGCTGAAAACAACTACTGCAAAACCACTAATTAAAAAAAGGTTTCCATAAGTATTTCCATAAATTAATAGCTCATCACCATCACCTGGCGTGCCAGCTCTGATTACTACTGCCAGCCAAGTTGCACCTGCTAAAACTTGATAGCGCAGATAATACAAATTTTGGCCAACAACTCTTATACCTAAGTAGGTAAGCAATAATGATGCAACAAATCCGAAGGGTGGCAGGTAATTGTGCAACAAGGTTGCGCTAAATGCGATTAGTGCACCAAAAAGCACTGACTTTATGATCTTCATTATTTCACTCCAGCAAAGATATCTAACTCTCGGCCATTTTCATCAAATGGTGCAGATATCTCCCCCTTAACCAAGGTGTAGTACTCATCTGCCCAGACAGATAAGCCCAGGTTATTTGACAGCGCAAAAAATGGTCCATCAACCGATATCTGAGTGGCATGTGCCTTCATCGCGGCTAATTTTTGTGGCACATACTCCTGAGCGTTAACGACTGAGGTCACTAACTCATCAGCTTTTGCAAATGGCAGATCATCAGCACTCTCAGCGCCAAAGAAATCTGAACCCACCGCTTTCATCTTATCTATGCCATCTTGCAAAACAGATCTTGGCATTGTGTTCCAATAAATTTTTGCAATTTGCCAGCCTTGAGTTGCTGAAAGTTCAGCAGCCCGCATCGCTACCCGATGCGCTTTTATGTGATCAGGGTGTCCATACCCACCAAACTCATCGTAAGTAATCAATACCTGTGGCTTTATCTCCAGAATTATCTTAACCAACTCATTTGCAGCCTCATCTAAATCAGATTGCCAAAAAACGTCATCACGATCATTTTGTGGGGCGCCCATCATTCCACTATCTCGCCATTTTTTATTTGGCGCTCCTAAGAACCGAAAATCACTAATTCCAAGTTCAACCATCGCATCATGCAGCTCAATCTCGCGATGAGGTCCGAGTTTGTCATCTCTATCACTTGCTAAATTTTTTAAACTTTCTACCAGCACCTCACCCTCTTCGCCTCTGGTGCAGGTAACCAAGGTGACATGCACTCCTTCAGCTGCATATTTAGCCATCGTCACACCATTGTTGATGGTCTCATCATCTGGATGGGCGTGTACTAATAACAATCTTTTATCTGTTTTCACCCGCACAATATAACTATAAAAGTAATAAAACCTGACAATTTATCTGATTACAGATTAGAATTGAGAAATGCTGGAGGATAAAGTTGCACGGTTACCTCGCGATGAAAGACGTGCGCAACTTCTAGTTGCCGCCCTTGAGGTTTTCACAGCCGCTGGCTACCACTCAGCTGCGATGGATGAGATTGCAGATCGAGCTAAGGTTAGTAAACCAGTTTTATACCAGCACTTTCCCTCAAAGTTAGAGCTTTATCTAGCGGTATTAGATCTTCATATTGATTCATTAGTTTTTGCAATTCAAAAAGCAATCGCATCAAATCGAGAAAACTCTGCGAGAGTTTCAGCAACTGTTGAAGCCTACTTTGGCTTTATTAACTCTGAAGGTGAGGCATTTAGATTACTTTTTGAAAGTGATATGAATTTAGAGCCTCAGGTCAGGGAACGCTTAAATCGCATGACCTATGATTGCGCCGCTGCGGTGAGTGCGGTGATTTCAATAGATACCGGTTTGGGTAAAGAAGAATCGATGATGCTTGCAGTCGGCATTATTGGCACCGTCCAAACCACTGCCAGGCATTGGTTGGATAGGGATGGAAAGATTGATCGCCAGCGCGCTACTGAACTAGTAATGAATTTGATTTGGCGAGGTATTTCTGGGTTCCCTAAGTCACAATCTTAAATTCGCAAAGTAATCTCCCAATAGATAAGGTTAAGCAATGGCTACAGCAAAGGTAAAAAGTGCAACAAAAACTGATGTAAAGATTGGCATTTCTGATACCACTCAAGAGATAAATTTTGAGTGTGCCAGTACTCAAGCTGAGGTAATCGCAAAAGTTAATGAAGCAATTAAGTCTGCAACACTCTTATCGCTAAGTGACACCAAAGGTCGAGAAATTCTTGTTCCGCATAGCAAGATAAGTTTTGTTGAAGTCGGCGAATCAGCAGACCGTCGCGTTGGCTTTGCCAACTAATACTTAAACCTTAACTACCCTACGGGCGTTTGCCCTTGATTCAAGTTTTTCCCATTGCTCCGGGTTGGTGGTGTACTCAGCCAAAGTATTGAGCTTGCCGTTACCGTGATAATCGCTGGCGCCAGTCATAACTAAATTAAACTCTTGCGCAAGTTCAATCAACGCCTTTTTTTCATCAGGTGAGTGATCTCGGTGGTCCACCTCAACCCCATCCAAGCCAGCTGTTATTAGAGAACCAAAGGTTTGAATTGAGATGGTTCGACCACGATGAGATGCCATCGGATGGGCAATCACTGATACTCCACCGGCAGCCTTGATCAACTTAATTACCGCTTCAGGTGATGGCGAGTGGTGGGATACGTAATATTTTGATTTGTTATGCAGCATCTGTGCGAAAACTTCTTCACGATTATTAAAGACTCCCTTTATAATTAGTGCATCAGCAAGATGTGGTCTACCCAGAGTTGCCCCATCTGATAATTGCGCCAACACCTCTGCCATTGTGATATCTATTCCTGCCGCATTAATTCGGGCAATAATTTTTTCCATTCTGCCATATCTGTTTTCTCTAGTCTGCTCCATTACATTAGTGAGCTCTTGATTTTCTGGATCAAACAGCAGTCCTAAAATGTGAACGCTAATACCATCAGAGGTTTGGCAGGATATTTCAGCACCAGGTGCAAGTGAGATGCCGGGACGAAGTGCTGCCACCGCCTCTTGCCAGCCGGCAGTTGAATCATGGTCAGTTAATCCCAAAATTGAAATTCCAGCCGCTAGTGCTTTGTTGACAAGTTCAGTAGGTGTATCAGTACCATCACTGCAATTGGTGTGGGTATGTAAATCAATCATCTATTTAATTTCATTTACACTACTTGATTTATTAGAACGTAATACGAATAAGGTGCAGCCAAAAAGCAGCCCGATGATTCCAGGAATTGTGCCCGATGGTGGTTGTTGTCCTAACCAAATATAAGCCAAGATAGCGCTCACGGGAACTTCAAAAAATACAACTAGGGAAACAACTGCAGGGGAAACTCTTTTTAAGGTGAAATTAAATAATGTATGCCCCAAAAATTGGGCGCCCAATATTAATCCTGCCAGCAAGATCCACTCAGCTGTGGAAAACCCAGTGAGTGCCGAATTACTTAATATAGCCACCGGAAAAATTAAAACCGCACAGGTGGCGAAACAGATTGTTGTAAAGGTTGAGGTAGAGATCTCTCTTTGAACTCTAGCCCCAATCATCATGTAAGCCGCCCCTACTGCGCCACCAAAGACCGCCAACATGTCTCCTTGAAAGGCGCGTACTGAAAGATTTAAATCTACGCCGGTGATCAAAACTACCGAGAAAAATGCAATCACCATGCCACCGATTGATTTGTTTGGAATGTGCCCACCTGTAAGTTTTATAAATAATGCCGCAAATATTGGTTGAGTGGCAGTCAGTGCAGTGCCAGTTGCCACACTAGTCAACTTCATGGCCCAAAAGAAACAAATAAAATGTGTGGCAAGTAAAACCCCGGCCAATACCGACCAACGTATTGCATTTCGTTGGGTAGCAGTTTTCCACTCACCCCTAGCAAGTGCGAAGGGCAGCATTACTAATGCACCCACTAAGTTTCGCCAGAAAATTAAGGTAGGAATTGGCATGGTGCTTTTCGCGATTATTGGACCTGAGGAGCCGATTCCGATCACGCCAAGAAACAGAAATGGGATATCACGCCCAGTTGGTAATTTGGTGTGGTCTTGATCTTTCATAGGTAAAACCTATCTGCAAATTAATTATTATTATGAATTGGTATCTAGACGATACCCTTATCCCATGAATACAAGTAAAGGTTCAATCCTAAATCGTGTATTCCTAGCCCGATTAGCTGGTACTGGGGTCTTTGACCCAAATGGTGATCAACTTGGCAAGGTTAGGGATGCGGTCGCAACTTTGCGTAGCAACAATCAACCACCAAGAATTCTTGGTTTGATTATCGAAGTTCCTCCACGCAAGCGAATCTTTATTCCTATCACTCGAGTAACCTCGATTAATAATGGTCACGTAATAATCACTGGGTTATTAAATATGCGTAGATTTGAACCACGTGCCAATGAGATAACTGTGCTCTCAGAGATGCTTGATCGAACGGTTACATTAAATGATAGTGAAGAAAAAGTTACTGTTGAAGATATTGCAATGGAGCTATCTAAAACTGGGGATTGGTTTATTGAGCATATTCACATAATGCACCGTGGAACTGGATTCAGAAAGCGTGGAAATTACTCAACCCTCTTGTGGTCAGAGATTTCAGGGATTACTACTACTGAAAGTAATCAGGGCGTTAACAACCTACTTGGAACGCTGGCAAATTTACGACCAGCTGATTTAGCCTCCGTGATTCTTGAATTAAATACCAAGCGCAGAGTAGAGATTGCTCGCGCGTTAGATGATGAGCGGCTGGCGGATGTTCTGGAGGAGATGGATGAAACTTCCAGAGTTGCTTTACTTGCAGAGCTTGAAGGAGAACGAGCCGCTGATGTTTTGGAGGAGATGGATCCAGATGATGCTGCAGATTTGCTGCGTGAGATTGGAAAAGAGAAAGCACAAAAGCTTTTAGCGCTGATGGAGCCAGAGGATGCAGAAGATGTTGCACGTTTAATGGATTATGAGGATTACACAGCTGGTGGAATGATGACGACCGAGCCAATTGTTTTAACAGCTGATGCAACAGTTGCTGAAGCATTATCTCGAGTTAGATTATCTGAAGTTGCACCTGGGCTTGCTTCTCAAGTTTTTGTTTGCCGGCCACCAGTTGAAACACCAACTGGCAGATTAATGGGTGTGGTGCATTTTCAACGCTTACTACGCGAGCCACCAGCAACTTTGTTGGGTGGAATATTAGATTCAGATATCACTCCACTTGCACCTGAGACTGCATTAAATGAGGTTGCATCACACCTAGCAAGTTATAACCTCTTAGCTGCGCCAATCGTGGACACAAATGAGCGGTTACTGGGCGCAGTAACAGTCGATGACGTACTAGATCACTTATTGCCAGAAAACTGGCGTCATAAAGATTTAGTTAAAGCAGAAACCATGGAGGAGTAATCATGGCAAAAGCAAAAATTAACAAGAATTCACTGGAGTTTCCACGTGAATCTCGTAGAACCCTAAAACCATCTTACGATCCAGAGACCTTTGGTCGATGGTCGGAGCGATTTGCAAGATTCTTGGGAACATCTAGATTCTTGGTATATATGACTACTTTTGTACTATTTTGGGTCACCTGGAATTCACTCGCGCCTGATAATTTAAAGTTTGATAATTATCCATTTATATTCTTAACATTAATTCTCTCGCTGCAAGCATCCTACGCTGCGCCGTTGATTTTGCTTGCGCAAAATCGTCAAACTGATCGAGATCGTGTGCAGAACAAAGAGGATCGGGAGCGAAATGAACAAAACTTGGCAGATACTGAGTACTTAACACGTGAATTGGCCAGTCTACGAACTGCAATTGGTGAGGTAACAACTCGAGAGTATTTGCATGGTGAAATAGCTGATGCGATTGAGGAAATTGTTCAAAAAATAAACAAAAAGCCTTAAGTATTTACATTAAGCCTAACTCCAACTAAGGATTTAGGTCTAATAATTATTCTATCTAGAATCCCGTCAAAAATATCCATCACTTTTTGATCTGCCAACACTATTGGCTTTCCCTGATCCCCGCCCTCACGCAGCTCAGCATTAAATGGCACTTTTGCTAGCAGTGGCACATCTGCGCCAACTAATTCACTCAATCTTTTAGCAGTTTCTTCCCCTCCACCTGAACCAAATATTGAAATCTTTTCACCACACTTTGCACAAGTGGTGTCAGACATATTTTCAATTACACCAATTACTGGCTGTTTTATTTGGTGTGCGATGCGGCCAGCTCGTTCGGCGACCTCTGCCGCCGCAATTTGTGGTGTGGTGACAACAATAATTTCAGATCCAGGGATTAATTGACCGAGTGAAATTGCGATATCACCGGTGCCGGGTGGTAAGTCAAGAAGAAGTAAATCTAAGTCCCCCCAATAAGCATCACTTAATAATTGCTCAAGTACTCGGTGCAGGAGCGGACCACGATATGCAACTGGGTCTGATCTTTCTGGTTTAAACATCTCCATTGAAACAACCTTTACACCGTAATTTTCAACTGGAATAAAGGTTTGATCAATTGCAGTGGGTCTTTTATCTAAAATTCCCATAAGTCTTGGAATTGAATGGCCATAAACATCTGCATCTAAAATTCCTACCTTAAGGCCACGCTTTGCTGCTGCCACCGCCAAATTAACAGTCACAGATGATTTGCCTACACCACCTTTACCTGACGCAATACCTAAAACTCTAGTTAAGGAATCAGGTTGGGCAAATGGAATAAACTTTTCACGTCCGCCCCTGATTATTTTCTTTACATTATTTCGTTGTTCTTCACTCATTACACCAAAAATAACCTCAATTGAAGTAACTTCTTTGATATCACTAAGTGCCTTGGTGATATCTGCTTTTAATCGATCCTTCATTGGGCAACCAACTATTGTTAATAAAATGCCGATCTTTGCTGCCCCGGATGAAAAATCTACCGACTCCACCATTCCTAGCTCAGGTAGTGGCTTATGAAGCTCTGGGTCGATCACATTCCCTAGTGCTTCTCTGATTAAATCAGTGGTACTCATAAAATATCTGGATCTATTCTAGGTTTTGGCTTAGCATCAAAATCTGACTTATCGATTACATCAGAGATATGTTTTTTGATTAAAGCTTTTGGATGCAGGTCCTGAACCTGTAAATCCTCATAGCCAGGCCCAAGGTTATCCTTTATTTCATTTGTCACTTTTTGTGCCATTTTTTTAATTTTAATTAATAATCTAGCCGCATCAGCTGCCACAGTTGGCATTCTGTCTGGACCAATTAAAATCATGCCCACCACAATAAGTGCAAGGATTTCACCGCCACCAATGTTAAACATATTTCCTACCCCTTTGATGCAGCAAGCGTAACGGTTGTTTGACGGGTAATATTATTTCGTTGGTATTGAATAGTTACTTTATCGCCCACACTTTTGCTGCGAATCATCACAATTAATTCATCTGAGTTTTCGACCTCAACTCCACCAAACTCAATGATTACATCCCCTTCTTTTAAGCCAGCTTTATCTGCTGGTCCACCAGGTGTGACGCCAGCTCCTTCACTGCTTATTAGCGCACCAGTGCCGGTAAATCTAGAATCTACTGAAATTCCCATAATTGGATAGGTGGCAGATCCTGTTGCGATCAACTGCTCCGCGGTTTTCTTTGCTTGGTTAATCGGAATTGCAAAACCCAGTCCGATTGAACCTGCTTGGCTAGTAAAACCAAGTGTTGCAATCGCTGAATTTACGCCAACTACCGCACCTGTGGCATCAACTAGCGGACCTCCTGAATTTCCTGGATTAATAGCCGCATCAGTTTGAAGTGCATTAATGAAGGAGCTCTCACCACTACCACTTCCAGTAGTAACAGCTCGATTTTTAGAACTGATAATTCCTGAAGTGACAGTTCCTGATAAGCCAAGTGGTGAACCAATTGCAATCACCGCATCCCCTACTTGCACTTGATCACTGTTTCCTAGCTGCAAAGTTGGTGCTGATATCACCTCTATTTTTAGTATTGCTAAATCATATGAACTATCTCGCCCAATCAATTTTGCTGGATATTTTTTACCATCAGATAGTTTCACATTGATACTCCCACCCCTGGCAGCCGCATCAATCACATGGTTATTAGTCAAAATAAATCCATCACTATCAAAAAAGAAACCAGATCCAGTACCTGAGCCATTTACACCTTTGACTGAAATCGAAACCACCGCCGGAATCACTCGAGCAGCAAGGGCTGCTATCGAATCTGGCGCCCGCTCTACTGAATTATTTGTCTGGACTAAGTTTGCACCCAAGTTGGTAGAACTGTTGCGACCAACTACTGCTCCAATACCGCCGGCAATAATCGCTATTACTATTGCGAGCACAAAAAAATTGGAGTTACTTCTCACCCTTACTAATTGTGCAGGCTTTGTCTGTGCACTGCTCTGCCACCATGGAGTATCTGATGGTGGCTTCATTTAAGGAAGTTTATTGGCAACTAATATGCCGGCGCCAATTGGAATCACTGTGGCTGTCCATCGTTCATCCTCTTTTACGACCTTAATCACATCACGCCTTGCAATACTCTCAGGATCTCGTTGAGTTGGATCCACCACTTTACCGCCGCTTAACACCTGGTCAATAATTAGTAATCCACCAGTTTTTAACAATCGATGAGACTCTTGCACCATATCAAATAGATCTAAAGCTGGTCGAATGATAATTAAATCATAGGAGTTATCAGCTAATTTTCCGATTACCTCGATTAATTTCCCAGTAATGATTCGATACTTTGTAGATGAGATATCAGCATCTTCAAATACTGTGCGAGCAATTTTTGAGTGTTCTCGTTCAGAATCAATTGTGGTCAACACCGCATCATCAGACATCCCACTTAAAAGCCAAAGCCCACCAACTCCTGATCCGGTTCCAATTTCTACAACAGATTTAGCTTTTAATAGTTGAGCTGTAAACTTTAGAAAATTTCCTACCGCAGCAGTTGGATCAGTTGCTCCTACCTCTTGACCATTAGCCCTTGCTTGTTGCTTGAAATAATCTTCATGTGCAAAACTCTCCGCATATGCGTTCATATCTGTGCGTAGTGAAGTTGAATCTTTCAAAATGTTGCCAGCCACTCAATTAACAACCTAACACCAAAACCTGTTCCACCTTTAATGTTTTCACCCGCATCAACCTCTGATCTACCTGTGCCAGCAATATCAAGATGGACCCAGTTGCGTTCACCGACAAACTTTTCTAAAAATAAAGCAGCGGTGATTGAACCAGCTGAGAAGCCCATTTTGTCTGCTAAATGATTTAAATCTGCCACCTCACTTTGCAAAGCTTGTGCATAATCATCAACTAATGGCATATGCCATACTTTTTCACCAACGTTGTTGCCAACTTCAAATAATCGCTTAGCTAAACTGTTTTTTCTGGTGTACATCGCAGCATATTGGCGGCCAAGGCCTAATGTTGCAGCACCGGTAAGAGTTGCTACATCTATTAAATAATCTGGATCAAGTGTTAAATCTGCATAAGCAAGTCCATCTGCTAAAACTAATCTGCCTTCAGCATCAGTATTTAACACCTCAACAGTAGTACCGCCATAATGTTTAATTACATCAGATGGGCGCTGGGCCGTCGCAGATAAAGCGTTCTCTGCGACCATTAATAATGTAGTCACCTTAACTTTTGGTTTAATTCTTGCAAGTGCAACAGTTGCGCACAAAACAGCTGCAGCCCCTGCCATATCACTCTTCATACCAACCATGGTGTCGTAGGGGCGCTTCAATGAAACGCCACCAGTATCAAAGGTAATTCCCTTGCCAACCAATACAACATGAGGCCAAGCAGATGAACCTTTTGGTGCATAGGTAAGTTCAATTAATCTTGGACCTGGATTGGGAGATGAGTTTCCAACTGCTACTAAGCCACCAAAATCCTTTATTGCCCGACCAGATTTAATGCTTAGCGAAAGACTGGAACTTTTTGCCTTAGAAACCATGGCAGTTGCTTGTTTTGCTAGCCACTCTGGATTCTTAATATTTGATGGCGTGTGGATAAGATCTCGCGCCTGCCATACAGCTGATGCCAAAACATCAGCACGCTCAATCTCGGCTTCAAAATCACCATAAATTACAAACTCGGGCTTCTTATCTTTTTGATCACTCTTTAGTGAGTACTGATAATTAGATAACGTAAATGCCACTGCCGCTGTAGTTACTAGCTTCTTATCGCTTACCAGCGCAGAAAGCAGTAAAGCATTACTTGATTTAACCCGCCTACCTAGAGCGGCGGCGGCTTTGCGGACATCATTTTGATTTTCTTCACCAACTCCAACTAAATATATGCGCTTTAGTGAGCCTGCTGATAATGGGACCTCAATAATTTCCCCAGCTTTTGCCGCAAAATCAGGCCAATTACCTAACTCTATGTTTAAATCTAATTTGGTGAAATTTGTAAGTGCCGTTAAAAACCTACTCTTGCTGATTTGTATTTTTTCACCAGCAAGCACTGGCAGTGCCACAGCTGTAAAACGAGTGAACTCCAAATCATCTTCTGGAAGGTAAGAAAGTTTTGGATATAGATCTGGGAGTTTTTGAGCCATAACCCTGAGTTAAATTAGTTCAGTCGGTTACTTTTTTACTAATGCAACAGCAGCTTGTAATACATTTCCAAGATTGGTTGCCTCTTCCACATTTAACTCAACGACTAATCTGCCGCCACCCTCAAGTGGAATTCGCATCACCATGGAACGAGCCTCTTTGGTGACCTCCATTGGACCATCACCAGTTCTTGGTTTCATCGCTGCCATTTAACTCTCCCCTGCCAAAATTATTAATTCCAGATCATTCTTAGTAGAGGGGCAATTATCCCCTATATACCTGCGGGTGGGAAATCCTTATAAATAACCTTAAGAAATCAAGCCAATTAGGCGGGATCTGCCTGATGTGATAACTGAAATAACCGCCCGTTCGGGCACTTCAAGTTTTGCCGCAATCTCAGATGTACTGATCATATTTACAAAGTGCAATGTCAAAATCAGCCGTTCCTCTTCTGGCAATGTGGCAATCAGTTCAGCGATCGTCTTACTGTTGCCCTCAGATGCCATGTATAAAGATTACTCGGCAGGGCCAATACTTTCGACCTAAGCCGAAACTTGTCGACTAAATCGCCGCAGTGAGAGCCAGACTCCGATT
This sequence comes from Candidatus Nanopelagicus hibericus, assembly GCF_002288005.1. NCBI lineage: Bacteria > Bacillati > Actinomycetota > Actinomycetes > Candidatus Nanopelagicales > Candidatus Nanopelagicaceae > Candidatus Nanopelagicus > Candidatus Nanopelagicus hibericus. The sequence goes on along the minus strand of NZ_CP016771.1, from coordinate 201,414 downwards.
AGCAACATCGGCTTAATAAACAACAAAACTATTGCTGGAGCCAAAATCTCCTCCTGCCAGTAAAACACTGTTCCACCACGTACTGGTTTCAATTCAAATTTTCCAGTGCCTCTAATTACTCTGCCAATATGAACCACCTCGCAAATTACTGGTGGTTTCCACTTAGTTATCTCCATAGTGTCTAAAATCCCTAATTTTAAATTTGGATATAGCTTTGGAAATAATCCAGTAAAGGCAAATATCAAAACTCCTTTGCCATTCTTAACAGTTCTATCTTGATCTAACTCTGACCAGACCTTAGTTTGAAGCATCCAATTACTTTGACCTTGCCAGTCAACCAATGCACCCCAGACAGTTTTGATTGGCTTATTAATCTTAATTGTCAGCGAGAGATTTGAAAGTTTATTCATTTTATTCTGATCGCCTCAATTGTTGTTGGAATATCGCTGCACCAACTAACCAGTTCAGCTTGGCCTGCTTTCATAAAATTTTGGGCTGCAAGATGGTCGATAGCAACCTGTAATGGTGCATAAACTCCAGTGGGATCACATACTGCGATAGGTTTGTGGTGAAACTTTAAATATCTACCGACCCAAATTTCAAAAAACTCCTCCAATGTGCCGATACCACCAGGCAAAATAATAAATGCCTCTGCTAAATCCTCAATTTTTGCTTTTCTGGTGCGCATATTTGTAACCACATGCATATTTGTAGCATCTGTATCTTCAAACTCAACCTTCTTCAACCCTTCTGGAATCACACCAATTGTCGCTGCTCCGGTAGATCTTGCACCTTTTGCAACCTCTCCCATCATTGAGGCTTTGCCACCACCCCAAACTAGATCCCAACCTTGATCGCCAATTGCTTTTCCAATATTAAATGCCAATTCCAGTGAAGTTTGTGGAATATTGGGAGCAGATGAGCAGAATACTGATACGCGCATGAAATTAGTCTATTGCCTTCCATGCACTTTGATACCGTTGGCTAATGAACGCTAGCCAAAGCACCGCATATGGCTTTGGTATTGCCACCCAAAACCTTTCAGCTTCAACCCTTGAGTGTTCCTTCTATCAATTAGGTCTTGGCAATCCACCAACAAATAACATGGATAGTAATTTCAAATCCTTAATTGGTGAAGATCCAATCCGTAAGGTTAAACGGGTTGCAATTGAGGTAAAGAGTAATCTCAACGATAAGCCAAAAGATGCTGCAGATGTCTACTTAAGATTGCATCTACTCTCTCATCGGTTAGTTAAACCAAATAGTATTAATTTAGACGGAATTTTCTCCTTACTTTCAAATGTGGTTTGGACATCAGCTGGGGCTTGTGAAGTTGAGGGCTTTGAGAAAGTAAGGCCACAATTACAGAGCAAGTTTCAAAACCTCACCATTTACGGTGTAGATAAATTCCCAAGAATGGTTGATTATGTAATTCCAGCGGGCGTGAGAATTGCAGATGGTGACCGGGTCCGACTAGGTGCTTACTTATCTGCTGGCACAACTGTCATGCATGAAGGCTTTGTAAATTTTAACGCTGGCACCTTAGGTAAATCTATGGTGGAGGGAAGGATTAGTGCCGGAGTAGTAGTTGGCGATGGCAGTGATATTGGTGGCGGTGCCTCGATTATGGGCACCTTAAGTGGCGGTGGCAAAGAGATTATTTCTATTGGCGAAAGAACTTTACTGGGGGCAAACTCTGGGGTTGGAATTTCGCTAGGTAATGATTGTGTAGTTGAGGCGGGAAATTATGTCACTGCTGGATCAAAAATAACGTTACCAGATGGAAAAATAGTTAAGGCTAAAGAGTTAAGTGGCGCCAATAACTTGTTGTTTCGGCGCAATTCGCAAACTGGATCACTTGAAGTGCTGCCAAAAACTGGTAGCTGGGGTGGCTTAAATTCAGTACTGCACAAAAATTAATCTTTAAATAGTTTTTTAGGCGAGGTAAGAAAACCCACTCCCCATGAAAAATGCATAGTTGCCAGTACAAATGGCATGATCAATCTATCAACTAATTTCTTTCCGATTAGAAATCCGCCGATAAGTAATAGAAAAATGTAAGCAAGGCTGGGCAATATTAGAATTCGGTTTATAAATAATCCGGTAAATATAGATACTAGAGTTATGACAACTGCAATCGGTGGAGCAAGGTATCGATAATTAACCGTCTGTGGATGCTGACGAGCAATAACTCTGCGCCAGCGACCGTATTGGAAATACTGTTTAGCTAATTTACTAAATGAGTTACGTGGTCGGTAGGTAACAATTAATCGTGGATCAAACCAAATTAAACCGCCCTGCTTTCGCATTCGATGGTTTAATTCCCAATCTTGTGCCCTGATATAACGCTCATCAAAACCACCGGCTGCAATAATCGCAGATTTCTTAAATACTCCAAGATAAACAGTGTCGGAAGCACCAGCTTTACCGCCTGTGTGAAATTTGGATGGTCCAACACCTAATTTAGATCGCATTGCTTGTGCGATGGTTCTTTGCAAGCCAAACTCACTATTGGCGTACATCAATCCACCCACATTTACCGCACCCGTCTCTTGCATAATCAAAACTGCAGTTTTTATATAAGCTCTGTCTATCTCTGAATGCCCATCAATCCGACAGATAATTTCATAAGAGCTAGATTTAATAGCTAAATTTAATCCCCGTGCGGTCTGTCCAGTTGGATTATCAACCAACTTAATTCGGGTGTCACCAGCAGCTATGGTGTTAGCAATTTGCGTAGTTTTATCTATTGATGGCCCAAGGGCCAAAATTATTTCAATACTTCCAAGGTAATCTTGCTGAAGAATTGCTGAGACACAATTTTCCAAATCACGTTCTTCATTAAGAATAGGCAAGATAAACGATACGGATGGTTGTGAAATCTGATTCACCTACCCTCCGATCATTATTTGTGCTCAACTATTCCCTGCCCATAATCTAGGATAAGAAGATGAAATCCTCTCGAAGTATCAAGATATTTACTGGTATTTCGCTCGCGACTTTGGCAATTTCAGCAATTAGTTCTTTGGCTTTTACCACAGTTACGGCATCAATTAACAAGATTGATGCCTTTGCTGGAATTGAAAAACGCCCTGAAAAAATCTCCTCAGCAGTAAATTACTTACTGGTGGGATCAGATACTCGAGAAGGTCTTTCTAAGGCTGAACTAAAAGAGTTAAGAGTTGGATCTGTGGCAACTGCTGCTGGTAAACGATCAGACACAATGCTGCTGGTGCACATTTCTAAAGCTAGAGATAAGGCGGTCTTGATCTCAATACCGCGAGATAGTTTTGCATTAATACCGTCTTATACCACTAAGGCAGGAAGAGTTATTCCTGCCAGACATTCCAAAATAAACTCAGCATTTAATTGGGGTGGTGCACCACTTTTAATCCAAACCATTGAAGAGATGACCCAACTAAAAATTGATCATTATGTTGAGGTTAATTTTGCTGGTTTCGCACAAGTGGTAGACGCACTGGGTGGAATTGAAGTTTGCACCAAAAAAGATATTGATGATCCAAAAAGCCACCTAGTACTAGCGGCTGGGGTTCACACGTTAAACGGAATTGAATCACTTAAGTATGTAAGGACAAGGGAGTTTGATGGCATGGGAGATATTGGCAGGATGCAACGCCAACAAGCATTTATGTCCTCGGTACTTAAAAAGGCTACTAGTGCTGGGGTCTTGCTCAATCCAATTACTATGACTAGCTTTATAAATTCATCCCTTGATGCAGTAACAACTGATGAGGGATTACAAAGTGCAGAGTTAATTTCATTAGCAAAGGGAATGAAATCACTTGCTACCTCAAATATTCGAACTCTCACTGTTCCGCTTTCAGATCTAAATTATTATGCAAATGGTGTGACTGCGTCGGTACTTTGGGATCCAGTTCTAGCGCCAGAGCTATGGAATCGCTTGCGTGAAGATAGGGCGGTAGTTGATGAAGTTCTTCCTTCTGCCTCGCCATCATCTACAAAGGCGGCAAAAGTAGAGGTTATCGATAAGTTTAAAACCCGTACCGCTGAAGATAATATCTGTCGGTAAACAAGTAATTTATAGGTAGGCTCTACATATGGCGTTAAAACTTTCGGTAATTGGCACCGGCTACTTAGGAGCCACGCACGCCGCATGTATGGCTAGCTTGGGGTTTGAGGTAATTGGATATGACACCGATGCCAGCAAGATTGATCTACTAAGTAAAGCAAAGGTTCCATTTTATGAACCAGATTTGGAAGAATTGCTGGCAGAGCAAATAAAATCTGGTCGACTGACCTTTACTAAAAACATTAACGATTTGGCTACCGCAGATATCCACTTTATCTGTGTTGGAACCCCACAAGTAAAGGGTGGTAATGCAGCAGATTTAAGCTATGTGAATTCAGCGCTAGAGGGTATTGCCAAAATTGTTAAGCCGGGCGGCCTCGTGGTTGGTAAGTCAACCGTTCCAGTTGGTACCGCCAGCAAACTTCGAGATAGATTAATTGCATTAAATCCCAAAGCTGATCTGGCATGGAATCCTGAATTTTTACGGGAAGGATTTGCAGTTGAAGATACTTTGAAACCAAACCGATTAGTAGTTGGTGTGATGAGTGATGAGGCAGAGCGAATTTTAAAAGAGGTCTATGCGGCTAACTTGAAAGAAAATACCCCGTGGGTAAGGGCAGATTTACCAACTGCAGAGTTAGTAAAAGTTGCCGCCAACTCATTTTTGGCTACAAAGATTTCATTTATTAATGCCATGGCAGAGGTCTGTGAGGCATCTGGTGGCGACATAACAGTTTTAGCAAAAGCTATTGGATATGACCCAAGAATTGGTAGTCGTTTTTTACAGGCAGGAATTGGTTTTGGTGGCGGTTGCCTGCCAAAAGATATTCGCGCCTTCATGGCACGTGCTGAGGAGTTGGGGGCAAAACAGGCGGTTGAGTTTCTCAAGGAGATTGACGCCATTAATTTACGTGCAAGGCAGCGAATTATTGAATTAGTTCGTAAAGATTTATCAAATGATCTATCTGGAAAGAAGATTGCAGTGCTAGGCGCAGCTTTTAAACCAGATAGTGATGATGTGCGCGACTCACCAGCGTTGGATATATCAGCTCAAATACAAGCAGCCGGTGCGCTCGTGACAGTTCATGATCCAAAAGCAATTGCTAATGCACAAAAGCGCTTTCCTGGATTAAATTATGCACAGGAGATAAATGAGACTTTAAAGGATGCAGAGCTAGTTCTACACCTTACTGAGTGGAAGATCTATCGAGAGCTAAATCCAGTACAGATTAAATCACTAGTGAAAACTCCAATAATCATCGATGGTAGAAATGCATTGGATCGCGAAGCATGGCGTGCTGCGGGATGGAAATTTAGAGCGCTAGGTCGCACAAATCATGAGTGATCAGATTGATCAATTGCTAGCCTTAAAAACTTGGGCGATAGTTGGTTTGAGTAATAACTCTGAACGAGCAGCATATGGTGTTGCAAAAGTTCTAATGGATCGTGGTCATACAGTCATTCCAGTACACCCAAAAGCTGAGAGTGTTCATGGGCAAAAAGGTTATGCAAAACTTGCCGATATTCCAGTATCAATAGATGTGGTAGATATTTTTGTAAACTCAGAGCTTGCAGGCGCAGTAGTTGACGAAGCAATTGCCATCAAATCTAAGGGAGTTTGGCTACAACTTGATGTAATTGACGAGCAAGCAGTTTCTCGAGCAAGCGCTTCCGGATTAATTGCAGTAATGAATCGTTGCCCTGCGATTGAGTATAAAAAGCGAGTCTGACTACTCCTCTATCTCACCACTGTAGTACTGCTGGGCATGAATGATTTCAGTCAGCGCACTTTCCAAATCATCACTGGTGATAGCCACTTGCTTAATTGATTGATCAAACTTTAGCTTTGGATTTCGAGCCATTAAATGTAGGTATGGCCGGTAATCATCACTTGCGGGATCAGTCTTAAGATTTCCAGTAATCACATATTTATCCAATAAATCTGTGCTACCAAGGGGTAAGTCCAAAGCTGCCCGCAAATTTTGCTCATAAAAATTGGTAACGCAACCGATCTGGCTCCAGAATTTTGCATAAGGGGTAATCCAATTGATACTTATTAATTGCTTGTAATCCGTCGCATCAACTAATAATTCAAAACCGCCAATCAACCCCACCTCACCAGCAAGCTTTAATACCGAAAGTTGAATTTCTTGCGATAACTCATCACTTATTCCTGGCAATGGGGTGATTGTTAAATTACTGGTGATAAGAGTTATTGGCCAACTAGCAACCTGAGCATGGGCAGATCTAGTAACTAGAATTGATAAGTGCTCACCAGAAATTTGAACAGTATTTATCTGGTCTAGTTGCTCAAGAGTTTTTGCGGAGGGATAGATCCGCACTCCTGCCCGTTCAGCGGTTTTTACTGAGGCAGTAGAAATTAACTTCGGATCTATAAGTAAAAAGTCACAATCTTCTGCAAATCTGATTAAATCCTCAACTGCTAAAGCCTGGCTTTCAAATTTAAGATTAATTCCAAGTTTTCTCCCCTCATTCAGATAGTTGAATTGGCTCGATTCGTCAGCTACTACTCCAACAAGGGGTAACTTCATGTAATAAGGTTACCCGCATAATGATTGAACTAATTCTTGCCTCCGCCTCACCATCAAGACTCAGGCTGCTAGAAAGTGTTGGAATTACACCCAAGGTAATTGTTAGTGGAGTTAATGAAGAGGCTGCTGAATTTGCTTCACTGACCCCTGCTGAATTAGTTATTGCGCTAGCAATCCTTAAAGCACATACGGTGAAAGATATAGCGCCGGCAAACTCATTAATTATCGGTTGCGACTCTACCTTTGAGTTTGAGGGTAAATCACTTGGTAAACCAGAAACTAAAGAGAATGCAATTCAAAGATGCAAACAGTTAAGTGGTCAATCTGGATATCTTCATACTGGCCATTGCCTAATCGATTTAAAACAAGGAGTTGAGCTAAGTGAGAAATCAACATCCAAAGTGACGTTTGCGCAGATGAGTGATGAGGAAATTGTAGATTATGTTAATTCTGGTGAACCATTACAAGTTGCAGGTGGCTTCACGCTCGATGGACTAAGTTCAGCATTCATCACAAAAATTGAGGGTGATCCAAGTGGAATTATTGGTTTATCACTGCCGCTACTAAGGAAAATGATTATCTCCCTGGGTTATAGCTGGCCTGAGTTAAAACATAAGTAATTATTTAGGATAAGTTTGCCTCATGGGCAAGCTTTATAAAGATCCTATCGGCACAGCGCAAAAAGCCGCCAAAGCGATCGCCAAAATAACAGGGAAAGACAAACATGATGTTGCACTTGTTATGGGTTCAGGGTGGATTTCAGCTGCCGATGCACTTGGAAAACCAACACATGAATTCGCGGTAACGGAGTTACCCGGCTTTCCAGCTCCTACTGTTGCAGGACATGGTGGCAAAGTTCGTTCCTATAAATTAGAAAATAAAATTAATGCTCTAGTTTTCTTAGGTAGAACTCACTTCTACGAAGGTTTAGGAATGGAGCCAGTAGCGCATGCAGTAAGAACTGCAGTAAAGGCAGGATGTCGAACCATTGTCCTAACAAATGCCTGTGGTGGGATTAACTTAGATTACAAAGTGGGCCAGCCAGTTTTAATAAAGGATCATATTTCACTAACCGCAGCATCACCTTTGATTGGTGCAGACTTTGTTGATCTGACAGATCTTTATAGCAAGAAATTACGGGAAATAGTTAAGGCTGAGGATCCTTCACTAGCTGAAGGCGTTTATGTACATTGGCGTGGCCCATCCTATGAAACACCTGCAGAGATTCGCATGATGCGCACAATGGGCGCAGATCTAGTTGGTATGTCAACTGTTCCAGAAGCAATTGCAGCTCATGCACTGGGTGCGCAAATACTTGCCATCTCATTAGTGACAAATGCTGCAGCTGGTGTGACTGGTGAGAAACTCAATCATGCTGAGGTAATTGCTGCTGGAAAAGCTGCTGCAGATCGCATGGGAAATCTTTTGGCAAAGGTCCTGCCTAAGTTGTGATCTCAGATAAGTTGCGCATTGAAGTTCAAGAGTGGATCGATCATGACCCAGATAAAAAAACAGCAAATCAACTAAGTAAATGGCTAGCAGAAAATAATGAAGTTGAAATAGCCCGCTCATTTAACGGATTCCTACAATTTGGAACTGCTGGCTTGCGCGGAAGGATTGGGATCGGCCCCTCTTGTATGAATCGAGCAGTAGTAAGTAGAACTGCAGCCGGAATTGTTAGTTTTATGAAAGCCAACAATCTATCTTCGATTGTAATTGGGCGAGATGCCCGTCATGGATCTAATGATTTTGCCCAAGACAGTGCTGAGATATTTGCCGGTGCAGGTTTTAAAACCTATGTTCTACCAAGAGCATTTCCCACTCCTGTACTTGCATTTGCAGTTAATAAACTGCAAGTAGGTGTGGGCATTATGGTCACTGCTAGTCACAATCCAGCAACTGATAATGGCTACAAGGTTTACCTCGGCGGCCAATTAAAAGGGGTTAAATACAATGGTTCACAAATAATCTCACCGGTTGACCGAGAAATTTCAAATTACATAACAGATGCAGATCTTTCACCAAAAAGATCCAAGAACTATGAAATTGTAAATGAAACTTTAATTAATGATTATGTGCAATCAGTTGCAAAGCTGATTAGCAAACCAAATAACTTAAAAATTATCTATACACCTTTGCATGGTGTTGGTGCAGAGATCTTCTTAAAGGTATTTAATGAGGCAAAGTTTGCTACTCCGACAATTGTTAAAGAGCAAGCAGAACCAGATGCAGATTTTCCTACTACCCCATTCCCAAATCCAGAGGAGCCAGGCGCTATAGATCTTTCTCTAGAGTATGCAAGAAAACTGGATGCAGATCTAGTCATTGCAAATGATCCTGATGCTGATCGGTGTGCAATCGCGATAAATGATGGCGAAACTGGTTGGCGAATGCTCAGAGGTGATGAGGTGGGGGTTATTTTAGGCAATTACTTAATCCAGAGAAATAAATTACCAAACTCAGCAATTGCAAACTCTTTGGTTTCTTCATCATTGCTCGGAAAAATTGCTAGCAAACATAAATTAGTTTTTGCAGAAACTCTGACAGGCTTCAAATGGATCTCAAAGATCGATGAACTTTTGTTCGGATATGAAGAAGCTCTGGGTTACTGTGTTGATCCAAAAGTTGTAAATGACAAGGATGGAATTAGCGCTGCAGTGATAATTGCTCAATTAGTTGGAGAGTTAAAAGAAAAGGGAGTCTCCTTAACAGATTACCTTGATAAAATTGGTGAGGAGTACGGATTTCATTTAACTGATCAGATATCAATACGATTTACTGACTTAAAAGAAATTGATAATTTACTTACTAAAGTAAAAAATAATCCACCCGCAGAACTTTCTGGATACCCACTTGAAAAAAGTGAAGATTTAAGTAGTTCGAAAACCATGCCATCAATAGGTATTAGGTTGAGTTATAAAGATCAAATTAGGGTAATCATTCGACCTAGTGGCACTGAACCTAAATTAAAGTGCTACATAGAGGTTGTGTGTAGGAGCAAAAATGAGGCAAATTTATTGATCTCGCAAATCAAGGCAGCTTTGACTAAAGTTCTCATATGATTATTGACGGTAGTGAAAGCTCATTAAAAAAGTTTTTAGCAGATTTGCCACCCGTCGATCAGGTCGGAGCAGAAGCACGTGCGGGAATGTTGGCCACCAGAAGTATTAAAACCACCAGTAAAGCTTGGGCAATAGATACTGCAATTAGCATGGTTGATTTAACAACCTTAGAAGGAGCAGATTCTCCTGGAAAGGTGAAAGCACTCTGCGCTAAAGCGGTAAGACCAGATCCAAGTGATTTGACAGTGCCATCAGTTGGTGCAATTTGTGTTTACAACGATATGGTAAAAATCGCTCGTGCTGAATTAGATGCAATTGGCGGTAGAGATATACCAGTAGCTGCTGTTGCTACTGCATTTCCATCAGGCAGAGCATCTATTGCGGTAAAAAAGATTGATACTCAAGATGCATTAGCTGCAGGTGCAAATGAAATTGATATGGTGATTGATAGAGGCGCATTTCTTTCAGGAAAATTGGGTGAGGTTTTTGAAGAGATTAAAAACATTAAGCAAATTTGTGGAAATAAGGCACATTTAAAAGTGATTTTAGAAACTGGTGAATTAGTTACTTATGACAATGTAAGAAAGGCCTCCTACCTTGCGATGTTGGCTGGAGCCGATTTCATCAAAACTAGCACTGGAAAGGTTGCACCTGCCGCTACCGCTCCTGTTGTGCTGGTGATGTTAGAGGCGGTGCGAGATTACTTTGCCTTAACTGGCACCAGAATTGGTGTGAAACCAGCGGGTGGAATTCGAACCACAAAGGATGCAATCAAGCAGCTTGTCCTCGTAAATGAAACTGCAGGATCTGAGTGGCTTAAACCATCACTTTTTCGAATTGGTGCGAGTGCATTGTTAAATGATTTACTTATGCAGCGGATGAAGTTGCGTACGGGGTACTACGCTGGTGCCAACTACGTAACTGTTGATTAGGAGCGCTATGAGTAATTTTGAGTATGCCAGCGCACCTGAATCTAAGGCCATCGCAAATATCAGCGATTCGTATGGCCTATTTATCGGAGGTAAGTTTGTTGATCCTCGAAAGGGAAAAAGTTTTGAAACAATAAATCCTGCAACCGAAGAGGTGCTATCCAAGATTGGATACGCAGATAAATTAGATATTGACCTGGCTGTGAAAAGTGCAAGGTCGGCATTTACAAAAGTTTGGTCTAAAACGCCAGCAAAAGAGCGTGGTAAATATCTTTATCGAATTGCGCGCATCTTGCAAGTGCGAGCCAGAGAGTTTGCAGTTGTTGAGACCCTAGATAATGGAAAGCCAATTAGAGAATCTAGAGATACTGATATCCCACTCGCAGCTGCGCACTTTTTTTATCACGCTGGTTGGGCAGATAAGTTGGAGTACGCAGGCTTTGGCAACAAGCCAAAACCAGTTGGAGTAGTTGGTCAAATAATTCCGTGGAATTTCCCACTTTTAATGCTCGCTTGGAAGATTGCGCCAGCACTTGCTGCGGGAAACACAGTTGTGCTGAAACCAGCGGAGACAACTCCACTAACTGCATTGTTGTTCGCCCAAGTTTGCCAACAGGCAGGGTTACCAGATGGTGTGGTAAATATTGTCACTGGCGATGGTATTACTGGTGCTGCGCTGGTCAATCACCCAGATATAAACAAAATTGCATTTACCGGCTCAACCGAGGTTGGCAAAGCAATCGCCAGATCCATATCTGCTACCAATAAAAGTGCCACATTGGAGCTTGGTGGCAAAGCAGCAAATCTAATCTTTGAAGATGCGGCTATTGATGAGGCGGTGGAGGGAATAGTTAATGGAATTTTCTTTAATCAAGGCCATGTGTGCTGCGCTGGCTCTAGATTATTAGTGCAGGAAAATGTTGCTGATGAAATCTTGGAAAAGCTTAAGGCGCGAATGAGTTTGATTCGAATTGGGGATCCAATGGATAAGAACACTGACTTGGGTGCTATTAATTCAAAGGAGCAGTTGAAGCGAATTCATGAGATTTCAAAGAGTGGTGATGCAGAGGGGGCAAACAGGTGGTCACCTGAATGTAAATTGCCTAGTAAGGGATATTGGTATCCACCAACGATTTTTACTGGTGTATCACAATCTCATCGCATTGCTCGAGAGGAAATTTTTGGTCCGGTTTTATCTGTACTTACTTTTAGAACACCCGCTGAAGGAATTGAAAAAGCAAACAACACTATGTACGGCTTATCTGCTGGTATTTGGAGTGATAAAGGTGCAAAGGTGCTTTGGGCTGCAAAACAATTGAAAGCTGGAGTTATCTGGAGCAACACATTTAATAAATTTGACCCTGCTAGTCCATTTGGTGGTTACAAAGAATCTGGCTGGGGCCGTGAAGGTGGCAGGCATGGTTTGTCCGGTTATCTAAAATCTGATGTGAAGGCAAGTAAATGAGTCGCATCGATGTAAATAAAACCTATAAGTTGTTTATTGGTGGCGCCTTTCCAAGAAGTGAATCTGGGCGGGTGTACGAGATAAAGGGTGCAAATAAGAAATTTATTGCAAACCCAGCCCAAGCATCTAGAAAAGATCTTAGAGATGCTGTTGTTGCAGCTAAATCTGCAGTAAGTGGCTGGGCGAATGCAACTGCTTTCAATCGTGGTCAAATCCTCTACCGAATTGCTGAAATTATGCAGGGCCGAAGTGAACAATTTGCGGATGAGATTTGTTTATTGGAGGGAGTAAGTAACAAAGTTGCCAAGCTGCAAGTTGATGAGGCGATAGATACTTGGGTTTGGTATTCAGGCTGGTGTGATAAATTATTTTCAATCTCTGGATCACAAAATCAAGTCTCTGGTCCGTTTTATAACTTCACTACACCCGAAGCGTTAGGTGTTGTAGCAGTCTTCGCCGAAAGTAAGCCATCCTTACTTGGAGTTGTCAGGACTTTGGCACCAGTAATAGCTGCTGGTAACAGCGCTGTGGTAATTGCAAGTGAGAGTTATCCACTTTCTGCAATAACTCTAGGTGAAGTGCTAGCAACCAGTGATCTTCCTGCTGGTGTAGTAAACATCTTGACTGGCAAATCTTCAGAGCTAGCCCCTTGGGTCGGCTCTCATATGGAGATTGATGGTGTCGATGTTGCTGGTTTAAGCAAGAAGCAAGAGGAAGAATTAAAACTTGTCGGGGCTGATAACTTAAAGCGAATTCACCGCTTTGCTACTGCAAATAGCCCAGAGAGAATTTTAAGCTTTATGGAGCACAAAACTATCTGGCATCCAATTGGAATTTAAATATTATTCGGCAGATATTTTTGTGTAGGCTGGCTTAACAACCTTTTCAATTATTTCTAACCGCTCTTCAAATGGAATAAAGGCACTTTTTAGTGCATTAACTGTCACTCTTTGTAAATCCGCAAATTTCCATTCAAATGAATTCACACATTGACTCATCTCATGAGTCATAGAGGTATTACTCATTAGGCGATTATCAGTATTTAAGGTAACTCGAAAACGTAGTTTTGCTAACTTACCTATTGGATGTTCAGCGTAAGTTTTAGCTGCGCCAGTTTGCAGATTTGAGGTGGGGCAAAGTTCAAGTGGAATCCTTCGATCTCTTACATATGAAGCGAGTGGGCCTAATTTTGGTGTGTCACTGGAGAAATCAATATCATCAATAATGCGAACACCATGCCCTAATCGCTCTGCTCCACAAATTTGAATTGCCTCCCAGATTGAAGGTAATCCATAAGCCTCACCCGCATGGATAGTGAAGTGAGCATTTTCTTTACGCAAATATGAAAAAGTCTCTAATTGATTAGTTGGTGGATACCCATCCTCAGGACCTGCAATATCAAAACCAACCACTCCTTTGTTGCGGTATTTAACGGCAGCCTGCGCAACCTCTTGTGATCTATTGTTTTGGCGCATGCCACAAAGTAATGACTCGACTCTTATTTTGTTACCCTCTTTCGCAGCCTCAGCCACTCCTTGCTTATATCCCTCATTAGTTGCATCTATTACCTGATCTAAGCTCAATCCTTGCTCTGTAAATAACTCCGGTGCTCCTCGTACCTCTGCATAAACCACACCATCTCTTGCCAAATCTATTGCGCACTCTCGAGCAACTTGGATTATCGCATCCTTACTTTGCATTACTGCAATAGTGTGAGCGAAGGTCTCAAGATAGCGAACTAGAGAGTGGGAATTACAGGACTCTTCAAACCAATCTGCTAGCTTTTTAGGATCATCGGTTGGTAATTTTTTATAGCCAATTTTGTTTGCAATTTCAATAATTGTTTCTGGACGCAATCCACCATCTAAATGATCATGAAGTAGCGCTTTAGGCACCCGTTTAATTTGATCAACTGTTGGTGTGTTGGTTAAAGACACTTACCCCTCAATTCTTTCAATTACTAATGGTAATCGCTGAACCACTTCATCTTTACCACCGATAGAAAAACTACCGGTAAGTGCTTCGACAGCTCGATCAAATCGATTAGATTCATCAGTATGCAATGTAAGAATAGTTTGATCCTTAACTACTAAATCACCTGGCTTTGCATGAATTTCAATTCCAGCTCCAGCCTGCACGGCCTCACCTTGTTTTTGCCTACCTGCACCTAATCGCCATGCTGCAACGCCAATCTTTTTGGCATCCATACTCAATAACTTTCCAGATGCAGTGGCTTTAATTTCAGTCTTCTCTCTTGCCACTGCAAGGGCAGCATCGTTGTCCCCACCTTGAGCAGAAATCATCTTGCGCCAAACATCCATTGCCATTCCATTTTTAAGTGCATCTGCTGGTGAAACCTTTGGCTTAATTCCAACTGCGTCAAGCATCTCATTTGCAAGTAAAAGTGTTAGCTCCACAACATCACTGGGCCCACCACCTGCTAAAACTTCGAGGGTTTCTCTTATTTCTAATGCGTTTCCTACCGTCAAACCAAGGGGGACATCCATGGCGGTAACAAGTGCCCGAGTTTTAACACCTGCTGCATTACCCAAATTAACCATTGTTCTTGCAAGTAGGGCTGAATTCTTCGGGTCACTCATAAACGCCCCGGAACCAGTTTTTACATCAAGCACCAATGCACTTGTTCCCTCAGCAATTTTCTTACTCATAATTGATGAAGCAATCAATGGAATTGCTTCCACAGTTCCAGTTACATCACGCAGGGCGTAAAGTTTTTTATCAGCTGGTGCCAGTCCTGCGCCAGCAGCACATATAACTGCGCCACATTCTTGTATTACTTTTAACATTTCTGTATTGGAGAGATTTGCTTTCCAACCTTTAATCGATTCCAACTTGTCTAAAGTGCCCCCAGTATGTCCTAATCCTCTACCTGATAATTGCGGCACCGCAGCACCACAGGCAGCAACCAAAGGTGCAAGTGGTAGTGTGATTTTATCGCCAACTCCACCAGTTGAGTGTTTATCAACTGTTAGTCGGTCAAGCATCGACCAATTCATTTTTTCACCACTGGCAATCATGGCATCGGTCCATTTAGAAATTTCGCGATCATTCATTCCGTTTAGCAATATCGCCATTAATAAAGAAGACATTTGTTCATCAGCTACTACACCTCGAGTGTAGGCATCGACTGTCCACTCGATTTGCTCATTACTTAACTCAAGTTTGTCTCGCTTTGCTGAGATAATCTCAACTGCGGCAAATCTTTCACTCATTTAAGATCCTCTGGACCAAACCCCCATGGAAGTAAGTACGACATCGGTTTTGGACCCTCTGGAGTCATGAATAACATTTCATTTCCGCCATGTTCAAAAAGTAGTTGTCGACATCGGCCACAAGGAGATAGGTACTCTCCATTGCCATCAACACAAACAACTGCAATCAAGCGCCCACCACCAGTTGCAGTTAAAGATGAAACCAGACCACACTCAGCACAAAGACCAACGCCATAACTTGCATTTTCACTATTACAACCAACAACAACTCGACCGTCTGAAACTAAACCTGCTGCACCAACTTTAAAATTTGAATACGGAGCATAGGCTTTTTCCATAACCTCTTTTGCTGATAGATGGAGTTTTTCCCAGTTAATTTCCATAGGGTAATTCTCCTACGAAAATTAACTATTTATTACCGCGCGAATATGGAATTCCATCAGCCGCTGGCGCTCTGACTCGCCCAACTACGCCTGATACTGCAATTATTGTTGCTATATAGGGAACCATCAACATAAATTCTGAAGGAATCGCAAGGCCAATAATTGTTAAGGTGCCTTGCAGATTATCGGCAAAGCCAAAGAATAACGCCGCAATTACAGCTCCGCGCGGAGACCACTTTCCAAAAATCAATCCAGCGAGAGCGATGAAGCCTGCGCCCGCTGTCATCTGTTTTGTAAAGCTGCCAACAGACCCAATCGTGAAGTATGCACCGCCAATTCCTGCAACGAACCCAGCCAGCATCACATTAAAAAATCTCAATTTATTGACATTAATTCCCACAGAATCAGCTGCGACTGGCATTTCGCCAACTGCGCGAGTTCTTAGTCCCCATTTACTTTTGAACAAGGCGATTTGAATTGCAATAACAATGATGTACATAAAATAAACGATTATTGTCTGATTAAACAGAACAGGTCCAATAATAGGTATTTTTGATAGTAGTGGTATTTCAATGCTTGCAAAACTTGGGCCACTATTCCATTTGTCTTCATATTCGACTAGCAGCTCAGAATAAATAAATCCAGTAAAACCGATGACTAACACATTTATAACGAATCCAATAATAACTTGGTCAACAGCATATTTAATTGCAAAAATTGCTAATAAAAGTGAAATAAGCGCACCGGCAAATGGTGCAGCAACTAGACCCCAGATTGTGCTCTGCGTCAGGCTGGCCACAATTCCAGAAACAAAAGCTGCAGCTAATAATTGTCCTTCGATAGCAATATTTATAACCCCAGATTTTTCACAAAGCAAGCCAGACATAGATCCAAAAATTAGTGGTATCGAAAGCATTAGAGAGCCCTGCAACAAACCGGTGAAAGGAATAAATTTTCCACTAGCAGCCCAACATAAAAATGACATTACAAAGCCAAAACCAAATATTAAACTAGAAAAAGTTAATGTGCGCTTTGCTTTAAACTCTAGATACCCAATTAGTATGCCAAAAGTCGAGCAGATTATAAAAATTCCGGCACCAGTTTTTGAAGCTACTACCCATTCTTTTAGCAATGCCCATTCATTGCCAACAATAAAGCCAAAAGTTATAGGTTCTGTTTTATCTGAGTTGAAATAAAAAGTATAAAATGAAAAAAGTGTTATTACTCCCATAGTTATTAAGCCCCGAACTTGGCGGCGCGCTTGTGCAGTTAAATTCGTCATTATCCGTTCCAACCCTTTGCGGTAAGAGTTTTATCGGCTGTTGATTGCTTTAACCGGAAAATCCCTTTAATCAGGGCTGGAGCTGCAATGAATAAAACTATTAAAGCCTGGATCACTTGAATAATCTCAGCTGGAGTTCCAGTGTTCGATTGCAAGGTGATTCCACCCGTGCGAAGTGCTGCAAAAAGAAATGCAGCTATTACCGTACCTAAAGGAGCCGCACCACCGAGTAGTGCCACTGTGATTGCATCAAAACCAAGTGATCCACCTATGTTATTGGTTAGTGCATACTCAGTGCCAAGCACATGAACCGCACCACCTAATCCAGCAAGTGCACCACATAAAACCATAGTTGAGGTAGTAACAAACGCTATAGATATGCCTGCCGATTTTGCTGCATTTGCATTTGCCCCAACTGCGCGAAACTTAAATCCAAGCGTGCTCTTCTTTAACAGCCACCAAACAAAAAATGCAGCAGCCAGCGCAACAAATATGCCAACATGGATTCGTAAATCCTCACCCAAAAATTTAGAAAGCCTTGAATTAGGATTTACCTCTGGCGCTAGTGGGTCAATTCGACCAGGCCTCAGAAAAGCACTTGTTTTTAGAATCCATAAAATAAAAAACCCAGCAATATAATTCAACATGATAGTGACGATCACTTCATGTGCGCCAGTTTTTGCTTTAAGTAGACCCACGATGCCACCATATATTCCAGCTAAAAGAACTCCAGCAGATATTGCAGCTATGGGATGAATTACTGGCGGCAAATCGAAATGAAATCCAACATATGATGCACCGATTGCTCCAAAAATAAACTGTCCTTGGGCACCAATATTAAATAGCCCAGATCTAAACGCTAACGTAACAGCTAAGCCAGTCAAAATCAATGGTGTTGCTGTGACTACAGTTTCTGAAAGTGGATAAAATCCTTTAAAAAAAGATTCTCCTCTTGCCAAGTTAATATCGAAAATAGATCCTTGGAAAACCGCCAAATAAGAGTTTCCAATTTTAGATAATGCTGAGATTATAAATTTTCTTGGAGAATTTAAATTACTCATTACTTCAGTGTCCGAAAAAACTATCACTAGACCACCAATGAAAAAAGCAAAAATAAACGCAAAAAATGGTAGTAAAACATTCTTCTTCACATATTGAGTAAATCTCATTTTATTTTACACCCGCCATCATTAAACCCAATTTTTCTCGTGACACATCTGAATTCACAATCCCTAGGATTTCTCCACGATAAATAACCGCAATTCGATCAGCCAGGGCGGCTACTTCATCTAATTCTGTACTTATTAGTAAAACAGCGCGTCCAGAATTACGCTCAGCTAGAAGTCTTTCGTGAACAAACTCAATCGATCCAACATCTAGACCTCGCGTAGGCTGGCATGCCACAACTACTTTTACCTGTCGTGAAAGTTCTCGTGCCAACACAACTTTTTGTTTATTTCCGCCCGACAAAGAATTTGCTGTGTCATAAATACTTTGAGCTCTGATATCAAATTCATCTTTTAGTTTTGTCGCATTATCACTGATTCTATTCGCAGATAGTTGGCCAACCTTTGAAAAAGGGGCCAAACCGTGGGTATCTAAAACTAAATTCTCAGCTATCGAAAATGTTCCCACCAGGCCATCTAACTCTCTTGATTCTGGAATATAAGCCACCCCTGAATGGATAGTTTGGTGCACCGACTTACCAACTAACTCTTCACCAAGAATTTTTATTGAACCAGTCACGTTCTCTTCCAAATTCATTATTGCTCTTACCAACTCACTCTGACCATTGCCCTGCACTCCAGCAATAGCCAAAATCTCTCCCGCCTTAACCTCCAATGAAATATTCTTTACAATAGTCCGCCCTGTTGGGTTAAGAACACTCAAATTTGCAATTTTTAGGGTGGTTTCCCCCGTTTTTGATTTGATTACATTAGGTGTTAAATCCACTGGGCGACCAACCATTAAATTTGCAAGCTCTTCTTGACTCGCGTTTGGCTTAGCTGTACCTACAACTTTACCAAGTCGGATAATTGTAATTTGATCTGCTACTTCCTTTACCTCACGCAATTTGTGTGTAATAAAAATGATCGAAGTACCTTTAGATTTTAGTGTTCTCATTATGTTGAGCAACTCATCGGTTTCTTGGGGCGTTAATACAGCTGTGGGCTCATCTAGAATTAAGACTTTTGCGTCATACATTAACGCTCTTATGATTTCGACTCTTTGTTGCACACCAACCGGGAGATTTTCAATCAATTCATCTGGATCAACTTCAAATTTAAACTCTGCCGCAATCTGTTCAATTCTCATTCTAGCTTCTGCTAGTGACAATATTCCTCGTTTAGACACTTCATGGCCTAAAACAATATTCTCTGCGACAGTAAACACTGGAACCAACATAAAATGTTGATGGACCATACCTATTCCAACATTTAATGCATCTGAGGGTTCAGAAATTTTTACCTCACTGCCATCTACCCAAATGCTTCCACTATCTGCTTGGGTTAAGCCATAAACAACATTCATTAAGGTTGATTTGCCGGCACCATTTTCGCCTAAAATTGCATGGATTTCACCCTTTGCAACCTTTAGATTTATTGAATCATTGGCAATTAAGGAACCAAATTTCTTGGTTATTCCCTTCAATTCCAAAGACATTGTTTCCTCACCTAAAATAAAACTGGGTGAGTTAATTTCTTAACTCACCCAGTAATCTTACTAATTGGTCAACAAATAGTCGATCAATTAGCTAACAGGAATATATCCGCTTGCTACGTTAGCTTGTAGATCCTTAAGCTCTGTTTGTAGAGACTTAGGGATCGACTTAGTAAATGGTGCGTACAAAGGTGATAATCCAACGCCTTTGTTCTTTAATGTTCCAACATACTGCTTGTTAGAGTATTTGCCATCGTAAGCTTCTTTGACAGATGCTTGAACGGCCTCATTTAATCCCTTAAGCACTGAGATTAAAATTGCGCTCTTAACTTTTGGTGCAGTTAAATTGAAGTCAGCGTCAACACCGATAGTTACGGATTTCTTGGACTTCACACTGTTTTCAGCTGTTGTTACTCCAAGGCTTCCAGCAACAGGGAAGATTACATCCGCACCCTGTAACTCAAAGTTTTGTGAGATTGAAAGTGCTTTGTTGGTGCTTGAGAAATCTCCAACCATTGTGCCAGCACTTGGCTTGGCAGGATCCCAACCAAGAACCTTTACTGACTTTCCTTTAACATCATTGTAATACTCAACTCCCTTAGCAAACCCATCCATGAAGATAGTTACTGTTGGGAATGGCATACCGCCGTAGGTAGCAACAACGCCAGTCTTTGAATAGCCAGCTGCTAGATATCCAGCAAGAAAGGAGTTTTCATTTGTCTTGAATGTAATGCCCTTAAGGTTAGCTATTGGTGTTGTGAAATTCTTAAGACCAGCATCATCCACGATTGCATACTTCACTGTTGGATTTGCTTCTGCGGATGCGATAATGGCATCACCTAATGCAAAGCCAACACCAATAATGTATGTACATTTCTTATCAACAAACTTCTTTAAATTTGGGCCGTAATCAGCAGGAGATGCTGCAGGCAAGTACTCAGCAGAGGATGCATAACCCTTTTTAACTGATGTGGTAGCTCCCAAATAAGATAATTGGTTGAATGACTTATCATTGATTCCACCAGTATCCAGCGCAACGCAAACTTTCTGCTTTGTTGCAGCATTTGCTGCCGGTGTAACAGCCATTGTGGCCATTAATGATGCGGCTGCGATAGCCACGACTAATTTATATGATTTTTTCAAAATCCCTCCCAAGGACTAGGACCCAAGAAATATGGGTAAGTTGTAGGCTGACCTTATCGGTGATGGCAGTGGCTCACCGACATGTGCTGAGATGGCGTTGATTACGATTTCTTTAGAATTACTTCAACTCTAACTAGAGAGTTTAAAGTTTTAGGCGCTGTTGGAAATTTAAGAAAGGTTTTTTACTCGCCCTGCCTTCAAATCATTGGATATTTTGCTGATCTTTGCCCCAAATGCCGCACCACTGACCAACCTCACAGATACTCCACCATCTTTAAGGTTGTAGCGATGGCCGTATATGCCTTGTTTTGAATCCAATATTTCTAGCATATTTTTATCAGCTAATTCAGCTGCAATTATCTGCTCGACCGCAAGATCAAACCGTTTTCTTACCGTTAAATACTGATTCTTTTTTCCTGCAGAAAAGTTTAAGAAGTATTGATCCGGCAAGATCCCCGAGATTAATACCCGCTTACTACCACTGTTAAAGGAGGCACCAGTTGAGATTACTTCATCTGATCTAAACCAATTAGTAAAAATCTGGTCAACGCCATCACTAACCAAAGTCCTGACCTCACTGGTTGCCTGCGTATCTACCAACTTGCTACTTACAGTCACCTTGGCATTAGCTGCTATGGCACCTTTAGTAAATATTGCTAAGTTTCTTTCAGATGAGGCTTCAGATTTATCACCAATAAATCCTATTTTTCCACTCTTGCTGACCAAGGCAAGTGCTGCTCCTGCCAGATAAACTCCTTCATTTGTTGCAAACGAGAGATTTGAAACATTGGTCATGGCAACTGATTCATCATCAATAATTGCAAATTGAGTGTTTGGAAACTCATTTGAAATCCGTCGGACGGTGTCGGCGTATCCTGATCCAACACAGATAATTAATTGATACTTATTTCGTGCTAAAAACCTCACTCTGGTGATTCGATCACCCAATGTGCCGTCAGTGATCTGCTCTCTAATATCTAAGCGAGATAGCTTATGTTTTTTGATAGCTCTTTCAAGACCTGCAGCTGCTAAATCATTACTCCCGTTATCACCCCGGCCACCAACATCATATGCAATTGCAATCTTTTTTGGTGTGGCAGCATTGGTATTTGGTGCTAATAAGGTTGCAGAAAATAAAAGCGTAAGGAGCAGATAAGCAAAACGCCTAGCCATTTTTGATCAGACCTAAGGCGGTATAGACATCGGCTAGTGTCTTACTCGCTACTTGGTTGGCTTTATCTGCGCCATCTTTTAAAAGTTGTAACAATGCAGCTTTATCAGCCATTAACTCTTGCGTCCGTATTCGGATTGGATTTATTACCTCAACTGCAATTTCAGCTACTTGAACTTTAAAATCACCATATCCTTTGCCAGCGTACTCATTTTCTAAATCTTTGATGGTTTTTCCAGATAGTGCCGATGCGATGGTCAATAGATTTGAAATACCTGGCTTACCTTGTTCATCAAATTTAATCTCTTTACCCGCATCGGTAACACTTGATTTGAATTTCTTGATTATTGCATCAGATGAATCTAGCAACTCAATTACTCCTGCCATTGATGATGCAGATTTGCTCATTTTGGCATTTGGATCTTGCAAATCATTTATTTTTGCTAACGATTTAATGATCTGTGGTGCTGGAATCGTGAATACTTCATGGTATTTATTATTAAATCGCTGTCCTAAATCCCTAGTTAATTCAATGTGCTGCCGTTGATCCTCGCCCACTGGCACAAAATCTGCTTGGTATAACAAAATATCTGCGGCTTGCAGGATTGGATAAGTAAACAGACCAACATTGGTTCTATCTGTGCCACCTTTTTGCGACTTATCTTTAAATTGTGTCATTCGCCCAGCTTCACCAAAACCAGTAATGCACTCCAACACCCATGCCAGTTGATTGTGTGCTGGTACATGCGACTGAATAAATAATGTGCACTGTTTTGGATCTAGGCCAATTGCCAGTAATTGCGCAACCGATAACAGAGTGCGCTTTTCTAACAACTTGGGATCGGTCTCAACTGTAAGGGCGTGAAGATCTACTACGCAGTAAAAAGCATCACTGTCTTTTTGGAACTCAACCCATTGTTTCAGTGCGCCTAAATAATTTCCCAGATGAAATGAATCATGGGTTGGCTGGATACCTGATAGGACCCGTTTTTTACTCATTATTTGCGCACTTCTTTGGAAAGTAATATTTGGCCTGCACGTTTGCCAGTCATGCTGGTAATTGTAAAGCGTGCGCCATTAATTCGAACCACATCACCAACCTGGGCAATCCGTCCTAAATAATTCATGATAAATCCGCTCACCGTTTCATAGGGACCCTCCGGCAAGGTTATGCCAGCTAAATCCTGTAGATCCTCAAGTGAGATTAAGCCATCAATCTCAATATCTCCTGTGCGTTGTTCGGGTTTTGGCTCACCCTCATGGCCGTCATACTCATCATGAATCTCACCAATTAAGCACTCCACTAGGTTTTCTAAGGTGATGATGCCATCAGTTCCACCATACTCATCAAGCACAATTGCAATATGTTGTCGCTTACTTCGCATCTCAGTTAAGGCGGGTAATACCCCTTTTGTGCCAGGAAGAAAAATTACATTTCGAATGATCTCCATTATTGTAATTTGGGCATCATCTAATTTTGGGTTGAGTAAATCTCGCACATGTAGAAATCCAATAATCTCATCGCTGCTTCCGCGGACAACTGGATAGCGTGAGTGGGCTAACTCAGCCGCCACTTTTCGAGCCTCTGAGATTGACAATGAGGCATCAAGAAAATCAACCTCAGTTCTTGGAACCATTACCTCATGAATAAGTCGATCAGAGGTGTTAAATACCTCCTCCACAATCTCCCGCTCTTCAGTGCTCAAGTCAGTATGACCGCTAACTAGCTCCATTAACTCCACATCTGAGATTTTACTTCGCTGAGTTTGCGCAGTAATTCCAAATATTCTTACAATCAAATCAGTTGAATGAGAAAGTAGCCAAATGACTGGCTTAAAAATAATGGCAACTCGATCAATAATTGCAGCGGTAGCGAGTGCAATTTTCTCAGTCTTAAATAATGCCAGTCGCTTTGGAACTAGTTCACCAAAAACTAAGGAGATATAAACAATTACTAAGGTGATGCCAACAATTGATAAAATCTCACTCGCCTGCTCTGAAAAACCAGCCCGTTCTAAAGCAGGTATGACATAAGTACCTAATTGATCAGCACCAAAGGCGGCTGATAGAAAACCGCAGAGCGTTATGCCAACCTGGACTGCAGCAAGGAAGCGATTTGGGTTTGAGGTTAATTTTGCTACCCGCACCCCACGCTTGCCTTTACTGGCAAGCTGCTTTACCTGGGACTCTCGCAGAGATATCAGAGCAATCTCGGCGGCAACAAAGATTCCACCCAAGGCAATTAGGCCCAAAACGATTGCGATACTTATTAAAGCACCATCAGCCATATCTCTAATGATATCTAGTTGCGCTGGGATCTCAGCCGGCAGGCGTAATTTGCACCTCGCCCTTCCCTTTTTTACCCATTCTGTCGTAGCCTTTGCCAACTCTCACAACCGTGAGACCTTCATCCAACGGATCGTCGGGCGCGTACCTGCCCGGAAGAAGGAGTTATTAATCATGGCATCAGTTGTATTCTCACAAGCATCACGAATCTATCCCGGCACAACTAAACCTGCGGTAGACAAACTAGATCTGACTGTAAATGATGGTGAGTTTCTAGTATTAGTTGGACCATCTGGTTGCGGTAAGTCAACCTCACTACGCATGTTGGCTGGTCTAGAGGAAATAGATACTGGATCAATTCGAATCGGTGATAAAGATGTAACAAATGTGGCACCAAAGGATCGTGATATTGCAATGGTCTTTCAGTCCTACGCCCTCTACCCACATATGTCAGTTGCTGAAAATATGGGATTTGCATTAAAGATTGCTGGCGTAGCCAAGGAAGAGCGTGAGCGTCGAGTAAAAGATGCAGCAAAGTTATTAGATTTAGAGGATTACTTAGATCGCAAACCAAAAGCATTATCAGGTGGTCAACGCCAGCGAGTTGCAATGGGCAGAGCGATTGTGCGAGAGCCACAGGTTTTCTTGATGGATGAACCATTATCAAACCTGGATGCAAAGCTTCGAGTAGCAACTAGAACACAAATTGCTGCCCTACAACGCAGACTTGGTATCACCACTGTTTATGTCACCCACGATCAAGTGGAAGCGATGACAATGGGTGATCGAGTTGCAGTATTAAAGGATGGCTTACTACAACAGGTTGATACTCCAAGAAATCTTTATGAAAAACCACAAAATGCTTTTGTGGCTGGATTTATTGGCTCACCTGCAATGAATCTATTGACTGCGCCAGTATCTGGTGGCAAAGCGATGCTAGGAAATCTTGGCGTTGCTGTCCCATCATCTGCAAGCTCATCTGTCACAGTTGGTATTAGGCCAGAGGGCTTCACCCCTGCTGCTACCGGTTTTGAGGTTGCAGTTGAGGTGGTTGAAGAGTTAGGCGCCGATGCATTTGTTTATGGCAAGCCAGTTGATAAATCACTTAAGTTTGCTAATACCAGTGAGGAGCTTGGTCAGGTAATTATTCGCTGGGATCCAAAGAGTCCGCCAAAGCCAGGTCAAACAGTTACTGTAGGTGTAAATCCTGATGTGGTTCACTTATTTGATGCTGGGACAGGCAAACGCTTAAATTAATTACAAATTAAAAAACCCCACTTAATTTAGGTGGGGTTTTTTATTTAAGGCTCTACGCCATAGCCTTCTTTAAATTATCATCAATTGCAACTAAAAATTCTTGGGTGTTAAGCCACGGGGCATCCTTGCTAATTAATAGCGCAAGATCTTTAGTCATTTTGCCACTTTCAACTGTTTGAATACATACTTTCTCTAAAGTTTTTGCAAATTGCTCAACCTTTGGCGTGTTATCTAATTTTGCGCGATGAGATAAACCTTGTGTCCATGCAAAGATGGAGGCGATTGGATTGGTCGAGGTTGGTTTACCAGCTTGGTGATCACGGTAATGGCGAGTAACCGTGCCATGTGCTGCCTCTGCCTCCACCGTCTTACCGTCGGGTGATAGCAACACTGAGGTCATCAATCCAAGTGAGCCATAACCTTGAGCAACGGTGTCAGATTGAACATCACCATCATAATTCTTACAAGCCCAGATATATCCGCCCTCCCAACGAAGTGAGGTGGCGACCATGTCATCAATTAAACGATGGTCATACTCTAAGTTATTTTTAGCAAACTCTGCCTTAAACTCTTTTTCAAAAACCTCAGCAAAAATATCTTTAAAGCGACCATCGTAAGCCTTAAGAATTGTATTTTTTGTGGAGAGAAAGACTGGATACTTTCTTATAAGGCCGTAATTAAATGAGGCTCTGGCAAAATCTCGAATTGAATCATCAAGGTTATACATCGCCATTGCCACCCCTGATGATGGAAAATCAAAGACATTAAACTCCATCGGCTTTGAGCCATCCTCCGGGGTGAAGGTAACGGTTAACTTTCCAGCACCTGGCACTCTAAAATCTGTGGCTCGGTATTGATCACCAAATGCATGACGACCAATCACAATTGGCTTGGTCCAGTGCGGAATCAAACGTGGAACATTTTTTATAATAATTGGCTCACGGAAAATAACTCCACCTAAGATATTGCGAACAGTTCCGTTTGGTGACTTCCACATCTTCTTTAAATTAAACTCTTTTACTCGAGCCTCATCTGGAGTGATAGTTGCGCACTTAACTCCCACACCATGCTTTTGAATTGCATGAGCAGAATCAATAGTTACTTGATCATCAGTTTTGTCGCGGTATTCAATACCCAGGTCGTAATACTCGAGGTTTACATCCAAATAAGGCAGGATCAATGAGTCTTTAATGAACTGCCAGATGATTCGAGTCATCTCATCACCATCTAATTCAACAACAGTTCCGACAACTTTGATTTTATTCATACTCACTCATTTCACCTTATAGATTTTTAACATCTGCTTGTTTTGTACGTACCGCCTCCGCTGCTGCTTTTAATGATGTCAGCTCCTCTGCAGTTAAATTGCTCTCAACTACTTTTGACACCCCTTGCTTACCGATTTGAGCCTCAACTCCTAGATACACGCCAGAGATCCCATACTCACCATCAACCCAAGCACAAACTGGCATTACCTCATTTGAATTTGTGATTACCGCCTTTGCCATTCGAGCAGCGGCGGCAGATGGTGCGTAGTAAGCGGAGCCAGTTTTTAATAATGCCACAATCTCTGCTCCACCATTTCTAGTTCGATCCACTAGATCTTTAATCTCATCTGCTGATAAAACTTCAGAAAGTGGTTTCCCATTAACTGTGCACCGGCTTGGCACCGGCACCATAGTTTCACCGTGTGATCCCAGGGTTAAAGTTTTAACAGCTGAGATTGCAACTCCACATTTTTCTGCAACAAAATTAGTAAATCTTGCAGTATCTAACATTCCAGCTTGTCCCATAACCTTGTTGTATGAAAACTTGGTGGCAATTTGAGCCAGCGCAGTCATTTCATCTAACGGATTAGAAACTACGATTATCACTGCATTTGGTGAGTGTTTAGCAATATTTTCTGCCACTCCACGGACAATCCCCGCATTGACTCCAATCAAATCCATTCGACTCATACCGGGTTTGCGCGGCAAGCCTGCAGTAATAACTACCACATCTGAATTTGCACTCTTTTCATAACCACCGCCATCTGCAGTGGTGGTTGCGCCAATTACTTTTGTTTCAAAATTTTCAATTGATCTTGATTGATTTATATCTAAAGCTAAGCCCTCTGGTTTTCCTTCTACAATGTCGGTCAGAACTACTGTTTCAAAAACATCGTATTCAGCTAATCTCAATGCGGTAGTTGATCCATAAAACCCGGCTCCAACAACTGTTACTTTTCCAGATCTACTCATTTGATCCCTTCACCACCGACCTCCAATATTACTGATTTATCTCCAATCAACTAAATCCGCATCTTCCTACCTGGCATTGGGCAGTGAAAGCGCCAATCCAAACAATGAGATGCAGATCAGTAGCGGCAAAATTAGTTCAATGTTTCGCTTCACTTTTTGCTGTGAATACCTAGTTATGATAAAAGCAGAAGCAGAAAGTGATAGAAGTACTGATCCTGTACGCACCGCACCAGTTATTCCAATGATTACTCCGATTACTACGAAAATTAGGGAGAAATTTCTGATCTGATCTAGCGAAAAACTTTTCTTCATTGTTTTGCTAACTCAACAACATTGCTCAACAAGATTGCCCTAGTCATCGGTCCAACCCCACCTGGCATTGGCGCTAGGAAGGAGCAGATCTGTGAAACTGCTGGATCAATATCACCCAAGAGTCCTTGTGATGTTCGAGTAATACCCACATCTACTAAGGTCGCACCTTTTTTGACCATTGCTGGCTTTATGAAATGTGCGGATCCAAGGGCAGCAATCACCACATCTGCCTCTTTTAACAACTCCAATAGATTTGTGGTGGCAGAGTGAGCAAGAGTTACTGTGGCATTTATTGGTTTTTGTGAAAGAAGTATTGAAAGCGGGCGACCAACAGTTGTGCCACGTCCGATAATCAAAACTTTCATACCCGATAACTTAATTTTGTATTCAGTCAGTAGATCTAAAATTGCTTTTGGTGTGCAAGGAACAACGGTATTTTTGCCTAAAACTAACATTCCAAGATTTATTGGATGCAGACCATCAGCGTCTTTTTTTGGATCTATTGCTAGTAATACCTCCTCGGTATTAACCCCATCTGGTAGTGGTAGTTGCACAATAAATCCAGAACACTCCGGATTTTGATTTAGATCACTAACCGCTTTTAAAACATCGGCAGTTTTAGCAGTTGCTGGAAGATTTATTTTTATTGAATTAATTCCAACTTCAGCGCAATCTTTGTGCTTACCTTCTACATAAGCTTTTGAGCCTGGGTCTTCACCAACCAGAATGGTGCCAAGCCCAGGTTTTTTACTTAATTTGCGCACCTGTTCAGTGATATCAGCTTTTAATCGGGCAGCCAACATCTTGCCATCCATAATCACTGCGCTCATATATCCAGCCTACCTTGCTTAGCTTTTTTGTTAAACAATTTAGGAAGAAGTTGAATCAGAAGTAGGACTAGTAAAAGATGCGCAGCAACTACCGCGCTGATATGTAGAGGATTAACCCCAACCGGTGACATATTGGCAGAGATCAATGAACCTGATGTAACAAATGCTAATGCTGCAGCTCCTAGAATAGATGTGACAAAAAATCTAATATAAATTTGTCGCTTACTTTTTACATCTAATTCCAATTGTTTGATTTGATTTAAGTTAATCCACGCGTAGATCGTCAACATGATGGTGGCCATAGCAAGCCATGGGCTTTGACCTGTTGGCAGCGCTGCTAGTAAAGGTATTGCCGGTATCTCGCGTAAATCAAATATAAAGGGGGTAATTTGGGTGGCACTTCCCAAAGAAAACCCAGCGCCCAAGATATAACTTAATGTTGCAAAAAATATGTTTGGCAAATACAAGATCTGTAATAACAGTAGTAGGACTCCACCAAATATCCCTGGTTGAATCACAATCGTAAGATTCTTGGCAGTTCCAAAGTTCATTGCTAGGCAGATGGAATAAATCAAGCCGGCAATGCCCAGCATCAGCAAAAACATCTGCCATGGCAACTTAGTCAGCTGCTCAGCTTTTACACTTGTGGTTGCTAACAACAAAAGGATGACTAATGTGATTACTCCACGGCTCCAATTAATGGATACCTGTGAGTTTGAAGCGATCAATCCCAATAAACTGTAAATAAAAATATAGGACAAAATAAAGTATGCCCGGCTGACTTTTTTATTTCCGATCACCTCAACTACCCTGCGATAGCCCACACGAATTGATAACCAGGGCAGAATCACTGCTCCGACTGGTAAATAAGAAAGGTATCCGGTTATTTCATTACTTGTTATGTGAAATGGGGTCAGATGTGAGCCCAACCATAACCAAACAGCTGCACGCATTGGATCAGCTGTTGACCCGTAGGTACTGCCAGCTGTTGCCCAGGCAAATAATGTAATAAAAGCTAGTGGAAATAAGATTATTAGTATTGACCTGATTACTTGTTGCAGTGTTACCCAAACAACACGCGCAACCATTATTTTCCTATCTGCGATTTATCCATTCAATATCTTGCGCATCAAGTTAGCGGTTTCACTTGGTGTTTTACCAACCGCAACACCGACAGCCTCTAATGCTTCTTTTTTAGCCGCGGCAGTTCCAGATGATCCAGAGACTATTGCGCCAGCATGTCCCATCGTTTTACCTTCTGGGGCGGTAAAACCGGCGACATAACCAACTACTGGCTTTGTTACATACTCCTTTATAAATTGCGCGGCTCTCTCCTCAGCATCGCCACCAATTTCACCAATCATCACAATTGCTTTTGTCTCTGGATCATCTTGGAAAGCACGTAAGCAATCAATATGAGTGGTACCAATTATTGGATCACCACCAATTCCAACTGCGGTAGTAAATCCAAAATCTCTTAACTCAAACATCATTTGATAGGTCAAAGTTCCAGATTTTGAAACTAATCCAATCTTGCCTGGACCTGTGATATCAGCTGGGATAATTCCAAGATTTGCTTTACCTGGGGTAATAATTCCTGGACAGTTTGGACCAAGAATTTGCGTCTTACCTTTGCTTACTGCGTAAGCATAAAAAGCAGCCACATCATGAACTGGAATTCCTTCAGTAATTACAACTACTAAGGCAATTGCGGCATCAACTGCATCAATTACTGCAGCCTTTGCAAATTTTGGTGGCACAAATACAACTGATGCGTTTGCGCCAGTTGCAGATATTGCCTCAGCAACTGTATTAAAAATTGGTAGCTCTACCCCATCCATATCAACCCGTTGCCCACCTTTACCTGGTGTAACACCTGCCACAATTTTTGTGCCAGCTTTAAGCATCCGTTTTGTGTGTTTAGTTCCCTCAGAGCCAGTCATTCCCTGCACAATAACTTTGGTATTTTCGTTTACAAAGATAGCCATTATTTGCCTGCCAACTCTGCCGCATTTGCTGCTGCGCCATCCATAGTTTCTAACTGTTGTATCAATGGATGATTTGCATCATTTAAAATCTTCCGGCCTGCTTCAACATTATTACCATCAAGCCTTACAACTATGGGTTTTGTCGCCTTACTCCCCAGCATCTCTAGCGCCTGCACAATTCCAGTTGCCACCGCATCACATGAGGTGATGCCACCAAAGACATTTACAAAAACACTTTTAACATCGCTATCACCCAAGATAATAGACAAGCCATTAGCCATTACCTCAGCAGATGCGCCACCACCAATATCTAAGAAGTTTGCTGGCTTAACGCCATATTTCTCACCGGCATAAGCCACAACATCTAGTGTGCTCATCACTAAGCCTGCGCCATTGCCAATTATTCCAACCTGGCCCTCTAGTTTTACATAATTTAAATCTTTTTCTTTTGCCAGCTTTTCTAAAGGATTTGTGGCTGCATGATCAACTAGCTCTTCATGGTTTGGATGTCTAAAGCCAGCATTCTCATCCAATGTCACCTTGCCATCTAACGCAATAATTTTCCCATCCGCAGTTTTTACTAATGGATTTATCTCCATCAAAGTTGCATCCTCTTTCACAAATGCCTGCCATAACTTGATTAAAACATCTGCCACCTGATCAGCAATATCACTTGGAAATTGACCACTTTTAACAATCTCTAATGCTTTCACCTTATCGATTCCAATATTTGGATTTATTCCAACCTTGGCTAATTTTTCGGGCGTCTTATGAGCAACCTCTTCAATCTCCATACCACCAGCAACGGAAGCCATCACTAAAAAGTTTCGATTAGCACGATCTAATAAAATTGCTAAGTAGTACTCAGACGCAATTGGGGCTGCTTGGGCAATCATTACTTTGTTTACAGTGTGGCCTTTAATATCCATTCCTAAAATAGCTTTGGCTTTTTCTTTTGCATCATTGGCGTTTTCAGCAAGTTTGACTCCACCTGCTTTACCTCGACCGCCTACTTTTACCTGCGCCTTAACCACAACCTTGCCACCCATTTTTGTTGCCGCTTCATAAGCTTGCTCTGGGGTGGTTGCCACCGCGCCAGCTAACACTGGTATTTGATGTGATTCGAAAAGATCGCGTGCTTGATACTCGAAAAGATCCACTAATTATCCCCGATCAAATTACTGCCCGCCCTAGTGGTAATACTATTGTTTTATTCAATAAATTTATAATTTCTCAACTGGTGCATAACGAAGCAGTAGTCGCTTCTCACCAAATGAGCCAAAATTAATAGTTGCCTCAGCGCGATCTGCCTCACCAGTAACGGCAACCACTGTTCCTAATCCAAAGGTGTCGTGGGAAACTCGCTCACCAACCTCAAGCTTCATCGTATTGCTGATCTTGCCGGTTGCTTTAGATGGAATGAATGATCTTTTTATTGAAGTTTTCATCGGTGAAAATCTCTCTGCGCTTTGGTTCCATTCAATTACCGAGTCTGGAATTTCACTTAAAAATCTTGAAGCCGGGTTGTAATTTGGCGCTCCCCAAGAGGATCGATACTCAGCCCTGGTGATAAATAAATTCTGCCTAGCTCTGGTCAGGCCAACGTAGGCAAGCCGGCGCTCCTCTTGCAATTCATCTGGATCACCAAGAGTTCTAGAGTGGGGGAAAATTCCCTCTTCCATTCCAGTTAAGAAAACAGTTGGAAACTCTAAGCCTTTAGCGGTGTGCAGTGTCATCATAGTTACAACACCACCATGATCCTCTCCCTCTGGAATTTGATCAGCATCTGCAACAAGTGAGACATCCTCTAAGAAGCCAACTAAAGAAATCTCTTCACCTTCATCTACCTCACCCTCTTCATACTCAGTGGCCACTGCAACTAACTCCTCTAAGTTTTCAATCCTTACCTCATCTTGTGGGTCATTACTCTGCGATAACTCAGCTAACAAACCAGATTGTTCAAGGGTTGCTTGCGCAATTACTGAAGGCCGAGTTTTTGCCTCTACTAAAGTTTGTAGGGATTGAATGAATTTAACAAATTCAACTAGTGAGGCAGCAGATCTTGGTGCGATATCTGAGTTTTTCTCGACCTCAGTTAGCGCTTGCCAAAAGCTGATGTTATTTGCTTGAGCGTATAGATCTAATTGATCTAACGCCCGATCACCAATACCTCGTTTAGGAGTGTTAATGATTCTGCGCATTGATACTTCATCATTTGGATTAACTATCACTCGCAGGTATGCCAGGAAATCCTTAATCTCTTTTCGCTCATAAAACCTCACCCCGCCAACTACTTTGTAGGGAATAGCTACTCGCATAAATACCTCTTCAAATACCCGAGATTGCGCATTGGTTCGATAAAAAATAGCGGTATCTCCAGGATTAGATTTACCAGAGTCTTGTAGTTTACGGATTTGCTGAACAACAAAATCCGCCTCATCATGTTCACTTTCTGCCACATATCCAGTAATCAACTCACCAGCGCCAGCCTCAGACCATAAATTCTTCTCTTTTCGTCCCTCATTGTTGGCAATCACGGAGTTAGCTGCATTTAAGATGTTTTGGGTAGATCGATAATTTTGCTCTAATAAAATAGTTTTAGCATTTGGGTAATCAGCTTCAAACTGCAAAATATTGCGAATATTAGCTCCACGAAAAGCGTAGATCGATTGATCAGCATCTCCCACAACACAAAGCTCTGCTGGCGGGAAACCCTCTTGCTCACTGCCAACTAACTCTTTGATTAATACATACTGGGCATGATTTGTGTCCTGATACTCATCTACCAAGATATGTTTAAAGCGTGATCGATACTTCGCCCGGCACTCAGGAAATCGCTGCATCACCTCAACTGTTTTAGCAATCAGATCATCAAAATCCATAGAGTTAGCAGCTGATAATCGCTTTTGATAAATGGCAAAAACTTGGGCAACAATCTCCTGGAAGTGATCTTTGCTCTGATTTAGATAATCAGCCGGGCCCAGTAACTCATTTTTTGCTTGGGAGATTAGTGCTGCTACCGCTCTTGGTGCATACCGTTTGGCGTCAAGATTTAGATCTCGCATTACTAAGGTGACTAGTCTTAATGAATCACTTTGATCATAGATTGTAAATGAGTTTGAATATCCAAGTAATGCAGCCTCCCTGCGCAAAATTCGAACGCAGGCTGAGTGAAAGGTTGATACCCACATCATCTTTGCTCGATCACCAACTAATTGCGCAACCCGCTCCTTCATCTCACCAGCTGCTTTATTAGTGAAGGTAATGGCTAATACCTCATATGGTGCAACATTGCGCTCTGCTAATAAATAAGCCACTCGTCTGGTTAATACTCGCGTTTTACCAGAGCCCGCACCAGCAACAACTAATAATGGTGATCCAGAGTGCTTAACCGCTGCTAATTGTTGAGGATTTAGACCATCGGTAAGCGCAGACATATTGGTAAGTCTATCCCTCGGTGAGACATAGGTAATTGCTGAGGTAATGTTGGCAATGATGGAGCCATTAAATGATAGTGAGATCGAGCGAGTATTAGTGGTAGTTGCTCACCCAGATGATTGTGACTTTGGTGCAGCTGGAACTACTGCGCTTTGGAGTGCCAAAGGAATTAAAGTCTCCTACTGCATTGCCACCAACGGAGATCAAGGTGGTGAAGATCCGACTGTGCCACGGGAGGAAATGCCAAAGATTCGCCAACATGAGCAACGTGAAGCAGGAAAAGCGGTTGGTGTAAGTGATATTACTTTTTTAAATTACCGTGATGGTTGGTTAGAACCAACAATTGCATTGCGCAAAGATATTGTGCGCCAAATACGTATTACCAAACCTGACCGCATGGTTATTCAATCTCCAGAGCGCAATTGGGAGCGAATTGGTGCCTCTCACCCAGATCATTTAGCGGCAGGTGAGGCAGCAATTCAAGCGGTTTACCCCGATGCTAGAAATCCTTTTGCCTTTGAGGATTTATTAAAGGATGAAGGTTTACAACCTTGGCGAGTAAAAGAGGTTTGGGTTATGTCTAGTACAAATCCAGATCACTTTGTTGATATCACTTCAACATTTGATCTGAAAATGAAAGCACTTCACAGCCATGTGAGCCAAACTGCCCATAATGAAAACTTAGAAAAAATGGTACGGGAGTGGGGCGAGAAAAACGCTCAAGCTAACAATTTACCGGCAGGATCGGTCGCAGAGGTATTTAAGATTGTAAATACTAATTAACGAACTCTTACCTTTTCAATTGCAATGGTTTGTTTAGGCATCCCATCACTTGTTCCATTAATAACACCCTCTTTGGCAATTGCTTTAACAATATCAAGTCCTTTAATGACCTTGCCCCAGATCGTGTAATTTGGATCCATCGAAGTATCTTCGTAAAC
Organism: Candidatus Nanopelagicus hibericus; assembly: GCF_002288005.1. Classification (NCBI taxonomy): domain Bacteria; kingdom Bacillati; phylum Actinomycetota; class Actinomycetes; order Candidatus Nanopelagicales; family Candidatus Nanopelagicaceae; genus Candidatus Nanopelagicus; species Candidatus Nanopelagicus hibericus. The sequence continues at coordinate 166,190 of NZ_CP016771.1, read as the reverse complement.
AATAAAAAACTGGCTACCGTTGGTATTTGGTCCAGAGTTAGCCATCGCCACAATTCCAGCAGGGTAATTTTCTAAGGTTGGCAGCGGTAAATTCTCATCCCGATAGCTAAAGTTTGGACCACCCATCCCAGTTCCGGTTGGATCCCCGCACTGCAATACATAAATTCCATCGGTTACCAAACGGTGGCAAATGGTTTTGTTGAAAAAACCACTATTTGCCAATGCTGACAAAGCGATTACGGTAATTGGTGCATTTTTACCATCTGCTGCAATCACAATCTCACCACAATTGGTAGTCAAGGTTAAGGTCTTATTCTTAAATGGACCTTTAACCTCAGGTGGAGTTATATTCTTTGCCGGCTGTCCCTTGGCATTAGTTTTCTTACACTTCACCTCAGCTGATTTGTGTGGCGCTGCATTTGCTGAAACTGGAGGTAATGCAAATAAAATAACAAGTGTTACAAAGAAAGTAATTGGCTTTGTTATTTTTTGCATTTGATAATTGTAATCGAGTATTTTACTTAAAGGAAAAAATGTATGAATTTATCTGATTTAAGGTCAAACTTTAAGTGATTTCACAGGTAGCAATTAAGATTGAACAATTACCTCTACCCGTTGGAACTCCTTCAGATCTGAGTAACCACAAGTTGCCATCGATCTGCGCAGTGCGCCAAATAGATTCATCGATCCATCGGATGTGTGAGATGGTCCAGTTAACACCTGCGCCAAGCTGCCGACGCTTCCAACTTGCACCCGATTGCCACGTGGAAGTTGGCCATGGTGTGCCTCTAATCCCCAGTGCCAACCTCTACCAGGTGCTTCAGCCGCCTTTGCAAGTGGTGAACCCATCATTACCGCATCTGCGCCACATGCAATTGCTTTTGCAATCTCACCACTAGACCCAACTGAACCATCAGCAATTACATGCACATATCTGCCGCCAGATTCCTCTAAATAATCTCGACGTGCTGATGCCACCTCAGCAACTGCTGAGGCCATTGGTACTGATATTCCTAAAACTTTCTTAGTGGTGTGTGCCGAACCGCCACCAAAACCAACTAGTACACCAGCAGCTCCTGACCTCATCAAATGCTGCGCACCTTGCGCAGTAGCGCAACCGCCAACAATTACTGGCACATCTAATTCATAAATAAATTTCTTTAGGTTTAAGGGAGCAGTTTTGTCTGAGACATGTTCAGCTGAAACTGTGGTGCCACGAATTACAAATATATCTACCCCAGCGTCAAGCACAGCTTTATGAAATTGCGCAGTCCGCTGTGGTGAAAGTGCGCCTGCAACCACTACTCCTGCTGCCCGGATTTGTGCTATCCGCTCTTTTATTAAAGTTGGTTGAATTGGCGCAGCGTATATCTCCTGCATTTTTTTAATTGCACTCTCTTCAGAGAGTTTAGCCATTTCAGATAATTGTTTATCGGCATCTTCATACCTTGTCCAAATTCCTTCTAAATTTAAAACTCCTACGCCACCTGCTTTACCAATCTCAATTGCAGTTGCTGGTGAAACAACCGAGTCCATTGGTGCTGCCATAAATGGTAAATCAAATTTATATGCATCAATCTGCCAAGTGATAGAAACTTCCTCTGGATCTCGAGTTCGTCTAGATGGAACTATTGCAATATCATCAAATGAGTACGCTGCCCGCGCACGTTTGCCAGGACCTAATTCAATATCGGACATATCCCTAACCTTATCTGTTGGTACTTATCTGATGAAATTCAGGTCAACAAATCCCAGGCTTTAACCCCACCTGCAACCCCAGCTGAGTTTGGAATGATCTTCACCTTATAATCAAAACTTTTTAAAGCAGATTTACTTATCTTTGATGAGTTGCCACCTCCGATATATAACTTATCCCAAATAATCATTGGATATAACTCCTCGATTAAGGTTTTTACTCGCCTTGACCAAAGCTGATTTCCCATCCGCCGGCGAGATATCTCACCAATCCAAGCATCGATTGATTTACCGTACCGAATCGTGGCGTGTGAAATTTCAAGATGTGGGGCTAATTTGCCATCATTAAATATTGCACTTCCCAAACCGGTGCCAAAGGTAAGTACCGTCTCTAATCCAACTTTGGTAATAACTGCTGCAGCATGCACCTCAGCATCATTTAAAACCAAGGTTGGCAGCCTTAATTTTTTCGCAAGTCCTGCCTGCATATCAAAGCCATACCAAGCCTTTTTTAGTTGTTGATCAACCGCACTCCTGGGACCGCTCCTATTTATATAGTGCGGAATAACAATAATTTTTCCATCTCTGATCATCCCTGGCAGACCAACTGTAACTCGCTTAATTCTGCTATCAGCTGCGATGAAATTTTCAATAATTTTTATTAATTTAGCAGGTGATAGTGGATATGGAGTTTTTAGATAGGGAAAATCTATTAATACTTTGCCGCTCTTATCAAGTACTGAGGCCTTGATCCCAGTGCCACCGCAATCAACGGTTAGCGTTGTAAGTTTCACCGATTGATGTTAATCGATTAAAACTACTTTGAGAACAAGGCCTCGTAAGTTAATTTACTTTATTTAGTGAGAGTGCCCGCCTGGTCCGTGTGAGTGGCCATGACCGGCGGCCTCTTCCTTCTTCTCTTCCGGAGTTTCAAAGACAAGTGCTTCAGTAGTAATAAACATTGCTGCAATTGATGCCGCATTTGCCAGTGCTGATCTAGTTACTTTAACTGGATCAATTACACCCTCTTTAACAAGATCGGTGTAAGTCTCGGAGAAAGCATTAAAACCTTCATTAGGTTTCATGGTGCGAACCTTTGAAACTACAACATAGCCTTCTTGGCCAGCATTTTCTGCAATCCAACGAAGTGGCTCATCACATGCCTTACGGACTAGACGAACACCAACTGCTCGATCACCTTCAAAACCTAAATCATTATCAAGTGCGGCTGCAGCATGTACTAATGCAGCACCTCCACCAACAACAATTCCCTCTTCAACCGCAGCTCTAGTTGCAGAGATTGCATCCTCAAGACGATGCTTCTTCTCCTTCAACTCAACCTCAGTGTGTGCACCAACTTTGATTACACAAACTCCACCAGCAAGTTTTGCTACTCGCTCCTGTAGTTTTTCGCGATCCCAATCAGAGTCGGTGTTTTCAATCTCCCGACGAATCTCAGTTACTCGCGCTGCGACAGCCTTCTTATCACCGGCGCCATCAACAATTGTGGTGTTATCTTTTGAAATAACAACTCTGCGAGCCTTACCCAACATTGCGATATCTATCTGCTCAAGTTTTAAGCCAACCTCAGCTGAAATAACCTGTCCGCCAGTTAAAACTGCAATGTCATCTAGCATCGCTTTACGCCTATCTCCAAAGCCTGGTGCCTTAACTGCGGCTGAGGCAAAGGTGCCACGCATGCGATTTACTACCAAGGTTGAAAGTGCTTCACCCTCAACATCTTCAGCAATAATTAATAGCGGCTTACTTGCTTGTGCGACCTTTTCTAATACCGGCAAGATCTCACTTAATGCTGAGATTTTCTGACCAGAGATAAGAATGTAGGCATCTTCTAAAACTGTCTCCATCCGATCTGAATCGGTGACAAAGTAAGGTGAGATATAACCCTTATCAAATTGCATACCTTCAGTGAACTCAAGCTCAAGCCCAGTGGTAGATGACTCTTCAACGGTAATAACGCCATCTTTGCCAACCTTGTCCATCGCCTCTGCGATTAAATCACCAATTGCTTTATCTTGAGCTGAAATGGTTGCTACATCTGCAATCTGTGACTTTCCACTAACTGCAGTTGAGTTTTTACGTAGCGCTTCAGTAATTGCATTTACCGCTTGCTCAATACCGTATTTAAGCTCCATTGGCTGGGCACCTGCTGCAAGATTTCGCAGCCCCTCTTTCACCATTGCTTGGGCAAGAACTGTGGCAGTAGTTGTGCCATCTCCTGCGACATCATTAGTTTTTTCTGCAACCTGCTTAACAAGTTGTGCACCCATGTTTTCAGCTGGGTCAGATAGTTCAATCTCTTTGGCAATAGTTACACCATCATTGGTGATGGTTGGTGCGCCATAACTCTTAGCAATAACTACGTTACGACCCTTTGGTCCAAGGGTTACCTTTACTGTGTCAGCAAGGATATTTACTCCGCGCTCCATCGCACGTCTTGCTGCTTCATCAAATTGAAGTGATTTACCCACGATTACTTCTTCGCAATAATTGCTAGTACATCACGGGAGGAAAGTACTAAGTACTCCTCATTGTTGTACTTCACTTCAGTGCCGCCATACTTTGAATAAAGCACAGTGTCACCCTCTTTAATATCTAATGGGATTCGATTTCCATTTTCAAAACGGCCTGGACCAACTGCCATCACAGTTCCCTCTTGTGGCTTTTCTTTGGCAGTATCTGGAATTACTAAACCAGATGCAGTCTTTTGCTCCGCCTCATTTGCCTTAACAACAATGCGATCTTCTAGTGGCTTAATTGAAATTGCCATCCTGGTTTCTCCTTCTTAGATTCGGTATTACCCTCTGAAGTACCCCGTAGATTAATTAGCACACGGGGGCTTAGAGTGCTAAAGCCAACTTTAAAGGGCGGGCGGTATCAGTGCAAATTAAGCGCTGATTACCAGATTACTTGGGCAATTGAGGCGGCTGAATCAGCTGCTACGCCTATCTCAGAGGGCTTTACACCCTCGGTTATAGCCAGGCTACCAAGGGCGGCCACCATCGCGCCATTGTCGGTACAAAGCCCAACTGGGGGAATTGAAAGGTGGATTTTGGCTTTCTCACACCGTTGCTTTGCCAGCTCTCGCAGCCTGCTGTTGGCAGCGACTCCTCCTGCAATAATTAAATTATCAATGCCACTTTCTTTGCAGGCAGCTAATGATTTAATCAGCAACACGTCAACAACTGCTTCTTGAAAAGAGGCGGCAAGATCACTCTTTTTATAATTTGGAGTCTTCTCAATATATCTTGCTACCGCTGTTTTTAAACCTGAAAATGAAAAATTATATTGATGCTTATCCAAATCAGCAGCTGAGGTTAAACCACGTGGGAAATTAACATGGTGCAAGTCACCATCTTTAGATTGCTTATCAATTAGTGGCCCACCTGGAAAACCTAACCCCATGATTCTGGCAATCTTGTCAAATGCTTCACCTGCTGCATCATCAATTGTTGCACCTAAAACTTGAACATCTTTTGCCAGATTATTCACTTTTAGAATTGAGGAGTGACCACCACTAACTAATAAAGCAATTGTTGGTATAATTCTCTTATCATTATCTAATTGATCAACTGCAATATGAGCAGATAAATGATTTACGCCATATAATGGTTTGCCTAAGGCAAGAGCTAAGCCAGAGGCGCTGCTTACCCCAACTAGTAATGCACCAATTAAACCTGGGCCGGCGGTTACGGCAATCGCATCGATATCCTTGATTGAAACACCTGCATCCTTTAGGGCTTGTTTAATTACCTGCTGCATCGCTTCCAGGTGAGCACGGCTGGCAACCTCAGGAACCACACCACCAAACCTGACATGCTGTTCAACACTTGATGAGATTACATTTGCTAGTAATTTTCGCCCATCAACTATGCCAACTGCGGTTTCATCACAGGAGGTTTCGATTCCAAGTACTAGCGCCATTACTTAAGCTCCTTACGCATTACAACTGCAGTTAATCCTGGTCCGTAGTAATTCTCGCGTTTAGAAATCTCTACAAATCCAAAGGATTCATATAAAGGGCGGGCGGCATCATTGCCTAATCTCATCTCAAGCATTATGGCCGGTGCTTTTTTAACTCTGGCCCAATCAAGTAATCTCTTTAACAGCTCTCGGCCAATACCTTTTCGGCGGTGATCTGCCACCACAGTTAATGTGTGAATATCAGCTACATCTGCCACATAAAAGACGCCAGCGTAGGCAATTAATTGTCCCTCGTACTCAGCTGCTAGGTACTGCGCAGTTTTTGGTGCCTTGGCAAACTCGGATCTAAATTGGTCAGCACTCCAAGCTGTTTTTCCATATACCTCTTTCTCAATTGCAATTGCAGGGACTAAATCAAGTGAGGTCATTGGGCGAAACTTCACGCCCTGCGGCAATGGATAAGCATCTGGTTTTCTAATATAAATTGGTTGCTCAACTGATTTTGAAGTTAATGCAATCTTGGCCAAAGCAACTGGATCTGGAAAGTAATCACCCTCATTGAATATCGGAAGACCAAACTTTTCTAATTCACTTGCCTTACTAACTGCCGGATCAGTAATTCTAACTCCCTCTTTATATCTTGCCCAAAATCTCTCTTTACGTCTGGCATCGGTTGAAACAATAAACTCACTCTCTTTAATACCAGCAGCCATCGCATCAAGTGAGCAAACTCCGACCCAATCTATTTCAGCTGCTAGTGCAAAACTTTGCGCAAAAGCTATGCCAACTCTTAGGCCAGTAAATGGACCAGGACCCATACCAACAACAACTAAATCTATTTTGTTATTTAGTGCAATCACTTTTGAGACTAGCTTTGGTAGTACTTCACCATGAGCAAGTGAATCATTGTGGGATTTATTAAATACAACTTTGCCATCACAAATTAGTGCGACAGAAGTTTTTGAAGTTGAGGTATCAATCGCTAATACATTGTTCATAACTTGAAGTTTTCCCAACGATCTCCGACCGTTACAAACTCCACCTGACGTTGATCATCTTTTTCACCGCGAAGGATATTGATCTCTAAGTATTGATCGGTAAGGGTTGCGACAAAATCCTTGCCCCACTCAATCACAAATACGCTACTGGCTAGGTATCCTTCAAAATCTAAATCTGCAAAATTGCTGGGATCAGAGCCCAATAATCGATAAGCATCGATATGAATAAAATTTGGATTTCCTTTATGAATTCGACTGATGACAAATGTGGGTGAGGTGACGCCAAGTATTTTGAAAGCTGAAGCAATTCCTTGGGTTAATACCGTCTTACCCGCACCCAGCTCGCCATTTAATACGACCACATCTGATGGTTTTAGTTGGTGGCCAATTTTTTCACCCAACTCAAACATCTGGTGAGGTGAATCAATTTGAATTTTCATCAGGGGCTTAGTTTATAGAGAATGAAAACGGGCCCCTAGTTTCCTAGAGGCCCGCTTAATTACTTACTTACTTATTGACGAAACTTCAGCAGTGGTGGCGTGAAGTTCGGATTAACAAACAAGTTTGGCTCATTCTTAATTGCAGCCTTCACAGCTGAACTAGAAGGTAACTTGCCTGTTTTTGCTGCAGATGCTGCAAGCTTTGCAACTGCCAAGATCTGGCTAGTTGTGTAGTTGCAGTGATTAGTTCCATTTGTAATTACAGTTGGAGTAATTGGTGCTCCAGCAGAACTAAACTCAGTGTACTCATCGGCAGGCTTATTCCAGATTGTTAGAAGTTTGCCTGACTTTGACACGCCATTAGCAACAGATGCTTCGTACTGATCGATCAAGTACTGAGCAGCTCCTGGTGGGGTGATGTGATCAGCGGTTGCAGCAATTTGAATAGTTGGAACTTCAATGTTGCCTTGAATTTGATACTGACTGTTCATCTTTGCCACGGCTGCAGCATTTGCTGTGACGCGAGGAGCGGCAGGATTTAGAGGGCTTAGGTAAGTAAGCATTCCAGTAATTCCACTTTGCCCAGTCAGGGCAGCTCTGTATGTAAGGCCATCATCACCAAGACGTTTTGCATAATCAGTCTTTGAGTTATCAAATACCACGCCGCCGTAGCGAATCTCCATGTCGTAATTAGCAATTACCGCAAGGATCGCAGCTTGTGCACCATTCTCAAGAACTGCAAGTGCTGGGCTAATTGCCAAGCCGAATGAGGTCTCAAGTGGTCCAACTGGACCAGAGGATGCATCATAAGTATTTGACTGCGTTGAAATTCCAGCGATCAAGCCGAGCATCAAGATTGCGCTGCGGACAGGAAGCACTTGAAGTGCAGCAGTAGATGCAGGCGCAGTAGCAGGCCATTTTGGTGTTACTGGGTCAGCAGAAATTGCTGCAGAAAGTGCGCCCAGAGTTGTTAGGACAGTTCCTAGATCTGTAAGCATCTCTACATAACCTGCTTGACCTGCTGAGTAATTTGTTCCCTTAATTGCAGGATTAAAGAATGTCTTCATTCCCCATAGGAAATCACCAGCCATAGTAATTTCAGCTTGCGCAGAGTCTGAAATACACATTGGTGCGGCAGCATCAATAGCTCCAGGCATACGCTCATTAAGTACTTGTGCGGCCAATCCGCCGAGTGAGTTGCCCCAAGCAACAACCTTGCTTACCTTTGGGTACTTATCACGGGCGATCACAATCAACTGAAGCATCGCTTCAGCCTCTTCCTCGTAGTTCCACCCTTGCACCTGAACACCCACGCCAGCTAACGCAAAACCTTGCGCTAGAAGTGCAGCTGTTACCTCTTCAGATGGTGAGACAGAAGCAGAGTAATCAATTAGTGAACCCTTTGGCGCAACTACTGGAATCGCTGGCAGGTTTACGTTGTAACGAATGCCATGTCCGTAAACCATAAGTGTGCCATTGAATTTTTCTGGCATCATGATTTCATACTTGGACTTGTTCTCATCAGTGCCATTGCATTTTTCAACAGTAACAGCCTTTGCACCAGATAGCACAGTTGTATTGGTGCATGCCTCATCAGCACGAGCAACTGTTGGTATGGCAACTGTAAATACCGCAACTAATGCAGCAGAGGTTAGGGCAACTAGACCCTTAGTTAGTTTTAGATTTTTCATGAGTTTGTTGGTATCCCATTCTTAGGCATTGTTGGACGAACAAATGTTGATACTGATACTGCGCCAGCACCGGAATCAGTTGTGTAGATAACTAATTTGCCACCGTAAGGCTTTGCCTCACCCTTGGCATTTAATTGTGCTACCCAGTAACCGTTGTAACCGATTCGGCTAGTTGGTGAGTATCCAAGTGGTACTAAACCTGCGCTAGCAAACTTAGCTCCCTTGTTTTCAATTGCAGAAATAACGCCTGCGCGAGTTAAATCCTTACCAGCAGCACGTAGTGCTTGCACAGTTAGCATTGCAGAGTTCATCGCTGCAAGTACGTAGTTATCAAAGGAAATTCCCTTGTTGTACTTGGCATTGATATCAGCAAATTGCTTAACATAAGGATCAGTTAGATCTTTAGCATCTGGCATAAAGCTGGCAGAAACAACGCCATCAATTGTGGCTGGCTTAACACCTAGTGCAAGTAATGTATTTGCGTCCGCACCAACAGATCCGGCATACCAAGTGAACTTGGTAGTAAGGGCTAACTTCTCAGCTGCCTTAAGGATTGTTGCAGTTACATCTGTTGTTCCAAATAGAACAACTACTGGCTTTCCTGGTGTTGCACCTAGTGCTGTTAATGCTGCTTCAGCGCGAGCTGCTGTCATAGAACTTTGTGGGTAAAGAATTGGAGCGGCTGAGAATGTATGTCCGGCAGCTTTGAAGCCTGCAACACCATCGGTACCAAACTCATCATCTTGTGCCAATAGAAATGTTGCTTGACCGGCAAAGTTATCTTTAATTGCTTTAGCAATTACTTTTGCTTCCATTGCATAGGTTGGTAGCACCATAAATGTTGTTGGATACTTAGTCTGGTCAGTGAATCCACTGTATCCAGTGTTAATAAATAGATCAGGAACATTGTTCTTAGCTAACGCTGCTGCTTTGTAAGCCTTTGAGTGTGTAGCAGTTCCTAGTGCCCCTACTAGAGCAAATACCTTGTCCTTTAATACTAAATTGGTGGTTTGAGTTGCAGCCAGTGTAGGTAAGTACTTATCGTCGCGGCTAACTAGTGTGATCTTTCGACCATATACACCGCCATTTGCGTTGATGTAATTGAAGTACGCCTTCATCGCTCCTGGAACCTTTCCATATGAAAGTCCAGCTGAGCCTGTCAGTGGGGATGAAATTCCCAACTTGATCTCAGTTGCGCTAACTCCCGGTTCAGCCGCTTGAGCTGGCAGGGTGCTAAGCACCATTGCCGCTGCAGCAATTACCGCTGAAGCAAGACTTGCTCGCTTCATGCTTTTATTTCTGATCATTTATTTCCTTCCCTAGGTTTTTACGTTTAAAACTACTTTTTCTTATGGTGCCCCTTTATTAAGTGCCCTGGACCATTTGGCGTAAATACCACCGCCAAGATCAGCAGCGCACTCACCAAGAATCCAGGCAAAGCGGTCAGATACCCTTCCGAACCTCCAATACTAGATACTAACGAATCGGCGATTTCAGGTATAGCCACCAGCACCAACCCGCCAAGAATGACACCCTTTAGGTTGTACAAGCCAGTAACAACCGCCCCGGTGAGGATAGAAAAGGAGAGGCTGAGCGGGAAAGCGCTGGGTGAGACCCCGCTGATCAGCATTACCAGCAAACCCCCAGAAAGACCGGCCACCCCCGAACTGATAGCAAAAGCTGTGACCTTTAACTGTCCAACATTTATGCCAACTAAGGAAGCAGCGACTGGATTATCGCGCATTGCCCTAAAAGTTCTACCCATTCGAGCTGAAAGCAGGTTAGCAATCAACCAAACCATGATTAATGAGGCAAGTGCACTTATCCAAAAAAACCATTTGTACTGCGAAAACTCTTCACCAAACCTAACTGGAGATGGCCCAACATCAAAAACTATTCCTTCCTCTGCTCCCAAGATTGGAAATTGATTAGCCAGAGTTGGTAATGAAATTGCTAGTGCAAGTGTGGTGCCAGCCAAGTAAGGACCACTTAATCGGGCAACGATCAAACCCAGTAACAAACCAAATACTCCAGCAACTAAGGCGGAGATAAATAAACCTAATGCTGGATGTAATCCGGCGTTAAAAATACTTAACGCCCCTGCATAAGCACCCACCGCCATCAATGCGCTTTGGCCAAGTGACAACTGCCCACTATATCCAGTCAATAAAATAATTGAAGTAATTGCTAAGGCATATGTGGCGACAAATGAAGCCTGATACAACTCAAGATCGCCCACCCGATCGCTAGCTATTAACAAGATCCAGCCAAATAATACAAATAGTAATAAACGCTTCTTAGTCGGTGTTGTTTTTATCAATTAAGCACTCCTGCTCTTTTTTGATCCAAACAAACCAGCTGGTTTTATCAACAGCACTGTAACTAAAACAATAAAAGCGGTTGGGAAAAACAATTTAGCGCTGATATATGTTGTAGCAAAATTGATTGCAAAACCTAGAATCATTGCTCCTACTACTGCACCAAATAGACTTTCCAATCCACCAATCACTGCAGCAACAAATCCAAAGACCAGTAACAAATCCATCGCATTTGGAAATAAAAAGTATCCTGGAATATAAAGCATCCCGGCCAGACCGCCCGACGCACCAGCTATTGCCCAACCAAGAGTTCTAACTGAATCAACTTTTATTCCAGATAATTTCGCTATCTCCGGTGAATAAGCAGAGGCCCTTAATGCCAATCCGATATCAGTTTTTTGGAACAAAATAGTTAGCAGCAACATAGCTAGTGCAACAAAAATTAATACCAGTAGGTTAAATTGGCTGAAAGCAATAACTGTGCCCATAACTTTAAATCCACCAGTCGAAACTGGCGCTTCAATGGATTGATTGGTTAAGCCCCAGATAAATCCAATTATTGCTTGAATTATTCCAAGCAGACCTAAGGTGGCAACAACTGGTGCGATCATTACAATTGGACCAGATTTAATCCGTTTGAAGATAGGCCGCATAAAAAATCTATCAATTACTGCGCCAATAATCGCACCACTTACAACTGCCACAACTAATGCCAGCCAATAAGAGCCGGTGCGCTGAATGACTGTGTATCCAATATAGGTTGTTAACACTGCTTGGCCAGCTTGGGCAAAGTTAATTACCCTAGTTGAGCGCCATACCAAAACCAATGCCAATGACATCAGTGCGTAAATAGCACCAGATGATAAAGATGTTAGGACCGCAGTAATAAATTGTGTCATGTTAAAACCCCAAATAGGCAGCGCGCACTGCCGGATCATTAAGAAGTTTTTCCGCCGAATCAACCGCTACTACTGTCCCTAGGTTTAGAACAACTCCTTCATCAGCGATCTTTAGTGCGCCCATGGCATTTTGTTCAACCAAAACAACAGTCAGATTCATCTTTTTTACTAAAGATTTAATAGTTTGAAAGATTTGTTCCACAATCAATGGCGCAAGCCCGAGGGATGGTTCATCTAATAACAACAGCTTTGGTCGAGCAATTAAAGCTCTGCCAATAGCCAACATTTGCCGCTCACCGCCGGATAAGGCGCCAGCAGATTGTGATAATCGTTGACCTAAAATAGGAAACAATTCAATTGCTTCGTTTGTGGCAGCTGCAACATCCTTCTTATCTTTGCGCCATATTCCAGGCAAAGCTAAATTTTCTTTAACCGTCAACTCAGCAATTACTGATTTGCCATCCGATACATGCATGATGCCAGATCGGGCTAAATCCTCAGGGCGAGTGCCTAAAATCGAGATACCATTCCAACTCGCATTCCCTGAAGCTGCTTCTTTTAATCCAGATAAGGTGCGCAGCAAAGTAGTTTTACCAGCACCATTTGATCCAATAATTGCAGCCAGTTGGCCTTGCGGCACTGTAAATGAGACATTATTTATTGCTCTGATCGCACCATGATCAATTGTTAAATTGCTAACTACTAGGCTCAATTGTTCACCCCCAGGTATGCAGCAACTACCGCAGGATCTTGGCGGACAGTTTCAACCTCACCAGATGCAATTACTTCGCCAAAATTAAGTACACAAAGTCGATCACAAACACTCATCACCACATCCATATGGTGTTCAACTAAAATAATTGAGCATTGGCTAGCAAGATTATGGATAAGTGAGTTCATCCACTCAATATCCTGCGCTCCCATGCCACCAGCAGGCTCATCAAGTAAAAGTATTTTTGGCTCAGAAACTAAGGCTCGGGCAATAGCTACCCGCTTAGTCACTGGATATGGCAGAGAATCCGCTCTTTGATCGGCAATACCGGAGGCATAAACCCGCTCAAGTGCGCTCATTGCCCGCTGCTTTAGCTTTGCCTCATCCCTTCCACTTAAACCCAGCGCCGATGAGATCAAACCACTTCGTGCATTTTTATTATCACCAACCATTACATTCTCTAAAACTGTTAACTCTGGAAATAAGCCCACTCCTTGCAATGTGCGCGAGATTCCCAGATCAACTAATTGATGCGGCTTTGGCCATTTATGTGATTTACCATTTATCAAAAGTGATCCAGATTCAACATCTACTAAGCCAGAAAGTGCGTTAAACAATGTGGTCTTACCAGCACCATTTGGGCCAATTAAGCCGACTACCTCATTTTGATTTAGTTCTAGATTTACATTTGTTAATGCTTTGAGCCCACCAAAAGAAACTGAGAGTGCTTTTATTGAAAGCAGATTTTCGTTACTCACGAGGGTAGATTCTAGGCACACGAGAACCGATTCGGGTAACAATCTCATAATTAATTGTTCCGCAAGCCTTAGCCCACTCATCAATTGTGTACTCACCCTTACTGCCATCACCAAAAACAATCACTTCATCACCAGTTTTTGCTAAGGAATCAATACCAAGATCAACTACAAATTGATCCATCGAAACTCTGCCAATTAATGGTGCACGGCTACCAGCTACAAAAACTCCAGCCAGATTACTAGCATTTCGAGGTATGCCATCTGCGTAACCTAAGGTAACTACACCTAGTTTGGTATCAACTTTTGTCTTTGCAGTTGCGCCATATCCAACAGTGACGCCAGCCTTAACCGATTTAACTAATTGTAATTTTGCATACAATCTCATAGCAGGATGCAGAGTGAGTGATTTTGAATCACCTAAATTATTAACATCTGGTGATAGGCCATAAAGCCCAATACCCCAGCGAATAATATTTTTGTGTGATGATTTGTTGGTAAGAGCAGCGGCAGAGTTTGCGATATGTAGATACTTAGGAGAAATTCCTACCTTACTTAAATCATCGACTCGGTTTGAAAAGAGTGCTATTTGTTCTTCATTCATTTTCTCACCTGGCTCATCAGCCCTGGCGAAATGGGACCAGATACCAACAACCTCAATTTTCTCTACCACCTTTGCAATCTCAGAAAAAAATTGTTTCCAATCCTCTGCCACACCGCCACGACTCATGCCAGTATCAACTTCAATATGAACTCTTGGCTTTTTATTTAAGGATTGCCCGGCAGTTAATATTTCAGATAGCACCTCAATTGATGAGATTGAAAGATCAATATCTAACTTGATCGCAGTTTTAAAATCCTCACCGGGTGGAGTTAGCCAAGCAAGAATTGGTTTGGTGATTCCGCCATTGCGAAGTGTTATTGCTTCCTCTAGCAAAGCTGTGCCCAACCAATCTGCGCCAGCTGCCTGGGCGGCGATTGCTACTGGAAGTAGTCCGTGGCCATATGCATCGGCTTTTACTACCGCCAGCACCTGGGCCGTGCTTTTACTTTTAATAAATTTTAAGTTATCTGCAATCGCTGAAAGATCTATCTCAGCCCGAGCACGACTCATAATAGAAAGCCTACCTGTGTTTTATGAGGGCTGACGAGTTGAGGTAATTGAGCGATCAAGTGCAATGGTTGCCACTAATAATGCTGAGCCGATAAATAATCCACCCAGTAAATCTGAAAACCAGTGAGTATTTCGATATAGCGAGGCTAGGCATACCGCGATATTTATAATGATGACAAAATAGGTTAATCGCAATCCTTCAAATGGTTGTTTATGGGAGTAGCGAAAGATCAAATAAGCAAACATCCCCCAAGTTAAAACTGCGTTGGCAGCGTGGCCACTGGGATATGACAGTCCACTATCTGTGAAAAACAAATCAAAACCAGTGCTGGGTTTAGTTCTACCAAAAAGTAATTTAGAAGCGCCTACTGTTAAGTTCAGTAGTAGCAACGCAAGAATTGAAAGATTAATTGGCCGCCATGATTTAAATCTTCTGCTGATAAGTATTGCGGTGATGATTAGTATTATTGATGTGACACTCCTAAGTCCTAAATCATCAATTAATTGCACAAGTAATGGAGTGTTCTCCGGTGTAACCCTTAAAAAGTCTCGTTCTAGGATCTTCTCATCTAATCTTCTTATCCAAGTGTTAGCTACTACCTGCTGGGTGATAAAGCCATAGCCGGAGAGAAATAGAAGCGTCAACTTCAGTGCAGAGTTCATCTGCTTTCTTCTGTGTTCTGGCATTTACTTACTCAACTGTTACTGATTTTGCCAAATTTCTGGGCTGATCAACATCGTTGCCACGAGCTACCGCCATTTCATAGGCAATGACCTGTAGTGGAACTACCGCTAACACTGGTTGTAATAGTGGATCAACTTTTGGAATACGGATTAAATGATCTGCGCCAGCAAATTCATCTTCACTAATTGCAATTACTACCGCGCCTCTCGCTTTAACCTCTTGAATATTACTTGCCATCTTGCCTGCTAATACTGAATCTTTAGTTGGCATGATCGCTACCACTGGGGTGCCATTATCAATAAGTGCAATTGGTCCATGTTTTAATTCACCACCTGCAAAGCCTTCAGCATGCATATATGCCAACTCTTTTAATTTAAGTGCTCCCTCTAAAACAGTTGGGTAGCCGGTGTACCTACCTAAAAATAGGACTGAATCTGCTGACTTAAACTTTCTAGTTAACTCTCGAAGTGGTTCAACTGTCTCTAATACCTGTTCAACCTTTGCTGGTAGCTGAGTAAGCTCTTTAATAATCTCTTTACATTTTTTGCTATTTAAATGCTCTAACTGGCGACCAATTTCTAGGCCAATTAAATACATTGCAATTAGCTGAGTGGCAAAGGCTTTTGTTGAAGCCACTGCAATCTCTGGTCCAGCGTGGGTATAGAGAACGGCATCTGATTCTCGACCAATTGTTGAGCCATTGGTGTTGCAAACTGAGAATATAGTTGCACCCATTGATTTTGCATATCGCAGCGCCATCAAGGTATCCATAGTCTCACCTGATTGTGAGATTGGAATTACTAAAGTTTTTTTATCCAAGCTTGGCTCCCGGTATCGATACTCCGATGCCAACTCAACATCTACTGGGATCTGCCCCCATTTTTCAATTGCATATTTGCCAACTAAGCCAGCGTTATAAGCAGTGCCACAGGCGATGATTACAATTTTTTCAAACTTTTTAAACTTAATCTTTACATCAAGCCCATCTAAGCGGCCAAGTAAAGTATCTGCAATCGCTTTTGGCTGTTCATATATCTCTTTCAACATAAAGTGGGAGAACCCACCGCGCTCTGCAGCTTTTGCATCCCAAGAGATCTCAAACTGATTAGGTTTGACCACCTGACCTGACAAATTTGTTACCACCACTGAGGTCGGGGTTATCTCAACTACCTCATCTTGGCCCAGCTCTAATGCGGTTTTAGTGTGCGCAATAAAGGCAGCAACATCTGAGGCTAAGAAATTTTCACCATTGCCAACACCAACTACTAATGGTGAGTTTCTTCTTGCGCCGACAATATGAGATGGATTATCTGAATGAATCGCAAGTAAAGTAAAGGAGCCCTTTAATTGCTGGCAAACCTGACGCATCGCTGCCGCCAAATCACCATTATTTTCTTTTCTGGCATCACTTAAAAGATGCACCACAGATTCAGTATCGGTTTCAGATTTAAACTTATGACCACGTTTTTCAAGCTGCGATCTTAATTGAACATAATTTTCAATAATTCCATTATGTATCAAAGCTAACTTACCCTCATTATCAAGATGTGGGTGAGCATTAGTATCAGTTGGGCCACCATGAGTTGCCCACCTAGTATGGCCAATTCCACTTTTTGCATCTGGGGTTTTCGCTAACGCATCCTCTAACTTTTTTAATTTACCAGCACGCTTTTCAATAAATAGCGGCTTACCAATTGCAATTGGCAGAGCGATGCCAGCTGAGTCGTATCCCCGATACTCAAGCTTTCTAAGTCCCTCAATAACTGGCGAGAGTGCGGAGTTGTTTCCGGTGTAGCCAACTATGCCGCACATTTATAAAACTCCTTTGACTACTTAAGCTCTAATCTTACTAGGGCAGCCAATGATTCTGCGATCTTTTGAGCCAAATCCAATTCATTTGCTTCAACCATTACTCGAATCAAAGATTCAGTTCCAGATGCTCTTACCAAGACTCTGCCTACACCTGATAATTGCTTCTCTGATTCTAGAATCCCTTCCTTAATTTTGACTGAGGATGTGAATTTTTCTTTTGCTACATCCTTAACATTGATTAATACTTGTGGAAATTTTTGCATGGAGTTTGCTAACTCTTCGAGTGATTTCTTTGAATTCACCATCACCTGCATAACTTGCAACGCAGTTAGTAAGCCATCACCAGTGTTTGAAAATTGGCGCATAATTACATGGCCAGATTGCTCACCGCCAAGGGTGTAATCATTTTCTAACATCTTTTCCAGTACATATCGATCACCTACTGCGGTTTTTTCAAACTTAATTCCGGCAGATTCCATTGATTTAATAAAGCCTAAATTACTCATGACGGTGCCAACTACCGCTTTTTTACTTAACTTACCTTGCGCTAAAAAGGAGTGGGCAAGAATATTTAATATCTGGTCACCATCTACTACCTCACCATTTTTTGCTACTAACAAGCATCTATCAGCATCACCATCATGGGCAACTCCTAGATCTGCGCCTGTTCTTTTTACCTCATTAATTAAATTTTCCAAATGAGTAGAGCCACAATTCTCATTAATATTCCAGCCAGTTGGAGTGGCAGATATTGCCGAAACTGTTGCGCCGGCTTTTTCATATGCAATTGGTGCTACGGTGGAGGCTGCGCCATTGGCGCAATCAACAATTACTTTAATACCAGCTAATTTTGTATCCAGGGTAGAGAGCAAGTACTTTAAGTAACGATTTTTTGCCTCTTCATCAAAGATAATCCTGCCAACATTTAAACCAGTTGGCCTATCCCACGGCTCACCCAATCTTGCTTCAATCTGTGCCTCAACTTGATCAGCTAATTTATCCCCGCCCTTAGCAAAAAATTTAATTCCATTATCTGGCATTGGGTTATGAGAGGCGCTAATCATTACGCCAAGATCAGCATTACTTTCTTTTACTAAAAATGCCACCGCCGGTGTTGGTAATACACCGACACGATAAACATCAACACCAGCGCTAGTTAAGCCCGCTACAACTGCTGCCTCTAGAAAATCACCAGATGCACGAGAGTCTTGACCAACAATTGCTTTTGGCCGATGTCCTGCGAATGCACCAATCTCACCTAAAACATGAGCGGCGGCAATTGCTAAATCAACTGCTAACTCTGCAGTGAGATCAACATTGGCAACGCCTCGCACACCATCGGTGCCGAAGAGGGCCATAATTTATTTAAGCAGCTAAGAGATTAGCGCTTGCTGTATTGAGAGCGCTTACGAGCCTTTTTCAGACCATACTTCTTGCGCTCAATAACACGTGCATCCCGAGTTAAGAAGCCAGCTTTCTTAAGTGTTGGTCGGTTTGCATCAACATCAATTGCATTAAGTGCGCGGGCAACACCTAATCGAAGTGCGCCAGCTTGTCCTGATGTACCACCGCCATTAATACGGGCAAAAACATCATAAGTTCCTTCGGCGCCGACAATCTTAAATGGCTCGGCAACAGATTGTTGGTGAACCTTGTTTGGGAAATAAACCTCAAGTGGCTTGCCATTAACAACCCAGCGACCAGATCCTGGCACTAAGCGAACTCTGGCAACTGCTTCCTTACGACGACCTACGCCTCCACCAGGTGCGGTTATAGCTTTGCGATTTGTTGCAGCTGCAGGTGTGCTAGAGCTGTATGAGCTTGGTGTTGCCTCATCAGTTGTGTCATCAATCTCGTTAGACATTGCTCCCCTATTACTTCTTGTTTATTTGAGAAACTTGATTGAACTCAAATACCTTTGGATTTTGAGCAGCATGTGGGTGCTCACTGCCAGCATAAACCTTCAATTTAGTAGCAGCTGATCTGCCGATACTGTTCTTAGGTAGCATGCCCTTAATTGCTTTTTCAACCGCACGGGTTGGAAACTTTTCAAACAAATCAGCGTAAACAGTTGAGGTCAATCCACCTGGATAACCAGAGTGTTGGTGAGCAACTTTTTGTGTGTTCTTAGATCCAGTCAAAACTACTTTTTCAGCATTAATAATAATTACAAAATCGCCCATATCCATATGAGGGGCAAAAGTTGGTTTGTGTTTTCCGTACAAAATATTGGCAGCGTGTGTGGCAAGACGTCCGAGCACTACATCTTGAGCATCGATGAGATACCAAGTACGGGTAATCTCACTTGCCTTTGGTGTAAAAGTGCGCACAAGCATCTGCCTTTCTTAAGATAAGGATTGTCCCAAGCGGGTCATTTCCAGAGGCGCAAGATTACCTGCTGATACCGCTTGGGGTCAAAACTAGAAAAACCCCCCGCTTAAAAACCAGCCCTACTCCTCAGCTGCATCTTGTAGGGTGAAATATTGGTTGTATGTGGCTAAATATTGCTCAGCTGGTGGATATTGGATTGAAAGAAGTGTCAATCCCTTTGCTGGAAAAACATAACTATCTGACACTCTTTCCTTCTCATCTAGGATTTTTCGAAGCCAGCCAACTTCAAATCTACCTTCGCCAACACAAACTGCAGCACCGACTAAATTTCTCACCATGTTATAACCAAAAGAGTTGGCCTGGATTAATCCAACCACCACACCCTTTTCATCTCGCTGCCAATCAAATTTGATCAAATTTTTCACCGTACTCATCCCTTGACGATGCTTACAAAAAGTAAAGAAATCATGCTCACCTACTATTGATTGGCAAGCTTGATTCATTAACCCAATATCTAATGCTCTAAACCACTCGGCGCTGTCATATCGATCAAGTGGTGCGGTGACTTGGCCGCCGTCAGTAATTTTGTATTGATAACTCCTTGAGGTTGCGCCGAATCTGGCATGAAAATACTGAGGCGCTTTAATGACAGACAAAATCCTGATATCCTTTTTTAAAATCTGATTTAATCGAAATGCTAGATTTTCAATCTCAATCTCAGCTGGTAAATCAAGGTGAAGCACCTGATGTTTTGCATGCACACCCGCATCGGTTCGACCCGCAACAATTGTGGCAACTTGGGTTCTAGTAATTGTTGAAAGTGCGGTTTCAATCTCTTCTTGGATGGTTCGAAGTCCTGGCTGCTTGGCCCAACCAGAAAAATCGCTGCCGTCATAGGATAAATCAATCCTTAAACGAGAAAACCCACTCTCAACTTCAAGAGTGGGTTTAGTCATAATCTTATTTAGTTGCGCTATTACTCAGCTTTCGCTGCAGCTTTTTTAGCAACTTTTTTAGCCGGTGCACCCGCTTCAACCATTTCAATCACTGCCATTGGTGCGTTATCACCTTTGCGCGGACCGATTTTGGTAATACGGGTGTAGCCACCATCACGAGATTCAAATCTTTTGGCAATATCTGTAAACAAAGTATGTACTACAGATTTGTTGGAGATTCTTGCCATTACTCGACGACGTGCTGGCAGATCACCTTTTTTAGCATGAGTAATTAATCGCTCAGCTAACGGGCGAAGGCGTTTTGCTTTTGCTTCAGTTGTAGTCAACTTTCCTTTTTCAAAAAGTTGCGCAGCAAGTGTGCCCAGCAATAATTTCTCATGTGCTGGTCCGCTACCTAGGCGTGGGCCTTTACTTGGTTTTGGCATCTTCTCTCCTAGACCTCATCCGCATCAACAAGTTCATCATCAACAGAGCTGCCATAGTTGGCATGCTTTGTTAAATCAAACCCTGCTGGGCTATCTTTAAGTTGCATTCCCATTGATTGTAATTTCGCCTTAACCTCATCAATTGATTTGGAACCGAAGTTACGAATATCCATCAGATCTGCCTCCGAGCGAGCGAGTAATTCACCAACTGTGTGAATACCTTCACGCTTTAAGCAGTTATAAGAACGGACTGTCAGATCAAGATCTTCAATTGGTAGCGCCATATCTGCAGCAAGTGCTGCATCTTGAATGGAAGGTCCCATCTCAATACCTTCAGCATTTGCATTAAGTTCGCGGGCAAGTCCAAACAACTCAACTAGAGTTTTTCCGGCAGATGCCATGGCATCAGCTGGCTTCATTGATCGCTTGGTCTCAACATCTACAACTAATCGATCAAAGTCGGTGCGCTGTTCAACACGAGTTGCCTCAACTTTGTAGGTAACACGCAAAACTGGTGAGTAAATTGAATCAACCGGAATCCGGCCAATCTCTCCTCCTGCTTGCTTATTTTGTACCGCAGTGATGTAACCACGGCCGCGCTCAACAGTTAACTCAATCTCAAACTTTGCCTTTGAGTTTAAAGTGGCAATGTGAAGCTCTGGGTTGTGCACCTGCACACCGGCTGGAGCTGCTACATCTGCACCAGTAACAATTCCCTCACCATTTTTACGGATGTAAAGTAGTGATGGTTCATCATTATCTGAGGATAAGACTAGGTTTTTGATGTTTAAAACGATCTCAGTGAGATCCTCTTTCACACCTTCTAATGCTGTGAACTCATGCAACGCATTATTAACTCTGATCCCAGTAACAGCTGCTCCTGGAATTGAAGATAGCAATGTGCGACGAATTGAATTACCAAGGGTATAGCCAAAACCTGGCTCCAGCGGCTCGATGATGAACCGTGAACGGTAATCGCTTACTACTTCCTCAGTGAGGATTGGGCGTTGTGCAATTAGCACTTTTATTCCTCCGTAAGTTCTGGAAGACCCTCTATTTGATCTTCCGGTTGGACTGCTATTTAGTTTTTACTGCGGTAAATCTGTACTGCTTAAACAACTTGATTACTTGGAGTAAAGCTCAACGATTAGTTGCTCTTGTACCTGAGTATCAATAATTGGGCGGGTGGGAACTGCGTGCACCAGGATTCTCATCTTGGAGCCCACAACCTCCATCCATGCTGGAACTGTTTTCTCACCAAGCTCGGCGCTGGCAACAATAAATGGTGTGGTATCAAGTGAGGCTGGTACAACATCAATTATGTCCATTGGTGTTACTTGGAAGGATGGGATATTTACGCTTTTGCCATTGACTAAGAAGTGACCATGGCGCACAAGTTGGCGTGCCATATCACGGCTCTTAGCAAAGCCAGCGCGGAAGACAACATTGTCTAATCTGGTTTCAAGTAGTACTAAAAGATTCTCACCAGTCTTACCTTGCAGACGGTTTGCCTCTTCGTAGTAACCACGGAACTGTCTTTCCAGAATTCCATAAATACGTGCGCACTTCTGCTTCTCACGCATCTGTAGTAAGTACTCAGAATCTTTTGAACGAGCACGGCCGTGTTGTCCTGGTGGATATGGACGTGACTCAATTGGACATTTTGGTCCATCGCACTTGGAGCCCTTAAGGAAGAGCTTTACTTTTTCGCGACGGCATCTTTTGCAATCAGCACCGGTATAGCGAGCCATAGTTTTCTCCCTTTCCTTATACTCGACGTGGTTTACGTGGACGGCAACCGTTGTGTGGTGCTGGAGTTACATCTGCGATGGCTCCAACCTCAAGACCGGCTGCTTGTAATGAACGGATTGCAGTTTCCCGGCCAGAGCCAGGTCCCTTAACAAATACATCTACCTTTTTTAAACCATGCTCCTGTGCTTTGCGAGCAGCAGCTTCAGCAGCCATTTGCGCAGCGAATGGAGTTGATTTACGAGAACCTTTAAATCCAACTTGGCCAGATGATGACCAAGCAATTACCGAACCTGCTGGATCGGTGATTGAAACAATGGTGTTATTAAATGTGCTCTTGATATAGGCGTGACCGAAGGCAACATTTTTCTTATCCTTCTTACGCGCTTTAATTTTCTTTGGTGCTGGCTTTGCAGCAGCCTCTTTTGCTGGTTTAGTTTTCTCAGTAGCCATTACTTGGCCTCAACTTTCTTACCAGCGATTGCAACACGTGGGCCTTTGCGAGTACGGGCATTTGTATGAGTTCTTTGTCCGCGTACTGGCAATCCTTTACGGTGTCTTGAGCCTTGATAGCTTTGAATATCAACCTTGCGGCGAATATTGCTTGCAACTTCACGGCGCAGGTCACCCTCAATTTTGTAGTTTGCTTCAATGAATTCACGAAGCTTTGCCAAATCTGGCTCTTGTAGATCTTTGACTCGAGTATCTGGTGAAATACCAGTTGCTGCAAGTGTTGCTTGCGAACGAGTTAACCCCATTCCAAAAATATAAGTAAGTGCGACTTCAACCCGCTTTTCGCGAGGAAGGTCTACACCAACAAGACGTGCCATATCACTTACCTGTTTCTAATATCCGAAAGGTCCTTCGCAATGCACCCAGATAATTTCTTATCTGGCCTCAGCCTTTCGGACTGAGGGTCTTAATTAAGTTTTACCTTAATTAAGTCGCATCACGCGTTTTTTTAATTAACCCTGTCGTTGTTTGTGACGTAGGTTTTCGCAAATAATCATTACCCGGCCATTACGACGAATGACTTTGCATTTGTCGCAAATCTTCTTAACGCTAGGTTTGACCTTCACGATCACCTTTCACACAACTTCAGTTTAAATAATTATTTATTTGTAACGATAAATAATTCGACCTCTGGTGAGATCGTATGGACTAAGTTCTACAATCACTTTATCTGCCGGCAAAATGCGAATGTAGTTCTGTCGCATCTTTCCACTGATATGTGCTAAAACTTTGTGCCCATTTGTTAACTCAACTCGGAACATTGCGTTCGGTAGTGCTTCAGCAACGGTGCCTTCGATCTCAATTGCACCGTCTTTCTTGGCCAAGCGATACCTACTTATCTGTTCTAAATCAGGTTTACCCCTTGCGAGGCAGGAGGGATAGTTTAGGAGGTGGGGGTAGAAAAAGAAAATCCGCTAATCCCCCTACCAATCTATGCGGGAAAATCTGGGGGCAATCAGAGCAAATCAGAGATTTCAACACCTAATTTAGCTAGCTCACTGGCGCCGCCATCTGATGCGGTTAATACAAATACTTTGCCATCTGGTGCGATTGTGTAGGTGTGTTCGAAGTGAGCACCTTTTGATGAATCTTGTGAAACCACGGTCCAATCATCACTTAAAACTTTGGTGCGCTCATTGCCTCGGGTGATCATTGGCTCAATTGCAAGTGCCATTCCCACAACCAACTCTGGTCCATTACCAGCGGGACCAAAATTTAATATATGTGGCTCTTGATGCATCGCACTACCAATTCCATGGCCACCATACTCGCGCAAGATTCCATACTTACCTTGCGAGTTTATATAACCTTCAACCGCAGCAGATATATCCGTTAACTTGCCACCACATTTTCCAGCTGCAATACCACGCCATAAAGATTGCTCACATACATCCATTAACTTCTGATCTGCCGAATCAATCTCACCGAGGCCAAATGAGATCGCAGCATCACCATGCCAGCCTTCAATGATTGCCCCAAAATCAATTGATAATAGATCACCAGATACTAGTTTTCTTTTGTTAGGAATTCCGTGAACTACCTCTTCATTAACGGATGCACAAATAACTGCTGGAAATCCGTGATACCCCAAAAATGATGAGGTAGCACCATGTTTGGCAAGATTTGCAATCGCAATCTCATTTAAATCTAAAGTAGTCATGCCAATTTGTGTTGATTGTTTAATCAGTTTTAAAGTATCAGCCACCACTAGACCAGCTTTTCGCATGGATTTTAATTGGGTGAGATTTTTTATCTCAATTGCCATTTTACTTACCTAGCGCTGATATGGCAGCTTTAGTAATTGTTTCCACGCTACCTACTGCTGAAATATTTTTAAGTAATCCCTTTGAATTATAAAAGCTGATAATTGGTTCAGTTTGTTGGGCATAAATTTCTAATCTTCGGTTTAAGACCTCTTCTTTGTCATCTTCACGTTGATATAACTGGCCACCACATTTATCACATACTCCTGCAACCTTTGGTTTTTCAAACTCAACATGTGAGGATGCACCGCAACCACGGCAGGTTCTACGACCTGATAGTCGCTTAATAATTTCCGCATGATCAATTTTTAATTCTAACGCCGCATCAAGTGGCATTTTTTTCTCTACCAAAATTTGATCAAGTACTTGTGCTTGATTGGTGTTGCGTGGAAAGCCATCTAATAAAAACCCTTTGGCAGCATCTGGATTACCAAGGCGATCTTTCACCATTTCATTTGTCACTGAATCTGGTACTAATTCTCCGCGATCCATAAATGATTGTGCTTGTTTGCCAAGTTCAGTGCCGTTTTTCAAATTAGCACGAAAAATATCACCAGTAGAAATGTGTGGAATTTGGTAGTGAGCAGCTAAGTGAACTGCTTGTGTTCCTTTACCAGCACCTGGTGGTCCAACCAGGATTAATCGCATTAGCGCAAGAACCCCTCATAAGAGCGTTGTTGTAATTGAGATTCAATCTGCTTGGCAGTATCCAAGCCAACGCCAACAACAATCAAAATTGAGGTGCCACCAAATGGAAAGTTTTGTGAAGCTTGGAAAAGAATCAATGCAATAAATGGAATAACCGCAACGATAGAAAGGTATAGGGCGCCAGGGGCGGTAATTCTTGATAATACATATTGCAGGTATTCAGAGGTTGGTCTGCCAGCTCTGATTCCTGGAATAAAGCCACCGTACTTTTTCATGTTGTCAGATACCTCATCTGGGTTAAATGTGATCGCTACATAAAAGTAGGTGAAGAAAACAATCAATAACGCATATAGTGCGATGTAAAAGTAGTTATCGCCATTTACAAGATTTTTTGATACCCAAATAGCCCAGCCTGCTTGGCTGCCGCTGAAGTTCACAATCAACGATGGAATATAAAGCAGGGAGGATGCAAAAATAACTGGGATAACACCAGATTGGTTAACCTTGATTGGAATATAGGTGCTAGTTCCACCATATTGCTGACGACCTACTTGACGCTTGGCATACTGAACTGGAATTCGTCGTTGTGCTTGCTCCACAAATACCACCGCAGCAACAATAAGTACGCCAACTGCCATAATAAATAGGAATGCGAACCAGCCTTTTTGTAATCTGATTGACCAAAGTTGACCTGGGAATGTTGCAGCAATTGAGGTGAAAATCAAAATAGACATACCGTTTCCAACACCACGATCGGTAATCAACTCACCCAACCACATAATTACTGATGTTCCGGCGGTCATTACTGCAATCATGGTGATAATTCGCTGCCATGATGTGTCAGGAATAATTGGTAGAGCACAGTTTGGAAAAATTCGACCCTCAATTTGTGCAACTGCAACTAAGCCGGTGGATTGCAAAATAGCCAAACCAATTGTTAGGTAACGGGTGTATTGGGTTAATTTGGCAGTTCCTGATTGGCCTTCCTTCTTTAATGCTTCAAATCTAGGAATAACAACTGTTAATAATTGAACGATGATCGAGCTGGTGATGTAAGGCATGATGCCAAGAGCAAATACGCTTAGTTGTAACAATGCGCCACCACTAAATAGGTTAATCAAGCCAAATAATCCACCGGTGTTTGCAGTCTTTAGGCACTCCTGCACATTCACATAAGAGACACCAGGAGTTGGAATTACTGAACCTAATCTGAACAACGCCATGATAGCTAGGGTGAAGAAAATCTTGACGCGAAGATCAGGGGTTTTAAACGCCTTGGCAAATGCTGATAACAAGATATCTCCCTTCTATCTAAATTTAAGTATTAAAGTGTTTTTGCAGTTCCACCAGCTGCGGTGATCTTTTCAGTAGCAGAGCTAGAGAATGCATGAGCTAAAACAGTTACCTTCACTGATATCTCACCATTACCAAGCACCTTTACTGGATGACCCATCCGAGCTGCACCTTTTTTAACTAAATCATCAACTGTGACATCCCCACCTTTTGGATAAAGTGAGTTAATTGTTGAAATATTTACCGCCTGATACTCAATTCTTTCTGGATTTTTAAATCCGCGAAGTTTTGGCAAGCGCATAACTAATGGCAATTGACCGCCTTCAAATCCAGCACGAACTACGTTACGAGCACGCGTTCCTTTACCACCACGACCAGCAGTCTTTCCCTTTGATGCCTCACCGCGACCCTTACGAGTCTTAGCTGTTTTAGCACCAGGTGCTGGACGTAAATGATGAATCTTGAGCACCATTGTTATTCAACCTCCTCAACTGCAATTAAGTGACGCACGGCGTAAACCATGCCACGAATCTCTGGACGATCTTCCTTTACAACTACATCACCAATTCGTTTTAAACCAAGTGAACGAAGTGTGTCGCGCTGATCAGGAGGATTTCCAACCTTAGATCTAATTTGTGTGACTTTTAATCTTTTCATTAGGCACCAACCTTTACTTGCTCGGCAATTAAGCGAGTCAAAGCGGCAGGGGCAACATCCTCAAGTGGACGTCCACGGCGAGCTGCAATTGCAGTTGGGTTTTCCAACATCTTTAATGCCGCAGCGGTGGCGTGCACCATATTAATTGGATTTCCTGAACCCAAAGATTTAGTAAGCACATCGGTAATACCAGCACACTCAAGTACGGCGCGAACTGGACCACCAGCAATCACACCAGTTCCTGGAGATGCTGGACGAAGCAAAATTACTCCGGCAGCTTTTTCACCCTGTACTGGATGTGGAATCGTTCCATTTAATAGTGGCACTTTAAAGAAATTCTTTTTGCCATCTTCTACCGCTTTCGCAATAGCTTGTGGCACCTCTTTTGCCTTGCCATAACCAACACCAACCATGCCTTTGCCATCGCCTACGACAACCAATGCAGTAAAGGAGAAACGACGTCCACCTTTAACAACTTTGGCAACACGGTTAATGAAAACTACCCGCTCGGTATATGGAGATTTTTCCTTTTGGAAATCACCATCACGACGTTCGCGTTTTTCGCGTCCGCCCTTTGGCTTCTCGGAGCGACTACCAGTGGTAGGGGTTGTATTCGCGGCCATTAGAACTCCAATCCGTTTGCACGAGCACTTGTTGCAACTGCTGCAACTCGGCCGTGATACTTATTGCCACCGCGATCAAATACCACAGTAGAAACTCCTTTTTCTTTTGCCCGCTTGGCAATTAATTCACCAATCTGCTTTGCCTTTGCAGTTTTATCACCAGCAAAGTTACGTAGCTCCTTCTCCATAGTGGAGGCAGATGCCAAAGTAGTAGAGGTAGTGTCATCAACAACCTGCACAAATAAATGGCGGGCAGATCGAGAAACAACTAACCGTGGACGAGTTGATGTACCAGAAACACGTTTGCGCAGACGGAAGTGACGGCGGATTCGCGCTTTAGTAGCTGAACCCTTAACAACCTTAGAACCGATAGTCATTATTTTTTACCTGTCTTTCCTTGCTTGCGGCGAATATAAGCACCCTCAAGATGTAGACCCTTACCTTTATAAGGATCAACCTTGCGAAGCTTTTGAATCTTTGCTGTGGTCTCACCAACTAATTGCTTATCGATACCAACTACTGTGATTTCAGTTGGTGAGTCAATTTTGAAAGTGATGCCTTCATCGGCAATAAAGTTGATTGGGTGGCTGTAGCCAAGGGCGAACTCTAGGTTTTTACCCTTTGCAGCAACCTTGTATCCAACACCAACAATATTTATCTTCTTGCTGTATCCCTTAGTTACTCCTTCAATCATGTTCGCCACTAAGGTGCGAGACATTCCATGAAGTGAACGTGATAAACGTGTTTCATCTGGGCGAGAGATAGTAAGAGTTGAACCCTCCTGCTTTGCAGTAATTGGCTCAGCAAGTACCTTAGTTAAACTCCCCTTAGGTCCCTTAACTGAAACTGATTGACCAGCAACATTTATCTCAACTCCAGATGGAATTGCAATCGGCATTTTTCCAATACGTGACATTAGATCACCATACGTAGGCGAGAACTTCTCCGCCTACTCCCTGTTTGTTAGCTTGCTTATCAGTAAGCAAACCTGAGGATGTGGAAATAATTGCAACACCAAGGCCACCTAATACTTTAGGCAGACCTGTTGATTTTGCATATACCCGAAGTCCTGGCTTTGAAACTCGGCGCAAACCAGCGATTGATCGCTCACGGTTTGAACCAAATTTAAGATCTAAAACTAATGTCTTACCAAAGCCGGTTGGATTATTTTCAATGTGAAAATTAGAAATATAACCCTCCTGCTTTAATATCTCAGCAATTCGAGCCTTTACCGAAGATGAAGGAATTGAAACCTTCTCGTGGTACGCCGAATTAGCGTTACGCAAACGTGCAAGCATGTCTGCGATCGGGTCTGTCATTGTCATTACTTTGGCCTCTGGCCTTTCTCGAAATGGTTTCCGCTTTTTTAGCGGACCTTCTCCGTAGTTGATAGTTGGTTTTGTATTACCAAGACGCCTTGGTGATACCTGGTAGTTCTCCGGCATGTGCCATTTCGCGGAAGCAAATACGGCAGATACCAAATTTTTGATAGACAGCATGGACGCGGCCACAACGTTGGCAACGTGTATAACCGCGAACCTTAAACTTTGGTTTACGGCTAGCTCTTACCTTTAGTGATGTTTTTGCCATTTGTTGGTGCCCTCCTTATTTTTCCTGGAAAGGGAAACCAAGTGCACGAAGCAACTCTCTTCCCTCTTCATCGGTTTTAGCAGTGGTTACGAAAGTAATATCCATTCCGCGAGTGCGATCGATTTTGTCCTGCTCGATCTCTGGGAATACAACCTGTTCCGTTAAGCCAAAGGTGTAATTGCCATTTCCATCAAATTGTTTTGGTGAAAGTCCGCGGAAGTCGCGGATACGTGGCAATGCAATTGAAAGTAGTCGATCGGTGAACTCCCACATGCGGTCATTACGCAAGGTGACGTGTGCACCAATTGGCATATTCTCACGCAATTTAAATTGCGCAATTGATTTACGAGATCTTGTTACCTGTGGACGCTGTCCAGTGATAACTGCCAGGTCGCGAATAGCACCCTCAATAATCTTTGAATCCCGAGCAGCCTCGCCAACACCCATATTTACAACAACCTTGGAAAGGGTAGGAATCTGCATCACATTCTTATAACCAAACTTGGTTTTAAGAGCTGGTGCAATCTCAGCGCGATAACGTCCCTTAAGACGTGGTGCTAAATCAGTAGCCATTAGGCATCCTTTCCAGAACGGCGAGAGATACGAACATTCTTGCCGTTTTCATCTTTGCGAGATCCAATTCGAGTCGCCTTGCCTTCACCATCAACTAACATCACATTTGATAAATGAATTGCAGATTCAACTGTGGTAATTCCGCCAACTTTTACACCACGATCAGAGGTTGTCTCCTTTGTGTGGCGCTTAACTCGATTAACGCCCTCAATTAAAATCCGCTCTTTGACGCGATCAATTGATAAGACAGTTCCAGTTGTGCCTTTATCTTTACCGGCAATTACCTGCACGGTGTCACCCTTACGAATGTTTGCCATTTTTATAACACCTCCGGAGCTAATGAAATGATTCGCATAAATCTCTTATCCCGAAGTTCGCGAGCAACTGGACCAAAAATACGAGTTCCACGTGGCTCACCATCATCTTTAATAATTACGGCAGCATTCTCATCAAAGCGAATATATGAACCATCGGCGCGACGGTTTTCTTTTACGGTGCGAACGATGACAGCTTTAACAACCTCACCTTTTTTCACCTGACCACCAGGGATCGCATCTTTAACCGAACAAACAATGATGTCGCCAATTCCAGCGTAGCGACGAGATGAACCACCTAGAACTCTGATGCAAAGTAATTCCCTTGCGCCAGTGTTGTCGGCGACTGCTAGTCGCGATTCTTGTTGAATCATCTTTGCCCCTTACTTAGCCTTCTCAAGAATCTCAACCACACGCCAGCGTTTTGTTGCTGAGAGTGGACGAGTTTCCATGATTAAAACGCGATCACCGATGCCGGCGGTATTGCCTTCATCATGTGCTTTTAATTTACGAGAGCGTGTTAAAACTTTGCTGTACATCCCATGCTTTACTCGATCTTGAATAGCAACCACAACAGTTTTATCCATTTTGTCACTAGTCACAATTCCTTCACGGGTCTTACGGAAAGGGCGCTCTACTGAAGCAGCTGATGCTTTTTCTTTACTCATGCGCTGACTCCAATCCCTAGTTCGCGTTCACGTAAAATTGTGTAAATCCGAGCGATCTCTTTACGTACTGCAGTTAAGCGGCCATGGTTTTCTAACTGACCAGTCGCTGCTTGAAAGCGCAGATTAAACAACTCTTCCTTCGCCTCACGTAGCTTCTCATTCAACTCATCAGTTGAACTAGCGCGTAATGTTTCAGCAGTTGTAGATGACATTAGAACTCCTCTCGGCGAACAATTCGACACTTCATTGGCAATTTGTGCATCGCACGAGTCATTGCCTCAGTAGCAACCGCCTCGGTCACACCTGAAATTTCAAACATAACTCTTCCTGGCTTCACATTTGCAATCCACCACTCTGGAGATCCTTTTCCAGATCCCATACGAGTTTCAGCTGGCTTCTTAGTTAATGGACGATCTGGATAAATATTTATCCAAACTTTTCCACCACGTTTAATGTGACGTGTCATAGCAATACGAGCCGCTTCAATTTGGCGGTTTGTTACATATGCTGGCGCCATCGCCTGCACACCATAATCACCAAAGGAAACCGCTGTTCCACCCTTAGATTTTCCAGCACGCTTTGGGTGATGTTGTTTACGGTGCTTAACTCGACGTGGAATTAACATTAGTTAGCTCCGCTCTCATCAGGTGTTACTGGAGTTGAACTCTGTTCTGCAGCAGCAGCTTCCGCAGCACGCTCGGCAACAGTTGTAGTTTTAACCTCACCACGTGGTGCCCGCGGTGCTCTGGTTGAACGATTTGGTTTTGGTGCTTTCGCAGCAGCAAGAGCTGCAGCAGCACGCTCGGCGCGAGATTCAATAACCTCACCCTTATAAATCCAAACTTTTACACCTAAGCGACCAAATGTTGTGTGTGCCTCGGCAAATCCATAATCAATATCAGCACGTAATGTGTGTAGTGGAACTCTGCCTTCACGATAAAACTCAGAACGGCTCATCTCTGCTCCACCTAAACGACCACCGCACTGCACGCGAATTCCCTCTGCTCCTGCCTTTAATGCAGTTTGCATTCCTTTTCGCATCGCACGACGGAATGAAACACGAGCAGCTAACTGCTCAGCAATTCCTTGTGCAACTAGTTGCGCATCAATCTCAGGATTCTTGACCTCAAGAATATTTAACTGCACCTGCTTGCCGGTTAGATTTTCTAGATCAATTCGAAGCTTGTCCGCCTCTTGACCACGACGACCAATCACAATTCCCGGACGTGCAGTAAATAGATCGATTCGAACCTTCTCGCGGGTGCGCTCGATCTCAATCTTAGATACGCCAGCTCGCTCCATCTTTTTTGCCATTAATTTACGAATTAAAATATCTTCCTTAACGTAGGCACCGTAAAGTTTGTCGGCATACCAACGTGATTTAAAATCAGTAGTAATTCCAAGACGGAAGCCGTGTGGATTTATCTTTTGACCCATTTACTCGGCCTTTCTCTTGGTTGCTGCCTTTTTGGCAGGTGCTTTTTTAGCGGTAGCTTTTTTAGCTGCCGCTTTCTTTGGTGCTGGCTTTTCAGATAACGAGTCAGCTGCCTTTGTTGGTGCTGGCTTATCTGCAATTACCGCTGGCTTTCGTCTCGCCTTTGGCTTTTGCATCTGAGAAGCTTTTAAATTTTTATTAGTGCGAAGATTCTTATCATCAGATAACACCACGGTGACCTGTGATGACCTTTTATCAATTGCAAAACCACGCCCCTGTGCACGTGGGCGATATCGCTTCATCGTAAAGCCCTCATCAACTAGCGCCTCAACCACCCAAAGCTCAGATGCATCACGAAGTGATGGATTTTTTTGCTTTGCATTTGAAACAGCGGAGGCTATTAATGTGTAGATCGCTTGTCCTAGCTCTGGCTGATTAGCAAACTTCATCATGTTAAGTGCGGTATCTGCACGTTGTCCACGAACTAGATTCACAACTCGACGAGCTTTTTGTGGTGTGGCACGTAAATCGCGAAGTACTGCGCGAGAAACTAATGCGGTAGTGGTGTCGGTATTACTCACTTACTACCACCGCCTTTCCATCAGCACGAGAGTGACCTTTGAAAGTTCTAGTTGGTGAAAACTCACCAAGCTTGTGACCGATCATTGCCTCGGTAATGAAAACTGGCACATGTTTGCGACCATCATGAACTGCAATGGTGTGACCAATCATGTCCGGAGTAATCATTGATCGACGTGACCAAGTTTTAATAACATTTTTAGTGTTTTTCGCATTTTGTTCCTCTACCTTTTTAGATAGATGAAGATCAACGAAAGGACCCTTCTTTAAACTGCGTGGCATCTTAAGATCCCCCCTTATCTCTTCTTATTGGACTTGCGTCGACGGATAATTAAAGAATCACTTGCTTTCTTTTTACGGGTGCGCTTTTCAGGTAGACCCCAAGGTGAAACTGGGTGGCGACCACCAGAAGTTTTACCCTCACCACCACCATGTGGGTGATCTACTGGGTTCATAACCACACCGCGAACCGATGGGCGCTTACCCTTCCAACGCATTCGGCCAGCTTTTCCATAATTTCTATTTACTTGCTCAGCATTACCAACTGTGCCAACAGTTGCCCGGCAGCGAACATCGATATTTCTAATTTCACCAGATGGCATACGAATTTGTGCATACGGTCCATCTTTAGCAACTAACTGCACCGCAGAACCAGCAGAGCGGGCAATCTTTGCTCCCCCACCTGGGCGAAGTTCAATTGCATGAATCATGGTTCCAACTGGAATATTACGAAGTGGCAAATTATTTCCTGGCTTAATATCTGCAGCTGGGCCATTCTCAATTGCTGCACCTTGCACTAAACCATCTGGTGCGATGATGTAACGCTTCTCGCCATCAGCAAAGTGAAGTAGTGCAATATTTGCAGTGCGGTTTGGATCGTATTCAATCTGTGCCACCTTTGCTGGCACACCATCTTTATCGTTGCGAATAAAATCTATTAACCGATAGGCACGTTTGTGTCCGCCACCTTGATGGCGCATGGTTACTCGTCC
Source organism: Candidatus Nanopelagicus hibericus (assembly GCF_002288005.1). Lineage (NCBI taxonomy): Bacteria > Bacillati > Actinomycetota > Actinomycetes > Candidatus Nanopelagicales > Candidatus Nanopelagicaceae > Candidatus Nanopelagicus > Candidatus Nanopelagicus hibericus. The sequence continues at coordinate 132,017 of NZ_CP016771.1, read as the reverse complement.
AGTTGCGTTGCGACCACCTTTTGAGTTGATCGGACGGACCAAAGATTTCTCTGGCTTTTGACGAGTGATCTCTTCAAAATCAGGAACGCTTGCTCCGCGCTGACCAGGTGTGATCGGCCTCAGATTACGCAGTGCCATTTATCTTCTCCCTATTCCTATTCAAGTCCCAATCTCCTTAGGAGACTGGTCCTCCAAAGATGTCGATTCGTTGTCCAGCTGCTACATGCACAATTGCCCGCTTGGTATCTTTACGTTTTCCAAAACCTAAAGCGGTTCGCTTGCGCTTACCCTCGCGGTTCATGGTGTTAACACTTAATACCTTTACATTAAATACTTTTTCTACTGCAATCTTTATTTCAGTCTTATTAGCATCAGGTGATACCAAGAATGTGTACTTATTGCCATCTAGCAATGAGTATGACTTCTCCGAGACCACTGGTGCTAGTAATACATCACGGTAGTTTTTCATGCTGATACTCCTACTTCACTCTCACGGGCAACTGCGGTTGCACCTTTGCCAGTTGTAGGTCCGGCGATGAAATCACGAAGGGCACCTTCAGAAAAAATCACATCATCAGAAACTAAAACATCGTAGGCATTTAATTGATCATTCACAATTAAATGAAGTTCATCATGATTTCTAAGTGATAGCCAGGCTGAATTCTCATTACGTGATAGGACGACTAATAAATTCTTGCGATCTGAGAATTGACGCACCGCTGCAATTGCAGCTTTAGTAGTTGTTGCTTCCACCAAACCACTAACTGCATGAATCCGGGAAGCGCGTTGACGATCAGAGAGCACACCTTTTAAGGCTGCTGCAATCATTTTCTTAGGTGTGCGTTGGTCATACTTACGAGGGACTGGACCATGGGCAACTCCACCATGACGTTGGTTTGGTGAACGGGTTGAACCCTGACGAGCGCGACCAGTTCCTTTTTGCTTAAATGGTTTCTTTCCACCACCTGAAACCTCACCACGGTTTTTAGCCTTATGGGTTCCAGCTCTGGCTGCAGCTAATTGCGCAACTACCACCTGGTGAATTAATGGCACATTCGCCTGCACATCAAATATTGCTGCTGGCAGATCAATTGAACCAGTTGCCTTACCAGTAATATCTTTAACCTCAATTTTTAATGACATTAGGCACCAACCTTTGTATTAACAGTCTCTGCTGCAGTCATCTTGGCTGCTGTGCGAATAAATACTGTGCCACCAATTGCGCCAGGAACTGAACCGCGAACTAATATTTTGTTGTTTTCAGCATCTACTGAATGCACTAAAAGATTTTGGGTGGTGACGGTGTCAATACCCATGCGGCCAGTCATGCGCTTGCCCTTAAATACTCTTCCTGGTGTAGTTCTATTTCCAACTGAACCACCCATACGGTGACGCTTATCAACACCGTGGGATGCACCCATGCCAGAGAAACCATGGCGTTTCATAACACCAGCGGTTCCTTTTCCTTTTGATGTACCGGTGGCGTCAATAATTTCACCAGCTGCAAATACATCTGCCTTTAATTCTTGACCTACGGTGTAGCCATCAGTGGATGAAATTCGAAGTTCACAAACCTCACGACGTGGTGTCACACCAGCTTTTGCAAATTGGCCGGTTTGTGGCTTAGAAACTTTTCTTGGCTCAGTTGCACCAAATGCAAGTTGCACAGCGGTGTAGCCATCTTTTTCAATTGAACGAATTTGAGTAACCACACAAGGACCAGCCTGAATAACAGTTACTGGCACAATTTTATTTTGGGAATCAAAGACTTGAGTCATACCCAGCTTTGTGCCCAAGATGCCTTTAATGGCAGATGAGCGTGATTGCGTAGTTGTCATTTGTTTATTCCCTTAGAGCTTGATCTCAATGTCAACGCCAGCTGGCAAATCAAGACGCATCAAGGAATCAACTGTTTTTGGAGTTGGATCGATGATGTCAATTAGGCGCTTATGGGTGCGCATCTCAAAGTGCTCGCGGCTATCTTTATATTTATGGGGAGAGCGAATAACACAGTAAGTGTTTTTCTCAGTTGGCAGCGGAACAGGGCCTGCGACGGTTGCCCCGGTGCGTTCAACAGTTTCAACGATTTTTTTCGCTGAACTATCAATCACCTCGTGGTCATACGCCTTAAGCCTAATGCGGATCTTTTGTCCGGCCATTTTGCTCTCCTTCTTTACTAGTTTTCTTTTAGTTATTTCTGGGCCACATATTTCAGCAGCCCAGAAATAATTCTGTTTTTACTTGACGATCTTGGTTACGCGACCTGCACCAACGGTGCGGCCACCTTCTCTGATCGCAAAGCGAAGTCCCTCTTCCATTGCAACTGGCTGAATAAGAGTTACAGTCATAGCGGTGTTATCGCCAGGCATAACCATTTCAGTACCAGATGGCAGTGTTACTACGCCAGTTACATCCGTTGTGCGGAAGTAGAACTGAGGACGGTAGTTGTTAAAGAATGGTGTGTGACGACCACCCTCATCCTTTGAAAGGATGTATGCAGAGGCTTCGAAATCTGTGTGAGGTGTAATTGATCCAGGCTTACAAACAACCTGACCACGCTCAACATCTTCCCGCTTAGTTCCACGAAGAAGTAAACCAACGTTTTCGCCGGCCTGACCCTCATCAAGTAACTTACGGAACATTTCAACACCAGTAACAATTGTCTTTTGGGCATCTAGACGGATACCAACGATTTCAACCTCTTCGTTGACCTTAACAATTCCGCGCTCGATACGACCAGTAACAACAGTTCCGCGACCAGTAATAGTGAATACATCTTCTACTGGCATTAGGAATGGTTTTTCAATCTCGCGTGTTGGTTGTGGAATAAAGCTATCAACTTGATTCATCAACTCAAGCAATGCATCAACCCACTTCTGATCACCCTCAAGTGCTTTAAGCGCTGAGATGCGAACGATTGGAGTGGTATCTCCTGGGAACTCGTACTTGTTTAGAAGTTCACGAACTTCCATCTCTACTAGCTCAAGAATTTCAGCATCATCAACCATGTCAGTTTTGTTTAACGCAACAATGATTGAAGGCACTCCAACTTGGCGAGCAAGAAGTACGTGCTCCTTAGTTTGTGGCATTGGTCCATCAGTTGCGGCTACTACCAAAATTGCGCCATCCATTTGTGCTGCACCAGTGATCATGTTCTTGATGTAGTCAGCGTGACCTGGACAGTCAACGTGTGCGTAGTGACGCTTCTCAGTTTGGTACTCAATGTGTGCGATAGAAATAGTAATACCGCGTTGACGCTCTTCTGGCGCCTTATCAATTTGATCAAAATTCATCAGCGGATTTACATCCGGGAACTTGTCATGAAGCACCTTGGAAATCGCCGCAGTAAGAGTTGTCTTACCGTGGTCAATGTGACCAATGGTGCCGATGTTTACGTGCGGTTTGGTCCGCTCGAACTTCGCCTTTGTCACTTTTTCCTCCTGTTTTTGCTGTTAGTAGTTATTTCGGATTTTCGCTCTGGTCGTTGCGGTTTTACTCGCCGCGAACCTTCGCAATGATTTCTTTCGATACCGCTTGTGGAACTTCGGCATACGAATCAAATTGCATGCTGTAGCTCGCGCGACCTTGTGTCCTGCTGCGAAGATCTCCGACGTAGCCGAACATCTCTGACAGTGGCACTAGTGCCTTAACGATTCGGGCACCTGACCGCTCATCCATGGCCAAGATTTGACCACGACGACTATTAATGTCGCCGATGACATCACCCATGAAATCTTCAGGGGTAATAACTTCAACCGACATAACTGGCTCTAGCAGAACTGGACCAGCAAGTTTTGCTGCTTCCTTAAATGCTGCGATGCCAGCAATCTTGAAGGCAAGCTCTGATGAGTCAACATCATGATAAGCGCCATCAAGAAGAGTTACTTTCACATCAACTAATGGATAACCAGCAAGTGGTCCACTAGCGAGTGCTTCCTGGCAACCATCATCAACAGATGGGATGTACTCCTTTGGAATACGTCCGCCAGTAATTTTATTTACGAATTCATAAGGCTCTTCAGAACCAGTTGGAAGTGGCTCTACTGAGATTTGAATCTTTGCAAACTGACCAGATCCACCAGATTGTTTCTTATGGGTGTAGTCATAACGGCTAACTGTTTTGCGAAGTGTTTCGCGGTATGCAACCTGTGGCTTACCAACATTTGCTTCAACTTTAAACTCACGCTTCATGCGATCTACCAAAATCTCTAAGTGCAGCTCACCCATTCCAGAAATAATGGTCTGGCCTGTCTCTTCATCTGATTTCACATGGAAGGTTGGATCTTCCTCTGCTAAAGATTGGATTGCGATGCCAAGTTTTTCTTGATCTGCCTTGGTCTTTGGTTCGATTGCTACTGAAATAACTGGTGCTGGGAAATCCATTGATTCTAAAATTACTGGCTTATCTACATCACATAATGTTTCACCGGTGGTGGTGTCCTTTAGACCCATTACCGCGATAATCATTCCGGCTCCGGCTGAATCCATCTCCTCACGCTTATTTGCGTGCATCTGATAAATCTTTCCGATTCTTTCTTTTCTATCTTTAGTTGAGTTAAGTACTGCAGTTCCAGCTGTTAGTGAGCCGGAGTAAATCCGAACGAAGGTCAATTTACCTAGATGGGGATCTCGCATAATTTTAAAAGCAAGAGCTGAGAACGGCTCATTATTGTTTGGTTGGCGCTCAATGGCGGTAGCAGGATCACCTTGTTTATGACCAACAATTGCTTTGATATCAAGTGGGCTTGGTAGATAACGATTGACCGCATCCAACATTGGTTGCACACCTTTATTCTTAAATGCTGAGCCGGTAAGCACCGGTGTTGCCTTGTCAGCAAGAGTTGCCCGACGGATGCCAGCAATGATTTCTTCTTCAGTTAATTCTGCACCCTCTAAGTACTTCTCCATTACCGCATCATCTGACTCAGCTAAAGTTTCAATTAAATCATGGCGTGCCTTCTTTGCCTTCTCAGCTAAGTTTGCTGGAATCTCTTCTACTAAATAATCTTCACCTTTTTTAGTCTCACCCGGCCAGACAAGTGCCTTCATTGCAATTAAATCAACCACACCTAGGAAATCACCCTCAACACCGATTGGAATTTGTAGTACTAGCGGCGTTGCATTAAGCCGAGACTTGATCATATCCACGCAGCGATCAAAGGATGCACCGGTGCGATCTAGTTTGTTAACAAAACAAATACGAGGAACGTTATAACGATCTGCTTGGCGCCAAACAGTTTCAGATTGTGGCTCAACCCCTGCCACACCATCAAATACTGCAACTGCGCCATCTAATACTCGAAGAGAACGCTCAACCTCCACGGTGAAATCTACGTGGCCAGGAGTATCAATGATATTAATCATGTGATCTTTCCAATGGCATGTGGTGGCAGCGGAGGTAATTGTGATTCCACGCTCTTGCTCTTGTTCCATCCAGTCCATAGTGGCAGCGCCCTCATGAACCTCACCAATTTTGTAATTAATTCCGGTGTAGAAAAGAATTCGCTCAGTTGTTGTGGTTTTGCCCGCGTCGATGTGCGCCATGATTCCAATGTTTCGAACCTTGGCTAAATCAACTGCAGTTGCAACTGACATTTTCTTCTCTCCCCTTCCGTTGTCTCTTTTATTACCAGCGATAGTGAGCAAACGCCTTGTTTGCTTCAGCCATCTTGTGGGTGTCTTCGCGCTTTTTAACCGCTGCGCCTAAGCCATTGCTGGCATCAATTAATTCATTTCCTAATCGCTCTGCCATTGACTTCTCGCGGCGTTCTCTGGAGTTATCAACGATCCAACGAAGACCCAGAGCTAATGCCCGAGCTGGCTTTACCTCAACTGGTACTTGATAAGTAGCTCCGCCAACACGGCGGGAGCGAACTTCAACAGTTGGTTTCACATTGTCTAATGCACGCTTTAATACAATTACTGGATCACCACTTGTTTTTGTGCGGCAATTTTCCAATGCACCATAAACAATGGCTTCGGCGGTAGATCTTTTACCATGCACTAATACTTTATTGATTAAAGATGTAACCACAGGTGAGCTGTATACAGGATCTGCAACAACTGGATCTTTTGCGACCGGGCCTTTACGTGGCATTACTTCTTCTCCTTCTTTGCACCATAACGAGAGCGTGATTGCTTACGATCTTTAACACCTTGGGTATCAAGGGAACCACGAACAATTTTGTAACGAACTCCAGGTAGATCTTTAACACGTCCACCACGAACTAAAACAATTGAATGCTCTTGCAAGTTATGACCTTCACCAGGAATGTATGCAGTTACTTCCATGCCACTTGTTAGACGTACACGTGCAACTTTACGAAGCGCAGAGTTTGGCTTCTTCGGTGTAGTTGTGTAAACACGTGTGCAAACGCCACGACGTTGCGGGCTACCTTTTAATGCAGGCGTGCTCGTCTTATCTGTCTTCTCGGCGCGGCCCTTACGGACCAGCTGCTGAATAGTTGGCACTACATCTCCTAGTTACTTGAAGTTATAAATAACTTTTAAAATTATTTATCCAAACTTTTTTCTTACAAATCACCACACTTTCCCGACCCACGAGGTCGGGCGTGTTGCCCATTCCTTGCAGATAAGATGCAATCGAAATTGCATGTTTTAGTGCAGCTCCTAAGTTGAAAAGAGCAGGACGGGAAGGGTAGCCCAGTGCCACCGCCTCGGTCAAAACGGTGGTTCTACTCCTACCCCATAAATCTTATGGTTACGACACGCCGAAGTGGTCGCACAATCCACGCCTATGGTTAATAGGTGAGAAAGCCAAAATTGCGAGGTGTGGTCCATTTAGTGATGTCGCCAATCAGCCTGGTGGCAGGGTTAATCCTTATTACTTTGGCTGATGAACTTCGTGGGCGAATTACCTTAGGGATATTCACTCTAACCGCAGTTACTTTATTTACCTGCAGCGCCTTATATCACCGGGTTGGTTGGAGTGATAAAAACCGAGCGATCTGGCGCAGAATTGATCATTCAAATATTTCAATTCTAATTGCCGGTACCTACACACCATTTGCGATTTACCTATTAGAGGCTGATCAAGCAAGAATTTTGTTAATCCTAGCTTGGGGTGGCGCTCTGCTTAGCTCACTTCTTCGAATATTTTGGCTATCTGCACCCCGTTGGTTATATGTCTCTGGATATATTGCACTTGGATGGGCGGCGGTTATTTATATGCCAGAGTTTCTAAAATCTGGTGGAGTTGTAATCTTTGTTTTAATTCTAGTTGGTGGAGTTTTATACTCCGCAGGCGGAGTGATTTACGCGCTTAAAAAACCAAATTTTTCCATAAACTGGTTTGGCTTTCATGAGTTATTTCACGCAATGACTGCAGCCGCTTTTATCTGCCACTTTGTTGCTGCGGTATTGACGGTATTTTTGAAAGGTTAAAAGTTGGCTCGTAGAAATATTTTTATACCAATTGCAATTTTGATTATTGCATTTTTATTTGGTTTGTTTCAACCTCAATTTTTCCCAAGCACTTCCACATTACAAAGCTGCTACCACGCAACTATTGGTGACTCAAGCTCTTTATTGCAAATAAAAGATCCAAGGGCTGATCAGTTAACTGGTGAACTAATTTTTTATAACTATCAAAAAGATAGCTCCTACGGTGTTTTTACCGGAAAGTTGGCTGCAGATCAATTAACCCTAGATTTCACCTTCCAATCTGAAGGGGTTGAGTCAAAGCGGCAAATCACCTTAACTAAATCAGGAGATGAATTATCTGGTGAGGGATATTTATATAAACCGGTGGATGATTGTAAAAAAGTGGTTTATAGCCAAGGTTTAGGGCTTATTCCATTTGATATGAAGCTTCCACTTTATCTATTCCCACAAATGAAATTGCAGCAAATGAGTGAGGAACAAGTTGGCTGGACCTTTGGACCCGGTGGCTTTAAACCAATCCAATCGGCAAAGATTGTTTACACCCCAACTAAGGGTGAGCCAGTTGATGCAGTTGTCTTTTATCTCTGGCAAAAAAGTGTTTGGGATGTAATTGCCAATCCAAATGAAGCACCAGATTGGGGTGTTATGCAATGGAGTGATCAGGCAAATGTCTTTAGCGTAAATGGTGTACAAGATTGTGTTTATCCTAATGAACCAGACTGCGGAAACATTAGTGAGATCTACACATATATCTATGAGAAAAGCTCTTATGTTAATAAGGTGCCAAAGTACGCGCCAGCACAAGTTAAAGTTGTAAAGACCAATACCTTTCATGATCCAGAGACTGGTTACTACGTTCTCTCACAATTTAACATTTTAGGAATCAAAGCTAATCAAAGTTATCGCTGTGATCTGATCGCCTTTGATAAAGCAGGTAAAGAAATTATCACTTGGAAAACTGAAGGTTTAAGTTTTTCACCAAGGCCTTCAACTATTTACTCTGGTCAAACAAATATCACTCCTGATCAAGTACCAACTGTTGGTAGCAGTAGCGTTAAATGCGAAGTGGCCGACGCAATTATTTAGCGCCGGCCACTTTTGAATTACTTATTTTTTAACGAACCTCTAGATCATCCAAACGAACCGCTTCACCTGAACCTTGTGATTCAAATGGTGTGAACTCGTACTGGTCATAAGCTGCATAAACTGCTGCTTTTGCTTCCTCGGTTGGCTCAACTCGAACATTGCGATAACGAGCAAGTCCAGTTCCAGCTGGAATCAACTTACCGATAATTACGTTTTCCTTCAGACCAAGTAGTGGATCACTCTTCTCAGATAAAGCAGCGTCCGTTAGAACACGAGTTGTCTCTTGGAATGAGGCGGCTGATAGCCATGACTCAGTTGCAAGTGAGGCCTTAGTAATTCCCATTAACTCAGGACGTCCTGAAGCTGCTTTGCCACCAGTTGAAACTACGCGACGATTCTCTTCTTCAAAGCGACCACGCTCAACTAACTCACCTGGAAGTAGATCAGCATCTCCTGGCTCTAGCACAGTGATGCGCTTTAACATTTGGCGAACAATAATTTCAATGTGCTTATCGTGAATTGATACACCTTGCATACGATAAACCTCTTGAATTTCACTTACCAAGTGGATCTGTGTTTGACGAGGTCCCAGAATTCGAAGTACCTGCTTTGGATCAATTGCGCCAACAACTAATTGTTGACCCACAGTAACTCGAACACCCTCTTCAACTAGAAGTTTTTGACGACGAGTAATTGGATAAGCAACCGCTTCACCACCATCTTCTGGGGTGACCACAATCTTCTTACCCTTTGCATCCTCTAAGAATGAAACCGTGCCAGCAGCCTCGGCAATTGGTGCCACACCCTTTGGTGTTCTGGCCTCAAACAACTCTTGAACACGAGGTAGACCATGAGTAATTTGAGTTTCACCAAGTAATTGCGCTCCACCAGTATGGAAGGTACGCATTGTTAACTGGGTTCCTGGCTCACCAATTGATTGCGCAGCAATAATTCCAACAGCTTCACCGACATCAACTATCTTGCCAGCCGCCATTGATCGGCCGTAACACATTGCACATTGGCCAACCTTGCTATCGCAGGTTAGAACTGAGCGAACCTTAACCTCTTCAACTCCTGCTGCAACCAAGGTGTCGATATTGCGATCACCAAGATCAGTACCTGCTGCCAAAATTACTTTGCCTGATGCAGTTACATCCTCAGCTAAGTTACGGCCAAAGAGTGATGTTTCGACATGGTCATCACGAAGTAATGTGCCGGTTGCATCTTTTGCCGCAATCTTTAGCGTTAGACCACGATCAGTTCCGCAATCTTCCTCGCGAATAATTACATCTTGCGCAACATCGCAAAGACGACGGGTTAAATAACCTGAGTCTGCGGTACGAAGTGCGGTATCTGCCAAACCTTTACGAGCACCGTGAGTTGAAATGAAGTACTCCAGAACTGAAAGTCCTTCACGGAAGTTTGATTTAATCGGACGAGGAATAATTTCACCCTTTGGGTTAGCTACAAGTCCGCGCATTCCAGCAATTTGGCGGATCTGCATCATATTTCCACGAGCACCTGAATAAACCATCATCCAAACTGGGTTGGTGCGAGGGAAGTTATCTTCCATCTCCTTAGCAACCTCATTAGTGGCAAGTGTCCAGATTTCAATTAACTCTTGGCGACGCTCATCATCAGTAATCAATCCCTTTTCATACTGTGATTGAACCTTATCCGCCTTAGTTTCATACCCTTCCAAGATTTCGCGCTTGCGACCTGGTGTTACCACATCATTAATTGAGATTGTGACACCAGCTCTGGTTGCCCAGTAAAAACCAAGTGATTTAAGGGCATCAAGTGTTTGTGCCACTGTTACCTTGGCATAACCTTCAGCCAAATTATCAACAATTAAACCAAGTAGCTTCTTTGTTACATCGTAATCAACAAATGGGAAATCAGCAGGTAGTACCTCATTAAATAAAGCACGACCTAAAGTGGTTTCCTTAACCTCAGCAACACCACTCTTATCAATACGCAGCTTAATCTTTGCTTGCAATGAAAGGCTGCCCTGATCAAATGCCATTACCGCTTCTGCGATAGATGAGAATGCTCTGCCTTCACCCAATTGCTTCTCACGAAGTGAGGTCAGGAAGTAAAGACCAAGCACCATATCCTGGGTAGGAGATGTAATTGGTCGACCTGATGCCGGAGACAAAATATTATTGCTAGAAAGCATTAATACTCGAGCCTCTGCTTGTGCTTCAGCTGAAAGTGGCAAGTGAACCGCCATCTGATCACCATCAAAGTCTGCGTTAAATGCAGTACAAACTAATGGGTGAATCTGAATAGCTTTTCCTTCAACTAGTTGTGGTTCAAATGCTTGAATACCAAGGCGGTGCAGGGTTGGTGCACGGTTTAGTAGCACTGGATGCTCAGCAATTACTTCCTCAAGCACATCCCAAACTACTGGTCGAGCACGCTCAACCATTCGTTTAGCAGATTTAATATTTTGTGCATGGTTTAAATCGACAAGACGTTTCATTACAAATGGTTTGAACAACTCAAGTGCCATCTGCTTAGGCAGACCACACTGATGCAATTTAAGTTGTGGACCAACCACAATTACAGAACGGCCAGAGTAATCAACACGCTTTCCAAGTAGGTTTTGACGGAAACGTCCCTGCTTTCCCTTTAACATGTCAGAGAGTGATTTCAGTGGACGGTTTCCAGGTCCAGTTACTGGACGACCACGACGGCCATTATCAAATAATGAGTCAACCGCTTCTTGCAACATACGCTTTTCGTTATTAACAATAATCTCAGGTGCACCTAAATCGGCAAGACGCTTTAAACGATTATTACGGTTAATTACTCGGCGATAAAGATCATTTAGATCACTGGTTGCAAACCGGCCACCATCTAGCTGAACCATTGGACGAAGATCTGGCGGAATAACTGGCACACAATCAAGCACCATTGATGCTGGTTTGTTGCGAGTATTAAGGAATGAGTTAACTACTTTTAATCGCTTAATTGCTCGGGTTTTCTTCTGACCCTTACCAGTTTGTGATAACTCATTTAATTTATCAAACTCAGCTTTTAGATCAAAGGTTTCAAGCCGTGATTGGATAGCTTGTGCGCCCATAGATCCTTTGAAGTAGATTCCGTAACGATCACGAAGCTCACGATAAATTGATTCATCACCTTCAAGATCTTGAACTTTAAGATTCTTAAACTTATTCCAAACTGCATCCAAACGATCTAGCTCTTTTTGAGAGCGATCACGAATAGTTTTTAACTCTCGCTCACCAGCCTCGCGCACCTTACGGCGAGCATCTGCTTTAGCGCCCTCATCCTCTAGATCTGACAAATCAGATTCCATCTTTTTGGTGCGAGTATCTAATTCAAGATCACGACGAGACTCAATCTTTTTAACATCAGCGCCATACTTCTTTTCTAAAGTTGGCATATCTTCAGTTCTGGCCTCAGTATCAACCTCGGTGATCATGTAAGCGGCAAAGTAAATTACTTTTTCTAAATCCTTTGGTGCTAAATCTAATAAATACCCAAGACGGCTTGGGACACCCTTGAAGTACCAGATATGGGTTACTGGAGCTGCAAGTTCAATATGACCCATCCGCTCACGACGCACCTTGGCACGAGTTACCTCAACGCCGCATCGCTCGCAGATAATTCCCTTAAACCGCACTCGCTTGTACTTACCGCAATAACATTCCCAGTCACGAGTTGGTCCGAAGATCTTTTCATCAAATAATCCGTCTTTTTCAGGCTTCAGTGTGCGGTAATTAATTGTCTCTGGCTTTTTAACCTCACCAAATGACCATTCACGAATATTGTCAGTTGAGGCAAGACCAATTCTTAACTCATCAAAAAAGTTAACATCTAACATGGTTATCCTCTCCTCACACTTCTTCTACAGAGCTTGGCTCAACTCGGGATAAGTTGATACCTAATTCTTCAGCGGTTCTAAATACCTCTTCATCAGTGTCGCGCATTTCAATTGCTACACCCTCTGAAGAAAGTACTTCAACATTTAAGCAAAGTGATTGCATTTCCTTAACCAAAACCTTAAATGATTCAGGAATTCCTGGCTCTGGAATATTTTCACCCTTAACAATTGCTTCATAAACCTTTACTCGTCCAAGAACATCATCAGATTTAATAGTTAACAACTCCTGCAAGGTGTAGGCGGCGCCATAAGCTTCAAGTGCCCAGACCTCCATCTCACCAAAGCGTTGTCCACCAAACTGTGCTTTTCCACCCAACGGTTGTTGCGTAATCATTGAGTAAGGACCGGTGGAACGAGCGTGGATCTTGTCATCTACTAAATGGTGCAGCTTTAAAATGTACATATATCCAACTGAAATCATCTGCTTATATGGCTCACCAGTTCTGCCATCAAATAATTGCGCTTTACCGTCTGCGCCAATTAAGCGCATGCCATCTTTGTTTGGCAGAGTTGATCCCAAAAGTCCAGATAACTCCTCTTCCTTTGTGCCATCAAATACCGGTGTTGCCACCTTGGTATTTGCCGGAGCTTCGGCGTAACCATTTTCGCGAAGTGATTGTTGCCAATCCTCATTTCCTTCTAGCTTCCAGCCAGATTTAGCAACCCATCCAAGATGCGTCTCTAATACCTGACCAACATTCATACGTCCTGGCACACCAAGTGGATTTAACACCACATCAACTGGAGTTCCATCCTCTAAAAATGGCATATCTTCAACTGGAAGAATCTTTGAGATAACACCCTTGTTACCGTGACGACCAGCAAGTTTGTCACCATCTTGAATCTTACGTTTTTGTGCAACATAGACTCGAACCACCTGATTAACACCAGCTGCTAATTCAAATCCCTCTGCTGAATCTTGAATACTTACACCAATTACTTTGCCAGATTCACCATGGGGCACCTTAAGAGATGTATCGCGAACTTCACGGGCTTTTTCACCAAAGATGGCGCGAAGTAAACGCTCTTCCGGTGTTAATTCAGTTTCACCTTTAGGGGTTACTTTTCCTACCAAAATATCGCCAGGCACAACATCTGCGCCAACTCGAATAATTCCGCGCTCATCAAGATCTGCTAATACCTCTTCCGAAACATTTGGAATATCACGAGTAATTTCCTCAGCACCTAACTTGGTATCGCGAGCATCAACTTCATACTCTTCAATATGAATTGAGGTGAGCACATCATCTTGCACCAGGCGTTGTGAAAGAATGATCGCATCCTCATAGTTATGACCTTCCCAGGACATAAATGCCACAAGTAGATTTTTACCTAGCGCCATCTCACCTTTATCGGTACTAGCGCCATCTGCAACTACTTGACCAACTTCGATTTTATCTCCCACGGAGACAATCACCTTTTGGTTTCGGCTAGTTCCTTGGTTAGATCTAACAAACTTCTCAACAAAATAGGTTTCAGTTGAACCATCATCATTTTTAACAATGACTTGATCAGAGTTAACCTCAGTGACTACACCTGGTTTGCGGGCAAGTAAAACATCACCAGCATCAACCGCAGCACGAAACTCCATACCAGTTCCAACTAATGGCGCTTCAGCTCTGATTAGTGGTACTGCTTGACGCATCATATTTGCGCCCATTAACGCACGGTTAGCATCATCATGCTCCAAGAATGGAATCATTGCAGTTGCAACTGAAACCATCTGACGTGGTGAAACATCCATGTAATCAACCTCGGATGCTTGAATATTTTCAACCTCACCACCACGACGACGTACTAATACTCTGGCTTCAGCAAAATGATTATCTTCAGTTAGTGGCGCATTTGCTTGCGCAATAATGTGCTCATCCTCTTCATCAGCAGTTAAGTAATCAATACGGTCAGAAACTTTGCCATCAACAACCTTGCGATAAGGAGTTTCAATAAAACCAAATGGCGTTACGCGGGCATATGTTGCAAGTGATCCAATCAAGCCAATGTTTGGTCCCTCTGGTGTTTCAATTGGGCACATACGTCCGTAGTGGGATGGGTGCACATCTCGAACCTCAAAGCCTGCACGTTCACGAGATAGACCGCCGGGCCCAAGGGCTGAAAGTCGACGCTTATGTGTCATACCTGAAAGTGGATTTGTTTGATCCATAAACTGTGAAAGTTGTGATGTACCAAAAAACTCTTTTATGGATGCAACCACGGGGCGAATATTGATCAAGGTTTGTGGGGTAATTGCCTCTACATCTTGAGTGGTCATGCGCTCGCGCACTACCCGCTCCATTCGAGAAAGTCCGGTGCGAACCTGGTTTTGAATTAACTCACCAACGGTGCGCAGACGTCGATTACCAAAATGGTCAATATCATCAGTTTCAACTCGGACCTCTTTGCCATACTCCAGCAATGCATCGCCACGATGCAGGGCCACTAAGTATTTAATTGTGCCGACAATATCTTCGATGGTTAATAAACCACGACTTAGATCTAATTCCATACCAAGCTTCTTATTTATCTTAAACCGGCCAACCTTAGCCAAGTCATAACGTTTTGGATTGAAATAAAGATTCTCAATTAAATTCTGAGCAGCCTCTTTAGTTGGTGGCTCACCTGGGCGAAGTTTGCGATAAATATCTAATAACGCATCATCTTGAGTCTCTACGTTATCTTTTTCTAAAGTTAATTTCATTGATTCAAACTCACCAAATTGTTCGAGAATTTGGGCGCTGGTCCAACCAAGTGCTTTTAAGAAAACAGTAACCGATTGCTTACGTTTGCGATCGATACGAACACCGACCATATCCTTCTTATCAACTTCAAACTCAAGCCAAGCACCACGGCTTGGAATAATTTTTGTTGTGAATACATCTTTGTCAGATGTTTTTTCAATTGTGCGCTCAAAGTAAACACCTGGAGAACGAACGATCTGTGAAACCACAACTCGCTCTGTGCCGTTGATTACGAAGGTTCCTCGAGGTGTCATTAATGGGAAATCACCCATGAAAACAGTTTGGGATTTAATTTCTCCGGTGATGTTGTTGGTGAACTCAGCAGTTAAGAAAAGTGGAGCTGCGTAGGTAATATCGCGCTCTTTACACTCGGCAATTGAGTACTTAGGTGGCTCAAATCGATGGTCACGGAATGAAAGTGACATTGATCCTTGAAAATCTTCAATTGGTGATATCTCTTCAAAAATTTCTTCAAGTCCTGATTGCTTTGGTACCTCACCGCGATGTGATTTTTCAGCCTCCGCCAAGCGAGTGCGCCAAGCATCATTTCCTAATAACCAATCAATGCTTTCTAGTTGTAATGAAAGCAGATTTGGAACCTCAAGTGGTTCACGAATCTTTGCGAATGAAACACGACGTGGAGCATGAGATTTAATTTTCGAAGCGGCCAAAGTTTCCTCCAGTAATAAACTGCGTTAAACACACGGCTACCACTAGGTCTTAGCCGCTATATGCTTTTGACCTATTGGTTTTTAAAAAAGATGAAGGGGCAGAGTATCTAACCTGTGCCCCTTCTGTCTAATTGGAAGATGCTTACTTGATTGTGACCTTAGCCCCTGCAGCCTCAAACGCAGCCTTCGCCTTATCAGCGGTCGCCTTGTCAGCCTTCTCCATCAGGGTTGCAGGTGTGGCATCAACTAGATCCTTCGCCTCTTTTAGGCCAAGGCTGGAGTTAAGCGCACGAACCTCTTTGATAACTGCAATCTTTTGAGATCCAGCATCCTCAAGGATGATAGTGAACTCATCTTTTACCGCTTCAGCAGCGCCGCCAGCGGCACCACCAGCAGCAGCTGCTGCAACTGGAGCTGCAGCTGTTACATCAAACTCTGTCTCAAATGCTTTCACAAACTCTGTTAGCTCAACCAAAGACATGTCTTTGAACTGACCTAATAGATCTGCGGTGTTTAGTTTTGCCATTTTCGTTCCTTTTCTTTTTGTTCCCGACTCCAACTCTTGGTATGAGTGCGGGGTTGGGGGTCGGTTTTAGTTTTCTGTGCTTTCAGCAGCTGGTGCTGCTTCAGCGACAACTTCTGGTGCTGCAACTGGTGCTGGTGTTTCCACCGCTACCTCAGCAACTGGTGCTGCAACTGGTGTTGCAACTGGTGCTGGTGCACCGGCTTCCATCTTGATGCGAAGTGCGTCAAATGTTCTAGCTGCCTTAGACATAGATGCCTTCATAGCACCTGCAATCTTGGCAAGAAGAACTTCGCGAGATTCAAGATTTGCAAGCTGAATAATCTCAGCAGTGGTGACTGCTTTGCCATCAAAAATTCCACCTTTGATGATTAATAGCGGGTTATCTTTAGCAAAATCACGCAATACTTTGGCGGCATCAATTGGATCACCCTTAATAAATGCAACTGCAGATGGGCCAGCAAGCATTTCTGGATCTAAGTCAACGCCCGCTTCTTTAGCAGCAATTTTGGTTAAAGTGTTTTTAACAACTGAATACTTATTTTTAACGCCAAGTGAGCGACGTAATTGCTTTAATAGCGTGGCTGAGAGGCCACGATATTCAGTGAGTACAGTTGCGTTTGCAGTACGGAAATCATCAACGATCTCAGCTACCGCAGCGGTTTTATCTGCACTTGCCATTTGGCATCCTTTCTAAATAAGAAAAACCCCGGCGCATAAATGCACTCGAGGTTATCGATTACACCTATGCGGGCTGTTTTTCAACAATTACCTTTTAAAGATTTACTTTAAAAGACCTGCAGTCTTTGGTTTCTAGTCTCACTAATTTCTTAGCTCAACTTGAATAAGCCAAGGGTAGGCGCAAAGGCCTACCCAAGTCAAAATCAGGTATTTACTGAATCTGTGGGCCACCATCGCGAGCGATAGAGGTATCAACTTTGATTCCTGGGCTCATAGTTGATGAGACGGTTGCTGATTTAACAAATCTACCCTTTGATGATGCTGGCTTCGCCCGCATTACCTCTTCAATGGCTGCGGCATAGTTTTCAGCTAATTGTTCGGCAGTAAATGAAACCTTACCGATTACAAAGTGAAGGTTTGCATTCTTATCAACTCTAAACTCAATCTTTCCGCCCTTGATATCAGTAACGGCTTTAGCAACATTGGTAGTTACAGTTCCAGTCTTTGGATTTGGCATTAAACCGCGAGGTCCAAGCACCTTTCCAAGTCGGCCGACCTTTCCCATTAACTCCGGAGTTGAAACCACCGCGTCGTAATCAAGGCGGCCTTTTGATACTTCATCAATTAACTCATCGGCGCCAACAATGTCAGCACCCGCAGCACGTGCCTCTTCAGCTCGCTCACCACCTGCAAAAACTAAAACTCGCGCCGTCTTACCAGTGCCGTGTGGCAGGTTTACGGTGGAGCGGATCGCTTGATCTGCTTTCTTAGGATCTACACCTAGGAACAAAGCAACATCAACTGTGGCATCGTACTTAACTGTTGAGGTTTCTTTAACTAACTTCATCGCCTCACCTGGCATATAAAGATTATCTAATTTAATCTTTTCTGCGGCGGCCTTATATTTCTTACTGCGCTTCATTTCTTCTCCTCTTAATTAATCTTGAAAGGGTTTTCAAGATTGGGGTTGTGGTTTTTGCGAACCAGCGAGGTTCTCCCACAGTTTTTTCTTTAGTTAGAGACGGTAATACCCATCGAACGAGCGGTACCGGCAATAATTCTTGATGCCATCTCCAAGTCATTAGCGTTTAGATCCACCATCTTCTGCTTGGCGATCTCCTCCACCTGTGCCTTAGTTAGATTTGCAACCTTATCTTTGTGTGGGATCGCAGATCCCTTTTCAATTCCAGCAGCTTTTAGAATTAAACGTGAGGCTGGTGGAGTCTTAGTAATAAAAGTAAATGTGCGATCTTCAAAAACAGTAATTTCAACTGGGATGATATTTCCTTTTTGGCTCTCAGTTGCTGCGTTGTAAGCCTTAACGAAATCCATGATGTTCACACCATGTTGACCCAAAGCCGGACCAACTGGTGGTGCTGGTGTGGCAGCTCCAGCCTGGATCTGCAACTTAATAAGTGCGGTTACCTTCTTCTTCGGTGCCATGTTTTTTCCTTTTCTCTTTAGTTAATTCTCGTCTGATTAAATCTTCTGGACCTGATGGAATGAAAGTTCAACCGGAGTTTCCCGGCCAAAGATTGAAACCAATACTTTTAATTTTGCTTGCTCTGGCATAATCTCCGAGATAGTTGCTGGCAATGTGGCAAATGGTCCATCCATTACCGTGATTGATTCACCAATTGCATAATCAACATCCTTCATTTCAATCTTGCCGCCCTTCTTAAGTGGGCGAGGAGCCAAAATGTTTTCTACCTCAGGCAAAGTAAGCGGTGATGGATGATGGGCGTTACCAACGAAGCCAGTAACACCTGGGGTATTTCGCACACATGACCAAGACTCATCTGTTAATTCCATTCGGACTAAAACATATCCGGGGAAGACATTTCGCTTTACAACTTTGATGGCGCCATTCTTAAGCTCACGAACCTCTTCCTCTGGTACTTCAATCTGGAAGATAAAATCCTCCATGTTTAAGGATTGAATACGGTTTACTAAATTTCCCTTTACCTTCTTCTCATACCCAGCATAGGAGTGAACTACAAACCACTCACCTGGTGCATTTCGCAAAGCAGCGCGAAACTCGGCATTCTCATCATTTTCCTCTGCAACATCTGCCGCCACATCCTCAATTACTGGCGCGATTACCTCTTCAATTACTGGCGCACTCTCAGTGACAGCTAATGCTGCCTCAAATGCATCCATTGGTGGATTGGCTGGGGTATCAATTGACATCATATTTTCCGATTCACCTTAGCCAAATACCCAGAAAGTTATTTTTGTTAATACTAAATCAAAGGCTGAAACTACTAAAACAACAAATCCAACGAAAACTAAAACCACTGCGGTGTAGGTAGTTAATTGGTTACGAGTTGGCCAAACAACTTTGCTTAACTCAGATATAACCTGGCGATAGAACAGGGCGATGCGACCAAAGATGCCCTTGGCCTCTTCAGTTGAGACGATCTCTTCGCTCATCTACCTATTCCTTTACTCGTTAGCTTTTACAACTTTTCTTACCTATTACTTGCAGGGCAGGAGGGACTCGAACCCCCAACCGGCCGCTTTGGAGACGGCAACTCTAGCCAATTGAGCTACTGCCCTTCGTCCCGAATTAAGGCATGAAAAATCATGACCTAATACAAGCGCCGGGGAAGAAATTGTAGGCGGGTTATTCCGAAAGGTAAAACTGAGATAAATGGTAAGCCAGTTTTAAGCGTAGATGGCAGACTTAACCCCCATGGGTGAATCACAAAAGATGCGAGTTTCAAAACGAATTGCAGCAATCGCCGAGTCAGCAACTCTTGCCGTTGATAGTAAAGCAAAGGCACTTAAAGCTGCCGGCCGTCCGGTAATTGGATTTGGCGCTGGTGAACCAGATTTTCCTACACCTGATTATATTGTTAATGCTGCTATTGAAGCCGCAAAGATTCCGGCAAATCATCGCTATACCCCAGTAGCTGGATTACCAGAGCTGCGCGAGGCAATAGTTAATAAAACAAAACGAGATTCAAATTATGAAATAACTGCAGATCAAGTATTAGTAACTAACGGTGGCAAGCAAGCAGTGAACCAAGCTTTTGCAGTACTGCTTGATCCAGGTGATGAGGTAATTGTGCCATCACCTTATTGGACAACTTATCCAGAATGTATAAATCTTGCCGGAGGCAAGATGGTTGAAGTATTTGCTGATGAAGCACAAGATTACTTAGTCACTGTGGAGCAGTTGGAGAAGGTCCGAACTGCAAAAACTAAGGTGCTGCTATTTTGTTCACCATCTAATCCAACTGGCGCAGTTTATTCACCAGCGCAGGTGAAGAAAATTGGTGAGTGGGCATTAGCAAATAATCTTTGGGTAATAACTGATGAAATATATGAGCACCTACTTTATGACGGTGCCACCGCACCAAGTATTTGTGTATTAGTACCAAAGTTGGCAGATCAAACAATTATTATCAATGGTGTTGCTAAAACATATGCGATGACTGGTTGGCGAGTGGGCTGGATGATTGGTCCAAAGGACATCATTAAGGCTGCAACAAATCTACATTCGCACTCAACTGCAAATGTGGCAAATGTTCCACAGCGAGCTGCAATTGCTGCCTTAAATGGTGATCTATCTGCGGTGCATAAAATGGGTGAAGCATTTGATCGCAGGCGAAAATTAATTGTTAAATTACTAAATGAGATTCCCGGTGTTACCTGTCCAACCCCAACTGGTGCTTTTTATGTTTATCCATCGGTAAAGGGCGTGCTGGGAAAAACTATTCGCGGAAAGTCACCAAAAACTTCGGCCGAACTTGCCACTTTAATTTTGGATGAGGTAGAGGTTGCTGCAGTTCCAGGTGAGGCATTTGGTCCATCTGGCTACCTTCGATTTTCTTACGCAACTAGTGATGCTGATATCACTGAGGGAATTGGTAGAGTGAAAAAATTATTAAGTGAAGCAATCTAGTTTAAATCTAGACCTACTAATTGCACCTCTGCTTGTAATTTAATTCCAAACTTTTCAAATACCGCAGCTCTGGCCTTCTTTGCCAACTCCACAATATCTTCAGCCCTGGCATCTCCTGAATTGGTAAGTGCTAGAACATGCTTATTTGAAATCTGAGCACCAGCTAATTTTTCACCCTTAAAAATCCCCGCATGCTCCATCAACCAAGCAGCTGAAGTTTTAACTCTGCCATCTGCTTGTGGCCAGCGTGGTGCATCTTTTGGTAATTTCTCAGCCTCGGCTTTACTAAGAATAGGGTTAACAAAAAAAGAGCCAGCAGAGTAAGTATTTGAATCAGTTGGATTTAGCAACATACCTTTACGACCTCGCAGATCCAAAACTGCTTGGCGTACCTTTGTAACCACAGCTCTTTCACCCAATTTAATTCCTAAGTAATTAGCCAGTTCAATATAGGAAATTGGCAGTGATTCATCACCTTTTCGCAGTTGAAAAGTGACATTTAAAATTACATATCGATCAGCTTCTTGCTTAAAGACAGAGCTTCGATAGGAAAAATTACATTGTGCATTAGTTAAGGTAACTACCTCACCTTTTTTACGGTCATAAGCTTTGACTCGGGCGATAGTTTCACTCACCTCATGCCCGTACGCACCAATATTTTGGATGGGTGAACCTCCAACAGTGCCTGGAATTCCACTTAAGGATTCCAAATCAGCAAAGCCTTTATTAATTGTTAGCTCAACAAATTTATCCCAATCCTCCCCAGCTGCCACCTCAATCATGCCCCCACTGCATGCGTCGTAATCTAAAGCGCTTCCTTTGCTTTCAACTCTTATTACTGTTCCTGCAAATCCTGAATCACTGATTAATAAATTTGATCCGCCACCTAAAATTAATACCTTCTCACCAGCTTGATCTGCCGCTTTTACAAACTCAATTAACTCCGCTGCGGTGTGAGCATGAACTATTTTTTGTGCAGGTCCACCAACTCGAAGTGTGGTGAAATCAGATAATTGCTCCATAACCTAAGCCTATCTACGGGCACAGAGGATCTCATTTTTTCCTCTAAACCGATCTAAAATGCGTTGGTAATTCTTCCGGGAATTCTTATCTCGGTAATCAGGATCCACATCGTGGTAACCATGATGCCGCCCCTGTGCTAGCGGTAAATCCATTTGCAGTAATTTGCCACCAAATTGCCTAAGAGCCAGGCTAAGTTCAAGATCAGCATTTCGATAATACTTTGCACTTGGATTTGCACCACCTGCTGCAATTGCAAACTTTCGGTCAACTGCTAAGTAGTAGCTAAATAAGACATCCACTTCACCTACTCCTTTATCTTCACTACTCTTCCAATCATCAGCTAAATTAATAAGTCCGCCCTTCCATCCCACCCCCTGATATCCGGTGGCTAATTGATTAAGAGTCATCTCAATTGGATCTGCAGTGAATGTGGTTGAGGGATCCATAATGAGCAGGTAATCCTCAGTGTGGGTATTAAGAAAATTATTAATCAAATTGCCCCAGCCAAGTGGATTTTTTTCTTGGGTAAGGGTTATCTGTGGTGAATTAAACAAGTCTGCTGCCAGCCAATTACTTTTGCCATTGGCATGGATACTTATTGGAGTATTTGTGTGCTTGGTAATTGAATTAACACAGATAAGCAAATCATCCACAAAGCCCTCTGCAATTAAGCAGATGCGAATTTTCCCGGCCATTGGCGGGTGCTAATTAACGAGTTTCGCGATGAAGTTGTGAAGATTTGCAACGTGGGCAAAACTTCTTAAGCTCTAAGCGATCTGGGTCGTTACGTCGGTTCTTGCGTGTGATGTAGTTGCGCTCTTTGCACTCAACACATGCCATTGTGATTTTTGGACGAACATCTGCACTTTTACTTGCCATGGTTGAGCTCCTAGCCTTGTAGTTAAATTAACTTTCGTTAATTTCTTTGGGTGAGGTTACCTGACCCTCACCATTTACTGAAATTACTGCTGGTTTCTAACTTGTAGCGGAGGCGGGATTTGAACCCACGACACAGCGATTATGAGCCGCTTGCTCTACCAAGCTGAGCTACCCCGCCAAACTTTTTCTCCTCGAGCCCCCTATCGGAATTGAACCGATGACCTTTTCCTTACCATGGAAACACTCTACCAACTGAGCTAAGGGGGCGAAGTGCTGGCTAAGGATACAACCCTGCTTTGTTATTTACGAATTACTGGCTAATTACTTTAAATAAGCCTTACTTGCAATCTGAGTTCGCCTTGATTTATATCTATCGGATGCACCGGTGAGCACATGCTCAAACGGATCACCACTCTTAATTAATTTAGATAAATCACTGACTTCACCCTCAACTAATTTTATTGAATCAGGTTTATTTACAAGCACATCTTTATGCGGCCTAAACCATCGATAAATCATGGTTAATAGTTGTAGTAGTGAGTAAACAACACCTCGCCATCCTCTGCCAAAGATATCCTGTACTTTTAATTTCCACAGTGTTTTACCTAGATTTTTCTCTTGTTGATTTGGCTGGTTAATCAATTCTTCAAATATCTTTGAAACTTCTTTTGCACCAGTTACTGCTGGAAGTTTTTCGCAATTACTTGCCAAGTTATCCCGCAAACTTTGTAGGGCTAATTGGGCCACAGTTGCGGTAATCTGCTTCAAATCACTTTGATCTACAGATAACGCCATTTTATTATCTGCTGCCCAAGCAGCCCTTGCTGCCTGATTATCGGTGCCACGAATGTTTGGGATGAATACCGTCGGAATTTTTGCAGCCAACTCCTCATGCACGCTGTTGTATCCAGCAGCGCATATGGCAGCATCAAATGCTGCCAGTACATGTGCAAGTGGAAAATGTCGAATAATTTTTATATCAAGCCCTGCGGGTGCTAACTGATTGCCATTTGCATCTATTGGATCCTTGGTAAGTACTACTTGTAAATTTGGCCAATCTACTAATCCAGATAATGCTGCGCTCATCTTGGCATTTAAATCAGCCTCACCAACTCCTAGCTGCACCAACACTGCAGGCCGATTCTGATCAATGCCCAGCAGACTTCGTGCTGCGGTTTTACCTAATGCAGTTCTTGCATCAAATATTGATATTGGCTTTACTAATCGATCATCACCTCTATTTACAGTTGGTCCCTTATCATAACTTTGCCCAAAATCACCTGGAGTAATAATCAAGTCCATCATTTTGGATTGCAGTGAGAGCAAATAGCTTCTTGAGCTCTTTTGCCAAAAACCTCTGCGCACCCAAACTAGTTTTACATCAGGTCGAATACTTTTGATTGCGATAATTCCTGGATAGGGAACTACGCCATCAAAACTAACAATTTTTGCACCCGTCTCATCAATCAAAGCTACGATGCGATCTCGCAAATAAGCATCCCAGGCAAATCGTCCCATCCACTTTCTATCTCTACCGGGAACATACTCAAATCGCACACCTGCAATCTTTGGCACCTCAACAACTCCAGCTGCCATGGAGATGATGATTGGATTTGCAAAACTCTTCAATTCAGTAGCGATCGCACTCGCCCGGGTTAGGTGCCCCATACCAATACCATTGCTAGTGGCTAGAATTATGGCTGGCTTATCCATGCAATCAGTATAACTACAACAAAGTTAGGCAGAGCTAATGAACAGAGCGATATTGATAGCAATTCTGGCTCTGCAACTTTTTGCACTTTATTATTTAATTAGGAGTGCTAGAAATCTTGGGAGTAAGGCAACTAAACATCACAATGAGTTGATGGCTAATATAAATTTGCTGAGAGCAGGTGATGGCAACAATATTCTTAATCATTTACTGATACCAAATGGTAAAGAGTTTAAAAATGTCAGCTGGGAGCATGTAATCTCCTTAACCAGCCATCCTGCAAGATTTAAAACTCTACATATAGTGATTGAGCAGCTACTAAATCAACGTTTGATCCCAAATAAAATATATTTAAATATTGCATCGGAAGATATGGCAAAGCTGCCTACCGATGTTTCAGCCTTAAAAAATAATGGAATTTTGCAGATTAATAGCTGCGCTGATTTAGGACCAGGTAAGAAGTTGATTCCAACCCTTATGCTAGAAAAAGCTTTACCAATAATTGTTGTTGATGATGATTTAATCTTTGAGGCAGATCTGAGTTTAAAGCTTATGATCCAGCATCACCTGACACCTAAAGCAATAGTTGCTAGCCGCGTACATAAGATCACCTATTCCGGCGATGAAAAAATCTCTTCTTATAACAGTTGGCATAAAAACTACTCCCTAAATGATGGGCCAGCTACTGATTTATTCGCTACCTCAGGTGCTGGCACACTCTATAAAGCAGATTTTTTCCACTCAGATGTCACTGATGAAAAATCCTATAAGCAGCTCTCCTTCCACACCGATGATCTTTGGTGGTTCATCCAAGGCAGACGAGTTGGCACTCTAACTAAACGCCTACCTGGTATTAGTAAATTAAATTACATAGAAGCAACGCAAGCAGATGGCTTGTGGCAGAGTGGTAATCAAGATAGAAATGATTCAAACCTAAAACTATTATTGGATAAGTACTCGATTTAATTATTTGGTGGCGGGTGAAGGATTTGAACCTACGAAGGCATAAGCCGGGGGATTTACAGTCCCCTCCCATTGGCCGCTCGGGCAACCCGCCAAGATTGTTAAGCGTTAGTGAAGTCTAAAGCCTAGGTAGTTGTAATGCCAAAAGAGCAATTATTTATCGCTATACCGTGCAATAAATCGAACATGATCTGGGTTTAACTCTGCAACAGTTCTTGCACCAAGTAATTTCATGGTTCTGGAAATTTGTGTTTTTAAAATATCTAAAGCTCTATCAACACCTGGTTTGCCACCTGCCATTAAGCCATAGAGATAAGCCCTGCCGATCCAAGTGAATTTTGCGCCGGTGGCAAGTGCTGCCACCACATCTGCGCCATGCATAATTCCAGTATCAATATGAACCTCTGCCTTACTACCCACAGCTTTTATTACCTCCGGCAACAGGTGAAGTGGAACCGGGGCCCGATCTAACTGCCGGCCACCATGGTTTGAAAGAATTATTGCATCTGCGCCAGATTCAATAGACATCAATGCGTCATCAACATTTTGAATTCCTTTTACTACCAAACTGCCCTGCCATTGCCCTCTGATCCACTTTAAATCCTCATAGGTAATAGTTGGATCAAACATAGAATCAAGCAGCTCTGCCACAGTGCCATTCCATGAATCTAAAGATGCAAACTTAAGTGGATCGGTGGTTAGAAAATTAATCCACCAAGCAGGACGAGGTATTGCATTAAGTATTGTTTTAGATGTTAGTGAGGGTGGAATAGTCATACCATTTCGCACATCACGTAATCTGGCGCCAGCAACTGGCACATCAACTGTTAATACCAAAGTGTCAAAGCCAGCATCCTTTGCCCTCTTAACCAGAGCCATACTTCGATCGCGATCTTTCCACATATAAAGTTGAAACCAATTACGGCCATCGGGTGCAGCTTTTGCTACATCTTCAATAGATCTAGTTCCCATAGTTGAGAGTGTGAAAGGAATACCGGCGTCACGAGCAGCGCATGCACCTGCATACTCACCCTCAGTTTGCATCATCCTAGTAAATCCAGTTGGCGCTATACCCAATGGCATGCTCATTTTTTTGCCCAGCATTTCCACTGAAAGATCTACATCTTTGACATTACGCAAAATCTTTGGTTGAAACTCTAGTTTTTCATAAGCTGCTCTGGCTCTGGTCAAACTCGTTTCAGTATCAGCGCCACCATCGGTGTAATCAAATGGTGCTTGTGGAGTGCGCCGCTTTGCAATATCTCTTAAATCATAAACAGTAAGTGCTCTTGTGAGTCGGCGTTTACGAGGGTTCCAAATAACTTTTCTAAATCTTAACAATTGAGCAAGATCTTTTGGACTTGGTATGCGCCGCTTAACCTTCACCTGGCTCACAACCACTCCAATCTATTCTTTTG
Organism: Candidatus Nanopelagicus hibericus; assembly: GCF_002288005.1. Taxonomy (NCBI): domain Bacteria; kingdom Bacillati; phylum Actinomycetota; class Actinomycetes; order Candidatus Nanopelagicales; family Candidatus Nanopelagicaceae; genus Candidatus Nanopelagicus; species Candidatus Nanopelagicus hibericus. Next base: position 105,100 of record NZ_CP016771.1, on the reverse strand, counting down.
GTATTAGGAAAAATCTAATCAATTTAGCGAGTAAAGTATAGACATGGCCGACAGCAGCTTCGACATAGTCTCAAAAATTGATCAAATGGAGTTGGATAACGCCTTCAATCAGTGTGATCGAGAAATCGCAACTCGGTATGACTTTAAGAACACTGAGACCAAGATTGAAAAAACTGGCTTGAAAGTTTTGTTGGAGTCTGGCACTGAAGAGCGAGTAAAAGCGGCGTTGGATGTATTGAAGGATAAATTAATCAAACGAAATGTCTCTTTAAAGCACCTAGATGCTGGGGAGCCAGCGTTAAGTGGCAAAACTTACAGAATAAATTGTGAATTTAAAGAGGGCATCTCAACTGAGAATGCAAAAAAGATCGCTAAGTTCTTAAAAGAAAAAGGACCTAAATCTCTAAAAACTCAGATCCAAGGTGATGAACTGCGGGTTTCAGGTAAGAGTAGGGATGATTTGCAAACTGCTATTGCCCAGGTCAAGAAAGAGAGTTGGGATTTTGCGGTTCAGTTCACCAACTACCGATAAATAAATTAAGGACAATTTGAAGCTAAATAGTTTGGGTATCTTTTATGGTGTTGGCGCATATGTAATCTGGGGTTTACTACCAGTTTATTGGCGCTGGCTCGAGCGTGCATCCGCCTATGAAATATTAGCCAATCGAGGAGTTTGGTCCTTAGTTGTATGCCTAATTTTTCTTACCTTTCAAAAACAATTACGAGCTGCACTCAAATTAATTACAAATATCAAAACTTTCTTCACTCTTGCGTTGTCCTCATTTTTGTTGACACTCAATTGGGGTATTTACATTTGGGCAGTCTCTGTAGATCGAGTAGTTGAAGCATCACTTGGTTATTACATGACTCCACTTGTTGTGGTGTGCTTTGGTCTCCTAATCTTGAAAGAAAAATTAGATATGACACAAAAGTTATCACTCACACTTGCTGGAATCGGCGTTGGCATCTTAACTGTGGCCTTTGGCCAAATTCCACTTGTCGCCTTTGGTTTAGCTTTTAGTTGGGGCTGTTATTCATTGGTTAAAAAGCGACTTGATGCTGGTTCTCTGCAAACTTTGTCAATCGAAATGCTTTTTGCACTTCCCCCAAGTTTGATTTACATGTTCTACCTAATGAGCACCAACCAAGCACAATTTGGTACAGATCTTGGGTTCTCGTTATCGCTAATGTCTGCAGGCTTGCTAACCGTGATTCCGTTGCTGATGTTCAACTCTGCGGCTACTAGCTTGCCGTTGACTATTACTGGATTACTCGGCTACATAAATCCAACAATTATGTTTTTAGTTGGTTTTGTACTCTTTCACGAACCATTGACATTCACAAAGATATTTGGATTTGTATTTATTTGGATCGCACTTATTTTATTGGGTATTAATATGTATCGATCAGGTAGAGCGAGTAACCAAAGCAAAGGTTAGGTTTTTCAGCGCATCTTTGGCTGCTCCATCTGGTAAATCAATCAATAATTCATTTGCCTCAGTAGCCACTTTTGCCAAATAAGCCTTAACTTTTTCTATCACCTTATGAGTGCGCAATGATTGTATTACTTGCGAAAGCTCCTCATCATTAATTGGTTTACTCAATTTACTGATCAGCTCTTTATCAGCAGGGTCATTTTCTGCCATCACAAACAATGTAACTAATGTGGGAATGCCCTCCTTTAAATCAGTTCCTGGAGTCTTGCCCGATGCAGTTTCACTGCTTGCAATATCTAGTAGATCATCCGCAACCTGAAATGCCACCCCAACTTTTTCACCAAACTTAGTTAAGCATTCAACAACTGCTGGTGAGGCACCTGATAGCAAGGCGCCAAATCTGGCGCTAGTTGCAATAAGTGAGCCAGTTTTATCAGCTACTACCTTCATGTAGTGATCTATTTGTGAGAGTCCATCACTTTTGCCCTGCGTCTCTTTAATTTGACCAATTACTAAGCGCTCAAATGTTTTTGCTTGCAGCTTAACCGCATCTGGACCAATATCTGCCAACATATCTGAAACCTTGGAGAAGAGATAATCACCCGTCAAAATAGCAACTGCGTTATTCCATTTTTTGTTGGCACTAATTACTCCGCGTCTTAAAACCGCATCATCCATTACATCGTCATGATATAAAGTTGCAAGATGGGTAAGCTCGCAACAAACAGCCGCTTTGATAATGTCGTAATTGGTTGGGTCGCCAAATTGTGCTGCCAGTAGAGTGAGAAGTGGTCTAAGTCGTTTCCCACCTGCTTCAACTAAATGCCGTGAGGTCTCAACCACCAAAGGGTAATCCCCTTTTATATGCGACCGCATTAAATCCTCTACTTTTTTCATGTCAGCAATCAAGGTTGCCTCAAGAGATGGATCTAAATTTGGAATACCTGTCTGATTCATTTATCTTAAAAAATTAGCAAAGTTATCTGCGCCATTAAGTAGCAGTGATGGTGCTAAGCCTAAAACAATTGAAATCAACGTTGCGACAGAGATAGAAATTTTACTCTTAACTGAAGGGATGACCACCGACACTGAATCATTTATTGGATCGGTAAAGAAGATCATAATTATTACTCTGATGTAGAAGAATGCCGCTACGGCACTTGCTAGTACGCCAACTACTACAAGTGCGATATTTCCAGATTTATATGCTGCTGAAAAAATAGCGAACTTTGCTATAAAACCTGAAGTTAGTGGAATTCCGGCAAAACTAAGAAGCAAGAAGGCAAAAACACCTCCAACAAGAGGAGACTTTTTTCCCAACCCAATCCAGCGATTTAGATCGGTAACTTCACCCGCTGAGTCCTTAACTAAACCGATGATGCCAAAGGCCGCCAGTGTGGTGAATCCATATGCAAATAGATAAAAGAGTGAAGCAGCTAGGCCATCCTTATTTAATGCCACAACTCCTGATAGTAAAAATCCAGCATGAGCAATAGATGAGTAAGCAAGCATTCGTTTAATGTCACGCTGTGAGATTGCAACAATTGAGCCAAATATCATGGTCAAGATTGCAATCACAGTAATTATTGGTTGCCAGAGGGTTTGTGATTGTGCAAAGCCAACATAGAAGATTCTTAAGATTGCGCCAAATGCTGCCACTTTTGTGCAGGCAGCCATAAACGCAGTGATTGGTGTTGGTGCACCTTGATAAACATCTGGAGTCCAAGAGTGGAATGGAACAGCGCTAATTTTAAATAGGAGGCCAACTGAGACAAAAACAATTCCAATCAGCAGAAACACCTCGTTGGCGGTGCCAAACGCTGCACTAATACCAGATAGTGAAATAGTTCCGGCATATCCATATAGAAAGGCTGCGCCGAATAAGAAAAATGCTGAGGCGTATGCACCTAATAAGAAGTATTTCAGCGCTGCCTCTTGGGAGAGTAAACGCTTGCGCCGGCTTAATCCAGCTAATAAGTAAAGCGGGAGTGAAAAAACTTCAAGTGCAACAAATAGGGTGATCAAATCTGTGGCAACTGGAAATAACATCATGCCACCTACAGCAAACAGAAACAGTGGAAAAATCTCAGTTTGCTGACTCTTTTGTTGCAATGCATTTATCTCTTCACTTGATCCTGGCACAGCAGATGCTTGGGCCACAAAATTATCTTGATCAGCAATTAGTAATACTGCAACTAGTGCAAGCAATACCACGGTTGCTTGTAAGAAGATACCCGCTTTATCAATGGTTACAGAGTTAACTGCAGCGGTAGTAGAGCTTAGATCTCTTATTCGCCAAAGTTGTTGCAACGCCAGAAGTAAGGTGCCAACACTTATTGTTAACTGAACTGCAGCTCGTTGCGCTCTTCCTAAAAATGCCTCAACTAACACCCCAGCAACTGCGCCACCAAAAACAATCAACATAGGTGCAAGTAAAGAGTAGGAAAGTACTGGTGCGGTCAACATTATTTGCTCACCTGCGCAATCGGATCAGTAAAGCCAGCATTGGTAACTACTTGCGCCGATGTTGGATTTATTACATCAAGCACTGGTTTTGGATAAAAACCCATTAAAATAATTACTAAAATTACTGGTGCGATAGCGATTTTTTCTCTGAGATTTAAATCTTTAAGATTTTCATTTCCTGGTGTGGTTGGCCCATGTAATGTCTTTTGCACTGGAATCAAAATATATAAAGCTGCAAGCACAATTCCTAAGGTACCGATGACCGCTGCTACTGGATACCTAGTGTAGGTACCCACTAAAACTAAAAACTCGCTAACAAAGCTAGATAATCCAGGTAGTGCTAAGCCAGACATTCCGGCAATAAAAAATGTCCAAGCCATAACTGGGGTAACTCTTTGTAAACCACCAAAATCAGAAATGGTTGAAGAGCCACGTCTTGCCATCATCCAACCAGCAATTAAGAAGAGTGCTGCAGTGGAAAAGCCATGGTTGACCATATAAAGATTTGCGCCAGACATTCCTTGTGATGTCATAGCAAAAATTCCCATGGTGATAAAACCAAAGTGAGAGATTGATGTAAATGCAATCAAACCCTTTATATCCTTTTGGCCAATCGCCATAAATGCGCCGTAAATAATCGATATCACAGCTAGAGTGATAATTAACGGCGTAAATGTTTTACTTGCATCCGGAAATAACTCAATGCAAAAGCGAATCATTCCGTAGGTGCCAACCTTGTCTAATACTCCAAGAAGTAGAACAGAGGTTCCTGGAGTAGCTGATTTAGCAGCATCTGGCAACCAGGTGTGAAATGGCCACAATGGTGCCTTAATTGCGAAGGCAATAAAAAATCCAAGAAAGAGGAAATTCTCTGTTTGATTATCAATCTTCAAGGTTGCAAGTTGGGCTAAATCAAAGGTTGCTCCAATTTGATTCCCAGAGATGACATAAACACCAATAATTGAAGCAAGCATTAATAATCCACCAAATAAACTGTAAAGCAGAAATTTAATTGCTGCGGCAGATCGATTACCGCTGCCGTAGCCACCAATCAAAAAGTAAATAGGAATCAACATAGCTTCAAAGAAAACGTAGAACAAGAACAAATCTGTCGCAGCGAATACACCAATCATTAGTGTCTCTAGAGCAAGTATCAAGACATAAAAGCTTTTGACTCCCCAACGGCCAGCATCTGCTTCATTCCAGGTGGCAAGCACAACAATGGGTACTAAAATTGTAGATAATAATATTAAAACTAATGAGATTCCATCTATTCCTACCGCAAAATTGATATTAAATGATGAAATCCAAGAATTACTCTGCACATATTGCATTTTGGTAGAGGCTCTATCAAATCCGGTGGCAAGTAATATTGAAAGTGCAGCAACAATTAAAGTAACACCAAATGCAAATCTTTTTATTAATTCAATATTTTTACTCGGTACGACCGCGAGAAAAATTGCACCAATTAATGGCAATACTCCGATCGCCGTCAATAAACTCATGCGCTCACCGACCAAATTACCGCTATCAGCGCAAGTGCCCCGATTACCATCATCAATGCATAACTTCTTACATAGCCATTTTGTAGAGTCCTAACTCTGTTGGCAGCGGTTACTGAGACACTTCCTACCGCTCTTACTAAACCGTCAATAACTAGATAATCGATCTTAAGCAATCTACTTACCAATGATTGGCCAGGGCGCATAAATGCAGCTTCATTCAAGCTATCTTGGAATAGATCCTTTCTTGCTGCAGCGGTAAGTATGGAAACTTTTTCTGGAGCCAAATCTGCTTGTGCGCCACGATATTTATTAACCGCTATAGCTACACCAATAATTACCGCAGTAATGGTTAGTAATGAAACGATAATGGGTGATAAAAACTCTTCCGAGTGGTGTTCTTTAAGTGGATTAACCACTGGCTCCAACCAATGCACTAGTGCTTCACCACGTGCTAAGAAAAATCCAGAGACAACCGACCCAACTGAGAGCAATCCAATTGGAATCAACATAAGTGCTGGGCTTTCGGCAGGCTCATCCTTATGCCCCCACCGCTCATTGCCAAAAAAAGTAAGTAAAACAACTCTTGTCATGTAAAAGGCGGTGATCATTGCACCAAGTAATGTGGCAATTCCTAGAAGCAAACCTTTGCTGCCACCAGCATTAAATGCTGTTTCGATAATTTTGTCTTTGGAGTAAAAGCCAGCAAATGGTGGAACACCGATAATTGCTAGGTAACCTAGACCGAATGTTAAAAAGGTTATCGGCATAAACTTTCCAATTCCGCCATACTTTCGCATATTTACTTCATCTTTCATGCCGTGCATTACCGAACCAGCACCCAAAAACATACTTGCCTTAAAAAAACCATGGGTTAGTAAATGCATAATTGCAAAGGCGTAGCCGATTGGACCAAGGCCCGTTGCTAAGATCATGTATCCGATCTGTGACATTGTCGATGCGGCTAATGCCTTTTTAATATCATCTTTTGCTGTACCAATGATTGCTCCAAACAGAAGTGTTATGCCGCCAACAATGATTACCATAAGTTGCGCAGTTGGAGCTGCATCGAAAATAAAATTGGATCTAGTAATTAAATAAACGCCTGCTGTAACCATAGTTGCAGCGTGGATAAGTGCTGAAACTGGTGTTGGACCCGCCATCGCATCTCCCAGCCAGGATTGCAATGGGAATTGCGCTGACTTACCACAGGCAGCTAGCAACAACATCAAACCAATTGCAGTTAATTGAGTAGTTGAAGCCAACTCAGTCTGCTCTTTAATACCTGAGAATGAAACTTCGCCAAAGGTTGCAAAAGCGATCATGATTGCAAGTGATAGGCCGACATCACCAACTCGATTGGCGACAAAAGCTTTTTTAGCAGCAGTTGCATAAGCTGGCTTTTGATTCCAGAATCCGATTAACAAATAGGAGGCTAAGCCAACTCCTTCCCAACCCACATAAAGATTTAGGTATGAGTCTCCAAGAACTAATAAAAGCATGGCGGCGATAAATAGGTTTAAATAAGCAAAAAATCTGCGTCGATCTAGATCATGTGACATATACGCGATTGAATAAACATGAATCAAGGTTCCAACGCCAGTGATTAGTAGGACAAAACAAATCGATAATTGGTCTAAAAGCAATGCCGCATCGACGTTAAATGAACCAACTGAAATCCAGGTAAATAGCTTTTGGGTAACAGCACGATTTTCTTCAGACCTAGATTGCATCGCAAAAAACTCAACTAAGCCAATTGTGAATGTTGAAGCAGAGACTATGCAGGCCATCACATGACCCCAAGAGTTTGCTCGTCTGCCAATTAATAACAAAATTGCTGAACTAAATAGTGGAAGTGCTATTAGCCAAGCTAAGTTAGCTGAAGTTTGTATCATCAGCGCTTCAACAAACTTGCATCATCAATTGATGCCGAGCGGCGTGATCGATATATGGTCACAATGATTGCGAGTCCAACGACCACTTCACAAGCTGCCACAACCATAGTGAAAAAGGCAACTACTTGCCCCTCTAGATTGCTGTTTATCCTGGCAAAGGTTACAAATGCAAGATTTGCTGCGTTCAGCATTAATTCAATACACATAAAAACTACTATTGAGTTGCGTCGAACCACAACACCAATTGCACCAATTGTGAAAAGGATTGCGGAAAGATAAAGATAATTAGCGATATCCATTACTTTTCCTCCTCGTCTTCCTCTTTCATTTGGAAATTGGCGCTTTCAATCATGTCGCCACGAGCTTGTAGAACATTGGAAATTGAAGTTGGTGCAGCCTTTCCAGTTGGTAGCAGGGCCGGGACATCTACCGCGTTATGAAGTGCATAAACACCAGCACTCGGTAGTCCAGCCGCATCCTTTAACTCACCTTTTCTAAATCGGGCAATAGAAAGATCACGCTGTGCAAACTGAGATCTTGTTTTTTGACTATGCCCCAAAACCATTGCACCGATTGCCGCCGTAATCAGCAGAGCTGACACAACCTCAAATGCAAACACATATTTTGTAAATAACTGCTCTGCAATACCAAATGCATTTCCTTCAGCATTTGCTGCACTTAATCCATATATTGGCCTACCAAATGTTGCGCGAGCAATCAATGAAACTAATAATCCACCAAAACCAATGGCTGCAACAATTGCAATTGGTCTTAGGCCTGGAATATTTTCTTCCAGTGAATCAGAGGTATCTACACCAACTAACATTAATATAAATAGGAATAGCATCATTACCGCTCCGGTGTAAACAACGATTTGCACAATCCCCAGAAAAAGTGCATCTTGGGCAATATAAAAAATTGCCAATGAAATCATTACCCAAGCAAGCAGCAATGCTGAATGGACTGCTTTTTTCACTATAAGCATTCCAAGAGATGCCAAAATTGAAAGTGGTGCTAAAAAATAAAATAGGTACGACTCTGGTGTTGCAGTTATGCCGACATCTAAAGCTAAATTAATCACTTTTTGCGACTCCTTGTGATGGATGTGAGCCAGTTACCTCACCGCGGTAATAGTTTCCATCATCAGTGTTTGGATACATTGGGTGAGGCGGTGGCACCATGCCAGCGCGAAGGGGTCCCAACAAATCATCTTTTTCAAAGATTAATTTGGCTCTAGTGTTATCTGCAAGTTCATATTCATTTGTCATTGTTAATGCTCTAGTTGGACAAGCCTCAATACATAATCCGCAAAATATGCAGCGTAAATAATTTATTTGATAAACCTTGCCGTAACGCTCGCCAGGGGAGTATTGCTCACCTTCTTTGTTATCGGCACCTTCTACATAAATGGCATCTGCCGGACATGCCCAGGCACATAATTCACAGCCAATGCATTTTTCTAATCCATCTGGATGGCGATTTAACTGATGACGGCCGTGAAATCTTTCAGCGGTCGGCTCTTTCTCCTCTGGATACTGCACTGTATTAACTTTCTTAAACATAGTTTTAAAAGTCACCCAAAAACCAAGAAGTTGTTTAGGAAAGCTTGCACTCTCCTGGTTTGTAATAGGCGCTTTATCTTGATCCGATTTAGCCAGACCAAACTCTTGATGCCGTGGCAGTAATTCATCAGCCATTTAATTGCTCCACTCTAGAGGTTGGTATTGCTGGTATAGGAAATTCTGGTTCATTACCATCTATCAAATTTGCGGCTTTTTTAATCTGATTTTGCTTGCGGTCAACTAATGATGTCACCGCTAAATAAATAAGCGCCACTGCAAAGACAAAGGCAAAAATTACCAATCTTGGAGCATTCTGCTGTGATAAAACTCTTAATGTTGCTACCACCATGATCCAGGCCAGCGAGAATGGAATTAATACCTTCCAGCCGAACTTCATAAATTGGTCGTAGCGAAGTCGCGGCAAAGTACCTCTTAACCAAACGAAAACAAAGAAAAATGCCAAGACTTTTATCAAGAACCAAAATAATGTAAACCAACCACCCAGCCACTGTTCGGTAAAACCAAGACCAGGAAGTGCTCGGTAACCACCTAGGAATAATGTTGTAGCAAGGGCAGAAACCGCGATCATATTTACATATTCAGACAGGAAGAATAAAGCAAACTTTAATGAGGAGTACTCAGTATGGAATCCACCTACTAATTCACCCTCTGCCTCTGCTAAATCAAATGGTGCACGATTGGTTTCACCAACCATTGAAATCATATAAATAATAAAAGATGGAAACAGAACTACTGCATACCACCACTGATCTTGTGCTGCCACAATTTCAGATGTGGACATTGAACCTGCATAAATAAATACTGCGACCAAAGACAAGCCCATTGCCACTTCATATGAGATTACTTGTGCTGATGAGCGAAGACCGCCAAGCAATGGATATGTTGAGCCTGAGGACCAGCCAGCTAAGACAATTCCATAAACTCCAACGGATGCGATCGCTAGTACATAAAGCACACCAACTGATAGGTCTGTTAATTGCATCGCAGTTTGTTGGCCAAAGAAATTAACTGGCCCGGTCATTGGAATTACAGCAAAAGCCATAAAACAAGCAGTTGTGCTAATTATTGGTGCTAAAACAAATACGATTCGATCGGCAGCTTTTGGAATCAAATCCTCTTTTAATGCCAACTTCACGCCATCAACTAAAGCTTGGAGTAAACCAAACTTTCCTACTCGGTTTGGACCACTGCGCTGCTGCATTCTGGCAACTATTCGTCTCTCACCCCACACTGACATGATGGTTAGAAAAACACACGCAGCAAAAACAATTAGACCTTTTAAAGCAATAATCCAGCCTGGATCTTGGCCAATTAATTCTGCATTACTCATGCTTTGGCTACCTTCACAATTGAATTACTAACTACGCCTAGGTTTCTAAATAATTGACTGCCGATTGAATTTCTTGGCAGGTGAACTGAGGAATCATCAATATCTTCAATTACACACGGCAAAGTTACTGCGCCATAATCATTTGAAACTCTTACTAGATCACTTTCTTTAACGGAAAGTAGATTTGCTCTGGATTGACTAATCACCACAACAGATTGGCGAGCGGTACCAGCGAGATTTTCTTCACCATCTTGTAACGATCCCTTGTCCAGCAAATTGCGCCAAGAGGACAAAAACGCTTCATCTGCTTTGACAGATTTTATCTCGGACGAAGCAGTAGCTTTCATCGCAGCTCTCTCACCATCCCAGTTTCCGATAGATTCAAACTCATTTCTAGCAGCCTTCACGGTTGGTAAATTTATTGGCTTACCAATTTCATCTGCAAGCATTGAAAGAATTCTTACATCACTGCGATTTAGTGATTGATCAACTGCAGATTCAAACTTACGAGCCTTGCCTTGCCAATCCATAAATGATCCATTTTTTTCAACCACGGTAGCAACTGGGAAAACAACTTGCGCAATTTCAGTAATATCGCTGTGACGAATTTCAAAAGAAACTATAAATTTCTTTGATAGTTTCACCTTTGCGTCAGGTGAAATATCCATTGGATCAACACCACCAACAACTACTGCTTGCAGATCTGAATTAATAATTTCGATAGTGCTCATTCCAGTTGAAGTAGGTAAAGATTCACTACCCCACACTGTTGCAATATCCACTCTGGCAGATGCATTATCTAAAGGTCTATTGCCCGGTAATAAATTTGGCACAGCACCAGCTGACAACGCGCCCATCTCACCTGCTCTGCGGGGTATCCATCCTAATTTTGCACCACTGGTAGCAATAATCTTTGCCGCGGCCGATAATGCTCCTGGAGTTTCCACAGCTCGCTCACCAACTAAAACCACTGATTTACTACTTAGGCCAGTAATTGAGTTAATTGCCGCAACCTCAGCTCCGGTTGCAGTTTTAATTAAATTTGCATTTAACTTTTGACTGCCCCTGCTAGCAAATGCTGCGATACTACTTACTTTTATCGCGCGCTTTTTGACCTGCTTGTAAATTCTAAGGAAAATTATTGGTGATTCATCCTCTGGTTCAAAATTAATTAGCACCACATGATCTGCCTTATCAATATCTTTATAAGTAGCAGTGATGGGAGTAGATGCCAGGAAATCTAATTCTTCACTACTGTGAGTGCGAGCACGAAAATCAATGTTATTGGTATTAAGTGCAACCCGAGCAAATTTGCTGTAACCGTAAGCATCTTCAACTGTTACCCGGCCACCTACTAATACTCCAGCCGTTACATTTTTTAATCCTGCTGCAGCCGCTGCCAATGCCTCTGGCCATGATGCTTCTTGCAATAAACCATTTTCATCTCTTATAAGTGGTTTGGTAACTCTATTTTTTGCTACCTCATACTTAAAAGCCCAACGGCCTTTATCGCAATTCCACTCTTCATTAACCTCTGAATCCTCACCAGCTAATCTGCGCAGTGTTTTACCTCGTCTAACATCAGTGCGCATTGCGCATCCTGATGCGCAGTGTTCGCAGGCAGAGTTGGTTGAAACTAAATCAAATGGTCGAGCGCGGAATCGATATGAGGTTCCAGTCAATGCTCCAACTGGACAGATTTGTACAGTGTTACCGGAGTAATAAGAATCAAAAGGTTCATCTTCATAGATTCCTACTTGTTGTAGTGCGCCTCGTTCGTTCAATGTAATAAAAGGATCACCAGCGATTTGTTCAGAAAATCTAGTGCAGCGAGCGCAAAGCACACAACGCTCTCTATCCAATAAAACCTGTGATGAAATCGCCACTGGCTTTTCAAAGACTCGCTTTTCACCTTCAAATCTAGACTCTGCTCGACCATTAGACATCGCCTGATTTTGTAGAGGACACTCACCACCCTTATCGCAAACCGGGCAATCAAGTGGGTGATTAATTAGTAGTAACTCCATAATTCCCTTTTGAGCTTTGTCCGCAACTGGGGAGGTAAGTTGGGTCTTAACCACCATTCCTTTTTCAACTGGGATTGTGCAGGATGCCTGTGGTTTTGGAAATGCTCTGCCATTTATTTCAATATCAACTAAACATTGCCGGCAAGCACCAGCTGGTTCAAGCAATGGATGATCGCAAAATCTTGGAATTTGAATCCCTAGTTTTTCTGCAGCCCTGATAACTAAAGTTCCCTTTGGAACTGTTACTTCAAAGCCATCGATCACACAGGTGATCATCTCTACCTCTTGCTCAGTACTTAACTCTTGAATACTCATTTGACACCTGAGGTTTCAAACAGTGTTGCAGCCATTGGATCAAATGGACACTCACCAGCAGATAGGTGGTCTAGGTACTCTTGGCGGAAATACTTAAGTGAGGAAATAATTGGACTTGCTGCGCCATCTGCCAATGCGCAAAACGATCTACCCATGATGTTGTCACATAGATCTAACAACTTATCTAAATCTGCTTCACTTCCTTTACCCGCATCTAAATCTTTTAATACCTGCACCATCCACCAAGTTCCTTCTCGGCATGGTGTGCACTTGCCACATGATTCATGTTTATAAAACTCAGTCCAGCGCAGTACTGCTCGGACAACACATGTTGTCTCATCAAAAATCTGCAATGCTTTAGTGCCAAGCATTGAGCCCGCAGCTGCTACACCCTCGTAATCAAGTGGAGTATCAAGATGCGCATCAGTAAATATAGGAGTTGATGATCCACCTGGTGTCCAAAACTTTAATTTATGTCCTTTTCTTACACCGCCAGCAATCTCAAGTAATTCACGTAAGGTAATTCCAAGAGGTGCTTCAAATTGTCCTGGATTATTTACATGTCCAGACAAAGAGTAAAGCGTGAAGCCCTTACTTTTTTCAGTACCTAAGCTATTAAACCAAGCAACGCCATTATTAATAATTGCTGGCACGGAGGCGACTGATTCCACATTATTTACCACTGTTGGTTTTGCATATAAACCTGCAATCGCAGGAAATGGCGGACGTAGTCGAGGTTGACCACGAAATCCCTCTAGTGAATCAAGTAGCGCAGTCTCTTCACCACATATGTATGCACCGGCACCAACATGTAATACCAACTCTAAATCAAATCCTTTTCCTAAAATGTTCTTACCTAATAATCCAGCTGCATAAGCATCCTCTATTGCTTGCTGAACTCTGCGAACTACATGGGTTACCTCACCTCGAATATAAATAAATGCATAGTTTGCTCTGATCGCATAGGAGCCAATAATTATGCCCTCAATTAATACATGTGGGTTTGCCATCAACAGCGGCGTATCTTTACAAGTGCCTGGCTCAGACTCATCTGCGTTGACTACAAAGTAATGTTCTTTATTATCTCCTTGCGGAATAAATCCCCATTTATTACCAGTTGGAAATCCTGCGCCACCACGACCGCGCAATCCTGAATCTTTTACCAACTGAATTATTTCATCAGGCTTCATTTCCAAAGCTTTTAAAACAGCGCCATAACCTCCATGACGCTTATATCCAGCGATAGTAAATGAATCTGGCTCATCCCAATGCGCCGAAAGAACTGGAGTTAATTTACTCATGCTCCACCCTTTGCTTTCTTTAAACCAAGCAAGGTTGCATCCCCGGCTTGTACTCCTTCATTCGCAAGTCCATCTGAAATTCCTGCCAAGACAGCAGAGTTTTGTTTCCATGTTCTTAAAGTTTTTGGACCTCTAGTTGGCGCCGGTGGAGTGCCAGCTCTTGCACTATCAACTAAATCTTTGACTGATTGCACAGTTTGATTGTCATAAAACTCCCAATTGACCATTACCACTGGTGCATAATCACACGCTGCGTTGCACTCGATATGTTCCACTGAAACTTTCCCGTCACTTGTAACACCATCATTTTCAATGCCAAGATGCTCTTTTACTGAATCAAATATTAAATCGCCACCCATGACTGCACATAAGGTATTTGTACAGATACCAACATGATATTCGCCAACTGGCTTAGTTTTATACTGAGTATAAAATGATGAGACGGCATTTACTTCCGCGGTTGCCAGCTCTAATTTTTCGCCAATCAATTCAATTGCTTCATTGGTTATATATCCATCAATTGATTGTGTGTAATGCAGCAACGGCATAATTGCAGATCGCTTACGTGGATATCTTGCAATTATCGAATCCATTATTGAAATTTGATCTGATGTGTACGCCATTATCGATCAACCCCACCCATTACTGGATCAATTGAAGCCACCGCTGCAATTACATCTGAAATTTGACCACCCTCACACATCGCTGCAGTTGATTGCAAATTATTAAAAGATGGGTCACGGAAGTGGACACGATAAGGACGGGTACCACCATCAGAAACTAGGTGAGCACCAAGCTCACCTCTTGGAGATTCAATTGCGGTGTAAACCTGACCTGCTGGAACTCTAAATCCTTCAGTTACCAACTTAAAGTGATGAATCAACGCTTCCATTGATTCACCCATTATCTCTCTGATGTGATTTAGTGAATTACCCATTCCATCTGCCCCCACAGATAATTGCGATGGCCAAGCGATCTTCTTATCCGCAACCATTACAGGTTGTCCCTCTAGTTTCTCTAGTTTTGTTACACACTGCTCAATAATTCTCAATGACTGCTCTAGCTCCTGCATTCTGATTAAAAATCGACCGTAAACATCACAACTATCTGTGGTTGGAATATCAAACTGGTAATTTTCATAACCACAATATGGCTGTGCTTTTCTCAAATCCCAAGCCAGACCAGTTGCTCGAAGCACTGGACCTGTTATGCCAAGTGTTGTGCAGCCAGCTAAATCTAAGTAACCAATTCCTTGGGTACGCTTCATAAAGATTGAATTACCAACCAAGAGTTTTTCATTATCTTTAAAGCTATGTCTTAAGTCCTTAACCGTTGCTTTTATCTTGCTTAAGGCATCAGCTGGCAGATCCTGAGCTAAACCTCCGGGACGGATATATGCCATATTCATTCGCAAACCAGAGAGTAATTCAAAAATATCTAATACCTTTTCCCGCTCCCTAAATGCGAAGATCATTGGTGAGAGTGCCCCTAATTCAAGCGCACCAGTTCCTAACGCGACCATGTGGGATGAGATGCGATTAAATTCCATCATCATTACTCGAATTACAGTAGCCCGTTCAGTGACATCATTTGTTATTCCAAGAAGTTTTTCTACACCAAGGCAGTAGGCAGTTTCATTAAATATTGGTGACAAATAATCCATTCTGGTTACAAAAGTTACGCCTTGGGTCCAGTTTCTAAATTCAGTATTTTTCTCAATGCCCGTATGTAGATAACCAATTCCACATCGGGTCTCAGTGATTGTTTCACCCTCTAATTCAAGAATTAATCGCAATACACCGTGAGTAGAAGGATGTTGTGGTCCCATGTTTAAAACCACACGCTCTTCCTTTGTGGCGCCAATTTCAGTAACTAGTGCATCCCAATCGCCTCCGGTAACGGAGTAAACCCGACCTTCAGTAGTTTCTTGTGTAGATGCGTATGGATCGGTGAATGTACTCACTTATAACTCCTACGCTCAGATGGTGCTGGAATAGTTGCACCCTTATATTCAATCTCGATTCCGCCAAGTGGATAATCTTTTCGTTGCGGAAATCCAGACCAATCATCTGGCATCAAAATGCGAGTTAAGCCTGGATGGTTATCAAAAATAATTCCAAACATGTCGTAAGTTTCACGCTCATGCCAATTGGTTCCTGCCCAGACCTCAACTAGTGAAGGCAGGTGAGGATCTTTTTCAGATACACAAACCTCTAATCTAATTCTTTGATTTCTAGTGATTGAAAGTAGCGAATAAACCGAGTGTAATTCCCGTCCTACTTCACTTGGATAATGTGCGCCACTTACGCTGATACACATTTCAAATCTAAGTTGATCCCGCA
This sequence comes from Candidatus Nanopelagicus hibericus, assembly GCF_002288005.1. NCBI lineage: Bacteria > Bacillati > Actinomycetota > Actinomycetes > Candidatus Nanopelagicales > Candidatus Nanopelagicaceae > Candidatus Nanopelagicus > Candidatus Nanopelagicus hibericus. Next base: position 88,903 of record NZ_CP016771.1, on the reverse strand, counting down.
AAACCTTTGCCACGTCAAATAATCGATCGCGCTTCACAAACAATGTCAGCTCGCCTCGATCCACAACTACCTTCTCGATCGCATCACTAAAAAGTGGATAAGCACGCTCTAAATCATCAGCAACCTGATCAAAATATCCACCAAATGGACGTTCGGTTGAACCAACCGTTACGGTTGTATTTACCAAGCCACCGAAACCTGAAGTATCACCACTTCCTTGAATACCAAACATTCCTTTTTCGCTCATGCCAATAATCCTTTTAATTGATGAGTTGGCTTTGCGGCGAGCGCCGCTGCCTCTACCTCTTTAATTATTTTCTCGCGATTTGCACCTAATTTTTCATTACCAATTTGCTCATGTAATTTTAGAATTGCATCCATCAACATCTCAGGCCTTGGTGGACAACCAGGTAAATAGATATCTACTGGAATTATGTGATCAACACCTTGCACAATCGCATAGTTATTAAACATGCCACCTGAAGAAGCACAAGCTCCCATGGCGATACTCCATTTTGGGCCAGCCATTTGATCATAAACTTGACGAACAACTGGCGCCATTTTGTTACTTACTCTGCCAGCAACAATCATTAAATCTGCCTGCCTAGGGGAGGCACGAAATACTTCCATTCCAAATCTTGCTAAGTCATATCTACCAGCACCTGCCGCCATCATCTCAATCGCACAACATGCTAAACCAAAGGTTGCTGGCCATAATGAGTTCTTTCGCATATAACCAGCAAGTTTTTCAACCGTAGTTAACAAAAACCCACTTGGTAATTTTTCTTCTAAACCCATTTTTAATCCCACTCCAGTCCACCACGGCGCCAAACATAGGCGTAGGCAACAAATACGGTGGCAATAAATAATCCCATTTCAACCAAACCAAATAACCCAAGTTGATCAAAGGCAACTGCCCATGGATATAGAAAGACAATTTCAATATCAAAAACGATAAACAACATCGCGGTTAGAAAATATTTTATTGGAAATCTTCCACCGCCGGCTGCCTGCGGTGAAGGTTGAATTCCGCATTCATAAGCATCTGACTTAGCTTTGTTATATCTTTTTGGTCCAGTAAGAGCGGCAGCTAACACTGAGAAAATGGCAAAACCCAAGCCAATTGCCCCGATCGCCAGGATTGGAACATATGGATTTATTGAGGGATTCATACCGTCAAATCTTATTGTTAGCCAGCGGTGGCTTTTGCCACCTAAGCCTTGTATCCAATGTGAACTGCGACAATTCCGAAGGTAAGGTCCTGCCAAGCCACAGATTTCCACCCGCATTCACGCATTATTAAGGCTAGCCCCGCCTGATCTGACCAAGCCTGGATTGATTCTGCTAGGTAGATATATGCGGCAGGATTTTTACTTATTCGCTTCGCAATTATTGGAAGTGCTCTCATTAAATAATTTAAATAAATTTTTCTGAAAATTTTATTAACTGGATGCGAAAACTCTGCTACTACTATTTTGCCACCAGATTTTGTTACTCGTAGGGCTTCTCTAAGTGCTCCAATAGAATCAGTCGTGTTGCGAAGACCAAAAGAAATAGTTGTCACATCAAAAGTGTTTTCACTAAATGGTAATTTTAGTGCATCACCTTGCACAAAATTAATATCTTTGTGTTGTCTCCGGCCTTGATTTAACATTCCTGCTGAAAAATCTAGCGCTGTTACTTCAGCACCCTTATCTACCAGAGGTCTTGATGATGATCCAGTACCAGCTGCAATATCCAAAACTTTCATACCAGTCTTTGGGGCAATGATGCTGGTCACAGCCTTACGCCAAGCCTTACTTCTGCCCAAACTTAACAAGTCATTTAAAAAATCATACCTACTTGCCACGCCATCAAACATCTTTGATACATCGTCTGGATCTTTGTTCAGATTAGCGCGGACCACACCCCTATTCTCTAGGCAGTAGGCTTTACACACAAATCACACAAATAGATAGGCATAAATTTCATCATGTCAGTTTTAATCACCACTGAAATGTTGGGAGAGCATCCAAAGTTATCCTCGGTAAAAACTAATTTAGATCTATCTAGCGCATGGATAAGAAGCGGTGATGGTTTAGTGGGTTTTGGGACGTATAAAAAATTAATTGTTACCGGTGAGGACCGCTTCGATCAAGCGCGAGCGTGGTGGAATCATCAACTTTCGGAGTTTCAAATTAATAATAATGTCCACGGTAGTGGCACTGGGCCATTACTTTTTGCTTCCTTCGCATTTGATTCCGCCTCACCTTCAGTGCTAGTTATCCCTGAAGTTGTTTTTGGACAAAAAAGTGGCAAATCTTGGGTAACTTGGATTGGTGATACAAAACAACCTAATTTGGAGAGTATTAATAACGCCTCTGTTAGTGGCGAGATTACCTGGCAAAATGCGGATAAAGGTGAAGAAAATTGGCGTAAGCAGGTAACTTCTGTAATCGCTGCAATCAAAGATGGTCTGGTAGAAAAAGTTGTCCTTGCTCGCGATTTAACCGCTACCTCTACCAAGGAAATTGATGCACGCAGTTTGTTGCAGCGACTTGAGATTGAGTACCCATCTACATGGTTATTTCTAGTTGATGGCTTAGTTGGTGCAACTCCAGAGCTATTAGTCAGATTAAGTAAATCATTAGTAACTTCCAGAGTATTAGCTGGAACTATTCGTAAATCAGGTAATGAAGATAGAGATTTGACATTGGCTGCATCCTTGGCAAAATCCTCAAAAGATTTAGAAGAACATGAGTACGCAGTCAAATCTGTGGCTGATGGTCTTGCGCCATTTTGTTCATCAACCAATGTTCCCGAATCACCATTTGTTCTACATTTATCAAATGTCATGCATCTTGCTACCGATGTGACTGGAGTTTTAAACAGCAGTGCAAAACAGGCAGATATTTTTACATTAGTAAATCAGCTTCATCCATCTGCTGCAGTGTGTGGAACACCAACAGGGGTTGCAAAAAAATATATTACACAGCTTGAACAAATGGATCGAGACCGCTATTCGGGTCCGGTTGGTTGGATTGATGCCCAAGGTGACGGCGAAATTGCAATCGCTTTGAGGTGCGGCTTACTTTCACAAGATCGTAAATCTATAAGAATTTTTGCAGGCTGCGGAATAGTCTCTGATTCAAACCCTGAAAAAGAGTTTGCGGAAAGTCAGTCTAAATTAATTCCAATGCGCACTGCACTAGATACTCTCTGAGTTATTTGTTTTAAATTACCAGCATTTGTTGACCTACTTGGCACCTTAACAATTACCACCTCTAGGCCAGATATTGGCTTAGATAAATGCAGTTGTAATCCCTTTAAATCACTTACAGTTGTGGATTTAACTCCAAACCCAGCCACGACATTTTCTAAATCTAAATTATGTGGTGTACCAAATAACTGATCAAAATTATCTGCATTAGCTTGTGGCAGGGTTGAAAAGATTCCACCACCATTGTTATCAAGTACAAAGATGCGAATATTTTCACCTGATCTATTAACTAACGCAGAGATGTCATGTAAGAAAGTTAAATCTCCAAGTATCGCGCTGGTATTTTCAAACTCTTTAGCTATTCCGAAAATTGTTGAAATATTGCCGTCAATTCCAGACAGGCCTCGATTACTAAACACCTGCACTCCATTGCGTGGTTTACAAAAGGCTTCAATATCCCTTATTGGCCTTGAAGATCCAACAAATAACGCAGTTTCATTGGCTAGCACTTTACAGATATTTACCACCGCTAATTGTTCTGACCAAGTTATGCTCTCAATTTCAGCTGCTGCAATATTTGATGCTTTTTGCCAGAGGGATGAGTCACTCTTTTGAGTAGTAACTTCGGTTGGCAGTGAGGAAAGAATTAAATCAGCCTCGCGCTTGTTATCAATATCTGCAACTCTGGGATCAATTACAACCAAATTATTACAAAGATTTATAAATGCATTTGTACCTCGAGACAGTGTTGTCCGACCAATTAAAACTATATTTTCAGGAGTTAATTCATTAGCAATTTTTGAATCGGTAAGGAATAAGGATGTGTGTGCAATTGCTTGAGGGAATGAAATTGGATCTTCAGATATAACCGGCCACTTGAGTTCTTCAGCAAAGCTATTTACCTCGTCAACTGTAAAGCCGGCACGATCATGGCCGATAACTAGTACACCAGTAGTTAGATCAAGCTTGCCACCAATTTTGTTTAAATATTTAGTGGGAGCGATCTTTACACCAGCTAACCAATCGTTTTTTTCTTCACTAATTAGTGGCTCATCAAATTGCACATTTAGGTGCAGTGGTCCACCAATTAGCAATGGCTTCAAATTTATTTCCGTAGATAGATCATGAGTTTTAATCTGAGAGAAAATATCTACTTGATTTGTGGTTTGATTTGCACCAGTTTTTCTAAGGCGAGCAGGTCGATCAGCGGTAATAACTAGCAATTTAGCATTGCTATGCAAAGCTTCTAGTGTTGCTGGATGAAAATTGGCTGCAGCAGTACCACTCGTGCAGATAACTGCTACATAATTTTTACTCGCTTTAGCTATTCCTAACGCAAAAAATGCAGCACCACGTTCATCAATTTTTACATGCAAATCAATAATTTGCTTCTTAGCCGCTTCGCCTAATGCAATCAAAAAGGGTGCATTACGCGATCCTGGAGATACTACAAAATCACTTACGCCAACTTCGATTAATTGCCTAAGCAGTGAGTGGGCTAATTTAGTTGAATTGCTCAAATTAGCCCTCCATCATAAATTGCATTTGCCCTATCCTGCCACCAAGTTTGCCTATCTTTACCAGCTTTTAATTCACTTATCCGATCTGGAGTTATCTTTTGATTCTTCAGCACTCCATTAGAGGCTACCAGTGGAGCACTTGTTACATCCGCTTTAAGTAGTGCAACTGTTCCTAACCCACATGGGCCGTAGAGATTAGGAATTGCTGATGCAAGTGCCAAACCATTAGATATACCAATACTGCTATCTAGGGCACTTGAAACTACTACGGGCAGTTTGATTTTTTCGATTAGGTTCAAAGCAGCAGTAATACCACCACTTGGTGCCCATTTAATAATTGCTATGTCAGCAACCTCTTTCAGTTTTGTCAGATCACCGTTTAGATGTTTCCTTATTGATTCATCCACTGCAATTTTGGTTTTTATCTTTTTTCTAAGTAATTTAAGATTTGCTATATCAATACATGGTTGCTCAACATAATCTAGGTGGCTAACAAATTCATCCTCATAATTCCTTATATTTATAACAGCTTCTTCTAAATTCCAAGCACCATTAGCATCAATTCTAATTTTTGCACTTGGAATAACTCTGATAACTTCAGCTGCTATCGCGCGATCATTTTTATAATCATTGACTTTTATTTTTACCGTATTACAACCACCAAAATCCTTTAGTAGGCCTGCTACCTCAGTCACTGGAACATTTGGAATAGTTGCATTAATTGGAATTACATCTCTAATGCCTGTTGGAGTGGCGAGTGTTGCAGATTCAATAGCAGCTTTAAGCCAGGCGGCAGCCTCTTTATTTTGATACTCGATAAATGGTGAGAATTCACTCCAACCAGCTGGGCCTTCAAATACTGCTACTTCTCGAAATTTTAGACCACGAAAATTAGATTTAACTGGTAGGGCGACTACTTGTAGTTGATACGGAAACATTACTTAAGGTCGTTTAGGAAATTTATTAAAATTTGGTTCACGCTTTTCTTTAAAGGCGTTTCTACCTTCTTGACCCTCCTCTGTTAAATAAAACAACATGGTTGCATCCCCTGCTAATTGTTGAACACCAGCTAAACCATCATCTGCGGCATTAAGGCTGGCCTTAAGGAGGCGAAGTGCCATTGGCGAATGGCGCAACATTTCTCGCGCCCAAGCAACTGTTTCTGCTTCCAATTCGTTAACAGCCACCACTGTATTTACTAACCCCATTTCTAGCGCCTCTTGTGCATCGTATTGCCTACACAAAAACCAAATCTCTCGAGCCTTCTTTTGCCCAACATGTGCTGCAAGTAAACCGGCACCGTATCCGCCATCAAAAGAGCCAACCATCGGACCTGTTTGGCCAAACTTTGCATTATCAGCAGCAATTGTTAAATCACAAACCACATGCAACACATGTCCGCCACCTATTGCCCAGCCAGCCACCATTGCTACAACTGGTTTGGGAGTTCTGCGTATTTGAACCTGCAGGTCTAAAACATTTAGTCGACCAATACCTTTTTTACTAAGTTCGTCATCACCTAAATATCCATCATCACCACGAACATTGATATCACCACCAGAGCAAAACGCCTCATCGCCTGCGCCAGTGAAAATAATTACACCAACTTGATCATTATCCCGCGCAAGATTAAATGCCTCGGCTAATTCAAAAAGAGTTTGTGGCCGAAAAGCATTTCGAACCTCTGGGCGATTGATTGTAATTTTCGCCATACCCTCAGCGGTTTGATATTTAATATCAACAAACTTTTCCCCACCACTACCTGTTTGCCAATTAGGGATAACTCTCTCACCTGGCTGTCGCTTAATTGGCTTGCTCAAGATATGCTCCAAAGGCTTAAGTAGTATTTAGATAAGAGATAGCCTACGGTGATTATGGGAGAAAAAGAACTGCGCGATTTAATCCCTATTCAGGCTGAGTGGTCAATCCCACAGCTACAGGAAAATTTAGCGGTAGCACTTGAAGGATCCGGCCCTGCGCTAGCAGTCGGTAAGGTTTCCAAAAAAACAATTGATAAATCAATTGCACTTGTTGTTTCCACCTCTGGTTCAACAGGTGAAGCAAAATCTGTCGCTATTTCATCTACTGCGCTAATTGCATCTATAAATGCCAGCCATAAATTCTTGGGTGCAACCCCTGGAGATAGCTGGTCACTTTTATTGCCAACAACTCATATTGCTGGATTAAATGTAATTTTTAGAGCAACTGCCCTCGGGACAAAAGTTGTCGATAATAGAAATGTAGAAAAATACATTGACACTGATTTTATTTCGGTTGTTCCCACCCAACTTCATAAAGCCTTAACCAATGATGCAAAATTACTTGAACATTTAACTGCTGCTGAGGCAGTACTAGTGGGTGGTGGACCAATAAGTGAAAAAATGAAAAAAGATGCTGCGAGTAAACATGTTCAAGTTGTTACCACCTACGGTATGACTGAAATGTGTGGAGGTTGTATTTACAATCAAAAGCCACTTGATGGTGTTGGAGTGAGAATTTCACCTGCTGGATTAATTCAGTTGTCTGGCCCCATGATGGCATCTGGATACCTTTCAGCTGCAGGTGAGATAAGTCAGATTGGTAATAGTGGTTGGTTTGAAAGCAATGATTTAGGAGAAATATCAAATGGCTTACTTAAAGTTTTAGGTAGAGCTGATGATGTAATAATTTCAGGCGGTGAAAAAATATCACTAGCCCTCGTTGAAGAAATGATTGCAAAAATTTATCCCACCCAAGATTTGATTGCTTTTGCAATGCCAGATGAGGTGTGGGGTGAGCAGCTATGCGTCGGCAGCACTTCTCAAATGCAACTTGGAAAATTACGCCAAACTCTTGGCGCTATTTATACCCCAAAGAAAATATACTTATTTGATCAAATACCTAAAACAGTTATTGATAAGCCAGATCGCGTGAAAGCTAGCGAGTTAGCAAAAAAGATAAAGGTGATGGATGAATAAGTGGATCATTGGTGCCAGAGTTAAAACACTTCCTGCAGCAATATCTCCAGTTTTAGTTGGCACATTTTATTCGTTAGAAATTAACTGGATTAACGCCCTACTGGCTTTGATCGTCTCGTTGTCTCTTCAGGTCGCGGTTAATTATGCCAATGACTACTCTGATGGGATTCGTGGCACTGATACAAACCGAGTAGGGCCAATCAGATTAGTTGCATCAGGATTGGCATCAGCTAAATCGGTTAAAGCCGCCTCATACATCTCATTTTTGATCGCTGTCACTGCAGGCAGCTTAATTTCACTAAATGTCTCACTGTGGCTAATACCAGTTGGTGGTATTTCGATTTTGGCAGCTTGGGGCTACACCGGCGGCAAACAACCTTATGGGTATTTGGGATTTGGTGAGTTATCTGTATTTGTTTTTTTTGGTCTAGTTGCCACAGTTGGAAGTTACTATATTCAATCTGAGCAGTTAAATTGGCAAATACTTTTGCTATCAGTCCCGGTCGGCGTGCTGTCCTGTGCAATTTTAGTTATCAATAATTTACGAGACCTACCAAAAGATGCGTTAGTTAGTAAGCGCACAGTTGCGGTTAGAATTGGAGATCTTAATACCCGTAAGTTTTTTACATTCTTATTAATTACCGCTCAAGTACTGGCTTTTACTGCGATCACGATCGATCAATTAATAGTGCTAACTCTTGTTTGTGTGCCATTTACATACCAAGCTATTAGGCAGGTTTTAGATGGGGCAAAAGATGCAGAACTAATCAATGTGCTCAATAACACCGCACGACTTCAATTACTTATGTCAGCCTTAATTGCTGCTGCACTTTATATTTAAAAGTAGTAAACTCTGCGCATGATTAGATTGCTTGCAATTTTAGCAACTGTGATAACTATTTATGCTTTTGTTGAGTGTGCGATAACCCCACAAGAAAAAGTGCGAAGATTTCCAAAATGGGCGTGGCTATTAATTATTGTTTTCACTGGAGGTATTTTTGTGGGGAGTATTGCTTGGTTCATCGCAGGCAGACCAAAAAGGCCAGGTAAGGGACGTGGTGGACCAAGAAAAATCATTCCACCAGATGATGATCCAGACTTTTTAAGAAAGCTATAAGCCTGAATATGTGTGACGGCCGGTGCCCCACACATTTATATAAATATAATTAAATAAGAATGTAGATCCAGCTAGTAAGCAAAGCCAAGCAGCTTTTTTACCGCGCCATCCAACTGTTACTCGTGCATGTAAGTAGGCTGCATACGCTACCCAGGTAATAAATGCCCAAGTTTCTTTTGGATCCCATCCCCAATAGCGTCCCCATGCCGCCTCAGCCCAAATAGCCCCAGCAATTACTGAAAAACTCCAAAGTGGAAACACCAGTGCAACTAATCGATAAGAGAGGTTATCTAGAGTCTCTAGAGTTGGCAGGTTTATTGCCCAGGCAGGACGACCAGATTTCTGCTCGTATCTATCCAGAATTAAATAAGCAGCTGCGATGCAATTTGCAAGTAAGAAAACTCCACCAGAGATAATCGCGGTCGATACATGTATTACCAACCAAGGTGATTTAAGTGCAGGAACTAATGGCGCACTTGGTCGATATAACAAAGTCACTGCAGTACCCAGGGTCAATAAAACCGCTAATGAAACTGGCAAGCCCAACCAACGAAATTTGTATTTTTGTAATGCAAACAAATACGCGGCTGTAAATGCAAGGGCGCCAGTAATTGAAAACTCATACATATTTCCCCATGGCACCCGATTTGCTGACATACCTCTAAAAATTACACCTACTAGAAGTAATAAAAAGCCTAAAATTAAAAAGGCAGATGCAAGTCTTCCCACCCGTTGAGTTCGAGAGAAATCTAGTTTAGTTTTCTTAACACCTAAGGCTGGAGTCTTGACAGACCAAGCAACCTCAACTGCGTGAGATAAAAACGCTAATGTATAAAACAGCATCGCTGAGTAAATGAAATTATTAGAAAGTAACGCAGCTGAATTATCGCTCATTACTTAACTCCTTTACTAAGTTGTTTATCTCTTGCTCAAGTCCTGGTATGCCATTTTTAGCAAGACCGGCAACTTGAGTTTTTCTACCTTGCTTAATCCAAACTCTTCTTTGTCTAGTAAATAGTGAAATCAATAAACCAGAGATGGCAAGTATTGCACCAAGAAGTGCGAATCCTTTCCCAGGATCATTAACTATTTGTAAGTTAACCCAAGATTTCCAACCTGTAAATGTGATGCTGCCCTCACCAAAATCATAAGTTTCATTTACAGTTAAAGCTTTTAGTCCAATCCGCTCCATCTTGCTGGTATCAATTCGGTAAACAGATTGGGGAACTCCAGTATTAAGGCCTAGATCACCTTTCCAAACTGAAACTAAAAGCCTTGGATCTAGAACCTCAGGGTAGGAGGAAAATCCACCACGAATCGGATCCCGATCTGCGGTCGGTAGAAATGAAGAAACAAACCCAATTTGAGGATTCATATCTGGGATTTTTATGGCACCGATTGAAGAAAGGTTTCCATCCTGAGGTAAAAATGGAGTTGGTCCATCAAAAATAACTTTGCCACTTTTGTCTCTTACAATAACTATTGGTGAGTAACCATTTGCCTGTAAATATATTTTTGTACTCCCGTATGCCAGCGGCTGATTAACCTTAATTACCTCAGTTGTTTCAGGGGAATTAGCAGGATTAGCCGTCCTTACAGTTAACGTGTAATCAATTGGCGCGTTGGTTACTGGGTCATACTCAGCTTTGAAATCTTCAACTTTTAGTGAAAACGGTGGCAGTGAATCCTCCGCCTGATACTTTCCAAATCCAAGGATGTCATACGAGGTGGGTGTATTTATAAACCTATCCCCAACATTAACAATCGCGTCACCCTTACTGCCAAATAATGAGCCAACACCAATTGCTATCAATACCAAGACCAAGGACAGGTGAAATAGTAAATTCCCACTCTCGCGTGCATATCCTTTTTCAGCTGAAATCGAATTTTCATCCCTGCGTATTCGATATCTGTTCTTTATTAAATAAGCTGCTGCTTGATCTAGATCTATCTTTTTAATCTCAACAAAGTGCTCCATACGGTCTAAATATTTGGGCGTGATGGTCGGTTGGGCGCCTATTGCTTTCAAATGCTCGATACTCCTGGGCAATACACAACCAATTAATGAAATGAATAGCAAGAGATAAATAGCACTAAACCAAGGTGAACTGTAAACCTCAAAAAGACTCAAGCGATCAAGCCAAATTGCAGTTGCTGGGTTATCAATAAAATATTGTTTTACTTGTAGTGGGTTTTGATTTCGCTGTGGGAACAAAGAGCCAGGAATTGCTGCCACCGCTAGTAGTAACAGCAAGATAAGTGCGATTCGCATGCTAGTCAGTTGTCGCCAGCACCACCGAAGAAACGACCTGCTATCTAAAACAGTACTCATTAGATAAGGGGAATGAATCCGCTAATTAAATCTCGAAGACTTATCATAATTTGGTCCCAAAGATTAGTAAGTTGTAAAACTCCGATCAGTATCAAAAAATATCCTCCAACTTTGACTATTAAATTACCTTTACTGGAAATAATTTTTCGTATCGGAGTTGATTTGTCTAGAAACAGTCCCATGAGAATAAATGGCAGGCCTAATCCAAAACAATAAGCAGCCGAGAGAATGGCTCCTCTTTCTGCAGTTGCACTTTGAATTGCTAATACCTGAACTGCGCCAAGTGTTGGGCCAATACAAGGTGTCCAGCCAATTCCGAATGCAAAGCCAAGTAGTGGGGCAGCAAATAGACCGGTGCGGTGCTTCCACCTTGGCTTGAAGCTTCGATAGAACTTTTCATTTAATAAGAAAATTACTCCGAGGAAAATTGTTATCAGGCCAAGAAGTTGTGAAATTGATTTAGAGTTTTGTGCAATTTTAGAACCTAATTCACCAAACAGAATGCCGTAAGAAACAAATAAAACTGTAAATCCAGATACAAATAGTAATGAGCCCAGAAAAACCCTACTTCTACTTTTGGTATCACTCATGCCTGAGGCATAGGCGAGATACCCCGGAACTAGCGGAATTACGCAGGGTGAAAAAAATGAAACTACTCCAGCAAAGGCTGCAACTAACATTGCTATCAATAAGTTGGCGTCAAAGACCAGATCTATTAAAAACTCAATCATCAGACAAGACTTTCTCTAACATTTTCTTCAATCCTGCGACAGTCACCTCACCACTTATTCGAACTGCAACTCTACCTTGCTTGTCTATTATTAAAGTGGTTGGAATTGCATTTGGAATGAGTGATCCACCAAATCCAAGTAATAGTGAGTCATCAGTAAAAGTAGGGTAAGTTAAATTGAAGCTTTCATAAAATGCTTGAGCTGAGGAAATATTATCTCGGGTTAAAATGCCGGCAAATTGCACTTCGGGATAGTTAATAGAAAACTCTTGTAATACTGGCGCCTCTGCCCGACATGGAGCACACCAAGATGCCCATACATTTATTACCGATACTTTCTTTGAATCTAAAGAGACAAAATCTTGAGTTAAGGTTTGCCCAGAAATTTTTGGCGCAGGTCCCCGATCAGATTCATCTAAATATGTTGCTATACCGCTGCCTGAAATAAAAGCATTTTCATTTGGTGTGGACAAGCCCCCACCTGCACATGAAGTAAGGAGTATGGATGCAAATAGTATTGACAGGAATTTCATTTTTTTGCGGGTAATAAATGCTGCGCTGGCTCTAGATATGAAACAGATGAAATCATTCCATCCTGATCTAATTTAAATGAGGTAACAGATGCCAAAGTGCACTCTCGTTTTCTTGGATCATGAAGTAATCTTCTGCCCTCAACTGCAGAGCGCAAAATCCAGATTGGCAATTGATGTGATACACAAATTGCATCCTTACCACCAGCAGCATCGCGGGCTGTGAATAATGCTCTTAACATTCGACTTATTAATTGCTCATACGGCTCCCCCCATGAAGGCTTCCAAGGGTTATATAAATAGCGCCATGATTTTGGATGGCGGATTACGCCACTTCCTAATTCAAATTTTTTACCTTCAAAGATATTACTTGCTTCAATTAAATCTTTACTTGTATTTAATGGCAGATTGTGTAGGGAAATTATTGGTGCAACTGTCTCTTGGGCTCGTTCAAGTGGAGATGAAAAAATAGCTCCTAAATTTAATGATTCTGACCACTTTGCAACCACCTGCGCCATCTGACGCCCACGATCACTTAGGTGCCATCCAGGTTGCAATCCATACAAAATCTTCTCTGGGTTATTTACCTCACCATGTCTAATGAAGTGAATTGTTTGTGCCATGGTGCAAGCATAAAGCAGAGTAATTGCACCCCGTTCGCTAAGGTAGTGATATGGCGCTCACAGCAAAGGCAATCGCATTTTTTGACGTTGATAACACCCTATTAAAAGGCTCGACCATATTTTTCTTGGGTCGCGGAATGTATCAAAGAGGGTTCTTTACCAAGCGTGATGTTTCAGCATTTGTGCTGGCAAATTTGCGTTATCGATTAACTGGAAAAGAAAATAAAGCTGAGATTGCAAGATTTCAAAACGCGGCAACTGAATTTATTAAAGGTCATAATGTGGTAGAAATTGAGAAAATTGGACAGGAGATATACGAGGAGTATGTCTCACCCGCAATCTGGCAAGGAACAGTTGAAATCGCGCAAGAACACTTAAGCAAAAATGAAGAAGTTTGGTTGGTCACTGCTACACCGCTAGATATGGCTAACTTGATTGCCAAGCGGCTGGGATTTACTGGTGCTTTAGGAACTAAGGCGGAGATTAGTAATGGTGTCTACACTGGAAAAATAATTGGTAGTCTGTTGCATGGTAGGGAAAAAGCTATTGCGATTAAAGAACTATCACTCGAAAATAATGTTGATTTAAAAAATTGCTACGCATACTCAGATTCACACCATGATATTCCACTACTTGAAGCGGTTGGTAAGCCTCGCGTCATCAATCCAGATGCCCTGTTAGAGATACGCGCCTATCGAGATAACTGGCCGGTTTATGACTTTAGAAGAGCGCGAAAAATTAAAAAATTTTTTGGACCAACCGCTGGGCGAATTGCAGCCTTGGGCTCCCTGCTGTCGCCCCGAAACCTGAAGCGCAAAAGGTAAATAGCCCACTTAAAACCCGAGTAAAGTAGGTCAGTTATGTCTACTGTCGCGATCACTTTTGCTGATGAGTTGCGCTCTAGAACTGATGATGATCTAGCAACAATGTTTAAATCAAGACCTGATTTGGTTTCACCAGTACCAAATGATTTTTCAGCACTGGCTGCCAGGGCCACCTCAACACCATCACTAGTCCGTGTGATTGATTCACTAAATTTATGGCACTACCAAATAATAGAAGCAGCATGTGCGCTGCCTGAACCATTTAAAAAGTCAGAGCTGATTGAAGTTACTGGTGATGAAACTGCCTTTGCCCTGGATTATTTATGGCAAATTGGGTTGCTCTATAAGGAGGGAAATAATTTCCGAACTCCAACCAACTTAAAACTGCTTATTGGTGAGGAACCTGCCGGACTTGGTCCAGTATCTGCAAAAAAAATAAATTTTTCTATTCTTAAAGATGTGCCTGCTAATTCAGCAGAGGTGCTTGCTAGATTAACTTGGGGTCCACCAAGAGGTCAGATTGCTAATGTAAAAAAACCTGGAGCAGCAATCGCCTGGCTGCTGGAAAATGAAATCTTGGTACCAATTGACTCACACACCGTTGTTTTACCACGCGAGATTGCAATCAAGTTACGTGGGGGCAAAATTCATAAAGAGCTTAAGAATGAGCCGGAGGAATTAAATGGAAAAAAAATTGATCAAAAACAAATTGATTTAGCTGCGATTGCCAATATCTCCACGATTCTGCGCTGGTGTGAGGAGTTTTTGCACAACCTCTCTGATGAACCACCAACCGCGCTACGCACGGGTGGAATTGGCGTAAGAGATCTTAAAAAAATTGCCGAGCACTTAGGAGTTGATGAAACCTGTGTAGGTTTTGTTGCAGAACTTTGTTACTTGGGTGGATTGGTTGTAGTAGATCCAGATGATCAAATACTTCCCACCTCAGCTTTTGATATTTGGCTGACCAAACCAGCAGAAGAAAAATGGTACTCACTCGTTGTGCTGTGGCTGGAAACTTCTCGGGCTAGCGGATTAATTGGGAAGGTTAGTGATAAAAACATTGCACCCCTTGGTCCAGAGTTAGACCGTGCTGGTGTTTCTTTGATAAGAAAAACTACATTAAAAGTATTACAGGAAAATACACAACTAAGTCCTGACTTAAGTTCGATTCAATCTGTAGTCAAATGGTTTAATCCCCAAAAGGCAAACAAAGATTTTGTAGAGTGGAATCTCCGCGAGGCTGAATGGCTGGGAGTAACCGGACAGGGTGGAATTTCAACCTTTGGAATGAATTTACTGACTGAGAAAGATGTGCTTGGTGTTGCAGCATCAATGCCTAAAGCAGTTGATCATATTTTGATTCAGGCAGATAACAGCGCAGTTGCCCCTGGACCTTTAACCCCAGAGCTTTCAGCAGAGATGGGGACAATTGCTGATATTGAAAGTAGGGGTGGTGCAACGGTCTATCGATTTAGTGAGGGCTCTATCCGTCGGGGATTAGATCATGGGAAAACTGGGGATCAAATTAAAACTTTCTTAATCAAAATATCAAAAACTCCTATGCCTCAACCTCTTGACTATTTAATTGCAGATGTTGCTAAGCGACATGGCAAATTAAGAGTTGGCACCGCACACTCCTATATTAGGTGTGAAGATGAAGGAATGATCCAGCAAATCCTGCATGATAAAAAATGTGAACACTTACGGTTTAGAAAAATTGCGCCACAGATCTTGGTTAGTGATTTTGAATTAGCTGAGGTAATCGGTGAATTGAGAGAGTATGGATATCTACCGGCTGCTGAAAATGCCAGCGGCATTTTGTTATCACAACCAAATTTAAGGAGAGCAAAGTCAAGGCCAAAGCCACCTAGAATTATCTCTGAATTTAACTCACCAAAAGATGCGGTGATACAGAGTGCAGTAAAAACTGTGCGAGCAGGTGAGCGCAGTCGGAAAGTTGAACCGATTGTTGCTGGCACATCATCTAATGAAACTTTATCCCTAATAAACCAATATATTGCGGATAGAAAAACTCTTATGATCAGCTACGCAGACAATAATGGGTCGGTTTCAAATCGAATTATTGAGCCAATCTCGATATCTCTGGGCACCCTAACTGCCCGGGATGAGACAACTGGTGAATTAACGCAGTTTCGTATCCCCCGAATCAATGGCGTAGCACCCGCACTCACCATTTTAGAAAATAAGGCAGACTTAGACCTGTGAGCGCACTGTCGGATGTCCAACGTTTAGTTGAGTGTGAGTCACCTACTGAAGATTTAGCCGCGTGTGATCAAGTAATTACATTGGCCGTTGAAATTGCAAACAAACATTTAAAAAGTAAAGCAGAAAAAATAATTGAAAATGGCAGACCTGTGTTTTGGTGGGGTGCTAAAAATCCAAAGATACTTTTGTTATGCCATTTAGATACTGTTTGGCCAACTGGATCATTTACTCCAACTTGGCAGATAAATGGCGATAAGGCCACTGGGCCTGGTGTCTTTGATATGAAAACTGGCTTTGTTCAGGCATTACATGCTTTAGTTGGAATTGAAAATGCTGAAAGTAAAGTTGCTTTGGTTGCAACCACAGATGAAGAAACCGGTAGCGCCACCTCTAAAGATTTAATTACTAGGTTATCTAAGGGCGCAGATGCGGTGTTGGTCTTTGAAGCCTCGCTAGATGGCAAGGTTAAAACTGGTCGCAAAGGAACTGCGATGTACCAAATAAAAGTTACCGGACTTGCTGCTCACGCAGGATTGGAGCCAGAAAAGGGAATCAACGCAACAACTGAGATTGCAAAATTAGTTTTACAAATTGCTGCTTTAGAGAATCCAAAGTTTGGTACCACCGCCGTACCCACAGTAATGAAATCAGGAAGCACCACTAATACCGTGCCAGCAGTAGCAACTCTAGATATTGATGTTAGATCTTTTACAACTGCAGAGCTTGAGCGAATAGATAAGTCAATTAAAAATCTAAAAAGTGAAATTGCAAGAGTTGAAGTCACTGGTGGTATTAACCGACCACCGCTTGAAGAGAGCAGCACACTTGGCTTGTATGAAAAGTTTGAGGCTGTTGCTGCCTCATTAGGTTTTGCAAAGATTGGTAATGCCAGTGTTGGTGGTGCAAGTGATGGCAACCTTGCAGCTGCGGCTGGTGCAAAAGTATTAGATGGCTTAGGTGCCGAGGGACATGGTGCTCATGCACCGAGTGAGTTTATTAAGATTTCTACACTAGAGCCGCGAATAAAACTGATTCATGCATTTATCAATGAGTTGCTTAAATGAGTGATGGCCCATTAATTGTTCAAAGTGACAAAACACTTTTACTAGATATCGACCACATTCACTCCGATGAATGTCGCAGATCTATTGCATCCTTTGCGGAATTAGAAAAATCACCAGAACACATACATACCTATCGCCTCACACCGCTGGGGCTTTGGAATGCAAGAGCTTCAGGCCATGATGCTGAAGAGGTCATAGATATATTAATTAAGTACTCAAGGTATGCAGTCCCTCATGCATTACTAGTTGATATTGCCGAAACAATGTCACGATACGGACGATTACGCCTGGAGGCACATCCAGTTCATGGTTTGATATTAGTTTCAAATGATCCGGCAGTATTAAAAGAGGTGACTAGAGGTAAAAAAGTTGCGCCGATGCTTGGTAAGCAACTAGATGATGAAACCATTGTGGTTCACCCAGGCCAGCGGGGATTTTTGAAACAAGCACTACTTAAATTAGGTTGGCCAGCGGAGGATTTTGCTGGCTACGTTGATGGTGAACGTCATGAGATATCGCTTAGACAAGATGGTTGGAAAATTCGAAGGTATCAAGAGTTGGCAGCTGAAGGATTTTGGCATGGTGGCTCTGGAGTAGTTGTACTTCCCTGCGGTGCTGGAAAAACTATTGTCGGCGCAGCGGCAATGGCGCATGCAAAAGCGACAACTTTAATTTTGGTTACTAACACTATTGCAGCACGACAGTGGCGGGAAGAGCTACTACAGCGCACTGATTTAAATGAAGATGATATTGGTGAGTACAGCGGGGCTAAAAAAGAAATTCGTCCAGTAACAATTGCTACCTACCAAGTAATGACCACCCGTAAAAAAGGTGTTTACGCACATCTTGATTTGTTTGATGCAATTGACTGGGGTTTAATTATTTATGATGAGGTGCACCTGTTGCCTGCGCCAATCTTTAGATTTACCGCAGATATTCAATCTCGCCGCAGACTTGGCTTAACTGCAACATTGGTGCGTGAAGATGGTATGGAGGGTGAAGTTTTTTCACTCATCGGTCCAAAAAGATTTGATGTGCCATGGAAAGAAATAGAGGCACAGGGCTATATTGCACCTGCCGATTGTGTTGAGGTGAGAATTACTCTAACTGATGAAGAAAGATTAAATTATGCGACCGCTGAGCAAGAGGATCGATATCGTTTTTGCTCAACATCGCAAAGTAAAAAAGCGGTTGCCGTAGCACTAGCTAAACAACATGCCAATGATCAGGTATTAGTCATTGGACAATACATAGATCAATTAGATCAGCTTTCAGAAACATTAGGTGTGCCGGTTATTAAAGGTGACACACCGATAAAAGAGCGTGAACGACTTTATTCGCTGTTTCGCTCTGGTGAATTGAAATGTTTAGTAGTTTCAAAAGTTGCTAACTTTTCAATTGATTTACCCGAAGCCACAATCGCTATTCAAGTCTCTGGCACATTCGGCTCTCGCCAGGAGGAGGCACAACGACTAGGTCGAATTCTTAGACCAAAGGCAGATGGCCGAGGGGCTAGGTTTTACTCCTTAGTTGCACGCGACACTATTGATCAAGATTTTGCTCAAAATCGCCAACGCTTTTTAGCTGAACAAGGATATGCATATCGAATTATTGATGCCGATGAGGTAATGAAAAAAAATTAAGCGTTAATTGCTTTTATAAATCGTTCTGAATCCACCCGCCAGTAATCATGAACTTTCCCGTCGATGAAAATAACAGGCACCTGTTCGCCATACTTTTCCTCTAAATCATTATTACCGTCAATTAGTTTTATCTCGATCAAAAAGTGGTGTTCATTCTTAATTGCGTTGATTCGATCAATAGCTATTTCACATAAATGGCAACCAGATCGAGAGTAGATCAGTACTTTTTTCATAACTTCAAACTTCTTCCAAAGGTAGGGGGTTTAGCAGGTTTTCCAATATGTATTTTTCCTGAATTATTACTTAAAATTAACCTATGGCACAAACCTATCATCGCAGACTGTTAGCCTTCACTCTGTGCGCTTAAAATCTTTTTTTACCACCGTCGGGTTGATTGCTACCTTCCTTGCTAGCCCCATCTCAACAAATTCTGCCAATTCACTTCAAATCAAGGTTGCGCCAGCTAACTGGGGTTATATCTATGCCAGCGGAAATGCTGCGGCTATTCAATCAACTCCTAGACCGATAAGTGCCAATCTTGAAAAGAAAAGTAATTTTGTAATTAATTTTAATTCTGTTCCTGAGAATGTAAAGATTCCAATTCAAGCAGCGGTAGATGTTTGGTCTGAAAACTTTGCTTCTACTGTTCCTATAAATATAAATGTGAATTGGGGAAGATCTACTAGTTACTCTGTATTGGCGTCAGCGAGCGCCAAACGGAACTTTGCAAATTTTACTGGCGCACCCGACAAAACTCTTTATTATCCATCAGCGCTAGCAAATGCCCTGGCGGGAAAAGATCTTGACCCTAATGCTGCTGAAATGGAAATCACAATTAGTTCAAACGCGCCTTGGTATTACGGAGTTGATGGTAATTGTCCAGCTAAAAGTTATGATCTAGTCTCCGTAATATTGCATGAAATGGCTCATGGCCTTGGGTTTATTTCTGGAACTTATTATGACGAGTTCTCTGGCTTTGGCAGAGTGGACCAACCCACCCCATTTGATGCTTACGCTCAACTGCCTGATGGCAGACGTTTAGCAGATATGCCATCTCCTTCCCTTGAGACTGGAAAGGCGATGACAACAAATTTAGTTTGGTCTGGTGAGATAGCCACAAAAGCTAATAATGGAGTGAAGCCAAAACTTTACACACCCACTGTTTACGAAGCGGGCTCTTCGATTGCACATTTAGATGAAGCAACATTTTCAAAATCTGGAACTAATGCAGTAATGACTCCCAATCTAGATTCTGGAGAGATATTTCATCTGCCAGGTTCACTGTTGCTTGCAATCTTTGAAGATATGCGAATAAAGCCACCGGCTGGAGTTGCCGCTGGCACACCACAGCCGCCACAAAATGTGAAAGCACTTGTCGGTGATAAGAGTGCAATTATTCAATTTGATCCACCAGTTAATTTCCGTGAAGCTCAAGTTTCAAATTATGAAGTAAAAAATATTCAAAGCGGTGAAGTGTTAAATGTTAAAGAGGGCCCAATAACTATCACAGGTTTAAAAAACGGTAGTAGGTATACCTTTTCGGTCTCCGCAACAAACTCTCTAGGAACCTCAAACACTGTTAATACCAATGCTGTAATGCCAGAGGCAAGTTGGAAAAGTACAGTTATAGATAGCGCGGCAGATGCTAAGTATTTAGCTACTGCCACATATGCAGGTAAGCCGGTTATTGCCTACAGTGATAGTAAAAATGGTGATTTAAAGCTTGCCACCCTGACTGGCAGCAAATGGAGTATTAAAACAATTGATGGAAACTCATCTACACTCAATAAAACTACAAATGATGTATCTGGCTATATATCTATCTGCACCTCTGTTTCTGGAAAAAATAACTATTTACACATTTTCTATGCAGATCTTAAAGATAAAGATCTTAGATATGCCTTATACGATGGAAAAAATTGGTACTACGAAATAGTTGATGGTGATGCCCCTACGATTCAAGATTACAAAGTGTTTCCAAGGATCCGTGGTGGCTCTGATGTCAGCGTGTCCAGTGCATGTGCAGTTACTGCATCAGGGGTGCAGGTTTTCTATCGTGATGAATCACAGGGAATATTACTGGGAGCGGTAAAAAATGGTAACGAATGGCGGTATGAGATTGTTGATGGGGATAAAGATACAGAAGATAGAACCACTGGTGATGTGGCATTTCATTTGAAATCAGTAACTGTTGGCAAGAAAATTCATCTGCTTTTTGACTCAGTTCGTGGCTTTGATCTTGAAAGAAATGTAACCAGAGGTGAGATCAGGTATGCCAGTAGAAGTAGTGCATTTGTCGAGGACTGGGTTTATAAAACCTTAGATACACCTGGTGAAGGTGTTGCAGTAGCTGGATATGACGTTGCCATATTTAATAGCGCTAGAGGTATAAATCTAAGCTGGTTTACTGGAAGTGGCGTCTCATTCCCTAATCCAAATCAAATCAGATATCAAACACTTCCAGCCACAAAATTTACTGATGTCACCGCTTCAGATTACGGGGTACCAAATTCACCAGTTGCTATTGATGAAAAAAACATAATGTTTGGCTGCCAACTTCGGCTGTGCTCCTTAGAAAAAACAAAGCGCACCGCCTTATTAATTTCTAACGGAACTGTACAAGAAGGTGCTCAAAGTAGTTGGATTACATTAAATAAGGTCAGATACGCCGTTGCTGGCGTATCTGGAAAATTAACTCTTTTAAAGCCTTAATGCTTTTTTACTTAGCGTTGCGACGCTGAATTCTAGTTCGCTTAAGAAGTTTTTTGTGCTTCTTTTTAGCCATTCGCTTGCGACGCTTTTTTATTACTGAACCCATTTTACTCCTTTATAGTTATTAACGATAAGCCAAGATTACTAGTTAACTACTACTAAACCAAAAGCCACACCCGAGTCGGTGATAACAACTGTACCAATTTCATTATTTGCAGCAATTGCAACCGCTGGAGCGGAAAGAGTATGGGATGAAATTACTTCACCTTTTTTCCCAAACTCGATTAAGACTGGAGCTGGCGTCTTTGGCTTCCAAGCTGGCACACCTTTTATCGCACCACTTGAAATGTAGGTCGCCCAAGAGTTACTGCCATTTGCTACTAGCGCAGATGATTTAGCCGAGTAGCGCACATTCCAGACTGGTTTACCTAGTGCAGAAAATTTTGTGATCGCTGCCTCGGTTTTATTTGAGTAGGTAACTCTTCCCCCTTGTAATAAACCGGCATCAATACTGCTCCAACTTCTACTTGTGGTTTTTAATGTTGCCCGAGCAACTTGCTGCAAAACCCCAGCTGAAGATATCTTGAAAGTAACAGCGTCAACTTTACTTAGTGGTTTAACTTTTAATAACAATTCACCACTTGATCCAACAGCGGTGATGCTGCCATCTTTGTTACTGATTGCTGAGTTTATTTGCGTAGATTTTGATCCAAATTTTATTATTGGTGTAAACACACCAGATTTACTTACCGATAAATAAAAACCTGCTACCGATGATTTATCGTAAATACTCCCTAAAATAATCAGATTACTATCTGTAACTAATAACTTTTTGGGGTTGATAATATTTTCACCAATATACTCAAATGAATTAAGTAAATTTCCACTACTGCTAATCTGCCAAATTTTGATTCGATTTAAGGGTGTTGATACTGCCGCAGTGGGATCAAGAATCACATTATCTGGGTTTAATGCCTTTGGCGGAATTGCAGTTGGGTTTGGTGTTACTGAGGCTGAGGTTGCACCGGTGATCCAGATGCTGCCATCTAAATCAATCGCAGCAGATGTAGCAATTTCATTTGCATTGCTGCCCAGCCTAATATTCCAGAGCGGTGCACCCAGGGATGAGTAGCTTGCAATAAAACCATCACTAACACCTGCAAGCGCACCGTTTATCCAGGAGGAGCTAGGTGATTCTGTCGTGCCAGTGATGATGATACTTATGGGAGTTAATAACACACTGCTGATTTGATCTGCTTTGGTGTAAGGCAGCTCTACTAACGGCTTAGTATTTTTCATAACTGCTGCATTTGCTGAAGAAAAAACGCTAAAAGAAATTATTATTACTGCAAGAAAAAATCTTTTCAAGCCAACTCCTGTGCACGTTTTCTGGCAGCAGCCATGGCCTCTGAAATTATCTTTTCTAAATCTTTGTCAGCAAATACTGCAAGTGCTGCTGCAGTCGTGCCATTAGGGCTGGTGACATTCTTCCTAAGTGTGGCTGCATCTAGACCGCTTTCCTGCAACATTGCAGCAGAACCTGTAATAGTTCCGATCGCAAGTTGTGTTGCAATTTCATTTGTGAGCCCAAGTTGCACGCCAGACTTAATCATGGATTCGATGAAGTAAAAAAAGTAAGCTGGACCAGATCCACTAAGGGCGGTTACCGCATCTTGATTTTCTTCCGGAACCTCTACAACTGCTCCGCTAGCAGCAAATAACTGCTTCGCTAACTCAATATGGATTGGCTGCGCGTTTAAACCGCCAGAGATTGCAGCAACACCCTTTCCAATCTGCGCTGGGGTATTAGGCATTACTCGTACCACTGGATTTTTTTTACTTAGCTTTGATTCAATGAATTTTGTACTTTTCCCAGCGGCAATAGAGATCAGTAAAGTTTCACTCTTAAGGCTCTGACTCAACTCCGCCAATACATCACCAAGATCTTGTGGTTTAACAGCAAGAAAAATAACATCACAGTTTTGTCCCATATGCGAGATGCTTTGTTTTTCTACTTTATGTGCCGTAGCGACCTGGTTAGCCTTTTCCTCACTCTTATCGAGAATACATATTTGATTTGCTGGAAATGTTGTGGTGAGCAGGGCCTTAATTAGCGAGGAGCCCATGACACCAACTCCGATAAAGCCAATACATTTATTTGTCAGTTGCGCCGTCATACTTCAAGCCTACCCAATTAGTCACAAACCTTACCTAACCCTTAAACTTCCACCCTATGGCAACCAAAAAAAGTCTGAAATATAAGTTATCAAAGAATGAGGTTGCGCCTAATTTCACTCGAGATTGGGTTGAGTTTGAAAACCCAGAAAATTTAGAGGAAATATTTAAGTGTGATTTAACCTGGCTCACCTCTTATTGGCAATGTATATACGGCAATGGTTGTTGCGGCATTGATAAGGATAAACCTAATGCTGGATGTTGCTCAGATGGTGCTTACTACACTGGCAAAGAGGATGAGGCGCGAGTATTAAAAGCGGCGAAGAAATTAACAAAGGCTGATTGGCAATATTATGATCAAGCAAGGCCAAAGAAATCTGGTGGCAAGTTACAAATCTCTGAAATTGGTCTAGACAAAGAGCGCAAAACCAGAAAAGTTAAAGGTGGTTGCATATTTCTAAATCAGGTTGGGCATCAAGCGGCTGGCTATAGCGGATCTTTTGGTTGCGCGCTTCATCACTTGGCAGTTAAAGAAAATACAAATATGACTGTCACTAAACCAGATATCTGTTGGCAACTTCCACTGCGCCGTTCTTGGGAGAGCCGTGAGTTGGGTGGACGAGAGATGACAGTTGTAGTTATTGGTGAGTATGAAAGATTAGCTTGGGGTGAAGGGGGCGCAGAGCTTGATTGGTACTGCACTAGTAACTCAGAGGCACATGTTGGAAAAGTTCCGGTCTATCAATCAAGTGAGGTTGAATTAATCGCGTTGATGGGTAAAAAAGGTTATGCACAGTTAGTAAAACTTTGTGATAGTCGAATGGCGGCAATTGCTGCAACCCGCAAAGCACAAAAACGACATGAGTTGCCACTATTTGTTATTCACCCAGCAACAAAGGCGGCGCAAGAGCGAGGATAGTCAGCCCTAGCCATTAGATTTACGCCATGGCAAAAGCACCCGCAAAAGATCCATTCCGTTGTGTTGAGTGCGGTTGGAGTGCAACCAAATGGGTTGGTAGATGTGGTGAGTGCCAAGCATGGGGAACAGTTGAAGAGATAGCCGCGCCAAAGAAACTATCTTTAGTTGCTGGTGCGACAACCTCAGCTGCAAAACCAATTGGTGATGTTGATTTAGCAAGTGCAAAGGCTCGAAGCAGTGGTGTTGGTGAGTTAGATCGAGTTTTAGGTGGCGGCTTAGTACCGGGGGCAGCAATTTTATTAGCGGGTGAGCCTGGAGTTGGTAAATCAACCTTATTACTAACAGTTGCAGCAGAGACTGCTAAACAAGGAATTTTATCTCTATATATAAGCGGTGAAGAATCAGCATCACAGGTTCGATTACGAGCAGAGCGATTAAATGCAATTGATAAAAACTTATGGCTAGCAGCCGAATCTGATCTTGGCGCAGTAATTGCTCATATTGATTCGGTAAAACCTGAACTATTAGTTATTGATTCAATCCAAACAATTTCCAGCACCACAGTTGATGGCGCCCCAGGTGGTGTTACTCAAGTGCGCGAGATTGCTGCTGCGCTAATTCGAATTGCAAAGGAGCGATCAATTACTTTGGTTCTAGTTGGCCACGTCACAAAGGATGGTTCGATTGCCGGCCCAAGATTGCTAGAGCACTTAGTAGATGTGGTCCTTAACTTTGAAGGTGAGCGCCACTCTAGGCTGAGATTAATTAGAACAATTAAAAATAGGTTTGGTGCATCTGATGAGGTTGGTTGCTTTGATCTAAATGATTCTGGAATTATTGGTTTGCCAGATCCAACTGGGCTGTTTACCTCTCGGCATTCTGATCCAGTACCTGGCACATGTGTGACTGTGGTGCTTGAGGGCAGGCGGGCATTACTTGCTGAAATTCAATCATTAGTAAGTGCACCAAACTCAGATGGTAGAGATTGGGGTAATGCTAGGCGAGTAACCAGTGGCTTAGACAATGCCAGAACTGCAATGACACTTGCGGTGTTAGATCTTCGGGCTGGGATCAAAATTACTGGCCGCGATGTTTATGTAGCAACTGTTGGTGGGATGAAAATAAATGAACCAGCTGCTGATTTAGCAGTTGCCTTATCAGTAGCATCTGCTGCTAAAGGATTAGCACTTCCATCTGATTTAGTTGCAATTGGTGAGGTTGGCTTAGCTGGAGAAATTAGAAAAGTTACTGGCGTGACGCAAAGAGTTGCTGAAGCAGCTCGGCTAGGTTTTAAACGAGTGATTGTGCCAGTTGGAAGTGATTTAAAGATTGCTGGAATTGAAATACTAGAAGCTTCTAGGGTTGAGCAGGCAATTAGTAAAGTGAAGATTAATTAGTTGCTTCTGCAAAATCACCAGGTGTGTCTGGCAATGCAGTTTTAGCGGTTCCTTTAAATGTAAAGGTTGCTTGATCGGTGTCATCTGATACGTCAACCAACACAATTTCACTAGCTTTTAATTCACCAAACAACATCTTCTCCGAGAGAGCATCCTCTAATTCACGTTGAATTGTTCTGCGAAGTGGGCGAGCGCCAAGTACTGGGTCATAACCACGCTTTGCCAGCAACGCCTTTGCGCCAGCAGTCAATTCAATTCCCATGTCCTTCGCCTTTAAGCGCTCATCTAATTGCGCAACCATCAAATCGACAATTTTCACAATCTGATCTTGAGTTAACTGATGGAAGACCACAATGTCATCAATACGGTTTAAGAACTCAGGGCGGAAATGAGTCTTTAGCTCATCACCAACCTTTGCCTTCATCCGCTCATAACTTCCCTGTGCATCTGCCACGTTGGCAAAGCCAAGTGAGAGTGATTTAGAAATATCTTTAGTGCCTAAGTTGGTAGTCATAATAATGATGGTGTTTTTGAAATCCACTACCCGCCCTTGGGCATCAGTTAAGCGACCATCTTCTAGTACTTGCAGTAGTGAGTTAAAGATATCTGGGTGAGCTTTTTCAATCTCATCAAATAACACGACTGAGAATGGACGACGACGCACCTTCTCAGTTAATTGTCCACCCTCGTCATAACCAACATAGCCAGGAGGGGCACCAAATAATCTAGAGGCGGTATGTCTTTCAGAGTACTCAGACATATCTAGTTGAATTAACGCACTAGCATCACCAAATAAGAAGTGTGCAAGAGTTCTAGAAAGCTCTGTCTTACCAACACCAGAAGGTCCAGCAAAAATAAATGATCCGCCTGGGCGCTTTGGATCCTTAAGGCCGGCGCGAGTACGTCTGATTGCCTGTGACAATGCTTTGATCGCTTGTTCTTGGCCAATTACACGGCGGTGTAACTCATCCTCCATTTTAAGCAAACGAGCAGTCTCTGCCTCAGTTAACTTAAATACTGGAATACCAGTTGCAGTTGATAGCACCTCAGCAATTAACTCTTCATCAACCTCTGCAACCACATCAAGATCACCGGCTTTCCAATTCTTCTCTCGATCAGCTTTTTCGGTGATTAAATTCTTTTCCTTATCCCGCAAGGAGGCAGCCTTTTCAAAATCTTGGCCATCAATAGCAGACTCTTTTTCTTTACGCGCAGCAGCAATTTTGTCATCAAACTCGCGAATTTCAGGTGGCACAGTCATCCGGCGAATGCGCAAACGTGATCCTGCCTCATCAATTAAATCAATTGCCTTATCTGGTAGGTGACGATCTGAAACATAACGATCTGCCAACGTAGCAGCTGAAACTAGTGCACCATCTGAGATTGAAACCTTGTGGTGGCTTTCATAACGATCGCGCAATCCTTTTAAAATTTCAATTGTGTGTGCCACTGTTGGCTCAGCCACCTGGATTGGTTGGAACCGACGCTCAAGAGCTGCATCTTTTTCTAAATGCTTTCGGTACTCATCAAGGGTGGTGGCGCCAATTGTCTGTAACTCACCACGAGCAAGCATTGGCTTTAATATTGAAGCTGCATCAATTGCACCTTCAGCAGCCCCTGCGCCAACTAAGGTGTGAATCTCATCAATAAACAAAATAATATCGCCGCGAGTGCGGATTTCTTTCAATACTTTCTTTAACCGCTCTTCAAAATCACCGCGGTACCTAGAACCGGCAACTAGGGCGCCAAGATCTAATGAGTAAAGCTGCTTATCCTTAAGTGTCTCTGGGATATCACCTTTGACAATTGCTTGGGCCAATCCTTCAACTACTGCAGTCTTACCAACACCTGGCTCACCAATTAATACTGGATTGTTTTTTGTGCGGCGAGATAAAATCTGCATTACCCGTTCAATCTCTTTTTCTCTGCCAATTACTGGATCTAGTTTTCCTTCACGAGCTGCGGTGGTTAGATTTCTGCCAAATTGATCTAAAACTAAAGATGTTGATGGTTGACCTTCGGCTGGACCGCCCGCGGTGACCGCCTCTTTGCCCTGATAGCCAGAGAGTAATTGAATTACTTGTTGGCGAACTCGTGAAAGGTCAGCGCCAAGCTTTACTAAAACTTGGGCTGCAACTCCTTCACCTTCGCGAATTAAACCTAAAAGAATATGTTCAGTGCCAATGTAATTGTGTCCTAATTGCAACGCCTCACGGAGTGAGAGCTCCAATACTTTTTTAGCACGTGGTGTAAATGGAATATGACCAGAGGGTGCTTGTTGACCTTGACCAATAATCTCCTCAACTTGGGAACGAACTGCCTCAAGTGAAATACCGAGAGATTCAAGTCCTTTAGCGGCAACTCCTTCTCCCTCATGAATTAAACCTAGGAGAATATGTTCAGTGCCAATGTAATTATGGTTGAGCATGCGTGCTTCTTCTTGCGCCAGCACAACAACACGTCTGGCACGATCAGTAAACCGTTCAAACATTGCTCAAACCTTTCTTTCTTATGTAAATAGCCTAATACCAAAGGGCGACATTATGCACTTCGATTAGGCTGTGAATAACTTACCTATATCTAGGGTGGGTTATGGCTCTATAACCCCATAACTGGGGTGTTTATGCCCAAAAGATTAAAGAATTTTAAGCATTCTGGTATTTCCCAGTGTGTTGGGTTTAACACTCTCAAGATCTAAGAACTCGGCGATACCTTCGTCATAGGATCTAAGTAATTGCGCATAGACATCAGGCTCCACCGGAGCACCTTGTATTTCTGTAAACCCATGTGCACCAAAGAACTTAGTCTCAAAGGTTAAGCAAAATACTTTCTTTACACCAAGCTCTTTTGCCTTACTCAAAATATTTTCTAATATTTCGTGCCCAACCTTCTTGCCTTGCCACTCTTTTATTACTGCCACAGTTCTAACCTCCGCTAAGTCCTCCCAAAGCACATGCAAAGCTCCGCAACCAATTACCTCGCCATTAAACTCTGCAACTGTGAACTCCTGCACGTTTTCATATAAGGTCACAGTTTCTTTAGATAATAATTTTCGCTCTGATGCGTATGTGTCAACAATTAATCTAATCTTTTTAATATCAGAGGTTTTAGCACCTCTTACCAAAACTGACATTACTCATCACCTGCAGTTGGTTTAACTAATGGAAACAAAATAGTCTCCCTAATTCCAAGACCTGTTAATGCCATAAGTAATCGATCTACACCCATACCCATGCCGCCCATTGGTGGCATTGCATACTCCATCGCTTTTAGAAAATCTTCATCCAATCCCATCGCCTCTAAATCACCAGATGCGCCAAGTGTTGCTTGCTGCGTTAATCGCTCACGTTGAATCACTGGATCTATCAACTCTGAGTAACCGGTTGCTAACTCAAAACCTTCTACATAGAGATCCCATTTTTCCGCAATTCCGGCGGTATCGCGGTGGGCTCTAACTAGTGGTGAGGTGTCAATTGGAAATCCCTTAACAAATGTTGGCGCTATTAACTTCTCCTTGGCCACATGCTCAAATATCTCCTCAGCAATCGTGCCGGTGATCCACTTAGGGTCGACCTTTATCCCTTTTTTTGTCGCAATCTTTGTTAACTCAGATTTAGGTGTTAGGCCATCTACCTTCTCACCAACCGCCTCTGAAATAACATCAAATAAAGATACTTCTTTCCACTTGCCACCAAGATCAAGTTCTTTTCCATCATGGTGTTTAACTTTATGAGACCCAAATACAGATTTAGCTGCATCCTGCACCAAACTTCTAGTTAACTCTGCCATGGTGTTCCAATCACCATATGCTTCATAAGTTTCAATCATGGCAAACTCTGGTGAGTGAGATGAATCAGCGCCTTCATTGCGAAAATTTCTATTTATTTCAAAGACTTTATCTAAACCGCCGACGACACATCTTTTTAGATAAAGCTCAGGTGCGATTCTTAAAAAAAGATCCATCTCATACGCGTTACTAAAAGTCTTAAATGGCCTGGCTGCTGCGCCACCATGCATCACCTGCAGCATTGGGGTTTCAACCTCTAAAAATCCGCGGGAAGTAAAACTCTCCCGTAGTGATCGCATAACTGCAGGCCGCAATCTGGCATTACTTCTTGCCTCTGGTCTAACGATTAAATCTACATAGCGCATTCGAACTCGACTCTCCTCCGAGAGCGGCTTGTGCTCAACCGGTAGTGGTCGAAGTGATTTTGCGGCGAGTACGAATGAATTAGCTAGAACTGATAACTCACCTCGTTTTGAGGTTATTACCTCACCCGTCACAGAGACAATATCTCCCAAATCAATCTCAGATTTCCAGGTTTCAAGTTGTGCCTCACCGATTTTATCTAGTGAAAACATTACTTGTAACTCAGTTCCATCTCCTTCTCGTAAATTGGCAAAACATAATTTGCCAGTATCACGTTTGAAAATTACTCGACCAGTTACCGATTCAATAATTCCAGTTGCCACATCTATTGGCAGTTCTTTATGTTTTGTTCGAATCTCTAGTAATGAGGCAGTTCTTGGCACCGATACTGGATATGGCTCACCACCACGCTTTATTATCGCTGCTCTTTTTTCACGCCTGATTCGTAGTTGCTCGGGTAGGTCATCCTCATTAGCCATAATGCGTTAAATCTTAGCGGGCGGTAGAGGTGTTATGAATTAATTACGCTCATGAACTAACCGTAATCCGATTAATGTTAGATCAGGTTCATGAAATTCAATGGTTTCACTTATCCCAAGCACTAATGGTGCAAGCCCTCCGGTTGCAATTACACAAACCTCGCCTGAATCTGGATACAAATCAGCTAGCTCATCAATGATTCTATTTACTAATCCATCTACCTGACCGGCAAATCCAAATATAGTTCCAGATTGCAAAGCTTCAACAGTGTTCTTACCTATTACAGATTTTGGTTTTACTAACTCCACTTTGCGTAGTTGAGCAGCGCGGGCTGCTAGCGCCTCAACTGAGATCTCAATTCCGGGTGCCAACGCACCCCCTAAGAATTCTCCTTTGGGTGAGACCACATCTAAGTTAGTAGATGTTCCAAAATCAACCACAATTGCTGGACCATCTGAACCGTACAAGGTGAACGCGGCGAGTGAGTTCACAATTCGATCCGCGCCAATCTCTTTTGGATTATCCACCAGCAGTGGTACACCAGTTTTTACCCCGGGTTCAATAATTACACTTTTAATATCGCCATAGTGATCATCAATTAATTTTCTTATCTCACGAAGAACTGCTGGCACAGTTGAACAAATTGCTACACCAGTGATATCAAAGCCTTCCACCAGAGCTGAATACTGCAACCAAAGTTCATCTGCGGTATCCCTAGGATCAGTTTTAACTCGCCAGGATTGTTCTAACTTATCTTTGTTAAAGACTCCCAAAACGGTATTGGTGTTTCCAACATCAATTGTAAGTAGCATTATTTTCCTCTCTTAAAATCTAAGCCAATATCTAAAGCTGGCGCTGAATGGGTAAGTGCTCCAACTGCTAGGTAATTAACTCCAGTTGCCGCATATGATTTTGCATTATCAATTGTGATTCCACCAGATGCTTCAAGTGGTAGTAAACCTGCGGTAAGTGCAACTGCTTCGGCACATTGTTCAACGCTCATATTATCCAATAAAACTAAATCTGGTTTTAAAGTAAGTGCCTCTTTGAGTTGCTCAATTGAGTCAACCTCAATTTCAACCTCCTTACCTGGAAACTCTTTCTTAATAGCAGTAAACGCTTTACTAATACTGCCGGTCGCTAAAATGTGATTATCTTTTATCAGCGCGGCTTGTGATAGTCCAAGTCGATGATTTACGCCACCGCCCATTCGCACTGCAAATTTTTCTAACTGTCGAAGCCCTGGTGTAGTTTTTCTAGTATCTCTTATTTGGCACTTTGTGCCGCTAACTGCTGCTACCCATTGGTTGGTGAGGGTTGATATGCCACTTAGATGGGATAGAAAATTTAGCGCACTGCGCTCTGCTAATAACAATTTTCTACTATTTCCTTGGGCGGTAATTAACACCTTGCCAGCTGAAATTTTTGCACCTTCATCAACTAAAACCTCATAATGATTAATTCCACAGTACTCAAGTACTGCAGCTGCTACATGAAGTCCACTGACAACTCCACTGCTTCTAGATACAAAATCTGCAGTTGCAACAGAAGATTCTGAGATTGTGGCAACTGAGGTCACATCTTGCCCACCTGCAAGATCTTCAGATATTGCATCTTTAACTTGCTGGAAAATATGATTTGGCGACAGCCCTAAAGTTTTAATATTTTCGCGAAGCTGATTCACTTGATCGCCTCCACATCACTTTTCCAATTACCGTCAGCATCGACTTGTTGGACAATCCTACTTAGCCATTGATCTGAAGATTGTGGGTAATCGCTGCGACGATGAGATCCTCTTGATTCCGTGCGCGTCAATGCTGATTTAACAATTGCAGTCGCAAGTAGATGAAGATTTGATGCCTCCCACGCCTCGATTCTTGGCTCCGTGCTGGTTAACTTAGAAAGCTCTTGCAAAGTTTGTCTAGTTTTTTTCAGTGAAGTTTGTGAGCGCAAAACTCCCGCTCCTTCACTCATCGAAATCTGTAGCGGTAATAAGATCTTTGGATCTAGCAGCACAGAATTCCCTGCCTCCACTGGTTCACCTTGCTTTGGTAATTCTTTTGCTAACTTAGCTGCAATACGAGCACCAAAAACTAATCCTTCTAGTAAAGAGTTTGAAGCAAGTCGATTAGCACCATGTGCACCAGTGCATGCTGATTCACCACATATATAAAGTCCTGGCACTGAAGATTGCCCATCTAAATCAACTAAAACTCCACCAGATGCGTAGTGGGAGGCAGGGGCTACTGGAATTCTCTCTTTTGTTGGATCAATCCCATTTGCTATACATGAGGCGTAAATTGTTGGAAATCTATTTGTAAAATCTGAAATATTTGTTGCATCCAACCAAACATAAGGTTGGCCACTAATTTGCATTTGATTAAATATCTCAATCGCCACTACATCTCGTGGTGCTAAATCAGCTTGTGGGTGTTTGCCAACCATAAACTGCTCATTCTTGTTATTTAACAAAACAGCGCCCTCACCACGAACCGCCTCACTGATTAAAGGTTGTTGCCCTCTATTTGCTAAATCTCGCCATAAAACTGTGGGATGAAACTGCACAAACTCAACATCTGCCACCTTCGCACCAGCCCGCAGCGCCAGTGCCACGCCATCACCAGTTGAAACTGCAGGGTTTGTAGTTTGTGAATAGACCTGACCCAAACCACCAGTTGCTACAACTACCGCTTTAGCTAACGCCCGGCCAACCCCGTCTCGACTTCCTGCCCCAATCACATGCAGTGTTACTCCACAAACCTCGCCACTAATACTCTTTAATGCGTCAATTGCTAATGCGTGTTCAATAATTTCAATACCAGTATCACCTCTTACTGCAGCAAGTAGTGCTCTGGAAACCTCTGCGCCGGTAGCATCACCGCCAGCATGAAGTATGCGGTTACGAAGGTGTCCACCCTCTCTGGTTAATGCAATCTCACCAGTCTCTGACTTATCAAAAACCGCACCTTGTGCAATTAATTTTCTTACCGCTTCAGGTCCTTCTGAAACTAAAACATCAACAGCTTTTATGTCGCACAATCCAGCACCAGCAGCCAAAGTATCTTTCTTATGTTGATCAGGCGTATCACCTGGACCAAGTGCGGCAGCAATTCCACCTTGCGCCCACTTAGTTGAACCTTCATCAATTCTTGCTTTAGTAACTAGTAAAACTGACAAACCATAAGAGCGAAGATTTAGCGCAGTAGTCAAACCGGCAACTCCTGAGCCAATTACAATTACATCAGCTGATGTGCTCCAGCCTGGCTTGCCCGTTAAGAGCCTCATTACTTACTTCCCATAGCCATATTGTCGATCAATCGCACCTGATTTATCCAACCGGCGATAATTAAGCGCTTGTTCTCAGTATCTTCCTTGGCTAAATCAAAGGTATTCGCATCAATCATCTCTAGATAATCCAGTTTAAACCTTGGTTCAGATTTTATGACTTGTTTAGCTTTTCCTAAGTTACCCAGCAATAGTGTTCTATAAATTACCGAAGCTACCTTAATTCCATCATTATCCAACTTTGAATTTCTAGAAGAGAGTGCAACCCCATTGGCATCTCTAATAGTTGGGGCATTCAGTATCTCAACTGGTAGCGATAGTTTTCTTACCATTTGTTTTATCAAAAACAATTGTTGAAAGTCTTTCTCACCAAAAATTGCATATTTTGGCTTAACTAAGTCAAACAGCCGATTTACTACAGTTAATACACCAGAGAAGTGACCGGGCCTAGATTTGCCCTCATATATCTCACCGACACCACCTGCCTCAATTGTTTTATACCCGGTTGGATAAATTAAAGATTCCTCGGGTAAAAAAACTGCCGATGCACCCGCCACAGCGGCAATTTTTAAATCTAAGTCAATTGTCTTCGGATAATTAAGTAAATCCTCTTTATTTTCAAACTGAAGTGGATTTACAAAAATACTAACAATTACTTGATCACCTTTTGTTTTCGCCAGTTTAATTAATGATTCATGACCAGCATGAAGTGCACCCATGGTTGGCACCAACACATCACAATTTTGGCGCGCCAAATCATCAGCAGATTTAAGCACTTCAATCATGGCTCCAGTCCTTTCCGGGTACCGGGCTAGAGGATAAGTTTAACTCGAGCTTTGAATAGATGCCAAAAGAGTTTTTATCGCACCTACACCTGGTATTTCACCATCTGGATCAATCTCTAACCAAGGTGATAGAACAAAGGATCTTGACTGTGCAAGCGGATGTGGCAGCTTTAGAAACTCTGAGTCAATTATCTGATCACCATAAACAATAAGATCTAAATCAATAATCCTTGGTCCCCACTTAATCTGCCTTACCCTACCCATTTGGTCCTCAATTTCTAATAATTTAGTAAGTAATAATTCAGCTGCTAAATCACACTCACCAATTACCACTGCATTTAAGAAGTCACCTTGCGGTGGGCCACCAACTGGTTTGGTCTGAATGAATGGTGATACCACTAAATTATTTAGAATTTGTTCAATATTTGTTATGGCAATCTCTAAGTTAAGTTTTCGGTTTTCAAGATTTGAGCCTAGCGAAATAACCGCCTTCATCTACTTCTGACTACCTCAACTACTACATCCTTAAACTTCAAAGCTATTGGCGCTTTTGGTTTATGAACTATCACTTTCACTGTTTTAACTTTTTTAAACTCTTTCAATACAAGTTTGGCAATATTATCTGCCAAGGTTTCAATTAATTGCACTGGTTTAGCGGTAATTTGATCGTATGCAATTTGAGCCACTTCAGCGTAGTTAACAGTTTTACTCAAGTCATCATTAAGATTTTTTAGCGGCAAGCTGAGTTCGATATCAACTACAAATCTCTGGCCACGTCTTTGCTCACTTGCAAATACACCATGAAATCCTTTGGCACTAATGCCTATTACTTTTATCAAATCACTCATTTACGAAGCCTTTCAATAACTGATATTGCATCTTGGTGCGCTTTGACCGCGTGTGTTCTAACTGCCCACACCTTAACTCTTGCCAACTCAGCAGTTAATGCAATCGTTGCTGCCTCCCGTTTATCAGGCTCTTTAGCATTTACCAGTTCACCTAAAAATCTTTTGCGCGATACACCTACCAATATTGGGTATCCAAGCATTTGAAAACGTTCAATGTTTTTTAATATTTGCCAATTATGTTCGCTCTCTTTAGCAAAACCAATTCCAGGATCTAAAATTATTTGTTCTGGTGAAACACCAGATTTCAATAAGCTTGTAACCCGATCATCTAGCTCATCTTTTACCTCAGTGACCACATTTTCATAGAGTGCTTGTTTTTGCATCTCTTTTGAATGACCACGCCAATGCATTGCTATGTACTGCACTTTTTGATTGCTAGCAATTACTTTTGCCATTTTTTCATCGGCTAGGCCACCGCTTACATCATTAATATATGTGGCACCTGACGCAATCCCTTGTTTTGCAACCTCTGCACGCATTGTGTCAACGCTTATAACCGCACCATCTTTAACTAATTCAGTTACCACTGGAATTACTCTTTCCAGTTCCGTCTCTTCACTAACCCGCTCAGCACCTGGTCTGGTTGATTCACCACCAATATCAATAATGTCTGCGCCCTCGGCAATTAATCGTCGTCCTTGTGAGATTGCATCTGCTTTTGATAAATACTTACCACCATCCGCAAATGAATCAGGAGTAATATTTAAAATTCCCATCACTAAGGTGCGGCTCATGATTATCTACTTTGATTTATTAGTGAGATAGCTTCAGCTCTAGTTGTTGGATTTAATAATTGGCCACGAACTGCGCTAGTTGTTGTGCGAGCTTGAGATTTTCTAACACCGCGCATGGACATGCATAAGTGTTCACAATCGATAATCACAATCACACCCCCTGGTTGCAATATCTCAACCAAAGCATCGGCAATCTGTGAGGTTAATCTTTCTTGCACCTGGGGCCTGCGAGCATACAGATCAACAATGCGAGCAAGTTTTGAAATACCAGTAATTCTTCCGCTCTCACCTGGAATGTACCCAATATGGGCAACACCATGAAATGGTGTCAGGTGGTGTTCGCAATGGGAGAAAACTTCAATCTCCCTGACAATTACTAATTCTTTATGGCCGATATCAAATATGGTTGTTAAAACATCCTCTGGTTTTAACCAAAGCCCAGCAAAGTTCTCAGCTAATGCTTTTGCTACCCGCTTTGGCGTATCTTTTAAGCCATCCCGAGTTGGATCTTCACCGAGTGCATGTAATAACTCTGTTACTGCTTTTTCCGCCCGCGCTTGGTCAAACTCCTTTTTGGCACCACCATCGTGGGGTCCCATTGATACGGAGTTGATATCACTCATTTACATCTTTACTAATCTCTTTGTCACTCTTTTTATTAACTGCTTTTTTAATCACTTTATCTTCCTCCACCACTTTAATTTTTGCGGGCTTTAGTGCGACTGGTGGCTGATTAGAAGGGATTCTAGAGTCAGAGCCTGTCCATGGCGGCCTTGGCTTAACTTTCTTCACTTTTTTAAATATCGTTGCAATCTCCTCTTTATTAAGAGTTTCCTTCTCTAATAACTCATCTACTAAATTGTCTAAGATTTCTCGGTTTGCTACTAATACGTCAAAGGCTTCTTGATGGGCGTTCTCAATCATCTCTCTGATTTCACTATCTACAACCGCTGCAATACTTTCTGAGTAATCTCGTTGATGACCGTAATCGCGTCCGAGGAATGGTTGCGAATCTGAAATACCTAATTTGATCGCACCAAGTCTTTGCGTCATTCCATATTGAGTGACCATTGCTCTAGCAAGATTTGTAGCCTTCTCAATATCATTTGAAGCACCAGTAGTTGGATCATGAAAAATTAATTCCTCAGCTGCCCGCCCGCCCATTGTGTAAGCAAGTTGATCAAGCATTTGATTTCTAGTTACTGCATAACGATCTTCATCTGGCAGCACCATGGTGTAACCAAGTGCTCTACCTCTTGGCATGATTGTTACCTTATGAACTGGATCAGTATGTGGCAGGGCATGTGCAACAAGTGCATGACCACCTTCATGATAGGCGGTAATTCTCCGCTCCTCCTCAGTCATTAATCTGGAAACCTTTTGTGGTCCAGCCATAACTCGATCAATCGCCTCATCAATATCAGAGTTTCTAATTGTTTTGCGTTCCTGCCTAGCAGCCAGTAAGGCTGCTTCATTTAATACATTTGCTAAATCTGCGCCAGTAAAACCTGGCGTGCGTTTTGCATAAGAAGGAAGATCTACATCTTTTGCAATTGGCTTATTTTTCGAATGGACTGCCAAAATTGCAGCTCTGCCTTTTAAATCGGGGCGATCAACGGTAATTTGACGATCAAATCTTCCTGGACGGAGTAATGCTGGATCTAAAACATCGGGCCGATTGGTTGCGGCAATCAAAATAACCTGGCCATTTGCTTCAAAGCCATCCATCTCAACTAATAATTGATTAAGAGTCTGCTCGCGCTCATCATTGCCACCACCTAATCCAGCACCACGCTGACGACCGACAGCATCTATTTCATCGACAAAAACAATCGCCGGAGCATTTTGTTTTGCTTGTGCAAATAAATCTCGTACCCGGGAAGCACCAACGCCCACAAACATCTCAACAAACTCTGATCCTGATATTGAATAAAACGGAACCTTTGCTTCACCCGCTACCGCCCTGGCAAGTAAAGTTTTTCCGGTTCCGGGCGGGCCATAAAGCAAAACACCCTTAGGAATTTTGGCACCAATACTTTTGTACTTTTCAGGGCTTGCCAGAAAATCTTTTATTTCTTTCAACTCAGCAACTGCCTCATCAGCTCCTGCCACATCAGCAAAAGTGTTTGTCGGCATTTCTTTGTTTTGTAATTTAGCTCGTGATCTACCAAAGGAAAGTACTCGCCCGCCTTGGCCACCGCCCATAAACAACAAAAGTAGAAATATGATCAATAAAATTGGCAAAATACTTAGGATTAAAGAGATAAAAAACGATTGCCTTGGAACTTCTATGTCCCAATTACTTGCTGGCGGATTGCTGGTTAGTAACTCAACAATTAGCGGTTCTTGGCCAGAGACATATGAAGCTTCAAGTTTGGCTGCGCCATCAACAAATTCGCCATCCTTTAAAACTACTCTTACCTTTTGATCGCGATCAATAACAAGGGCAGATTTAACATTATTTAGTGAGATCTCATTTAGAATTACCGAAGTCTCAACTTTTTTAAACTCTTCACCAGTGGTTGAAATTTGTCCAAAAATACTTACCGCAATCAGTGCAGCAATAATCCAAAAAAGTGGTCCGCGCAAAATACGCTTTGCCGCTTGCGGTGTTGGCTTTACCGGCTTCTTAGCAGTTTTAAATCCCTTAAGTTTGGGGATATTAAACTTTTTCTTTTTGGACACCAGTTACTTCACTTTCTTAAAACAGTTAATTGAGGGGCTTAAGAATAAAGGTGTTTGGCAAGAACTCCAATAAAGGGCAAATTGCGGTACTTCTGATTGAAATCTAAGCCATAACCAACCACAAACTCACTCGGAATATCAAAGCCCACATACTTCGCCTCAACCTTTACTGTGGCTGCATCTGGCTTACGCAAAACAGTAAAAACTGAAACTGATTTGGCACCACGTGAAAGAAGGTTTTCGGTCAACCAAGAAAGTGTTAATCCAGTATCTAAAATGTCTTCAACAATTAAAACTTCTCGTCCTAAAATATCATTATCTAAATCTTTAAGAATTCTCACCACGCCACTGGATTTGGTTCCAGCGCCATATGAAGTTACTGCCATCCAATCCATATCTACGTGTCGCTGTAAGTAACGTGACAAATCTGCCATTGCCATAATCGCACCTTTTAATACACCAATTAAAATTAAATCTCTACCCTCATAATCTTTTACTATTTGCGCAGCTAATTCTTTCAACCTACTTTGAATTTGCTCCTGACTGACAATAATTTTTTCAATCTCTTTGCCATCAGCTGATAAATCCACAATGCTCCTTAGTTGGTGGTTGAGAGGGTAATTCTGCCTGAATTCCTTAAAAGCTTCACATTCCCAGGAAGTGATAACTCTTTTTGACCGTGCCAATCGGAGATTAACGCTTCAGCTGTGAAGATTTGTTCTGCAGTTAGTGTCCCAACTGGTGCACCAGCCTGATAGATAGCAAGGCGCAGGATCCGAGTGCGAAGCGCCTTTGGAAGCCGCTCTAAATCCTTAACCTCTAGGTTTGATGGATCTACCTGAGTAATAAACTCTGTGGCAAAACTATCCAGTGCATCAGCATCATCTCGAAGTAAGTCAGCACTCCTGGCCAATGCTTCGATAACTCCCGGACCTAAATTTTCATCTAAGTTTGGTAATACATTTTTGCGTACCTTTACGCGACTAAATCTTAAATCATCATTATGTGGATCAGACCAAATATTAATGCCACCCTCTTTACAAGCAGCTAATGTTACTTGCCTTGAAATCTTTAATAGCGGCCTGGTGTAAATATTATTTCTAACCGCCATACCAGATAAGGATCTAGCACCAGATCCTCTTGCTAAACCAAGTAGCACAGTTTCAGCTTGATCATTTAATGTGTGAGCCAAAAAGAAATGCTCAGGTTGATATGAATCTATAAATTGATTAAAGATTTGATACCTAGCACGCCGCGCTGATGCTTCAATTCCATCAGTCACC
The DNA here is from genome assembly GCF_002288005.1 of Candidatus Nanopelagicus hibericus. NCBI lineage: Bacteria > Bacillati > Actinomycetota > Actinomycetes > Candidatus Nanopelagicales > Candidatus Nanopelagicaceae > Candidatus Nanopelagicus > Candidatus Nanopelagicus hibericus. The sequence goes on along the minus strand of NZ_CP016771.1, from coordinate 48,622 downwards.
ACCACCTGCGCCCGAGCTGATTCAATTTGGGTGTAGCCAATTTCTTTAAGTTTTAAAATAGTTTGCGTAGCAATTTGATCAGAGCCTGGCTGTAAACCATGATCAATCACAACTGGAATAACTTTAATATTTCCGCGCTCTAGGAATAATGCTAATCCCAATGCCATTGAATCTGCGCCACCTGAACAACCAAAGAGAACTGTTTGCACACCATCGCCAAGAAATGGTTTTAACGCTTTTCTAACCTCCCAAAGATTTGCAGTGTTGGTAGTTTCCATACCGACAAGATTAGACCCGACCCCCGTATGGCATTAAACCTTTTACGCTATAAATGCTGGAATACAGCAAATCTTTCTCTTTGTTGTGAGCCTCCCACATCATGCCATCACCAGCATAGATTCCAATGTGATGAATTGTGCTAACTGTGCCTTTATAGGAGTAGAAGATTAAATCCCCTGGCACCATCTCACTTATCGGCACTCGCTTGGTTGCTACCCAATAAAGTGATGAGTTGAGGCGATCCCAATTTGGCCAACCAAGTCCTGCTGATTTATAGGCCGCATAAACCAAACCTGAACAATCAAATGTATTTGGTCCTTCATCACCCCAAACATAATTCTTTTTGGCTAATACCTGTTTCTTCGCGTATTCAACCGCCGCCAGTCGCATCTCCTCTGTTGATCTCGTGCTACTTCTACCGGTGAAACCAATGTCGGGCCAAATTTTTGCTTGATCCGGTGTCAGGATTGCTCGGCCAGCATTCGCCTCTTCTAACAAAGCAAGTTGGCGCTGTTGTTCTAAAGTTAATCTGGTTTTTTGAGCAACTGCTAGCTCTTTTGCTAACTTATCTTGAACCGCCTGTAATTTGTCAACCTCTTCTTGTTGCATTGCTGCTGCCTCGTCAGCCGCTTTTTTTGCAGCCGCTACCTTAATAGTTGCTTCGGCTTGTGCTTTTTTAGCAGCATCCGCCTCTTTTTGCGCAGTAGAGGCAACCACCTCTGCTGATTTAAATCTATCTAATGCATTTGAATTATTTTCACCTAATGCATCCAATGTACTAAGCCGATCCGCCAAATCCTGTGGTCCATCTGATTTAAGTAATGAATCAAGATCGGTAAATCCACCACCCATAACGTAAGCATTTGCTGCCAACTTGCCGATAGTTCGCTTACCTTGGCTTACCGATGCTTGTGCTGATTGCAAATGCTTCATTGCAATTTCAGCTTTTTTTGTCTTAATTTTTAATTCATTTTGGGCAGCAAGATAAACTTTTCGTTTTGCTGTTGCAATAGCGGTCAACTGTTGCAAGGTTTTCTTCGCAGAACTCAATTTTTTTGCCGCTGCGTCAGCTGCTGCTTTTTTCTCCGCCTCGATTTTCTTGGCAGCATCAATTTGAGCCTGAGTGGGTTTTGGTGTGGCGGCCAAAGCGGTAGTAGGAATTAGTGAGAAGAGTAATAAAACTGCTATTAATTTTTTGTTCATCAATTTGCCACATCTCGCTTTTTAAATAAAACTGCAACAATTACAAAGGCTGCAAGCAAGAATCCGTAAGAGGTAAATAAGGAGTATTGGTAGGAGATTCGATCATTGCCGCCTTGGGCCACAATTGATAAGAGTTGGCCCGGAAAATACTTGTCTATATTTGTGATAAAGGCAGATAGTAAGCCTTCAATTATTAAATTCCAGATCACACCAATTGATATTGCCGAAATTGGTGATCTGAAAAGTAAACCTAAAATCATGCCAAAGATTCCGTACCCAATGGTGGCAATTAAAACATTAATAAAAGTACGTAGCACAGCAGCTTGTGCATCCCCGGTTGACCAAGCAGTAGTCGATACATCTTTTACACCTGCAAACAAAAAAGATAGTGCGATAGATAAGATCGCAGCAAGTGTCACCATCGCAATAGCAAATAATTTCATGGCTACTAATTTGCCAATTAATATCTTCATTCGAGATGGCTGGCGAACCAATAAATTTCGTAAGGTTCCATAGGTGTACTCCTGCGCGGTTTGAGCAGCAAAGATGCAAAGTGCCACTATGCCAAGCAGCCCAGCAGAGTTACTAAAGCCAATCGATAAGCCATCAGGTAGGGATAAGACCTCTCTACCAATTCTTACCCCACGCTCACCGTTTCCTTCCGGTGAATCAACTAGCAAAAATAAGAGTGAAGTAACTAATCCAACTACAAAGGTGACTGCGGCAATTGTTGAAAGTGATAAAGATGGCCGGCGCAACTTTGTTAGCTCTGCTCTAAATACATTCCACATATCAATCACCCGTCATTTCAAAAAATGTATCCTCAAGTGAGGGGCGAATCGGAGTAAGGGATTCTAAAATAATTCCAGCATCAAAAGCTGATTTATTAAACTGCGCTGAGTAATCAGCGGCGCCAGTTACATGAACATCTTGATCAATAATCTTTGCATCATGGCCATTGGCTTTGGCAATCTTGACTAGTTTTTCTAAATCATCTCTATTTGAAGGTTTAGCCACAATTACGGGTAATTGCTTTGCTAGCAACTCTGAGGTTTTACCAGAGAAAATAACTTTTCCTAGCCTTAGCATCACTAGATGATCTGAAATCATCTCTATCTCTGAAAGTAGATGAGATGAGACGAAAACTGTGGTGCCAGCATCTGCTAATTTGCGAAGTAGATTTCTCACCTCTTGAATTCCAGCTGGATCTAACCCATTAGTTGGCTCATCAAGAACTAGCAACTTTGGATTTGGCAGCAGTGAGGCCGCAATTCCCAATCTTTGCTTCATTCCTAGTGAATAGGTTTTATACTTTGAATTACCTCTATCTCCTAAATCAACTAACTCTAATAATTCTTGAATTTTGTTGGTATCAAAACCGCCTAACTTTGCCAGCACCGCTAAATTTTGTGCACCAGTTAGTGCGGGATAAAAAGCGGGGCCCTCAATCATCGCGCCAACATTTGGCAGATATTTCTCAGGTTCAGTAATTGATTCACCTAGTACATGGCCACTACCCGTTGTTGGTTTAATTAATCCCAGCAGCATTCGAATTGTTGTAGTTTTGCCTGATCCATTTGGTCCAACAAAACCACAGATACTTCCCATTGGCACCTCAAAATTTGCATGCGAGAGCGCCATTCGATCACCATATTTTTTGGATAAATCGGCAACATCAAGTGCTAGAGGGGAGGACATGGGAAAATTATCCCATCTTTGGGTGTGAAAACTACTTAAGCAATACACCGATTACTAATAAAAATGAGTAAATACTGAGAAAAATGATTGATGCTTGGAATAACTTCCCAGCATTAACCTCAGTTGGCTGCTTTGTTAACTTAATTAATTGCCGTTTCCAACCAACTATTAGTAGCAAGGTAATTACTGAGAGCCAGATTGGTAAATTAGCGCTGGATATAACTAGCAATGAGACAACCGCCATCGCAAGTGAGTGAAACCACATCTGGTTGATTACAGATTTAATCGGAGCAACTACTGGCAACATTGGGATACCAGCTGCTTGGTAATCCTCTTTATATCTAACCGCTAACGCCCAAAAATGTGGGGGTGTCCAAAAAAAGATAAGTAGAAAAAATAACCAAGAGGTCAAAGTTAGTGAGTTTGTGACAGCTGCTTGTCCAATTAAAACCGGCATACAGCCGGCAATACCGCCCCAGACAATGTTTTGGGAGGTGTGTTTTTTGAGTGCAATTGTGTAGCCAAATACATAAAAAATAATTGCTAGCGCGGTCAATAAGGTTGCAAGTGGGGTAGTAAATATATAAAAAATAATTAAAGATAAAAGTGAAATTATGGCTGCAAATACCAATCCAGAATTCCTTGATATCACACCAGTTGCGATTGGCCGTTGCGAGGTGCGCTTCATCAATTGATCAGATTTTGCTTCAATCACCATATTAAATGCGTTGGCACCGCCTGCGGCTAATGCCCCGCCAAATAAACTCCAAAAAGTCACACCGATATCTGGCATACCATCACTTGCTAAAAATAATGCTGGCAGAGTTGTAACAAGTAAAAGCTCAACTACGCGCAATTTCATTAATGTGATGTAATTTTTCATTTGCACTAACTCTACCCTTGAGAACTAATCAATTATTACGGTGTGATTGTAGCGGTATCACTTTCTGACCCAGGTGGTGTTAATCCGATCACAGGAGGTTTAGTAATTGTTCCCAGCATGCGATCTATCGCATTTCTGGCAGCATCTTGCAATCTTCTAGTTCTACCAACACCATCTGCAATTACAACAAAGACATAATCTTTATCACCTGACGTAGCAAAACCAGCTAGCGAAACTGTATGTCTGGTTGATCCGGTTTTCGCTTTAACTAAGCCAACGGCTTGCGGCGCAGTTGAATGGTATCTGCCGACCAATGTTCCTGACTCACCACTTACTGGAAGTGAGTTATAGACAACTCTTAATTTTGGCTCACTCTTAACTTTCAAAAGTAATTGCGAGACAGTGACTGCTGAAATTCGATTGCTGCCACCTATCCCAGAGCCGTCAACAATATTCATGCCAGTTACATCAACCCCGATTGATGAAATTTTCTCTTGCATCATCTTATTTAGGCCATCTTTAGTTAATGGATAACCATTTCTACCAGTTGCCACCATTGCAAGACGCTGAGATAAAACATTGTCGCTGTATAGCAACGCAAAGCGAATCATTTTCTCCAGTGGCGGAGATTTAACCTCGGCTAGTTTCTCAGTAATTAAAGATTCAACTTCAACATTTTTACTTAATGGTTTATATGCCACAGAGGCTCTACGGTTTAACGCCCGTTTGGCATAGTAGATGTCAGAGTTATTAACTCCCTTATATATCAAGGTTATTTTCTTAAGTTTTTTATCTGAGGCAAAAGCTGCCTTAATTAAAGTTGGCATATACGCCCGCTTATTTGCATCTCGATACTTTGCATTGGAGGTAATCCAAGGATCATTATCACCCCAAATTACAAAGACGCCTTTCTTTTCAGTTTTATATATCGCAGTAGTAAAAACTGTTGATGTTTCAAGGGTTAGGGCAATTGCTGCTGCTGTAGTTAGTTTTAAGACAGAGGCAGGTGTTCTAGGTTTTTCAGCACCGCTTTGATAAACAATTTCATTGGTAGCGCCATCAATTAAAATGACTCCTGGATCTGCTAAGTACTTTGAACTTAGGTATTTAAAGAATGGCTGTGGCAAAGTTTCTACCGCTTGTGCGGTGGATGCATTTAAGCAAAGTAATAAGGTGAGAATAAATGAAAAAAATAGCCGAACTTTTCTCATCATCACTCCTTAGGGCTTAAGGTTTGCATATGTCTGAATCAACAGTTGGACCTGGTGAGTTCTACCAGGTAGTTGGCGTAGGAGCACACTCTAAACCATGGCCGACTGATAATCACTTTGATCCAGAGTTACTTGAGCATGGTGATCGAAGAAATGTCTTAGATAAATATAGATATTGGAAGATTGAGGCGATAGTTGCAGATCTTGATACCAAACGCCACGATCTGCAAATTGCAATTGAAAATTGGCAACATGATTTAAATATTGGATCAGTTGTTAGAACTGCAAATGCATTTAATGTTGCAGCGGTTCATATTGTTGGTAAACGAGATTGGAATAAAAGAGGTGCAATGGTGACAGATCGATACTTAACTGTTCATCATCACGCAACCATTGATGAATTCAAAAAATGGTGTGATAAAGAAAATCTGCCAATAATTGGAATTGATAATTTACCGATTAGTAAGCAGTTAGAAAGTGCTACTTTGCCAAAAAAATGCGTGATGCTATTTGGCCAAGAGGGCGCTGGAATGAGTGAAGAAGGAGTGGCTGTTTGCTCCGTAGTGCTTGCTATCTCCCAGTACGGCTCAACTAGGTCAATGAATGCATCCGCAGCGGGTGCGATTGCGATGTATGCCTGGGCGATGCAACATTTAGATCCAACAAATCACCCAAAAAACTAATCTTCGTCAATCACCTCAGCAACCGCGTCAACTCTTCTAGAGATTTCATCAGCTTCATCATTGCGGTCTAACTTTCGAAGGGTTAAAGAGATCTTTCGCTCAATATCAATAATGAATTCGAAATCTTTAAACTCAGCCTCAGTCACACTCTCTAGTACATTCTCAAATGTCATTAGCGCCTCTTCATATAAAGCTAAAGCAAATTGTGCTTTTCCTAACTCAAATGATGAGTAGGTCTCACGCCGGTGATCATGGGCGGTGACAAACACATCTAAAGATTTTTGGGCTGAGATTAAAGCCCCTTGCGCATCACCTAACTCAGTTAGGCAGTGAGCAATTTTTTGATCACACCTTGCCACATTAATAACCTCTTTTAATCGCTTAAACAGGGCGCGTGATTCTTTAAATGCCTCTAATGATTTTGGATAATTCTTTAACTCACGATATGCACACCCAATTAGGTGAAGATCATTGGCAGCACCTGATTCATTGCCATCCACCAAATGTTCCTGCACGCATTGATTCATGCACTCAATGGTTTTTTCATACTCTTTTGAGTTAAACCACCACTCACCCAAGGTGCAGGCAAGTTCAATTGCCATAGGAGATTTAGTTTCACGAAGTAGCTCAACCGCCTTACTCATTGCAGTTGCTGCTTCATTCATTCGCTTTAATTGATTTAAGTTGTAACCGATTGCAGAGTAGGCCTGAGCTAATCCTTCTGCAGGTGCTACCGCACCAAGATCTGCATAAATATCTCGCGCTGTCTCAGCAAGTGCCAATGCTTCATCATATTGACCACGCGCATAAATTCGCGCACTTAATTCGTAATAAGTATTTGCTCTGTCTAAACCTTCTACCTCAGGAATTTTCTCCCAGAGCATCTCTTCAGTAATTATCTCTTCTGAACCTAAATCTTCATTCTCAGAGTTATCGGACAACTTCAACCTTTCACATCTCTAGTTTCCCGCCTTAATACCTTAGCAGTTACCGATACTGGCTTGGGTGGGAATTGGCCAAGAATTCACCCATCTACTTTGGTTAACCCGCAATACTGAGGGTAAATATGACTGTTCAATAACTAGATTTTAAGCGAGTATAGTTTTCCCACGTGCGTTTCATAAATAACCCAAGCCACGATCTGACCTATGACGATGTCTTTATGGTCCCCTCCTACTCAGAGCTATCAAGTCGGATGGATGTTGATCTAACCGCCATCGACAAAACTGGCACCACGATTCCATTAGTTGTTGCAAACATGACCGCTATAAGTGGTCGCCGTATGGCTGAAACAGTTGCTAGGCGCGGTGGCATCGCAGTCATTCCGCAAGATATTCCACTTGAAATAGTTGCTGATGTAATTAAGTGGGTGAAATCAAGGCATCTCATCTTTGATACACCTGTAACGCTAAAGCCAGATGAGACGGTTGCGGATGCAATTGATTTAATTACTAAGCGTGCTCATGGCGCTTTAATTGTTGTACAAGATGATAAGCCGATTGGAATTGTTACTGAAGCAGATTGTGAAAATGTTGATCGCTTTACACAGCTCAATAAGATCATGTCGAAGGATTTGGTCACCCTAAATGATGATGTTACCCCTAGAGGTGCATTTGAATTCCTATCAAATGAAAGACGGCGACTTGCACCAGTAATTGATAAATCTGGCAGATTAGTTGGAATTATTACTAAAACTGGCGCCCTGCGAGCAACGATGTATCAACCATGTTTAGATGCCAATGGCAAATTAAAGGTTGCGGCAGCGGTTGGGATTAATGGTGATGTAGCAGGAAAGGTGAGCGCAATTTTGGCTGCCGGAGTAGATCTATTAGTTGTTGACACCGCCCATGGTCATCAAAAGAAGATGGTTGAAGCATTAAAAACAATTAAGGCGCTAAATCCAAAGGTGCCAATCGTGGCAGGAAATGTTGTTACCGCAGCTGGGACAAAAGAGTTGATTGATGCCGGAGCTGACATTATTAAGGTTGGTGTTGGACCAGGTGCGATGTGTACAACCCGTATGCAAACTGGTGTTGGCCGTCCACAATTTTCAGCAGTACTTGAATGTGCAACAGAGGCTAAAAAACATGGCAAAACTATTTGGGCAGATGGTGGTGTCCGCCATCCACGAGATGTTGCTCTAGCCCTTGCGGCTGGCGCGTCCCAAGTAATGATTGGTTCTTGGTTTGCCGGCACATATGAATCCCCTAGTGATTTAAGAAAAGATTCAGATGGCGCACTTTATAAAGAGTCCTTTGGTATGGCATCTGCTCGCGCAGTTGCTGCAAGAACAGCGAGTGAGGATGCATTTGATAGAGCTCGTAAATCTTTATTTGAAGAGGGAATATCAACCTCTCGAATGTATATAAATCCCACTCGCCCAGGAGTTGAGGATTTAATTGATGAAATCATTGCTGGACTTCGTTCATCTTGCACATATAGCGGAGCTAAGAATTTAGTTGAGTTTAATGAAAAAGCAGTCATTGGAATTCAATCGGCTGCAGGTTATGCCGAAGGCAGACCGTTATTTACCTCTTGGAAGAATTAAAATTCCTGTTTTTTAATATTTTTTCTAGATAACAAGAAGTGCCCTGCAAATCCAATAAGTAATGCTGCAATTACGCCAATATTTGCATAAGCCCATTGGCCCTCTTTACCGCCAATTGGTCCCAATAAATAGCCTTGCCAGGAAAGCCACGAGGCGAGTGAGTTAGTAACTAATCCCCAGCCAATTACTGTGCCAAAAACAATTAGCCCAATTGATTTAAAGTTATAAGCACCATACCTGCCATTAGGGTCAAATAACTCATCCTCGGCGTAGCTTTTGCGAAGTAACACATCTGCTACAAATAATCCAGACCAAACAGCAACTGGCACACCTAAAGTAATTAGAAAGCCTTGAAATGGCACAAAGAAGTCATTGGCAAACCAAACTAAATAAATAGTGCCAATTGTCATAATCAGGCCATCAATACTTGCAGCTACATATCTTTTAACTGGTAACCCAATTGAAACCAGAGTTAAACCAGATGAATAAAGATCTAATATCGCACCCCCTATAAGTCCAAGAATTGCCACAAAGGCAAATGGAATTAAGTACCAGGTAGGAAGCAAGGTAGTTAATGCGCCAATTGGATCTGTCGCCACTTGCGCATTTAACTCACCGCTACTTGCAGCAAGTAGCGATCCATAAATAACTAAAATGATTGGAACAAGGGAAGCGCCAAATATGGTCCAGCCAACAACTGCTTTCCCAGAAACAGTTCTTGGTAGATACCTGGAGTAATCAGCTGCGCACCCAACCCAGCCAAGACCAATTCCAGTAATTGCAAAGATAAGCGCTCCGATAAAGCCAGCTGTTGTGCCATTTTCAATTGCTGAAACCTTGGCCCAGTTAACTGAATCAATAGTTAACAGTATGTATCCAACTGTTAAGCCAATTGTGGTTATGGTGAGAAAGAATTGAATTTTCATAATAACTTTAAAACCTAAAACGCCGCCAATTATTGTTAGGCCACCTGCTAGCAAGAAGCCAAATACCTTTGATAGATCTGGATCAATATTGCCAACACGTGTAAAAACTGTTTCAGAGGCTAATGTGGCAAGAGATACTAAAACTGTCTCCCAACCAACAAATATTAAGTAAGACAAAAATCCTGGTAATCGGTTTCCTTTAACCCCAAATGCTGCGCGGGATAAGGTCATAGTTGGTGCATTGCTGCGCTTTCCTGCTAACGATGAAATAGCAACCAATGCAAAGGAGCCAAGTGTGCCAATTATTGCAGCCACTGTTGCCTGCAAGAAAGAGATTTCAAATCCTAGAAAAAATGAGCCATAAGAGAGTGCTAGAAAGGAAACATTTGCTGCCGCCCATGGCCAAAATAAAGAGCGAGCATCACCACTTCGCTCTGATTTATTAATAAAATTTATGCTATTTGATTCAACTGCGCTAAATATTGTTGCCATAGGAAATCTATTTAACTCTCTTTTTTACTACTACCTTGGGCGCTTTCGGCGCTCATGTGGACGTGGCCTAGATTTCTTCTTCTTGCCACCACCCCGTGATCTTGCGCCGCGATAACCGCCAGATCTACCGCCACCATCACCTTTTGTACTAATGGCAGTAACAATTGGAATCCCAGAAGGCTCTGCAGCTCCAGTTACCTTTACTAAGTTGGCATCCATTGGCCTAACTGTTGATTCATTTAATCTAACCCCTGCTCTTGCTGCCAGCCCATGCACACCTTTTCGTTGCTTATGAGTTGCAAGAGTTACTACAGTCCCAACTGCGCCTGCTCTAGCAGTTCTGCCAGCCCTGTGTAAATAATCTTTATGATTTTCTGGTGCGTCTACATGTACTACAAGTGAGACATCATCAACATGAATTCCTCTTGCTGCTACATCTGTAGCAACTAAAGCGTTTGTCACACCAGACTTAAATGCCTCTAATACTCTAGATCTTTGGGCTTGAGTTTTGCCACCATGGAGTGCTCCAACTGAAACTCCTGCTTCATTCATCCGCTTAGTTAACTTATCTGCTCCATGTTTAGTTCTAACAAAGAAAATACTCTTTCCCTTTCTAGAAGCAATTTGTGAGGTAATTAAATCTTTATGTGACTGCTCCATTATCAATACATGGTGAGTCATATTTCCTGCAGTTGATTTCTCATTAGCAAGAGAGTGGGTAACAGGATTCTTTAGATACTTCTTAACAAGTGAGTCAACATCCTTATCTAATGTGGCGCTAAATAGCATTCGCTGACCACCAGGCTTAGTTAAATCTAATATCCGCTTCACATCTGGCAAAAATCCCATATCTGCCATTTGATCTGCTTCATCTAAAACAGTTATCTCAATATCATCTAACTTAATGTGCTTCTTTTGAATCAAATCAATTAATCTGCCAGGAGTTGCCACCACAATTGGCACGCCACGTTTTAAAGCTTGTATTTGTTTTGAGTAAGAAAGTCCACCTGCGACAACTTGTGAATTTAAATTAACTGATCGTGACAACGGTGCGATCACATCACTGATCTGCATTGCAAGCTCTCTAGTTGGTGATAAAACCAAAGCAAGAGGTCTCATAGAAGCAGCAGTTCTTCCAGCAAGTCTGGTCATTAGTGCCAGACCGAAGGCAAGAGTTTTACCTGAGCCAGTCTGACCTCGACCTAAAATATCTTTGCCAGCGATTGCATCAGGCAGTGTTGCTTTTTGAATTGGAAATGGCTTTTCGATTCCAGAGGTATGTAGTACCTTGGTAAGCGCAGCGTTAACGCCTAAATCTTTAAATGACATATATCAACCTATCAAGACATGATGCGCGTCTTGGTGGTGATTTGAGATTAAGACTCGCAAGGCACTTACAAATTGTAAGCACATGGAAGAACGAACAAATTATAACATTATTTATACTCTACGATTACTAATCTTATAAATTCTAAGTAATATTTTTAAATGCGACCTTGGAGTGTGTTATGAATTGGCCAACCACTCATTCTGGACCAGTTTGCAGGGATGATTTGATCTGGATCGACTGCTACTTTAAACCAAGGATTAGGAACAACTACATCTACTTCATCATTAATTGATAAAAATGCACCCCACCAACCAAATGTCGAATTAGACAATACGTACCCATGGCCATATTTCATCAATTGCAAAGTAGCAGCGGCATCATTCAAATTTAAATCAATAGTTCTACATAAAGAACTTAAATGGCTTGGTACATATGATTTAATTTTATCAGGCTCATTAGAAAATATCCATACTTTCTTATACTTATTAATGTTCCATAAACTTTCTATAGCATCATGAAAATATTTTTTACTTAGAATTCCAAATGATTTTTGAGCAAGATAATCTCCTAAACGAATGTGAACAACTAAAGGTTTCTCAACTTTGGATAGTTCACGATAATAATCAAAATCAGAATTACTTTTAATTAGCTGCATATCTTTAAAAAAGTTTTTGTTGATTGGCTTAGATGGCCAAACATAAGATTGAAAATAACCAATTAAATATGAGTGTGGCTTTTTAATGATTAACTGCTCATCGAATCCTAAGTTTGAAGATGTAACTATTGTTCTTCCTTTCAAATAAACTTTTGATAAAATATTTTTCGAAACAATATCAGCAAGAAAATAAATCCATTGTGTTTTTTGTTTCCTATTTGGTCGATAATTGGCCCTAATAATCAAATTTATTAGTTTCTGCTCCATGAACTGCTTTTTTTTCATCGGAAGAATATTTAATTTCTTACCAAAACTAAATTTAGATAAAAAATCTTCTGAATTATTGAAACTACTAATGTCGATCAAATATTTTCCATCCTCACACAAAACATTGGCTGCGGCCAATTGAAATAATTGATTCCCAAGACCTGCGTGAATATATATAATTGGCAAATTGCTATCTTCTGTTTTTCCTATTTTCACTTCATGTCTCCAAAAAATTTAAAGGAATTGTGATCAACAATTTAACGCATAATTTCTTTTCAGAGAGATTCATCTTAAAGAAAATTTTTATAAATAATTTGATTGAAATAGCTTTATACCGTAATTTATCAAGCTTTAAACTACTGTAAAATTGATTAACCAATAAACCGATGGCGATATTTTGGTTCTTTTGATTAGAAATAAAGTTTTCGTTCATGAACTTGATAACGAGAAATATCCGAGTGTCATTTTTCCATAATTCAGTACTTTGTAATGGATTATCTACAAAATATTTATAGACTACCTGACTCGATTTAGTGATCTTATCCACTTTTTGAAGGGTGGAAAAAAGGAAGCAAACATCTTCTCCGAGTTTTAGGTTTGGAAACCTTGTATTTTTTAGAACCTCACTCGCGAAAATCCACCGCCAGATTCCTGGATTTTTATATGGCTTTAGAGAATTAGTTGCACCCTCGACATTGAAGGAATTTTTAGATTTTTGTAATTTTTTAGGCATGGCCGAAATTTTTAAAAAATTTCCGTATCCGACTAAATTTTGTTCTTTTTTAATCTTTGCCACTAAATCTAAGTATTGCTCTACTTCCGGTTTATCGTCACTATCCCAAAATCCTATCCATTCGGAATTAACCAATTCTAGGCCGGCATTACGTGCACCACCAGCTGAACCATATTTTCCTTCAATCAATTTTATGTTCTTATTATTTTTAAGGACTATCTGCAACTCGCGTCCAGTTTTATCGTCATTTATATCGTGAACAACTATTAATTGAATTGAAAAATTGCTTATATCTTCAACCATTTTTTTGAAGTTATCTAAACGCCCATGCATTTTTGTCACTGGCACGATTATTGATAATTCATATTTTCTTTTATCAATCATTAAAGCCATTCAATTCCTTAATTTTACCCAAAGTATATTCATGTATTGACTGGTTGGCTGACACTAATAAATTATCTTTTTTAAAATTTCCTTCATATAAGATTTGATTGCCAGACAGTGTTTTTACTACACCCCCCATTTCTTGAACAATCAAGGCAGCGGGTGCAATATCCCAATCAAAAACTCGTGTTTTCTTTAAAAATAGATCGGCAGACATATCAGCCACTCTGCACATTTTTAGAGCTATGCTCCCACATTCTAAGTATTTAGATATGCTTGTATTTTCGATCAAGTTTTTAATCGATGAAATTGGTTCGGGATAATTATCAATTATTGAATCGGGCAACTTCTGTGGGTTTGAATTCAATTTTTGATCATTCTTGTATGATCCTCGACCTTTAATACTATGGTAAAAATTATTTAACGCAGGTTCATAAACAACAGACATAATTGGCATTGCATTCTCAATTAATGCGACTTGGCAAACATAAGTTTGATATCCATTAACCAAACTACGTGTTCCGTCAATGGGGTCGATAATCCAATATTTATTTGGCCTTGGTTTACTAATGGATATAGGATCTTCTTCGCTAATGACGGGCAATTTACTCAACAGATTGAGTTTTTCAATCATAAAGTCATGAGCAATTTGATCAATATTTGTTTTCAAGTTTTCATTAATTTCACTTACTGTTTCAATTTTCTCGGGAGAAAAAGCAACTAGTTTTTTTCCTAGAGCACTCAAAAATTCCTTTATGTCGTCAATACTATCTGTTTCGAGCAAAATATGTCCTTTCTTGCAAGAAAGCTTCATGTTGAACTGCATTTATTAAATTCGATTTCAGTAGATAAGGGAGGATATCGCTAATACCGGTCGGTTGTGAATTAGTTATTTGAAAAGCATTCTTACCCGTTGCATCACTTTCAGACTCTCTCCAAAAAGGGTCACATACTGCTACTTTTCCCAAATTTTTTGTGAATGCGTCAACTTCAATATCTACAAATTCAGTATCTTTCTGCAAAAATGATGATATTTTGCTTACATAGTTTAAGTAAGTTGTTTTTTGGGGTGGTTTGAAGTTCAAATAATTGGGAATGTCTTTATCTGAATTCAAAATGAGTTTTAACATAATTCTTGATACGTCGTTCACAAGAATTGTTTCTAAAATGTTATTCCCATTACTTGGCAAAATATATTTATTGGAATTTCTTATTCTGTAAATAGTGTAATCGAGACGTTTATGATGATCATCGAAACCCAAGACGATTGGTAAACGCAAAATTGTTGCATTATGTCCATAACTTTCTATTACCTTCTCTTCAGCTTCTTTTTTTGCCTTGACATAATTTGTTTCGAGTGAATTGAATAAAGTTTTTGCTAAAGGACGAGAATCGTTCGTACGTGCAGCATTAATTGGGCGATCAATCCACGCAGTACTTACAAAGAAATACTTTGATTTAGAAGCTCGTAAATTGAAATCGTAAAATTGGTTTGCACTGTAACCATTAAAGTCAACTATAAGATCAAATTTTTGCTTGCTGCCCGCACTTTTAGTAAATTCCTCGCGTTCGCAAATTATCTGTTGCGAATGTGGTACGTCAGGGTTGATTCTTCTAGAAGTTAAGACAAATTCAACATTCGTTTTTACTAATAGTGACACTAGGTTTTTACCAATAAATCGGGTTCCTCCAACTATAAGAATTTTCATTTGTTAAATTAATTGCCATTCATAGAAAAAGTATGATTCCAATGCCTCTGAAGTTTTGTACCTTCCAACAAGAATTTTATGTTTTCTTCAATACCACTATCAAAATAGATATCTACTGGATCTGATCCTCCGAATAAAGAAACACACATAGTGGTAGAAACACGGGGGTTGACTTCGAAAATATAGGCTTGGTCTTTGTTTAACATAAGTTGAATGTTATATGTACCACTTGTCTTGAATACTTCATGAAAATTTAAGCATGCTTTAATCACCTCACTATTATTTGAAACAACTCCACTCGTAGTGCTACCTCTTTTTCCTTTTATAAGTATTGGAGTTATACCCTTCAAGATTCCTCTTGAATTCGCAAGAACTTGAACTGAATATTCGTCTCCATGAATTTTTTGTTGCGTGATAAATAATTCTTCTTGAGTCAGCAAATAATTCTTTAACGCTTCGAACTCTTCTTGTGTTTCTGCATGAAAAATACTTCTAGATCCACGTCCAAAACAGGGTTTAAAAATTACAGGAAGGCCCTCAAATTTTGATTCATTATTCAATACTTTAGTGCCTGGTTCTAAAATTTTATTCTCATTCATTTTAATCCCCGACTGCAATTTATTTAGAAAAAGGTTTATGAAATTCTCATCCGGTATTAATAGTAAAGTTGGATTAAATAGTTTTTTATTTCCTGCAATTATTGGTAATTCTTCATCAACTTGACTGATCAAGATATCTATCTGAAGTCTCTTTGTTAAGTTAGTAATTGATTGCAGAAACTGTTCATCAGTCGCGTAGGGAACAAAAAATCTTTTATCACTTGAAACCTGAGGAGTGATGCTATCAATTTTGGCGTCAGTAAAAAAAAGTTCATGTTTAGGACTCCATAATTTCAAAATTGCTTCAGTTGAAGGCCCTCCTGCACCAGTCATTAAAATTCTCAATTATATCTTCAATCCTTCATGAATTTTCTATGCTCCTAATTATTCGAAAAGCTTCAGCAAATTCATTGCCTGATTGGATTCCTCTGTATCGTGCGAATGCCGAGATACCTTCTGGCGAACGAGGAAATGGATAATCTCGAATTTCAGATTTGTATTTTAAGAGTGCTTCGATTTTCATATTCAATTGACTGTCAGTCAGTTTTATGAAGTAGTTTGGCTGAAATGGTTGGTTAAAATTCCATTCTGACGAAGATGGAATTTCAGCGCTCACGACGTTCGAAACCGTATTTAATGCTCCTGGGCGACTTGCCATAAAAACAGATTCTGCAACTCTACGGTGATCACTATTCGTATCATTCTCAGAATGGGTGAAAATTGTTGAAGGTTTAAAATCCTTTATATGTGATTCGATGGTTTTATTCATCTCTAAAATAGGAACTTGATCCAGTCGGCCACATGGTAAGTTCGTGAAACTTATTCGGTCGGGTTCAAAAATGCTTAAGGCTTCCTTCGCACTTTTTTCACGCTCGGCTATAGAAATTTTAGCCTTCTCTAAATCCGATTTGTCATAGCGACAACTACTGCCTTCGGCTAAAAATAAAACTTGGAATGTAATGGACTTTGAATGCTTTGCTAACAGTCCTCCGCACCCCAGAATTTCGTCATCCGGATGGGCCATAATTATAAGTGTGCGACTAAACAAGACCGATACTCGCTAATTTCTCTTTAAATGATTCATGGGTATGCCATAGTGCATTAGTGTCACTTGAGTATCTAAAATTTTCGGCTACTGGTTTTCCAGAATTCTTATAAGAATTTGATTTTATCAAGTCAGGGGAGAGGATTACATAAGAATTCTCGAATTCGCGAGTGTGGAATGAGTCATCTTCTGTGATCATAATTTCATGTAGTTTTTCGCCTGGCCGTATTCCAATAATATTAATTTTTGCTTCTGGCGCAACAACTTTGGCAGCATCGATTACTCTAAAGCTTGGAATTTTCGGAATAAATATTTCCCCTCCTTGCATAGTTTTGATACTTTTTAAAACAAAGTCGACTCCATCATCTAATGAGAGCCAAAATCTGGTCATTTTCTCATTCGTGATAGTGATAGTTCCTGTTTTGGCTTGCTGTAAAAATAATGGAATCACACTTCCCCTTGATCCAAGAATATTACCGTAGCGAACTACAGAAAAAATCGGTAACTTATCTCGAGTCAAGTTATTACCAGCAATGATTAATTTGTCTGAACATAATTTTGTAGCACCATACAAATTTGCTGGGTTGGAAGCTTTATCAGTACTTAATGCAATAACTGAACTGATTTCATTTTCAATTGCTACTCGCACTATGTTTTCGGCTCCTAGAACATTAGTTTTTATTGCTTCAATAGGATTTAACTCAGCTGCGGTTATTTGTTTCATTGCTGCTGCATGAATTATGACATCAACATCGGTTGAAACTTCCAAAAGGCGTTTATAGTCTCTTACATCGCCTAAAACAAATCTAACTTTCTGGTTGTCTAGATTAGCCTGCATTTCAAATTGTTTAAGTTCATCACGACTAAAAACTATTACGGATTCAACTTCGTTCTCCTCTAGTATTTTTCTCACGAATGACTGCCCAAAAGAACCAGTTCCACCAGTAATCATCACCGTTTTGTTTTTTAATGTCTCCATAAATTCAAACTACCAATCTACTTTTTATTGGACCGACTATTGAAATAGCCGTCACTCACTTGATCAATCATACTATCTAATGAAATCATTTTACGATGCATAATAGAGGATAATCGCTCATTATCTAGCGACATATAAGTTGGGCGCCTAACTCTGCCTTTGACTTCATCGCTCACTGAAGGTTCAATTAAGTTTGCTTCAAAATTAAACGCTTTTGCAACTAAGCTTATAAAATCGTATTTTGAAATAGATTTATTGCTAGAAACATTCACTATTCCACTAATTCTCATTTCTTGTAGTGCAAAAGTGCAACTAATCAATTCAGCGATTGAAATAGGTGAGAACTCGATGTCAGTGAATCCTTTAATTATTTGATCCTTTTCTAAGTTATTGACTATCCAATTAAGAAATGAATTACTTCGCAACAGTGAGTAGCTGAAAAAATTAGTGCGTAAAATTAAAGCTGAAACATTCAAATCTAGGATTGAATTTTCACCCTGCATTTTGGTTATTCCATATTGATTTATTCCAAATACAACATCTTGCTCTTTCCGAGGAATTCTTAATGATGAATCGTAGTGATCTGTGCTGATGTGGATTAGATATATTCCAAGCTCGGAGCAAATCTTGGCTAGTGTTTGGGGCAATAAATGATTTAGATCTGCGGCAAGTTTTGGGTACAACTCACATTTATCAATATCAGTTAAAGCTATGCAATTGATAACGACCTTTGGTCGCAATAGATAGATTAGTTCATTGATTGAAACTAAATCGATGGCATTGAGTTTGTGCCAGTTTACTCGACCAACCTTAAAAGGTTGTACCTCATGAAAAGTTGCAGCAACCGAGTGAGTCTTTGATAATTCATTTACAAACTCTGACCCTAATAACCCCGTGCCTCCTAAAACCAGGAAATCCGTTTCCGTACTACTAAATCTTAGAAATTCATTTTTATCGAATACGCTACTCACTAGGAAAGAGTAAACTACATTTATGAATAACAGAACTACAAATATAGATAGTCAAGAAGTTCTTTTGCCAATTTATGGGATTTTAGTGGCAACAAAAGACAGGCCACAGCAGCTTAATAAATTTCTCGAATCTGTAAGCAATTTGTCATTATTGCCAATAGAAGTGGTAATTGCATCTTCAGGAATCGACATAACTGAAGTAATAAAAAAATATACGGATAAATTAAATTTGAAGCATGTGCATTTATCAAGTAGTGGACAAGTTATTCAGAAGAAACTTGGGCTGAAGTATTTTTCTGAAAACCTAAATTGGATAGCTTTTTTTGATGACGATATTATTTTGTTGCCCGATTCCATTGAAAATGTATTTGTTGATATATCAAGACTTTCTAAACAAAACAAAATTGCTGGTATCGGGATGTCTTGTGCTCCAAGTTATGCATCTGTTCGAAAATCACAGTATAAATTGATGAAGAAATTGTTCTTAAGCTCAGATAAAAACTTAGGGCAGGTAAATAAAAGTGGCTATAACGCAAGTTATATGAGTAGCCACGAAGTTATTGAAACTCAATGGTTGAATGGTGCTTCGATTTGGAAAGCAGAGTTAGCTAAAAAATATAATGTGCCGTTTGACAAAATACGCCACGCTATTGGCGAAGATCTATTTTTTTCTTTCCAGAATCTTAAATATGGAAAACTTTTCTTTAGCCCTTCAAGCAAGTTTATATTTCAAAAATATCCTGAAGATCATTTCCAATTAACCTATTTTGTGCTTCATACTTACATACAATTATTTTTTGTCTTAACAAATAAAGAGCTTTCTGTACTAGCATTTTATTGGAGATTTATAGGTTCCACAATTAACGCGATGATTAGCAAAGATTTGAGATCTTTGAAGTTCTTAACAGATATGATTACCATATCTAAGCTTTTTTTAGACGTCACGTCACTTGTATTCACCAAAAAAGATGCTACCCATATTTTAGAATTTAGAATAAATAAATGAAAACTAATAGTTAAGTATGTTCAATTTCAAAGGCTCAAAGTATCCATTAAAAACTTCCCTATAATCTCTTAACTGCTGCTCATCTATTTCTATATGACTTTTGGAAATTTCTTTGATTTTTTGATTGAAAGTATCTATATCTGTAAATTGCAGATGTGGTAGATCTAGCGTGTTAATAGGATCTAGAACTGAATTCATTTCCGCCGCATAATGTATTGGTATCACTCCATACATCAGTCCTTCAAGACCGACAGATGAACTTCGATAAACGCAGTGGGTTGCTTTATGCAAATCATTTATAAGTGAATCTTTAGATAAATAGAAATTTGAAGAATGATTTCCCATTTTTTTGAATAATTCATTTTTATAATCAGCAGAATCTGGGTGAGCCCGCACGATGAATGTGGTACCAGGATTCTCTAGAGAAGAATAGAATGCTAAATTTATAAATTCCATAAGAGAGTCTTTTGAGCCCTCGGCAGCAAATACTACAGTTACATCTTTTCTTCCAGTGAAAGACAATTTCTCTGCTCTATTTTTCCTAGAACCAATAACAGTTAATGCGCTAGAAGGTAATTTAGTTCTCCTTAGAATATTTTCTTTATATTGCGAACCGCTTACAAATACTCTTATATTTTTATTAAGGTAATGAAGGTTTCTAAAAAAAGAATTTTGCGCCGGAACAACAGGTGCGAACTGGTAAACACACACATCCAGATTCGGAATCTTACTCTTTAATTTATTGGCTACATAAGTTTCGAAGCTATGACCTTCATAAGTCAGGACCATTTTCTTTGCTTCAGTTTGACCAACTATTTGTTCGATGTTTTTCGCTAATATGGTTTGTGACATGGATTCTAAGCCTAGTTGCTGAATTGCAAGTTCTAACATTAATGTTTTCTCGCGCTTACTTTTCTCCCCTTTTTTTACTACATGGAACATGATTTCTTTAAGGTTTCCAAAAATACTTATATATAACTTTAAGAATTCTTTTGTGTTAACAGTTTTTGGTAAAATATATTGTAAGTTGTTTAATTTTTGTGCCTCCGTTTCTAAATTGAGGTTTGATGGATTACCTTTATTATGATTTATATATAAAAGAAGATTCGGTCTTTTGTTTTCATTCAACTGTTGTGGAAGTGTTCCAAAGTACGGATCTTCGTCCACTTTTGCTTCCTGCCCTGTGTAATGTGAGACAAAGATTATTTCAGTTTTGGCAAGTTTTTTAAATGGGAATTGCCGCCAGTACTGTAAATGATAAAAATGATGCAAAATGGATACAAGTAAATTGATAAGAATGCACGGTATAAAAGTTACAATATAGCTGTAATACTTTTCTTTAGTAACATTTTGAATAATTCTTTGCTTTTTCTTTATAACTTCTGGTATCGGTTTACTTATGCTCAGTATTGGAGATAATGCCACATCTGATTTTGAAAAAACTTCAAAGATTTTGTTACAAGTATCTATAAAAGTTGTGTAGTCTGAATAAATATTATTGTTAATTTTCATAATTGAGAATTTTAGCCAAGATCTGTTTTTGTTCTTTATCGTTTTTCAGTTTTTTCTTCACCTTAGAAAGGTCCGAGGCTATATTTACTGATTCAAGAGATATATCAACTAGTAAAGAGTTTATAGTTATTCCGATTTCTTGAAGTCGTAATTGTTCAATTAGTTCAGTTTTTTCCAGTGGTTGAATAGGTTGCTTAGCTATTTGGGATAATGTATTTGATTCGAAAAGAAACATGCCGAGTACTTTATATATTAGTTGCATTTGTGTTTTACTCTTTGAGGTTAGTGGAGATTTTCGGAAAAGTGCGATGACTTGCTTGTTCATACCTATTAAGCATTTAACAATATTCTTGTCTTTCAATTCTGATTCTTTTTCTAGCTTCGATATTAAATTAATTACTTTTGAGTTTGGTTTATTGATAGATTCATTTATTAATTGGTTGATGTGTCGTGGTAGAGCCAGTATTTCATCGCCTTGAAGAATTAAATAGAATTTCGATTTTAACTGTTCGGCTGCTTCCGAACACCGGCTGGTGCCATTTAGATGTTTTCTATGAGTTTGTAGTGTTTTGCCACCATATCCCGAGATAGTTTTCAATATCTTTTTGTCATTTGATACAACATATACGTCCGCTCCGAATTCATTTAATTCAGCTCGTCGTCGTACATGCTCAATTATTGGTAAGCCATTTATTTCGAGTAGTAATTTGTTAGGTAGCCTTTGTGAATTTAACCTTGCTGGAATTAGAATGGTAACTTCATTTATTTTTTGCATCATATTTATAAATTATGGCGATTTAAAAGTCCTACTACATTTCCAAGCTCATTTAGCACAGGAAGATCCCATATACGACTTTCGTCCATCAATGCGATTGCCTTACTTATTGTGTCGTTTTCTTTTATATTTTTTGGAGATCTAGTTCCAAATTCAATGGCAGACGTTATGAGTAAGGCTGGTAGTGGGCTTTGTTTATTGAGAATAAGTCTTCTTAAATCGCCGTCAGTTAAAATACCAACAAACTGGTTTTGTTTATTAACAAAACAAGCAACTCCAAGTGAATATTTACTCATGCTATCCAGCGCAGACTTCAAGCTTACATTTTCGTCTAATATTGGAAAGCTATTAATTTTGATCATTCTCGAACTTACTATTTCATTAGTAGACATTATCAACCCCGTATTTTTCAAGTAATTCTAGCCGGAAATTGTGAATGTCGCGGGCTTGGCCCAGCACATGCTTTAGGTGAGCAATATTTAAAACTGTGTTTGGGTCAGATAATGCGTTGGGAGGATCATTGTGTATCTCTGCAAATATTGCATCGATTCCTGCTGCTGCTGCTGCTCGAGTTAGCGGAGGTATAAATTCACGTTCGCCACCTGATATTTCTCCCATAGATGTAGGCATCTGAATTGAATGGGTTATGTCATAACATACTGGATAACCAGTTTTTGCCATTATTGCAAAAGACTTCATGTCATTTACAAGCATGTTGTATCCAAAGAAAGTTCCGCGATCTGCCAATAATATCTGGGTTCCACCAGCTGCTTCTATTTTCTTTACTGAGTTCTTCATGTTCCATGGACTCATGAATTGTCCTTTTTTTAAGTGTATGGGTCTACCAGTTTTTGCAGCAGCACGGAGTATTGAGGTTTGTCGACATAAATATGCTGGAACTTGCACAAGGTCACAAACTTCCCCAGTTGCTGCAGCCCAGGCAGGATCAGAGAAATCTGACGTAACCGGTATGCCAAACTCATTTCTTACCTCAGATAAAATCTCTAAACCTTGGTCGATGCCAACTCCATGGAAGCTATCTGGTGACGATCTACAGTCTTTATCAAAACATGATTTGTACACCCAATCAACACCAAGTTCGTCACAAATTTTTGAAATTTGATCTGCCATCATCAATGCGTGATCTCTGTTCTCTATTGCACACGGACCACCAATAAGAACTAATTTTCCATTCCCGCCGATTTTAACTCGTTTTACATTACCGTAGCCTATTTCGATAATTTTTGATGTCATGTATTAAACCTACAATCAGCGCTAGTTAGTTAATGAACTAAGTATATAGAGTATTTGCATACTTTTGAGGAATTTTACCTCAGATTCCCTTTGAAACAAAGATCTATTTGGAGATATTTAAAAATATGCGTCAAAAAAGATATGCTTTCCATATGCAAAGAGCAAAAAATTATAAGAAGATAAAAATATTTTGGGACATAGACGGTACATTGTTACAGACACATGGAGCCGCGGCAGTTCCTTTTGCTAACGCGGTATCTAAATTCGCTGGTCAGGAAGTTCAAATTGAACGAAAAAAATTAAGCGGGTTTACTGATTACGAAATCGCCCAATATCTGCTCAAATCAATAAACATGGAGACCCCCTTCAATGAGATTACACAGATTCTCAATGAGTATTCTCTTTTACTACCCAGTTCTTTGCGGGAGAGTAAAACACAGGTAATTGGCGAGATCAAGAAGACTTTAATTATGCTACATGAGTCTCCAAATATTGAGCTCGCAATTGGAACGGGGAATTGTCTGAATGGTGCATTAATTAAATTAAGTCATGTTGATCTATTGCAATATTTTGACAAAAATAATTTATTTTATTCCACAGAAAAGGATTGGAATAGGGATTTGGTTATTGAGAATGCAAAAAACTCTCTTGCTGAGGATCAAGTTGGTCTAGTTATTGGCGATAGCCCCCGTGATATTTTGTCCGCCAAGAATTCTGATCTATTTGTAATGGCTGCTGCGACAGGAGCGCATTCCTCTATTGAACTACTAGATATGAAGCCTGATTATCTGCTTGAAAATAGCTGGACTAGCGATGACCTATTTAAGGGCTTCGAGAAAATACTTCGGAATTGAACGGTTGATATTAAATTTAAATGCCTATTCAATAATTATTGAATGGTCTTTCAAACCAATTTCAACTTTTACAATGCCTTTTTCTCCTTCATTCAACTCAGGTTTTATCCACTCAATTTGAATATCTGTTAATCCAGAGTTAATTTCATTTTTAAACCAAGAATTTGCTAACTCTTCATCGTCAGCAATGACAATTTTAGTAATTTTTGCAACGGAATTACCATCTTTTGAAGGGTGCTTATCTGTCAACCATTGAATAAAAAAAGGTAATTCACCAGAACCCATGATGTCTTTTACGCCAATTTGCTTCCACTTCAGCTCACTACCATCAGGTCTTGTTCTAGATCCATCTGCGGCTTTTCTCCCAAATTTTTCTTCTACTTTTCCTAAATCACTTGAACTAAATACCCAAGTTAACCAACCACCACCTGCATCAGCTTTTTTCTTAACTGCATTTCCAAATGGAGTTGCATCTGTTGCTGGATGATCCAATGGGCAAACTACTTCAATGTATTGTCCATTAAGCAAAGGGGCCGTGAAATTTCTGGTTCCAAATTTTGGATGAATTCCGCCATCAACAAATGCGGTTCCAATTTGGGAGCCAATTCGATTAACAACATCAGAGATCTGATCGTGGGAAGCAACATAGGAAACATGGTCAAGTCGCATGAGAGTATTTTGCCTTACTTTGGAGGGTGCTAATTACCATTTTCTTAACGTAATTCACACATCAATGCTTCAATAAGTAATAAAGGTGCTGCATTTTGGGCCAAATTTCTTCGGGTTTTTAAGATCGCTTCAATCTTGGCAAGAGTCTTGGCTGGATTAGTCGAAGTAGCCATTATTTTGATTTGTTCAATTAAATCCTGATTAATTAGTGAATCTGTTGAGTTTGATTGAAGAAGCAGTACATCTCTATACAGCGTTGCAAGATCTAGGAGTGCTCGATCTAAGTAATCCCTGACCATTCTTGTTGATCTTGATTTTTGTTCTTTCTCTAACTCCTTCACAGCTTTTGAACCACCACTAGCCATTTTGCTACCTGTAGCACCCCAAGCCTCTTTCAATTTCGAAATTTCATCTTCATCTTTCTTCTCAGCATCAGTTAGTGCATCAGCTTTGGCTGCATCTACTAAAAGCTGAGCTGCTTTAAATGCTGAAGCAATATCTTTGATCATTAAAGGTAGTTTCAAAATATTTGCCCGGTTTTCTCTTGCGTTAGCATCTGTGGCCAATCTTCTTGCTCGTCCAATATGACCACCTGAAGCACGTGCTACAAACTCTGCTGTTTTAGCGTCCACTGCATCTCTTTCAATCAATAATTTAGTTATTGCTTTGGTAGATGGTGTTCGCAATGAAAGATGTCGACACCTTGACCTTATAGTTGGCAAAACATCAGTTAAAGTTGGAGCACAAAGCAACCAAATAGTTCTTAAGCCTGGTTCTTCAATTACTTTAAGTAGTGCGTTCGCAGCAGAATCAGTTAAACGATCAGCATCTTCAATTACAACAACATGATAATTTGCAACAGATGGTGACCAAGAAGCTCTGGTTATCAATTCTCTAACTTCATCAATTTTTATAGACAAACCTTGAGTTTTAATCAATTCAACATCTGCATGCGTACCAAGAATTGTTGACAGACAATCGTTACATTTACTACAACCACCCTCTTTGCAAACTAAAGCTGCAGCAAATGCAATCGCTGCATTTGAGCGCCCTGAGCCAGGTGGGCCGGTGAAAAGCCAGGTACTTGTCATTACTTGGCTTAAATCATTTGAATTATGAGCTGCTTGAGCAGCATCTTTTAAGATTTCAACCACTTGAGATTGATCAATCAAAGATGAAAAAACACTCACAGTTATTTCAGGTTTCTTTTTAAAGTTTTAATGGCGCCTACTCGTTCAATAATAATTTGATGAATTTGTTCGATAGTTAAAGATGCATCCACCACTAAAAAGCGCTCAGGATCAAGGTGGGCAAGGTTTAAATACTCTTGCCTTACTCTTTCATGAAAAGCTAATGGTTCACTCTCTAATCGATCAGTTGAATGCAATCTGCCTAAGCCGATCTCGGCTGGTAGATCCATGATTACAGTTAAAGTTGGAGTTAAAGACTCTGTTGCCCATCTAGAAATTCTTGCTACCTCACTTGGCAGTAATACTCTTCCAGCCCCTTGGTATGCAATTGATGAATCAAAGTATCTATCTGTAATTACTATCTCACCTCTTTGCAGAGCAGGTCTAATTAAAGAGAAAACATGATGGGCTCTATCTGCTGCATACATCAAAGCTTCAGCACGAGGTGAAATCACGCCAGTTTTATTGTCCAACAAAATATCCCGTAATTGATTACCTAAAGTAGTTCCACCAGGTTCACGAGTTAATAAAACCTCTTCACCATTTTTCTCAAGCCAATCTTTTAGCAATTTTGTTTGAGTTGATTTGCCAGAACCTTCGCCGCCTTCAAATGAGATAAATACTCCACTTGTCACCTGACCTGTGATCGCACCTAACTCACCACGGAATGCTGATTTAATATCACTTAAAAGTGAAACATTTGGTCGATCTCTCATTTGTCTATATGAAATAACTCCAACTAGTACTGCAATAAATCCGGCGAAAAACATCGTAAAGGCAGCGCCGTTATAGGTAACTGTTGTGGTTCTAAATGAGTAGGTATGTTCACCTATTGCAGCTGCTACCAATGGTGAAATTGCTAAAACTAAAACTAGTGAGACTCTTATTATTGATTGAACAAATGCAAAGGTTCTTCCTCGCACCTCATCTTCGACCTCAAGCCCAAGCATGGTAAATCCAATTACCCAAGAGATGCCAGAGAATAAGCCAAGTAAAACGGTGATAAAGATTGCAAGTACTAGGTTTAAAACCAAGGAGAGAATTACTAATAATAATCCTGAAATAGTTAATGAAATTCCAAATAATCTTCTTCTAGAAAATTGTGCAAATACCCTTGGCCCAAATGAGATACCTAGTGCTAGCCCAAAAAATACAGCCGCAAATAAAATTCCATAAGCAGCTTCACCAGCTTGTAGATCATCGACAAAGGTTCGAGCTAGTCCAATTACGGCGCCTGCTGCAAAGAAGGCACCAAGCATTCCAAAGATTAGACCTCTAATAATTTTAGAGCCTTTGATAAATGAGAAGCCCTCCCAAAGAGATTTGCCAATTGAAGAAGAATTTAACTTCTGACTTGGCCCTGATGGAATCTCCTTTAAGCGCCAAACTGTGTACGCGCAAAATAGAAAACTCACTGCGTTTATATAAAGAGCTAGATCTGCAGCCGATGCTGGTGTGGTGTTTCCCAAAGCTGCATTTATTGCACCTGTAAATAATGCAAGAGTAGAAAACAAAATCGCAGCAATTGGAGCAGTTCCATATGCTGCAAGAAGTGATACCTGATTAGCACTCTCTAATTTAGATTTAGGAACAAGGTTTGGAACTGATGCTTCTTTTGCAGGCGACCAGAATAAGGTAACAATTTCCACCAGAATCGATGCGGTATATAGCCAAAAGTAGTTTCCAACAATTGGTATTGAAAGATATAGGGAAAAGCGTAAAACATCACAAATAATCATCAATTTTCTACGATCAAACTTATCTGCAATAACACCAGCAAATGGACCTAAGATTACTGCTGGTAACAACCTGACAATAAATACGCCTGCAATTGCAAAGTTTGCCTTGGCATAATCACCACCTGCTAGTTGTTGAGCTAATGCAGTTGAGGCTAGAAGTCCAAGCCAGTCGCCAAAGGATGAAAAAGCCATCGCTTGCCAAAGTTTTCTAAATGCTGGAATTGCAAGGACACTTCTTGATTCAGATTGCGCAGGTGCTGCTGGAAATGGCAAAGACATGATGGAAGTCTACTTGTGACTAGCGACCGCTATTTTGGTGCATTTCCAACACCAGTTGCTGCCTTTTTGGCTTTCTTTTTCGCCCCCGCACCTTTCACAGTTTTCTCAGTAAGTGTTGGTGCACTTTTCTTCGCTCTCTTGCCTTTCTTCTTTGATCCACCTGGGTTTTCAATCTCCCAAGCTCGACGTCCCGCAAGTAACTCAAGAGCACGTTCTAATGTAAGTAACTCAACCGCATCACCACGTCTTAATGTTGCATTTGTTTCACCATCTGTTACATACACACCAAACCTGCCATCTTTCACAATTACTTCACGTTCTGTTTGTGGATCTTTACCCAATTCTTTTAGTGGTGGCTTTGCTACGCCACGTCTTCTTACCTTTGGTTGTTTATATATTTCAATTGCTTCTTCTAAGCCAATAGAAAACAATTGATCTTCACTTGTAAGAGTTCGTGAATCTGCGCCGTGTTTCATGTATGGGCCATACCTACCATTTTGAACAGTAATAATTTCATCTTGATATGAACCTAAAGATCTAGGTAGAGACAGCAAACGAAGCGCGTCAGATAAATCAACTGTGTCTAATGACATTGTTGAAAGTAATGAGGCAGTTTTTGGTTTTGGTGCATCTTTTTTCTTACGTTTTTTCTTCGCGCCCTCTTCAACTATCTCTTCAGGGAAGACCTCAGTTATATATGCACCAAAGCGACCAGATTTTGCGATGACCTCTAATCCAGTTCCCGGATCGACTCCTAATTTTCGCTCACCCGATGGTTTGGCTAATAATTCAATTGCAACAGGAAGTGTTAATTCATCAGGTGCCATCTGCTCTGGGATATTGGCAAACTTACGATCATCCCCTTGACCTTGTTGTAGATATGCACCGAATCTGCCAACTCTGATTTCAATATCTTCACCCATCTTCATGGTGTTAATTGCTTGCGCATCAATTGCGCCTAGATCAGCCGATAAATCAGCTAATCCTGGATTATTTTCTGTGCCGTAGAAAAACTTAGTTAGCCAAGCAACTCTCTCCTCTTCACCATTTGCAATGCGATCTAAATCCTCCTCCATAGATGCGGTAAATTCGTAATCAATTAGCTTTGTGAAGTGCTGCTCTAATAATCCTGTAACTGAAAATGCTAAGAATGTAGGAACTAATGCCCGGCCACGTTTTGCAACATATCCACGATCTTGAATAGTTTGCATAATTGAAGCAAAGGTTGATGGCCGGCCAATTCCAAGCTCCTCTAGTTTTTTAACTAATGTTGGCTCGGTATACCTTGCTGGCGGCTTTGTTTCATGCCCCTCACAGCTGTATTCATTTACCTTTATCTTTTCACCAACACTCATTGCTGGCAATCTACGATCTGTATCTTCAACATCTGCCTTATCTTCAACAATATCTTCATAGGCTGCTAAGAAACCAGCAAATGTAATTACCGATCCATTTGCGCGAAATATTGCATCGGCACCAGTTTTAGTTTTAACATCAAAATCAACTCGCATCTGTTGTTTCTTAGCATCTGACATTTGGGAAGCAATAGTTCGCTTCCAAATTAAGTCATAGAGTGCAAACTCATCTCTTGATAACTCTGGTGCTAATTCACCAGGGGTTCTAAATGATTCACCTGCTGGTCTAATCGCCTCATGCGCCTCTTGAGCATTTTTTGTTTTGCCTTCATAAACTCTTGGGGTTGCTGGCACAAACTCTTTTCCATAAAGTGCTTGTGCAGATGATCTTGCAGCGGTAATTGATGAAGATGAAAGTGTTACTGAATCTGTTCTCATGTAGGTGATATAGCCGTTTTCATATAACCGTTGGGCAATACGCATTGTTAACTGTGCTCCCCAGCCAAGACGAGATCCAGCATCTTGTTGCATAGTTGAGGTTGTAAAGGGTGGTTTTGGCCGCTCAGTTCTTGGAGATTCCTCTAATGATTTAACAACTAGTGATTGACCTTGCAATGATTGAACTAATTCTCTAGCACCTGCTTCATCAAGTAATAAAATATTTGCAGCAGATTTATCTTTTATTCCACCATTTGCATCAAAATCATTTGTAGCAGCGACCCGCTTACCATTTAAAGATAAAAGCCTTGCTGAAAATCCTGCATCACATGCTGCTGCTAAATCCCACCAACTAGAAGAAATAAAGGCCATTCGTTCACGTTCGCGTTCAACAATTAATCTAGTTGCAACTGATTGAACACGTCCTGCTGAAATTCTTGGCATAACTTTTTTCCATAAAACTGGTGATAATCGATATCCATAAAGGCGATCTAATACACGCCTGGTTTCCTGAGCATCTACTAATCGATAATCAAGATCTCGAGTTTCCTTAGCAGCTTTTTGAATTGCATCTTTAGTAATTTCATGAAAAACCATTCGCCTAACTGGAATTTTTGGCCGTAATACTTCAATTAGATGCCATGCGATCGCTTCACCTTCGCGGTCTTCATCCGTTGCCAGAATTAATTCATCAGCATCCTTCATTAACTCTTTTAACTCTGCCACCTTAGATTTTTTATCTGGGTTAATTACATATAAAGGTGCAAACTCCTCTTCAATGTTTACACCCTCTTTTGCCCAGGCAAACTTTTTATATTCTTTTGGAATATCAGCTGCGCGTTGTGGTAAATCGCGAATATGACCCACAGATGCTTCAACAACATACTCATCCCCTAAAAAGGAGCCAATCTTGCGCGCCTTTGCAGGGGACTCAACAATTACTAACTTTGTTCCCAAAGTACTTCCTTCTTAACTTAAATGGGGAAGAGATAAAGCTTTAAGCGATGGCGGTTGCGCGTTTGCGGTTTCGCACCAAAGCCCAAATGATTACCAAGGTTGCAAGGAGTGCAATCACCGTATTCATCATTTGATTATCATCTAATGTGAAACCAACAATTGCAGGGGTAATCAACAAACCAACAAGGTTCATTACCTTAATCAACGGGTTAATTGCAGGGCCAGCTGTGTCCTTAAATGGATCACCAACAGTGTCGCCAACAATTGTTGCTTTGTGAGCTTCACTGCCTTTGCCACCAAACTTGCCATCTTCAATCATCTTCTTTGCGTTATCCCAAGCTCCACCTGAGTTAGATAGGAAGACTGCCATTAATGTGCCAGTTCCAATTGATCCAGCAAGGTAGGCACCAAGTGCGCCCACGCCTAAACCAAATCCAACTGCGATTGGAGCCATAACGGCAAGTAATCCTGGAGTTGCAAGTTCACGTAATGAATCACGTGTACAGATATCAACTACACGGCCGTATTCAGGCTTTACCTTGCCAGTCATAATTCCTGGATACTTCTTAAATTGTGCGCGAACTTCAACAACTACGGCGCCAGCAGCACGGCTAACAGCGTTGATTGCAAGGCCTGAGAACATAAAGACCACAGCTGCGCCAATAATTAATCCAACTAAGTTTCTTGGATCTGCCACATCTAATACACCTTGCAGTGAAAGAACCTGATCTTTAACTACCAAACCTTTTTCAAGAACAGAGTTCTTAATTGCATCAGTGAATGCTCCAAATAATGCAGTTGCTGCCAAAACAGCGGTTGCAATTGCAATACCCTTTGTAATCGCCTTAGTTGTATTTCCAACTGCATCCAGTGAGGTAAGGATCTTTGCACCTTCACCCTTAACATCACCACTCATCTCAGCAATACCTTGTGCGTTATCTGAGATTGGTCCAAAGGTATCCATTGCCACAATTACGCCAACAGTTGTTAGCAATCCTGTTCCTGCTAAGGAAACAGCAAATAGTGAAAGCACAACAGAGCCGGCGCCCAATAAATATGCTCCAAATACTGCGCCTGCTATCAATAAGGCAGAGTAAACAGCTGATTCAAATCCCACTGAAACACCGGCAAGAATTACTGTTGCAGCCCCAGTC
Organism: Candidatus Nanopelagicus hibericus; assembly: GCF_002288005.1. NCBI lineage: Bacteria > Bacillati > Actinomycetota > Actinomycetes > Candidatus Nanopelagicales > Candidatus Nanopelagicaceae > Candidatus Nanopelagicus > Candidatus Nanopelagicus hibericus. The sequence goes on along the minus strand of NZ_CP016771.1, from coordinate 16,845 downwards.
TTTGAAGAGGCTGCTACATCATTTACTGGACGCTTGCCAACTTCAGTAAAGAAGCCGGTTAGTACTTGAATAGCTGCAGCTAGTGCAATACCAATTAATACTGCGCCCAATGCAAATACTCTTGGATTAATATCAATCCCTTGAGCCTCAGCAGACAAACCTGACATATTCATTAATGAATCTGGAAGATATGTAAAGGTTGCAAATCCAACTAATACTGCGCTGATAATTGCGCTGGTAAAGAATGAGCGATTAATCGCAGTCATTGCAGTTTTATCACTCTTACGCAGTTTGGTTAAGAAAATTCCTAAAACTGCAGTAACAATTCCAATTGCGGGCACTATCAATGGATAGATAAGACCGGCATCACCAAATCCAGCTTTTCCAAGGATGAGTGCAGCAACAAGAGTTACGGCGTAAGACTCAAATAGATCTGCGGCCATTCCAGCACAATCTCCAACATTGTCGCCAACATTGTCTGCAATAGTTGCCGCATTACGTGGATCATCCTCTGGAATTCCTTTTTCAACTTTTCCTACTAAATCTGCGCCAACATCCGCAGCCTTTGTAAAGATTCCACCACCAACACGCATAAACATCGCCAGCATCGCGGCGCCAAAACCAAATCCTTCGAGTACAGATGGTGCATTTTCTTTATAAATAATTACAACTAAAGATGCGCCCAGCAGACCAAGCCCAACTGTTGTCATACCAACAACGCCACCAGTTCGGAATGCAATTTGTACGGCGCGCTCTGCAGATTTCTTACGGGCTGCTTCCGCTACACGAACATTCGCTCTTACTGCAAGCCACATACCGTTGTAACCAACTAGGGCAGAAAAACCTGCGCCAACTAGGAAGAATATTGATCGACCAATTTTGATATCTGTTTCACCTGGAAGGGCAAATAACAACACAAAAACTATCGCCACGAATACTGAGAGTGTTTTAAATTGGCGAGATAGATATGCCGCAGCTCCTTCTTGTACCGCTGCTGCAATCTCTTGCATCTTTGCTGTGCCCTCATCCTGGGCTAGAACCTGGGCGCGAAGAGTGAAGGCGATGGCAAGTGCTGCCAGTGAGATTCCTAAAATTACATATACGTAGGTGAGATTACTTCCGCTTACTTGGACAAGATTCAAAGAACTCTCCTTGGGTAGGGCTCAACTTTGAGCACATTACTAACGACGGGCGAGTTTACGCATACCCAGAGCCCTTTTTACAAATAAAGAGGTATGCCGTGGATAAATCACGCTTATTTTCCCTATCTGAGGCAGATACCCTCAACTCCTATATGAATCTCTTTGATGCCAACTTTATTGTGACTGACCTTGGCTTGATTGGAATCTTAGCCATTTTATTTGCTGAGACCGGTCTGCTACTTGGCCTAGCTTTTCCAGGAGATTCCCTTTTATTTGTTGCTGGTATTGCAGCATCTGGCACTGGAGCTGCGTTATTAAATGGAAATCAGCTGCCAACCTTAGAATTATTTATTGGCGCACCAATTGCAGCCATAGTTGGATCATTTGTCGGCAGATGGTTTGGTGCAAAGTATGGGCGAAAACTATTTGATCGACCAGATGGAAGATTTTTCACTCAGGCAAGGGTTGTGCAGACAGAAAAATGGTTAGAAAAATACGGTATTGGTAAAGCTTTAATTTTAGCAAGATTTATTCCATTTGTTAGAACATTAATAAATCCAATAGTTGGAATTGTTAATATTCCAACCAAGGTTTTTATATTTTGGAATGTAATCGGTGCAATAATTTGGACCGATGGAATTATTTTACTTGGCTACTTATTAGGTGAAAAAATTGAAGGTTCTGTAGATCAATTCCTTCTACCGATTGTTGCATTGATTATTGCACTTAGTTTATTGCCAATAGGTATAGAAATATTAAAAAGAAGAAAAAGGCCTTAGCTATAAACCTAAATCAGTTAGTTGGTATGCCGCACGGTATTCAAATCCTGCCTCTTTGACTTTTGGTGCCGCACCTCTTTCAACAATCACTGCAACTGCAACAACAATTGCGCCCGCTTCCTTTAAGGCTTCAACCGCTGTTAAAACTGATCCACCAGTTGTAGAGGTATCTTCAACAGCTAAGACCCTGCGTCCTTTTACATCAGGGCCTTCAATCCTTCGTTGTAAGCCGTGTGCTTTTTCTGCCTTTCTAACTACAAATGAATCTAATTTGCGGCCACTTTTTGCTGCTACATGCATCATTGCTGTTGCCACGGGATCAGCTCCTAGTGTTAAGCCACCAACAGCTTGGAAATCTAAATCCTTGGTTAACTCCAGCATTACCTCACCGACTAATGGCGCAGCTGTTGCATCTAAAGTAACTCGGCGTAGATCAACATAGTAATCCGCCTCTTTACCTGAAGATAAAATTACTTTTCCATGTACTACAGCTTTTTTTAATATTTCATTTTTTAGTGCATCTTTAGCTGACATATAGGTGAGCCTATCTCTACTTACTATTAATCTTTTGGATAAAGAACAACAGTTTGTTCACTTCGCCTGACTAATGATCTTGGTGGATTTGCCTCAAGCAGTGCGTCTACTTCAGTTCTAAGTTTTGCCACCTCTAGTGACATATTTGCCACCGCCTCCTCCAATTGCATAATTCTGGCTATTCCTGCAAGGTTTATTCCTTCACCAACCAAGCGCTGAACATTACGTAATTTCACAATATCTAGGAGTGAGTACCTACGATTTTTTCCAACTGTTCTATTTGGGGAAACAATTCCTAGGCGGTCGTATTGGCGAAGGGTTTGTGGATGCAATCCAGAAAGCTGGGATGCAACTGAGATTACATAAACTGCCTCATCTTGTGGGATTGGATTCTCGTTATTCATAACTTAGCCTTTTCAAATAATTCATCCCTGGGATTAAAATCCTTTGTCGCTTTAGCAAACTCCTCAACCGCTTTTTTAGCTGCGCCATCAACACGTTGTGGAACTTTCACATCTAGAGTGATCATTAAATCCCCAGTAGTTGAGCCTTTTTTAACTCCGCGCCCTTTTACTCGGAGTGTTCTACCCGACGGAGTGCCAGGTGCAATACGAACTGTTACTTCATCCCCATCTAATGTTGGAACTGATATATCAGCACCTAATGTCGCCTCTACAAATGTAATTGGCAAAGTTAGGTGGATGTTTTCATCTTTTCTAGAAAATATTGAGTGTGGTGTCACATGGATTAATACATATAAATCACCAGCTCCTGCTGCCCCTGGTGCACCCCGGCCTTTAATTTTTATCTTTGCGCCATCCTTAATCCCAGCAGGAACTCTGGTAGTGATATTTGTTGGCGTAGATCCTTGCGGGGCTAGCCTTAAATTTAACTCTGTGCCATAGATAGAGTCCTTAAATCCAATTGAGGCTTCAGTTTGTAGATCAGCGCCGTGACGCTGACGGGCACCACCAAATAATGTTGAAAAAATATCCCCACCTGAGCCAAATAAATCTGAGAAGTCACCGCCATTAAAACCTTGCCCACCACCATTAAATCCAGATGAAATCCGACCTGATTTGAATGCCTCTCTGGCGTCGTCATACTCGCGTCGTTTTTTATCATCGCTTAATATGTCATAGGCCTCAGAGACCGCTTTGAATCTATCCTCTAGCTTTTTATCACCTTTTGTTTTATCTGGATGTAATTGCCTGGCAAGTTTTCGATACTGTTTTTTTATTGCATCACTATCTGCGTTTTTTGTTACACCAAGAATTTGGTAGTAATCCTTTTCATACAAATCCTTGGCAGCCATAAAAGCCTTGAATTACGCGGATATTTCTGGATCACTAACAGCAACCCGTGCTGGTCTAATTACCCGATCTTTAAACTTATATCCTGGTTGTAAAATCTTTGAGGCGGTTGGCTCAGTAACATCTGCTGAGCTTTCATGAGTTAGCGCTTCATGAATCTCAGGGTTAAATGGCACAGGTGCTTCAGAAAACTTTGTTAGCCCTAATTTTTCAACAATACCGTTAATACGATCAGCAACCGCTTTAAAACCACCGGTTAATTCACCATGCTCGGCAGCCCGATCTAGATCATCTAGTACAGGTAAAAACTCCATTAATACCGCTGCAAATGCAAACTCAGTTGTAGCCACTCGATCACGATCTACTCGCTTTCGATAATTTGCATACTCTGCCTGCAGCCGTTGTAGATCAGCGGTTAAAGTTGCCACCTCATCAACTACAACAGTTGCCTCACTTAAAACCTCATCAACTGCGTCAGAAAGTTCCTTCTCTGACGCAGCTAAGTTTTCTTCACTCATTACTTTTGCTCATCCACAACTTCAGCATCCTGCACACCATCATCGGCAGGAGTATCACTTGCTGGTGCTTGCGCAGCATTTGCTGCATATAAAGCAGCACCCAGTTGTTGACTGATCTCCGAAACTTTTTCAGTTGCACTCTTGATTGCTGAAAGATCAGTACCTTCGAGTGATTTCTTTAACTCTGCAATCGCAGATTCAAGCTCAACTTTTTTAGTAGCATTTTCACCCTCATTAAACTTATCGGCGTTATCTTTTAAGAACTTTTCAGTTTGATAAACCAGTGAGTCACCTGAGTTTCTAACATCTGCCTCTTCGCGGCGTTGCTTATCCTCATCAGCATGAGCTTCAGCATCCTTCATCATTCGCTCAATATCATCTTTAGATAAAGCAGAGCCGCCGGTAATTGTCATCCGTTGTTCTTTGCCAGTTCCAAGATCTTTAGCTGAGACATGAACAATTCCATTTGCATCAATATCAAATGTAACTTCAATCTGTGGGACACCACGTGGTGCTGGTGGTAATCCAGTTAACTCAAACATGCCAAGTTTTTTGTTGTAAGCAGCCATCTCGCGCTCACCTTGGAATACTTGAATTTGCACAGCAGGTTGATTGTCATCAGCGGTTGAGAAAATCTCACTTCGCTTTGTTGGAATAGTGGTATTTCGCTCAATTAACTTGGTAAATACCCCACCTTTAGTCTCAATACCCAGTGATAAAGGTGTGACATCAAGAAGAAGCACATCTTTAACTTCACCTTTTAAAACACCAGCTTGTAAGGCAGCGCCCACAGCTACTACCTCATCTGGATTAACTCCCTTATTTGGCTCTTTGCCACCAGTTAATGATTTAACTAAATCCACAACAGCTGGCATACGAGTTGATCCACCAACTAGAACTACATGATCAATATCTGCAATTGGGATTCCAGCATCTTTTAATACTGATTGGAATGGCTTTTTGCATCGCTCGAGTAGGTCAGCACTTAATCCTTGGAACTGCGCCCTAGTAATAGTTTCATCTAAGAAAAGTGGATTCTTCTCAGCATCAACCGTGATGTATGGCAGATTAATTGAGGTCTGAGCAGAGGATGAAAGTTCAATCTTTGCCTTTTCAGCACCTTCACGAACACGTTGCATCGCCATCTTATCTTTTGTTAAATCAATTCCATTTTTAGCAGCAAAGGTTTTTACCAGGTGATCAACTAATGCTTGATCCCAATCATCTCCACCTAAGTTGTTATCACCATTGGTTGCTTTAACCTCAACCACACCTTCGCCAATTTCAAGGAGTGAAACATCAAATGTTCCACCACCTAAGTCAAAAACTAGAATAGTTTGCTCTTTGTCACCCTTATCTAAACCGTAGGCGAGCGCAGCAGCTGTTGGCTCATTAACAATACGAAGCACATTAAGACCAGCAATCTCACCAGCCTCTTTAGTTGCTTGACGTTGGGCATCATTAAAGTATGCCGGAACAGTAATTACCGCATCAGATATTGTCTCGCCCAAATAACTTTCAGCATCACGTTTTAACTTCATTAAAATACGTGCGCTAATCTCCTGAGGTGTGTACTTCTTGTCATCAACATCTTGAGTCCAGTTGGTACCCATATGTCTTTTAACTGAGCGAATAGTTCGCTCCACATTGGTTACAGATTGTCGCTTTGCAACCTCACCAACTAATACCTCACCATTTTTTGCAAAGGCAACTATGGAAGGTGTGGTTCTTGCTCCTTCCGCATTTGCAATAACAGTTGGATCACCGCCCTCTAATACTGAAACACAGCTATTAGTTGTTCCTAAATCAATTCCGACCGCTCTTGCCATTTTTTTCACTTCCTCCTGTTTTTTAAGTTTTATCCTTTTTAAAAGAGGTTCTAACCCCTTTTCATAGGCCTATTTTCAACCTTGAGCCCCCATCTAGTCAAAAGGTTGAGCCAGATAGGCTCAAGGTTGCTATCTACAGGAACTAATTAAGCGTGGAGTTTATTCCCAGCTGCTCTTTTTAGGCTTAACCACCAGGGTGGCAAGGCCGCCACCGAGCAGCCCACCTAGATGGGCCTTCCAGTCAATTCCAGGGATGAGAAAGGGAATAGCAAGGTTTAATGCAATTAATCCTGCCCCTTCTTTTAGATTCGCGCCCAATCGTTTGCCAACAATAAGTAGGCAGCCAAAAAGCCCAAAGATCATGCCGGAAGAGCCGACCGCCATGCTGGTTAACGGGTTAAAGAGGTAGGAGGTGATTGAGCCAAATAAAAGTGAGGTGATAAGAATAAAGATGTACTTGCCTCTACCTAAGTAGTTTTCAATATTAAAGCCAAGTGAGTAAAGCGCTAACATATTAAAAAGTAGGTGTATCCAGCCGCCGTGAACTAAGGCAACAGTAAATAATCGATACCACTGACCGTTTTCAATAGCCAGACCGTAGAGTGCGAACTCATACTGCAGACTTGGCCAGATTAAACTTAATACAAAACAACCAGAGATAAAAACAACTAAATCTCTAGTTAAAGATTTTGGCATTTACTTAAATGATACGGATGTAATCTTTACAGCTTGCACAGGTTTGTCATTAGCCCCAGTTTTTACGCCAGCAATCACATCTACTACCTTTTGACTGGCATCATCTTTAACCTCACCAAAAATACTGTGTTTACGGTTTAGCCAAGTTGTGGCTGCTACAGTTATAAAAAATTGTGAGCCGTTGGTATTCGGCCCAGCATTTGCCATAGCAAGTAGGTATGGCTTATCAAAATTTAACTCACCGTGAAACTCATCAGCAAAATTATATCCAGGTCCTCCCATACCACTTCCAAGTGGATCACCACCTTGGATCATAAATCCTGGAATTACTCTATGAAAAATAGTTCCGTCATAAAGATTTGTCTTAACCTTCTGGCCAATATTTGGATCAACCCACTCTTTAGCCCCAGTTGCGAGCTCAACAAAGTTTGCAACAGTTTTTGGTGCTTGGTTTGGAAATAGTTCAATCACAATATCGCCCATAGAGGTGTGTAGGGTTGCTGAGTTCATTGTTGCGCTCATTTCTTTATCTAAAATAATTTATATTTAAATTAATAAATATAAATACTTGTGGAGACCAGGGGAATCGAACCCCTAACCCCCGCCTTGCAAAGGCGGTGCTCTACCAATTGAGCTAGGTCCCCGCATTGCGTGCAGGGTGGGCCTATGTGGACTTGAACCACAGACCTCTTCCTTATCAGGGAAGCGCTCTAACCAGGCTGAGCTATAGGCCCATATTGCTGGTGAAGGCTACCTGAGTAGGCACTTCCTATCCAAAAGTACTTATAGATACCTCATCATCTATCTACTTATTACGCTTAATCAAGATCATCAACTAAACGAGTAACAGATACTACTGAGATTCCAGCATCTAGGTTAACCAGCCTTACACCCAAGGTGTCCCTGCCAGTCTCTCTGATTTGTGTCAATGGTGTGCGCATTACTGTGCCAGCTGATGAGATCGCAAGAATCTCATCACTTTCTTGCACAATCATCGCCCCTACTAATACACCTCGAGAATTTTCGTTAATCTTTGCAGCTTTAACTCCAACTCCACCTCTGTTTTGAGTTCGATACTCCTCAAGCTTTGTTCGTTTGGCATAACCACCATTAGTTGCAGTAAATACGTAATTTTTATTATCACTACTAATTGCTGCCATCGCTAATAGGTTGTCACCTTTTCTAAATTTCATCCCAATAACACCGGTTGCTCCTCTTCCCATTGGTCGAAGGTTTTCATCATTAGCTGCAAACCGAAGTGACATTCCCATCTTTGAAACCAATAACAACTCTTCCTTGTCACTTACTAATGTTGCTGAGACCACCTCATCATTTGCTTTAAGTGAAACCGCAATTAAGCCACCACTTCTTGGTGAGTCATACTCAACCAATGGTGTCTTCTTAACAATGCCAGCTTTTGTGGCAATTACTAAATAAGGTTGAGTTGAGTAATCTGAGATTGCAATAACTTGAGCGATTAACTCATCTGGCTTAAATGCTAAAAGATTTGCCACGTGCTGTCCTCTGGCATCTCTTCCTGCATCGGGTAGTTCATGAACTTTGGCACGATATACCCGCCCTTTGTTGGTAAAAAATAATAACCAGTTGTGTGTGCTTGCAGTAAAGAAGTGTTCAACTACATCATCGGTTTTTAATGCCGCTCCCTTTACGCCTTTACCGCCACGTTTTTGAGCCCGATAAGCCTCAGCCTTAGTCCGTTTTGAGTACCCGCCTTTGGTAATTGTCACCACCACATCTTGATCAGGAATTAAATCCTCAACAGACAAATCGGTATCTCCTGCGATTATTTGGGTACGTCGATCATTGCCATACTTTGAACCAACCTCTGTTAGCTCACTTTTGATTATGGTTCGCTGCTTTTCAGGGCTAGCTAAAATCACCTTTAACTCTTTGATCTCCTTCATTAATTCATCATGTTCATCAATAATTCTCTGCCGCTCTAAAGCTGCGATTCTGCGCAACTGCATATCCAAGATCGCATTCGCTTGTAATTCATCTACTGAAAGTAATTTCATCAACCCAGAACGGGCCTCTTCCGGCGTCTTGCTTGCTCTAATTAAGGCGATTACTGCATCCAACGCATCAAGGGCTTTTAAATAACCTTGCAGTATGTGATCTCTTTTTTCCCGCTCAACTAAACGGTACTTGCTTCGTCTGACAATTACCTCAACTTGATGCTCAATGTAGTAACGGATGAACTCATCAAGCCGCAAAGTTCTTGGCACGCCATCAACTAGCGCCAACATATTTGCACCGAATGAATCTTGTAATTGGGTGTGTTTATAGAGATTGTTTAAGACAACCTTTGCTACCGCATCATTTCTAAGAACAATTACTAATCTTTGTCCTAAACGTTCATTTCCTTCATCCCTAACATCTGCAATTCCTTTAATCCGGCCGTCTTTGACCAGCTCTGCAATTTTTAACGCTAAGTTATCTGGGTTTACTTGATAAGGAAGCTCGGTCACAACCAGGCAAGTGCGCTTATTAATCTCTTCAACCTCAACAACTGCTCGCATAATTACTGAGCCACGGCCGGTTCGATATGCATCCTCAATTCCACCTCTGCCAACAATTAATGCTTTGGTTGGAAAGTCGGGACCCTTAACAATTCCCATTAGTTTTTTTAATAACTCATCAGATTTCATCTCTGAGTTTTCTAGTGCAAAACATGTCGCCTCAATAACCTCATTTAAATTATGTGGTGGGATATTTGTTGCCATACCAACTGCAATACCGGCAGATCCATTTACTAATAAGTTTGGAAAGCGAGATGGTAAAACTGTTGGCTCTTGTGATCTGCCGTCGTAATTTGGAATAAAATCAACTGTTTCTTCATCAATGTCTCGCATCATCTCCATTGCAAGTGGTGCAAGCCGAGCTTCGGTGTAACGCATTGCAGCAGCTGGATCATTACCAGGGGAGCCAAAGTTTCCATTGCCATCAATTAATGGATAGCGAAGTGACCAGAACTGTGCCAAGCGAACTACTGCGTCATAAATAGCGGTATCACCATGTGGGTGGTAATTTCCCATCACATCTCCAACAATTCGAGATGATTTGTAATAACCCTTATCTGGTCTGTAACCAGCATCAAACATTGCATATAAAACCCTGCGGTGTACTGGTTTTAAACCATCTCTAATATCCGGTAGCGCTCTACCAACAATTACGCTCATTGCGTAATCTAGGTATGACCTAGCCATCTCAACTTGCAGATCTACCGACTCTTGTCGATCACGTCCATGTTCAGTTTCATTATCGGTAAACGTCTTATCCATAATTAAATATCCAAGAATCTGACATCTTTAGCATTTCGTTGGATAAAAGATCTTCGCAATTCAACATCTTCACCCATTAATACTGAGAACAAATCATCTGCCGCAGCTGCATCCTCTAAGGTGACTTTAATTAGAACTCTAGTTGCTGGATCCATTGTGGTGTCCCACAACTCCTTTGCTGGCATCTCACCTAATCCTTTAAATCTTTGGATGCCATCCTCTTTTGGTAATTTCTTCCCATTCTCTAATCCCATTTGAATAAAACCATCTCGCTCTTTGTCACTGAAGGCGTACTGGACTGGTTCTTTGCCGCCCCACTTTAATTTATATAATGGTGGTTGAGCCAAATAAACAAAACCGTTTTCAATTAACGGCTTCATAAATCTAAATAACAAAGTAAGTAGCAAGGTTCTAATATGTTGGCCATCAACATCAGCATCTGCCATTAAAATAATTTTGTGATATCGCAGCTTTGCTAAATCAAAATCATCATGAATGCCGGTGCCGAGTGCGGTAATTAAGGCTTGCACCTCATTATTTTGTAAGACGCGATCAATTCTTGCCTTTTCAACATTTAAAATCTTTCCACGAATTGGAAGCACTGCTTGATAACGTGAATCACGGCCGCCCTTAGTTGAACCACCAGCGGAGTCACCTTCAACAATATATAACTCACACTTTTCTGGCTCAGTCCATTGGCAATCAGCTAATTTTCCAGGCATGCCTCGGCCTTCAAGTAATCCTTTTCTATTACGGGAGAGATCTCTTGCTTTTCTAGCAGCAACACGGGCTGCGGCTGCATCTATTGATTTTCTAACAATATCTTTTCCCTCACTTGGATTTTTTTCAAACCAAGAGGTTAGGTGGTCATTCATTGCTTTTTGGGTGAAGGATTTAGCCTCAGTATTACCTAATTTTGTCTTGGTTTGTCCCTCAAATTGTGGCTCAGCTATTTTAATTGAGATTATTGCAGTTAATCCCTCACGCACATCATCACCTGTTAAGCGATCCTCTTTCTTTCGAATAAATCCCCACTCCTCACCAAACTTATTAACTATTGAGGTGAGTGAGGTTCTAAAGCCCTCTTCATGGGTGCCGCCTTCTTGAGTGTTAATTGTGTTTGCAAAGGTGTAAACAGATTCTGAAAATCCAGTATTCCATTGCATTGCAACTTCCAGGCTCATTTTGTGTTTGCTGTCATCGGTGATAAAAGAGATCACAGATTTGTGAGTTGCACCCTTTGATAAATTTAAATGTTTAACAAAATCTATAATTCCACCAGCGTACTCATACCTAACATGTAATGGATTTCCTTTATCATCAACATGTCCGGTGCGATCATCAGTTAGAGTTAAAACTAATCCTTTGTTTAAAAATGCCATCTCGCGAAAACGCGCCGACAATGTCTCAAATGAGAAATCTGTGGTTTCAAATATGTCTTTTGATGGCCAAAAGGTTACCGTTGTGCCAGAATCTTGTGTGCTACTGCCCTTTTTTACTGGCGTAGTTGGCACACCTAATTTATAGCTTTGGTGCCAATTAAATCCATCACGTTTTACCTCAACTGACAGGTCGGTGCTTAATGCATTAACAACTGAGATACCAACACCATGTAATCCACCTGAAACTGAGTAGCCACCGTCACCGAATTTTCCACCGGCATGTAAAACAGTTAAGACAACCTCAAGCGCTGGTTTTTTTTCAACTGGGTGAATATCAACTGGAATACCTCTGCCATCATCTATGACCTTAACTGATCCATCTTTTTGCAAAATAACATTGATCTCATTGCAATAACCAGCAAGTGCTTCATCAACTGAGTTATCAACTACTTCGTAAACTAAATGGTGTAGCCCGCGCTCACCAGTTGAGCCGATATACATACCTGGTCTTTTTCTAACCGCATCTAATCCTTCAAGTACAGTGATATTTGATGCGTCATACCCTTTGTGTTCCTTCTTAGATTGAGCTTGGGTTGCGGTGTTTTTAGTCGCCACTGGTATACCCCCAAAATCTCTTATAGGTGATCCTGGCCGTTATTAGACCGGCGCACCCCATAATCTTATCGGGATATCAAGATTAGAAATACTCAAATTAAGGGTTTGTGGGTGAAATGCGCAGCTTTTAGCCAAGTTTTGTGGGTGGATACTAGCCGTAGGTATCTCGCGGCCCTCTAGCCCCCTTTATTGAACGAAGCCCTCGTTTCCAACTTGGCGCGTGTGGGCCAATCATATTTAACTCCTCAACTAGAGCACCCGGCGCTGAATTTGAAATAGTTTTTAACAACTCATTTTGCATAAGTCTCATTTGGGTTGCCCAAGCAGATGATGTTGATTGAATTGTTAACCTGCCATCAACTAATGAGATAGGTGTTGTGTGCTCAGCGATCTCAACACCAACTACCTCCGCCCAATTACTAAAAAGATTTCCCTCTGCAATACCTTGTCCCCAATTTCTACCCGCCACCATCTCGGCTAAAACAGCTTCTAGAGATTGTGGATCAATATTTTTTTCTCTGCTTTCATTTGTTTGATCATTATTTTGGGTTTTTCGAAAACCAGAGCGATAAAATTTATATAGCTCTTTTGCTAGATCCCGTTTCATATTTTACTCACCACACCTGACTTCACTAAATACTTCACTCCAGTAATAGATTTAGGAAGATCATTTTCCACCGCCACTGTGATTAATGTTTGCTCCGCGCTTTGAGTTATTGAGGCTAACTTCTCTCGGCGTTCCTCATCTAACTCTGCGAAAACATCATCTAGAATTAAAATTGGTGATAAGCCCTCTGATTTTAATAAATTATAGGTGGCAAGTTTTAAAGATAATGCAATAGACCAAGACTCACCCTGACTTGCATAGCCTTTAACCAAATGATCACCCAACATCAAAGTGAGATCATCTCGGTGGGGGCCAACTAGGGTTAATCCTCGCTCTAGCTCTGCGCCACGATTAGTAATTAACCGCTCCATAATTTTACCTGTGTTTTCTAAAGCATCTGTTGTTGGATTTTCAATACTGGATTTATAGATTATTTGAGCGGGTTTTGTATCTGAGATCTGCTGATAAACCTCGTTAAATAATGGCTTTAACTTTAGTAAAGCAGATAGCCGAAGTGCAATTAATTGCCCACCAAACTCTGCTACCTGCTTGTCCCAGGGGGCTAGCGCATCAGTTGATGCCCGGGTTTTTAGTAATGAGTTTCGTTGCTTTACCGCTCTTTCATAATCAGTAATCACCCCAGCAATACGGGGTGATCTTAAAGTTAGTAGTTGGTCGATAAATCTTCTTCGTTCACTTGGATCTCCTCTAACAATATCTAAATCCTCCGGTGAAAAGTAGATGGTTTGCACAATCCCAAATATCTCTTTTTGGCTGCGGACTGGATTTTGATTTACTTTTGCACGGTTGGTTTTTTCATTATTTATCTCCAATTCAACTAACACCTCCCGCTCTGGGTACTTCACTTTGGCTCGAATATAAGCGCTGTTGTTGCCTAGTTTTATTAAAGGGGTGTTTCCGCTTGCTCGGTGTGAGCTTAAAAAGGTTAAATAGAGAATACTTTCTGCAATATTGGTCTTACCCTCACCGTTTTTACCAATAAATATTGAAACACCGGGTTGAAGTTGTAGCTCAAGTGAGGTGTAGGAGCGGTAGTTGGTGAGGTTTAAGTTGGTGATTAACACTAAATTAAAATTAAATAATTATGAGGAGTAGCGCATTGGCATTAATAAGTATTTGTAATTAGTGATTGGCGCACTTCCTGCCTCAGTTTGGCCAGTTAATACCGCTGGTTTATTTGCGCCAGTAAATGCGATGTGTACAAATGCGGTGCTGATTGCATTTAATCCATCTGTTAAAAAGGTTGGATTAAAAGCGATATTTATATCCTCACCTTTATAATTAATATCTAACTTCTCACTGGCTTGAGCTTCATCCCCAGTACCAGCCTCTAATTGCAATGTGTTGTTTGAGAAATTAAGCCTAAGTGGCACAGTTTTATCGGTGACTAATGCAACCCTTCGTACTGAATCTAAAAATGGCGCCACTTCAATAATTGCATTTGCGGTTGAATCATTTGGCAGTAGGTGCCTAAATGGGGGGAAGGAGCCATCTAAAACTCTTGAGGTCATACTTTTTCCTTCGGCGACAAAACCTACTAATTTTTCATTTGTGTTTGTGGGTGCCAAAGAGATTGTCACTTGGGTTGATCCGATTAAAGATTTAGCTGCGTCCGCCAAGGTACGGGCGCGTAATAATGAAGTGGTTTCGATGTTGGCATCTTTAGCACTCCAAGTTAACTCTCTAACCGCTAAGCGGTATCGATCAGTCGCAGCTAATGTGATTTGGTTTTTATTAATCTCCACAAATACACCAGTTAGTGTTGGTAGTGAGTCATCTTTACCTGCTGCAATCGCTACTTGATTTACTGCGGTTGCAAATAAATCTGAAGCTAAACTTCCAGAAGCACTTGGTAACTCTGGCAGGGTTGGATACTCAACTAATGGCAGGGTTGGTAATGTGAATTTCGCACTTCCTGCTGTTACTAAAACCCTGCTTCCTTCTAAATTAAAATTGACTGGTTTTGCAGGAAGGGCCCTTGATATTTCAGCAAGTAATCTTCCTGGAACTAAAACTTTTCCTTTTTGGGAAACGTCAGCTTTAAACTTTGCTTTAGCTGCAGTCTCCAAGTCAGAGCCAGATAATGTGATCTCATCCTGCACATCAATAACTATTCCAAGCAAGGCGGTGGTGATAGGTCTATTAGAGATTGATTTAGAAACCCAGTTGACAGCATCAACTAGATCATCTCTTTCAACTACAAACTTCACCTTTTCGCCCGCTTCCTTTATTTTTAACTTTTATAATTTAGAAATCTTAACTACTTAAAGTTTTATCCAACAGTTCGCTGCCACCCAGCTATTTATCTCTATATAGTGGTTAGTAATAACCAGAGATCAAACTGTGGGTTTTTAACAAAACCGCAGGTCAGACGCAATAAAACCTTCCCCCAAAGCTGTGGAGAGGGTGTGGGAGCCTTGTTTAAATCAAGTTTTTAAAAACCCTCAAAAAACATTATCCACACTTATCCACATCTTATCCCCAAGTTGGGGGTATTAATCTGGGGACACTTTTCGATATTTAGTTGTCTTAAAACCCTACTTCTTAGATTGCTGCTTGATCCGGTTGGTTAACTCAGTCACCTGGTTATAGATCGAGCGTCTTTCAGCCATCAATTGGCGAATCTTGCGATCGGCGTGCATCACTGTGGTGTGATCTCTTCCCCCAAAAGCCTGACCAATTTTCGGCAAAGAGAGCTCTGTCATCTCACGGCAAAGATACATCGCGATCTGTCTGGCATTGACTAGAACCCGAGACCTTGAGGTGCCACAAAGATCATCAACTGAGAGTGAGAAGTAGGAGGCGGTCTGGGCCATAATGGTTGGTCCAGTGATTTCTGGGCCACCCTCCTCCGGAATTAAATCCTTAAGCACAATCTCTGCCAGTGATAAATCAACACCTTGCCGATTTAAAGAGGCAAATGCAGTGACGCGAATTAACGCCCCCTCTAACTCACGGATATTTGTGGAGATTTTACTTGCGATGTACTCCAAAACTTCATCCGGTGCGTTTAATTTATCTTGCGCAGCTTTCTTACGAAGAATTGCAATACGGGTTTCAAGCTCTGGTGGTTGAATATCGGTAATTAATCCCCACTCAAATCTAGAGCGCAGGCGATCTTCCAAAGTAGTTAACTGTTTCGGCGGCCGATCACTGGAGATAACTATCTGTTTATTAGCGTTATACAAGGTGTTGAAGGTGTGGAAGAACTCTTCTTGTGTCCGCTCTTTGTTCTCCAAAAATTGAATATCATCAACTAATAAAATATCTAAGTCGCGATAACGTCTTTGAAAGACTGAAGCCTTGTCATCGCGGATGGAGTTAATAAAATCATTTGTGAACTCCTCAGATGAGACGTAGCGCACCCGAACTGAGCCATACAACTCTTTGGCATAAGCACCAATAGCGTGCAATAGGTGGGTTTTACCCAACCCAGATTCACCATAGATAAATAGCGGGTTATAAGCCTTTGCTGGCGCCTCTGCCACCGCCACCGCAGCTGCGTGGGCAAATCTATTGGAGGCACCAATAACAAATGATTCAAAAACATATCTTGGATTTAATTGCGCACTTTCATTATTGTTTAATGAGGTGGAGTTTCTGCCAACACCAACCTTAGGTAAATTTTGTGTCTCAATCACCTCTGGAGTGAAATCTTGCTCACCATCATTATCACCCTCATCATAATTTTCACCCTTACCCTCACTAGTAACAGTGACCGCAATATTTATTTTTTCACCAAATTGATTACTTAACTCCTCAGTTAAAATTCCACGCAGCCTGGTCTCTAAAACATCCTTAGTGAAAAGATCCGGAGCTGATAACAAGAGATTTGATCCCTCATCACTAGCACCTGGCAGTAAACCAAGCGGCTTAGTTCTTGCTAAGAATGCGCTGTATTGCGGGGTAGAGACGGATGAGACCACCTGCTCCCAAAGTTTTTGCAGATCAACCTGCGCAAGCGTTGCCATCTAAT
Source organism: Candidatus Nanopelagicus hibericus (assembly GCF_002288005.1). Lineage (NCBI taxonomy): Bacteria > Bacillati > Actinomycetota > Actinomycetes > Candidatus Nanopelagicales > Candidatus Nanopelagicaceae > Candidatus Nanopelagicus > Candidatus Nanopelagicus hibericus. The sequence goes on along the minus strand of NZ_CP016771.1, from coordinate 131 downwards.
CACCCACATCCTGGCTAAAAGCCCTTTAAAAGTTACCCACAAAGTTATCCACAGGCTGTGGTCTAAACCTGCCCTTTAAACTTCTATTTCTAGCCAAAGAGGGGAGAATCTGTGGATAGGGGGCGAACATA